>VGOW01000011.1 GCA_016875735.1 Chloroflexota bacterium | reverse complement strand
AGGCTGAAATTGACCGTGACAGTCGAGAGACGCCGATGCCGCCTCGTCCGGCGGCCAACGTTTCTGGCGACGGCCATCGCCCCATGAAGACTCTGTCACCGAGCTAACGCCTCGTTAGAGTTGCCTTCAGGGGCATGTCACCGCCGCAAAAGGAATCGCTCATGAAACTCAACCTTCGCAACAAATTGATGGCCGCCTTCACGGTGGTGGCTGTCTTCACCGCAGTCGTGGGGTGGGTCGGAATCAGCACGACCAGCGGACTGAATGGCCGCGCGCGCGGCCTCGTCGTTGACCAGCTCGGCGGCGCGTTCACGCTGTCGGAAATCATCCAAGACTCGATGTCTGTGCGCATCAATGTTCTGTTGCACATCATCGCCGCCGACCCGGCAGAGAAGGAGCAGTTGGAAAGGGACATTGCCGCCGCCGATGCCAGCATCGAGGAAAACGTTCGGTTATGGAAGGAATCGGACATCGACGGGTACGAGGCCGGCTCGATTGAGGCCTTTGTCGAGGCCTGGGCGGCGTATCGGGAAGGGCGCGACACGCTGGTGTTGCCCGCCAGCCGCGCCGGAAAAACCGACGAGGCCCTCGGCTACGCCTATGGCGAGGTGCGCCAGCGATACAAAAAAGTAACCGAGGCCACGGACGCGGCGCACGCCCTGCAAGCCGAAGCCGCCGGGGCTGTGTTGAAGGAAAACGAGGCCGATTTTGCCACGGCTGTGACGACGTTTGTGGTCGTCGTCCTCATCGCCGTAGCAGTCGCCGTTGGGCTGGGCGTGTTCATCACCCGCGCCATTACCGTGCCGCTGGGCAAGGTGGGGCGCGTGGCCGATGCCATCGCCGAAGGCGATCTCAATCAAACGGTGGAAGTGAACAGCCAAGATGAGATCGGGCAGTTGGCTGATGCTTTCCGCCGGATGACGGCTTACTTGCAGAACGTGGCCGGGGTGGCCGACAAAATAGCCGGTGGCGATCTCACCGGAAACGTGACGTTGAAATCCGAGCGCGATGTGCTGGGCAACGCCTTCGCGCAAATGATTGCCAACCTGCGGCGCGCGGTGGGCGAAGTGTCGCAGAATGCCTCCGGTGTTCAATCGGCTTCCGGCCAACTGGCCTCGGCGGCCAACCAGGCCGGGAAGGGCGCGGCCCAGCAGACCGAAGGCGTGACTCGAACGGCCTCGTCGATGGAGCAGATGAGACGAGCGATTGACGGGGTGGCCAAGGGCGCCCAGGAACAAGCCGCCGCCGTCGGCAAAGCTTCCAACGTCACGGCCCAAATCACGAGCGCCATCCAGCAAGTGCAAATCATCGTTCAGGCCGACGCGCAGGGTTCGGCTCAGGCGGCGCAGGAAGCGCGGGGCGGGGCGCAGAAGGTGGCCGAAACCATCAAGGGCATGGAGAGCATCAAAGCCAAAGTGGGCCTGTCGGCGGCGAAGGTGAAAGAGATGGGGCGGCGCTCCGACCAGATTGGAGCGATAGTCGAAACCATCGACGACATTGCTTCGCAGACGAATCTGCTGGCCCTCAACGCGGCGATTGAAGCGGCGCGGGCGGGCGAACACGGCAAAGGCTTCGCGGTGGTGGCCGATGAAGTGCGCAAGCTGGCCGAGAAGAGCGCCGGAGCGACAAAAGAAATCGCCGGTCTCATCAAGAGCATTCAACAAATAGTGAACGAAGCGGTGACGGCGATGACCGAGAGCGCGGCGGAAGTCGAGAGCGGCGTGAGCAAGGCGAACGAATCGGGCCAGGCGCTGGCGAGCATCTTGAAAGCGGTGGAAGCGGTGCAGAAGGGCGCGACGGAAGCGGCGGCGACGGTGCAGAGGGTGAGCGTCTCGGCCAACGACTTGGTGGCGGCGATGGATTCAGTCACCGCGGTGGTGGAAGAGAACACGGCGGCGACGGAGGAGATGGCGGCGGGGAGTGAGGAAGTGACCCGCGCCATCGAGAGCATTGCCAGCGTGAGCGAAGAGAGCAGCATGACAGTGGAGGAGGTGAGCGCGGGGGCCGAGAATCTGGCCGTGATGGCGAAGAACCTGCACGAGATCGTCAAGCAATTCAGACTCGTAGCCAAGGGATCGGATGAGGCTGAAATTGACCGTGACAGTCGAGAGACGCCGATGCCGCCTCGTCCGGCGGCCAACGTTTCTGGCGACGGCCATCGCCCCATGAAGACTCTGTCACCGAGCTAACGCCTCGTTAGAGTTGCCTTAGTGACATCATTCCACATTAATGAAGACCATACCCTTTGCCCCATTCGGTGTTCGCGCCAGCTCACGCATCAGCCTCTACTATTCGCTGTGGGGCAGGTTGGTCGGCGCGTTTTTGCTTGCCGCCGGGCTGACGCTGGTCGTCGGTCTGGCCGGTTACTTTCAAATCGTTGCCGTGCGCAACATTCTAAGCGGGCAAACGGTGACGCACGCCAACGCCCGCTACCACGCAACCCGGCTCGGCTTCCATATTGCTCTGATCAACGATTCAGCCACCGAGTACAGTCTGGGCCGCTACGACCCGGCGCTGAAGGATGAAATTACGCGGGGCGACACAGAAATGCGCGCCAACCTCGAGGAAGTGAGGCAATGGGCGGCCAGCACCACTGAGGAGGAGATCCGCTGGATGGCCCTGACGGCGGCCTACGAAGAATTCTACGCCGCCGGGCAGGCGTTGCTGGCCGAGCGTGACGCTCTGGAGGCCGCCAACCAATCGTTTGAAGACAGCGCCCTTCAAATCAAAACCAAGCGGAACGAGATCAAGGCGCTGATTCTTGGCCAGGGCTACACAGCGTTCGAAGACATTTACTGGCGCATGGCCTACCATGAAAAAGAATTCCTGTGGCAATACCGGGATGCCGAACATCAGCAGAAGGTGGAGGCCGATCTGGCGGAGTTCAGGGATAGCGTTTTTGCCAGCGATCTGCCCGCGACCACACAACAGCAGGTGAATACGCTCTTGGACGCTTACGCAGTCGCGCTGGAGGACGCGGGCGCTGCGATGTATCGGCAGAAGGCCAGTCAGGCCGCCGTGCCGGCGGCGATGGAAACCTTCGACGGCCTGCGGAGTGTTCTCCTCAAGGAAGCCGGTCGCCTGATAGATCTGGAAGCTACCCGTCTGAACGAGGCCCAGGCGGCCGCTAACGCTCGTGTCCAGGCAGTGATCACGACTTCGTTGATTCTGGTTGGGGTGGCGTTGGGGATCGGTTTGGGCCTGGGTGTGTTCAGCGCGCGGGCCATTACCCGCCCGGTCAAGCGCCTGGCAACAGCGGCCCAAGCCATCGCCGGGGGCGATGTCGACCAACAAATAGACATTGCCAGTCGGGACGAGATTGGCGTCATGGCCGGGACATTCCGGGACATGGTGGCCTACCTCAAGGAGATGGCCGAGGTGGCCGCGAGAATGGCTCGCAACGATCTGACAAAGGATGTTACGCCCAAGTCGGATCGGGACGCGCTGGGCGCGGCCTTCGCCAAAATGATCGTGACCCTCCGGCAAACTGTCTCGGATGTTGCCGCCAGCGCCAACAACCTCGCCGCCGCTTCCGGGCAATTGGCTTCGGCGGCCAATCAGGCCGGGCGGGCGACATCGCAAATTTCTTCCATCATTCAGCAGGTCGCCAAGGGCACCGCCCAACAATCTGAAAGCGTGACGACGACAGCAACGACGATGGAACAACTGCGCCGGGCAATAGAGGGGCTGGCGCACGGCGCGCAGGAACAGGCGCAGGCTGTTGGAAAAGTGTCCGATGTGACTTCGCAACTCACATCGGCGGTGAGGCAAGTGTCGGGCAATGCGCAGGCGGTGACGGCTGATTCGGCGGAGACGGCCACGGCGGCGCGAGCCGGAGCCAAGACGGTGGACGAAACGATTCGCGGGATGGCGACGATCAAAGTCAAAGTTGGCCTGTCGGCGGAGAAGGTGAGAGAGATGGGGCGGAGGTCGGATCAGATTGGGGTGATCGTGGAGACGATTGAAGAAATTGCCTCGCAGACGAATCTGCTGGCGCTGAACGCGGCGATTGAGGCGGCGCGCGCCGGGGAGCACGGCAGGGGTTTTGCGGTGGTGGCCGACGAGGTTCGCAAGTTGGCGGAGCGGGCGAGCGGGGCGACGAAGGAGATCGGCGGGTTGATTCGCGGCATCCAGCAGACGATGGGCGAGGCGATGTCGGCAATGGACGCGGGCGCGAAGGAAGTGGAGACGGGCGTGGCGCGGGCGAATCAGGCGGGGGATGCGCTGGCGAACATCCTCAAAGCGGCCGAGGCGGTGCAAAAGCAAGCCCAGTCGGCGCTGGCGGCCACCCAGCACATGATGACGCTTTCGGGTGACTTGGTTGCGGCGACCGATGTGGTGAGCGGGGTGGTGAAAGAGACGATGGCGGCGACGGCAAAGATGGCGGCGGGATCGGAAGTGGTTGTGCAGTCAATGGAAAACATTGCCAGCGTGAGTGAGGAAAACGGCGCGGCGGTAGAAGAAGTGAGCGCAGAAACGGAAGAGATGAGCGCGCAGGTTGAAGAGGTGAGCGCATCGGCGCAGTCGTTGAGTGAAATGGCGGTGACCCTTCAGCAAGCCATCGCTCAATTCATGGTGTCGGCCAGCGCCGGGCAGGTCACGCGCGGCTCGGCCTTGCGCGCGCGCCTCAATTTTGTGGCCGAGCGATACGGCGGCGGGGCGCTGGATCGTTTGCTCAAACGGCTGCCGCCCGAGCTGGCAAACATCCTTCGCGGCGAGCTGCTCGACAACGCCGAATTCCCCCGCGAATATCTCAAGACGCTCATGGCGGCCATTCTCAAAGAGCTGGCTGGCGGGCGTTTGGACGTGCTGCGCGAGATGGCGGCGTATTTGGCGGAAGACGATTTGCATCGGGGACTCTCGCACTACTTCAAGAAGGGCGATCCGGGCCACACCCTCCGCCGAATGGATCTCATCATTCGCCATTATTGGGGGGAGGCGCCGGTGAAGGTGCAAGTTGAAAGCGAGGGCCACCTCCGAGTGCAGGTGAGGGAGGCGGATGGGTTGACGAGCGACATGTGCCACTATAATTTGCCGGGCTGGATGGAGGGGGCGATCAGAGCCGCGGGCGGCGAGGGCACGGTGGAGAAGACGCACTGCGCTCACAGTGGCGACGCCTTCTGTGAGTACGATGTGCAATGGACTGTGCCATCCCCCGAGCATTCGAAGCGAGCCGCCGGCGCCGTTTCCGCGCGATAGCGCGCCCCGCGCTCACTCACTGCATTCAACGAGTCCAGCCGCCCTCAGGCGGCTGGACTATTTATGCATGGTTCACCCCGCGCTCACTCAAACTTTACGGCGAAATGCGGGCTGATGAGGTAGATGAAGTATCCGAGTCCGGCGGCGAGGTTAGCGATGATCAACGAGCGGCGCACGCCGTAACGATCCGTGAGCCATCCGCCCGGGTAGTGATAGAGGGCTTCGAACAAATCTTGCAGACTGCTGAAGAAGCCGACGGCGATGACCCCCGCGCCGAGCGCGCGCAGAAATTCGGGCGCGAAGCCGAACCACATTTCTTGCCCAAGCGAGAGGATGAGCGATGACGCGGTGAGGATGGCGAGATTGCGGGAGAGGCGCATGGGGTGATTGTATCGCGGCTTAAAATTTCTGGCGGGGCTTGACGCCGGGTGTTTGGGGGCTATACTCCCAACTCGGCGGTATCAGCGAACTGCACTCGCGCTTTGCGGCGCGAACTGTGGGGCGCTGAAATCTTTTAACCGGAGGATGCAAAGAACGAAAGAAGATGGCGCAACGTCGCGATGGGTATCTCTCGCCCCAATTGGAAGGGCGGCTGAACCCGGCCAAAGGCGGTTTTGGCGTGTACGCTCGACACCGGGTGAGCGCCGGAGAACTGGTGGTGGTGTGGGGCGGCAGTGTGGTGGATCATCAGACTTTCGTGACCTTGCCCATGGAGCTGCAAAGCCGAAGCGTGCAAGTGGAAGAGGATCGTTACCTCGTCTCGAACTCGCCGGAGGATCCGGCGGATCACATCAACCATAGTTGCGAGCCGAACGCCGGACTGGTGGGGCAGATTGCGCTGGTGGCTCTGCGCGACATTAAGCCGGGCGAGGAAGTGTGTTTCGATTACGCGATGACGGATGCCAGCCCCTATGACGAATTCGAGTGCGGCTGTGGGATGCCGACTTGCCGGGGCCGAATCACCGGCAACGATTGGATGCTTCCCGAATTGCAGGAAAAATATGCCGGGCACTTCTCTCCATACATCCAGCGGCGCATCGAGCGGCTGAAGGAGTCGCTGGCGCAACCGGCGTTGTGATTTGCATCGTTTTCACCAGCGCCCCGAAGGTTTTGTATTCGGGGCGTTTTGGTTTAATCGTTCCATTCATTCGCAGCTTTGGCCGATGGAAAAGTGGGAACGCGGATTACGCGGATATGACGGACTGCTCACGCTGTTGAGTTTCACCGGGCGGTGGTAGATCATTCTGCGCGCGCTGGGGCATCCCGCCGTTCCGTATCTGAGACTCACGGGCTATCGCACGGCCTCGTTCGGCGTGAGTTACTTCACGCCGGGGCCGCGGTTCGGCGGCGAGCCGCTGCAAGTGTTTTTGAATGAACAATGAACAATGAACAATGAACAATGCTACTTGCTACCTGCTACCTGCTATCCGCTATCCGCCATTCGCTAAAAGACCAACCTGATCTCGTGTCGGCTCTGCTCAACAGAACCAGTTTTCGGTGAGGCGCGGAGGGGCGGGGCGGGGGATGTGAGACGGAGAGGGCGGGGGGGCGAAAAGCCCGGCGGCGGTGAAGGCCGCTTCGCGGATTCGGTTGTGGGCGAGTGGAGCAGGCTCGTCGGCGAGTTCGGCCTCTTCAACGAGAGCGGAAATTTGAGAGTGGAGTTTATCCATTCGCGGATCGGGGTGCGACCAACGGTAGGTGAAGTTGGCGGAGTCCAATGGGCCGAGCCAATGCGGGGTGTCGGGCAGATTGAGGAGGGCGGAGCGCGGCGGGACGAGGAGTCGAATGGACAGCTGCACGGGCGCGATGTGATGAGCGAGTCCGCGCGCGTGAATCCATTCGATCTGCGCGAGGTAATCGTCGAGCGTCGTCCAGGGGGTGAAGGCGACGAGCGTGGGGTGCAGGGCGATGCCCGCCGAGTCGAGGATGCCCAGCGCAGTTTCGATGTCGGCCGCGGTGTGGCTTTTGGCGAGCCTCTGCAGAACAACATCACTGAGCGATTCGATGGCCGAAGTGATGAACGCGCAGCCAAGTTCGGCGAATTGGGGGAACAGCGAGTGGTGTTTGATGATGTGTTCGACTTTGGCCGTGAAGTCGAAAGTGACTTGAGGAAACTCGGCGCGCAGGGCGCGGGCGATGTCGAGGGCGTGGCGCGGGCCGTTGAGAAAATCGGGGTCGCCGAAGGTGATGTGCTGCGCGCCCGAGTCGATTTGCTGGCGAATGTCGGCGAGGACGGTTTCGATTGGCGCGACGAAAAAGCGACCGCCGTACACCGGCGCGATGGGGCAATGAGCGCAAGTGTGCAAACAACCCCGGCTGGCTTCGGTGTATCCGGCAAGTTGGATGTGGCCGTTGTTTCGATAGCGAGTGTAATGATCGAGCGCGGGCAATGATGATCGTTCGGGGAGAGGGAAGGGGAGACGGTTGAGGGCGGGGTGGGCGCGGGAGTCGGGAGTGGATACGCCGGGCACTTGAGCGGGGTGGCGGTTCCCCGACCGGATGGCGATGATCAACTGCGTGAGCGCTTCTTCGTATTCGCCTGAGATCACCGAATCGGCGATGCCCTCGAGCAAATAATCCTCGTTGAGCGAGGCATACAAACCGAAGAAGCAGATGTGCGCGCGGGGGTTGAGGGCGCGCACGCGGGCGGCGGCTTCCACGCCGATGCGCAGGGCGGTGTGCATGGGCGCGGCGATGCCGACGAAGCGGGCCTGCGCGGCAAGTTCGTCCGAGAAGGGTTGGGCTGCGAGATCGAGCGCGATGGCTTCGGCCCCGGCGCGTTTGAGGAAGGCCAGCGGCCAGGCGAGGCTGAGCGGTTGGTGGCCGAGTTCGTAGCAGGCGAGGAGGAGGTTCACGATACCGGCGTGCTGAGGATGCCCGTGGCCCACGAGGTGAGTCGGTTGAGTTCGTACATCTCGTCGTCGGTGAGGCGCAGGCCCGATGCGCCGAGACTGTCGGCGAGCTGCTCGGGGGTGTTCGCGCCGATGATGACCGACACCACTTGATCGCGGGCAAGCAGCCAGCCGAGCGCGATTTGGGCGATGCTCTTGCCGCGCGCTTTGCCGATGGCTTCGAGTTTGTCGAGGAGGATGAAGTTCTTGTTGTTGAGCAGGGGTCTCACGCTTTCGATGCGCAGACTCTTGGGCAGAGGTTTGTTGGCGCGGTATTTACCGGTGAGGAAGCCGCGGCCGAGCGGGCTGTAGGGAATGATGCCGAGTCCGTAGATTTTGACGGTGGGATAAGTTTCGAGTTCGAACTTCTGCCGCTCGACGAGCGACCAGTGGGGTTGAATGGTGGTGTATTCGATCAGCCCGTCGCGCTTGGAGGCTTGCAGGGCTTCGGCCAATTGATCGCCGCTGTAGTTCGAACAGCCGACGAACCGCGCTTTGCCCTGCTTCACCAAATCATCGAAGGCGCGCATGGTTTCTTCAATTCGAGTGTCGGTATCGGGCCAGTGCGATTGATAGAGGTCAATGGTGTCGGTTTGCAGTCGGCGCAGAGAGTCTTCGACGGCGCGCATGATGTGAGCGCGGCTGAGGCCTTCGCCGTCGGGGCCATCCCACATTTTGCCGCGCACTTTGGTGGCGAGGATGATTTTGCTGCGGTTGCCTTTGCGTTTCATCCATTCGCCGATGACGGTTTCGGCTTCGCCGCCGGAGAGGCCCGGCGCCCAGTTCGAGTAAATGTCGGCGGTGTCGATGAAGTTGCCGCCCGACTCGTAAAACGAATCGAGCACGGCATACGAAGCCGACTCATCGGCTGTCCACTTGAACTGCATTGTGCCGAGACAGATCGCCGAAACGTCGAGGCCGGTGGGGCCGAGGTTGCGATACTCCATGCGCGTTCGATCTCCAGTGCGCCAATTATATTCCGGTCTATAATCTTGCGCGAAAGGAATTTGACGATGACTGACTTCGCCGCAATTGACAAATACATCGTGGATCACCTCGACGACTCGATGGCCGAGTTGTCGCGGTTGTGCGCCCAGCCGAGCGTGTCGGCGCAGGGACTCGGAATTCGCGAATGCTCCGAATTGGTGGCCGAGATGCTGAAGCGGCGCGGGTTCGCGGTGGAGATCATCGCCACGAACGGGCACCCGGTGGTGTACGGAGAAGCGGCGGGCGACAGCGATCGCGCCCTCCTCTTTTACAACCATTACGACGTGCAGCCGCCGGAGCCGCTCGAACTGTGGGACTCGCCGCCGTTTCAACCGACGCTTCGCGACGGCAAACTTTTTGCGCGCGGGGTGTCCGACGACAAAGGCCACATCCAGTGCCGCCTCTCGGCGTTGGATGCGGTGAAGGCAGTAACCGGATCGTATCCGTGCCGGATCAAATTCGTGATCGAAGGCGAAGAGGAAACCAGCAGCCTCAATCTCGAAGCGTTCGTCAAAGATCACGCGGCCAAACTCAAGGCCGATGGGTGCGTGTGGGAGTTCGGCGGCGTCGATCATGAGGGGAGGCCGACTCAATATCTTGGCCTGCGCGGTATTTGCTATGTTGAACTGAGCGTGAAGACCGGAACGCTCGACGCTCATTCGGGACTCGGCGGATCGATTTTCCCGAACGCGGCCTGGCGATTGGTGTGGGCGCTGAACACGCTGAAAGATGGAAACGAGCGCATTCGCATCCCCGGCTTCTACGATGCGGTGAAGCCGCCTTCGGCGCGCGACCTCGAACTGCTGGCCGCACTGCCCGACAACTCGGATGATTTGCTGAAACGCTACGGCCTCAAAGGATTCTTGAAGGGGATGCCGGGCGGGCCGGAACTGCGGCGCGAGGAAGTGTTCGTGCCGACCTGCACCATTTGCGGACTCACGTCGGGGTATCAGGGGCCGGGATCAAAAACGGCGCTGCCCGCGCAAGCCAGCGCCAAGGTGGACTTCCGGCTCGTGCCCGATCAAGAGCCGCTCGACATTCTACGGAAGTTGCGCGCGCATTTGGAGGCCGAAGGATTCTCGGATGTGGAGGTGAACTATCTCGGCGGGGAAGCGCCGGGCCGCACCGACCCCGACCACCCGTTTGTCAAACTTGTTTTGGATTCCGCGCGCGAGGCCTATAGGGTGGAGCCGGTGGTGCATCCGATGATCGGCGGCTCGGGGCCGAACCACGTTTTTCTGCAGGCGCTCAATGTGCCCATCGTGACGGCGGGCGTGGGCTACCCGGGCTCACAGGCGCACGCGCCGAACGAGAATATGGTAATCGATCATTTTGTGACGGGGACGAAACACACGGCGAGGATTGTTGGAAGGATGAAGGAGGAGGAATGAAGGATGAAACAGGAGGCAAGCCGGAGGATCTGAGGACGCGAACGAAGACTTTCGCATTGCGGATCATCAAGATGTATTCGGCGTTGCCAAAGACGACGGTGGCGCAGGTGTTGGGCAAGCAGGTTTTGCGCTCAAGCACTGCCGTTGGAGCCAATTATCGTGACGCTATTGCAGGATGAAACGGATCAACTCATCGCCATCTTCGTCACAATTATCAAGAAAGTGAAAAGCAGAAAGGTCTGACATTCATCCTTCTGCCTTCATCCTTCATCCTTCAGTTTGTTTCCGCAGTTGGCGCAGAACTTGGCCTCTTTCACATTCACGAAACCGCAGTTGGCGCACGAGCCGGGTTGCACACTGCCGAGCGGAGCGCCGCACTGCACGCAGGAGGTCGCGCCCACTGCGTTGGCGGCCTTGCAATACGGGCAGGCAGTCGTTCGGAGCCGCTCCGAAATCTGTTTCGATGCGCCTTTGCTTTTGACGAACCGCTCGATGGCCTCCCACACCTTCTCCGGCAGTTTGAGTGAATCCACATCGGCGGCCACATCGTCGAGCCGGCCAAGGATGTTCATTGGATTTTGGAACACCGAGAGCGCGGTCTGCCCCAGCGATGCCGCTACTCCCAGCCATTCCTGATCGCCCAAAGCAACGAGGACTCCGTCTTCGTGTTTTTGGATGGTCATGCTGAGGGCCGTGGAGCCGCCGGAAGAGCGGCGTGAGGGTGTGTGAATGTTGACGACGGCCTCATCGCCGCCGCCGGAACGGGTGACGCGCAGATCGCCGCGATTGAATTCGCCCTCAAGGGCAGTCGCCAGATCGTCGGGGGTGATGTCGCCGTGAAAGATGCGCTGAGTCATGTTGGCCTCTATGCTGTGATATAACTGCGCTAATCATAGATCAAATCGCGCTCTCCGTAAAATGACAGACTTCCCGAATCCCGAACAACTTGAGCATGATGTCCTTCACGCGCTGGCCGACTTTCGCGGCGCGCGGGTGTTGGAGATCGGCGCGGGCGATGGGCGCATGATTCGCCATTATCTACGGGAGACGGCGTTGACGGTTGCGCTCGACTCGGATTGGGATGAGTTGATCGCCGCGCGCGCCGAGTCGCTCAAAGACACGAACGCGCGCCTCGCGCACGGGCAGGCCGAGCGATTGCCTTTCTCCGAGTCGAGTTTCGATCTGGCGGTGTTCGGCTGGTCGCTTTGATGAGTGCAGCCGTCGGGCATGGTTCATGCCCTCCGAGAAGCATGGCGAGTGGCGCGCTGGTTTGTGCTCGACATTCGCCCGGTGGCGGATGAGCCGGAAGTGTGGGTGCGAGATCGCAGTGGAGGCGAGACTCGGTGCGGCGGCCTCACCTGGGTTGGCGACGGCCCGGTGGGTCACGCGCAGGCCAGCGCAGCGGTGGATCAAATTCTGAATGAGGGTTGGTTCGCGGCCCCGGCGCCCCGCCGGTTCGAATGGGTGGATGTGTTCGACGACGCGGATGATCTGATCGAGTGTGTCAGCGAGGAGTGGGAGCATCGGAGCGTCGGCGAGGAAACGTCACTGCGATTGGTGGAGGCGCTGTCGCGCGCGGGGCGCGGGGCGGCGCCGTTCATCCGGCAAGGAATACAGGCGCAGTTGCTGCGCAAAGTGAGGCTGACCAAGTTGGTATAATCGCGGCCATGCGTCAATTCAAGTTGCTTTCTGTTTGCGTGATTGTGATGGCCGCGCTGGCGATGACGGCGCTGAACGCTGGCATGTTGCGCGCGGCGCAGCTGCCCACCGAAACGCTTCAACCCACGGCGACGTTCGGCGGGCCGACGGTGTTTGCGGCGGAGCAAGTGAACGCGCGCTCCGGGCCGGGCACGAATTACGATCAGGTCGGCGTGCTCATTGCCGGGCAAACGGCTCCGGCCATTGGCCGGTCGGTAGCGTCGGAGTGGATTCAGATCGAGTATCCGGGTGCGCCGGGCGGCAAGGCGTGGGTGTATGCGTTGCTCGTTGCATTGCGCGCCGGAACGATTGACGTTCTGCCGGTGGTGGATGCGCCGCCCACGGCGACTCTGCCGCCCACGCCGACTCTGCTGCCCGGAACGTTCGAGGCCGGCACCCCCGTTCCGACTCGCTTGCCCACGTTCACTGCCGGGCCGCCCATTGTTCAGCCCACGTTCGAGTCGCCGGATTTGGGCGGCGGCGGATTCCCTCCGGCGTTGATCATCATTGGCTTGTTCGTCGTCGGCGTGTTCGCCGGAGTGGTGGCGCTGTTGAGGCAGAGAGGGTGATAGCGATCAGCGGTTAGCGATTCGCCATCCGCTATTTGCTATCCGCTGAGGCTGAAGCGCGTGTAGTGATACTGGATCAGCCCGTCACGCAAGCCCAGCGTATCGTTGCCGTCAATCACATTTCCGCGTGCGCTCGTCGCCGACCAAGTGAACAGGCGCGATGGGTCCTGCCCGGTTGAGTCGAGCAGGGTGAAGGCCGCATCGGGGAGAATGTTGAAGAGGAGATCGGTGTAATAGTCGCGGATGGCTTCGGCCCCGACGATGGTGCGTTTGGCGGTGACGTGCGCGGCGTTGGGCTGATAGAGGGCGAGGAGGGAATCGAGATCGCGCTGATTGAGCGCGGTGAAGTAATCGGTGGCGATGTCACGCGAGGGAAGGGGCGGGGTCTCGGTCGCCCAGTTCACTTGAGCCACTGCATCCCACAGATCGGTGTTGCCGGGCGAGGTGGCCCAATCCCACGAATAGGCGTTGGCCGCTTCCAATCCCAACTCCTGCGCTTTCGAGAAGAACGCTCGCAAGTCATCGGGCGTGGCTCGCCAGCCGCTGGCGCCGTAGGCCGCGCCAGTGGGGACGACCGGGCGCACGAAGCCAACCAATGCGCTGTTGCCGAACTCGGTCACACTGCGCGCCAGTTGAACGTCGGCGTTGTGCGCTTGCTCCCAATACACTTGCGGCATGTTGAGATCGCATTGTTCGAGGAATTCGCGCCACGGTAATTCTTTGTGATACGAGGGGTAGCGGAATGAACTGAGAGCGATCGGAAGATTGGGCAGGCCGGCGCGCAACTCGTTCATGAAAGCGCGCGCGGCGGCGGCCTTGCCTGCCGCTTTGTATTCGATCTCGGCGTCGATCACGTAACCGTCGAGCCGCAGTTGGCGCGTGCGCTGCGCGGCGATGCGCGCCTCCCCTGCCGGGTCGTTGCCTTTCACGTAATGCCACCCCCACACTTGGATGCCCCGATTGCGGAGCGCGTTGGCGACCGGCGCGGTGATGTCGTTGTTGTTGCGGTCGAAGCCGAAGGCGAAAGTAGTGTCGGCGATTTTGAGCAGGACGTGTGTGAGGCCGGCCGCCTGCGCTTTGGCGGCAATGGACTCCGGGTTGCCGCCCTCACAGTTTTTGATCTGCCAAATATAGAAACCTTTGCCTTGAAGGGACATGGACGCCTCGTGGTCTTATGGTCGGGTGGTCTTATGGTCGGGTGGTCTTGTAGTCGAGTAGCCGGGTGGTCTGTGGGTCGTGCCGCCGACTAAGAGACCCGCAGACCACTCGACTACTCGACTATTACTCGGTTTATAGCACACGTCATTAAGATAGACAACACGCGCTCGCGCGGTTATACTTTTGCCTTATGAAGTTCGATGATTTTCTCGGCGAACTCTCGCCGAACCTCTCCCCCCAAGATCGCGACGACATCAAACGCGCCTATGAAGTGGCCGTGAAGTATCACGCCGGGCAAACCCGCGCCTCAGGCGATCCGTATGTGACGCACTGCGTGGCCGTCGCCAAAATCCTCAACGAGATGAATTTGCCGGGCCCGGTCATTGCCGCCGGGCTGCTGCACGACATTGTCGAAGACACGCCGGTGACGCTTGATGACGTGCGCCGCGATTTCGGCGACGAAGTGACGCAGCTGGTGGACGGGGTGACCAAACTCACCAACCTGCCGCGCGTGTCGCGATTGGATCGGCCTCTGACCGGCGGAGTGGCTCCGGCGGAGCACGTGCCCGAAGAGCGCGCCGATCAGCGCACACACGACCGCGAAGCCGAAACCATTCGCAAGACGTTTTTGGCGATGGGCGAGGATGTGCGCGTGGTGCTGATCAAACTGGCCGACCGACTGCACAACATGCGCACGCTCAAACACCTCAAGCCCGACAAACAGCGGCGCATTGCCCGAGAGACGCTGGAGATATTCGCGCCGCTGGCCAACCGGCTCGGCATTTGGCGCATGAAATGGGAATTAGAAGACCTCGGCTTTCGGTACGTCGACCCCGATCAATACAAGAAGATTGCCGGAATGCTCGACGAGCGGCGCGGCGACCGCGAGCGCACGATGGCGGCCATCATTCAGAAAATCCGGACGACGCTGGCCGAGCACCACCTCGAGCCGATCGAGATCAGCGGCCGGCCCAAGCACATCTATTCGATCTGGAAGAAGATGAATCGCAAGCAGACGGACTTTGATCGGATCTACGATGTGCGCGCCGTGCGAGTCATCGTCAAAGATATTCCGGCCTGCTACGTGGTGTTGGGTGTGATCCACAGCCTGTGGCGGCCCCAGCCGGGCGAGTTCGACGATTACATTGCCACGCCGAAGGAAAACTTCTATCAATCATTGCACACGGCAGTGGTGTACGACGACGGCAAACCGCTCGAAGTGCAGATACGCACGCCGGAGATGCACGAGAACGCCGAGTTCGGCATTGCCGCGCACTGGCGATACAAAGAGGGAACGAAGAAGCGTGATGAGGCGTTCGAGCGCCGCGTGGCTTATCTGCGGCAGTTGATGGAATGGCAAAGCGATCTCACCGAAGGCCGCGATTTTGTCGAGGCGCTGAAGACGGATGTCTTTCAGGATCGCGTGTATGCCTTCACCCCGCGCGGCGACATTGTGGATTTGCCGATGGGCGCGACGCCGATCGACTTTGCCTATCACGTGCATACGGCGGTAGGCGAGCGCTGCCGGGGCGCAAAAGTGAACGGCAAACTCGTGTCGCTCAACACGGCCCTCCGCACCGGCGATCAAGTGGAGATCATCACCGCCAAACGCGGCGGCCCCAGCCGCGACTGGCTTAACCCCGATCTCGGCTTCGTCAAATCGGCGCGGGCGCGCGAGAAGATTCGCAATTGGTTCAAGAAGCAGGATTACGAACAGAATGTGTCCACCGGTCGCGCGCTGTTGGAGCGCGAACTGAATCGGTTGGGGATCGACAAGCTCACTTACGAAAAGATCGCCGAATTCTTTTCATTCGAGAAAGTCAACGATTTCATGGCCGCGCTGGGGTGCGGCGACATCCATACCCAAACGGTGGTCAACCGCATCGTCGCCTTCGTGCGCGAGCAGAGCGAAGCCGAGCACGAAACGTTGCCGCCTCCTGTTCCCGAACGCCGGCCGCCCAAAACCGGGCCGGAAGATGTCACTATTCAGGGCACGGCAGGGTTGCTCACTCATTTGGCAAAATGCTGTAACCCGGTGAAGGGCGATCCGATCATCGGCTTCACCACCCGCGGGCGCGGCATCACCATTCATCGGCAAGATTGTCCCAACGCCGTCCGCATCCTCGAGACAGAGCGACTCATTCAAGTGAACTGGGGCGGGGCGGTGGAGCAAACCTACGCTGTGCCCATCCGAATTCAGGCGCTCGACCGCGAAGGGCTGTTGCGCGACGTTTCGACGATTGTGGCCGACGAAAAGGTGAGCATGAGCCGGGTGAATGTGCCGGATGTGAAGAAGAACATGGCCAACATTCTGCTCACCCTGCAAGTGTCCGACCTGACTCAGTTGGGGCGGATTCTGAATCGCATCGAGCAGCTGCCGAATGTGTTGGACGTGAGGCGGTGGAAGCCGGGGTAAGGGCGGCGGCTACGATTTCCGCGCCAATGTGCCCGACCAGTATTTCTCCCAGTTGACTCCGAGCGCAAGTTCGATCTCCTGCCGGAGGACGGTGGGCGAGAAGGGCTTGAGCAAATACCGGAACACGCCCAATTCTTGGGCGCGGAGGCGGAATGCCGGATCGGCGCGGATCGAAACGATGATCACCGGGATGCTTTTGTGTTCGTCGTCCTCGCGCATGCGAAAAGGCGGTTGACACGCATGGTATAATGCCAGCGAACAAGGGTTGAGATACACAAAACGCCTCGAATGATTACTGCAGCCAATGCTCACCGTCTCTGAAGCGCTGGCGAAAGTCCTCAGCAGTTTCCGCACACTCGAAGCAGAGTCGATCCGTTCTGAAAGCGCTGTGGGGCGGGTGCTAGCCGAGCCCATTCGAGCCACTCTCGACCTTCCGCCCTTTCCCAACTCAAGCATGGACGGTTACGCGGTGCGCGCCGAAGATTTGCGCACTGCCTCGGCCCACAGACCCACCACCCTCACAGTCATTGGCGATATTCCGGCAGGCGCCGCGCCCGCCGTTTCCCTCGAGCGCGGAACCGCCGCCCGCATTATGACCGGCGCGCACGTTCCCGACGGCGCAGACTCCGTCGTGCCCATCGAAGCCACCGGCGCAGATCGCTCGGTCGTCGATGCGCCCCCGCCCACCGCCATCGCTCTGCATCAGCCCATTGAGTCCGGCGCATACATTCGCCCGAAGGGAGAAGACGTTCGTTCCGGCGACACGGTGATGGAGGCCGGTCGGGTACTGCGAGTGTACGACATCGGCCTGTTGGCCTCCTTCGGCCTCACTCGCGTCAACGTGATTCGGCGCCCCCGCGTGGCCGTCATTTCCACCGGCGATGAGTTGGTGGAGATCGATCAGCCCTTGCGGCCCGGACAGATCCGCGACTCCAACAGTTACAGCCTCGCCGCGCTCACTCACAAATACGGCGGTGAACCTTTGATGCTGGGGGTCGCCCGCGACCGCGTGGAGGCCGTCACCGCCAAATTGCAGGCCGCCGCCGATCTTCACCCCGACCTCATCGTTTCCTCTGCCGGAGTGTCGGTGGGCGCATACGATGTGGTGAAGGCCGCAGTGGAGCGCGATGGCGCGTTGGACTTTTGGAAAGTGCGGATGCGACCCGGCAAGCCGGTGGCCTTTGGGCAGTATCGCGGCATCCCGTTTTTTGGGTTGCCGGGCAACCCCGTGTCGGCCATTGTAAGTTTCGAGATTTTCGTGCGGCCCGTGCTGCTCAAACTGGGTGGGCGGCGAAATTTGGAGAAGCCCGCCGTTGATGTGAAGGTGAGCGAGCCACTGCACTCCGATGGGCGCGAAACGTATTTGCGGGCAGTGGTTCGGAAAGTTGGAAATGAATTGGCGGCCCACAGCGCGGGCGGGCAGGGATCGAACATCCTCTCCGCGCTGGTCAACGCCAATGCGCTGGTGATCATTCCCGAAGGAGTCGTCGAAATCCCGTCGGGCAGCATGGTGAAGGCTTGGATGCTGGACGGACCTGAAGAGGTTGATTGGCAATGACTGTAAAAGCAATGGAAGAAAAAGAGAAACGGCAGATTGCGCCCGCCGTGTGGTTGCGCCGGGCGAGCGCGGCGCTGGCCGGGTTGGGGTTGTTGGTTTCGCTGTATCTCACATGGGTCAAACTTGCGAACACCTCTGCGTTCTGCGGAGGCGTCGGCGATTGCGAGTCGGTGAACGCCAGCCGCTTTTCCGTCATCGGCGGCATACCCATTGCATTGTTGGGCGCGGGCGCGTATGCGGCCATGCTTGCTTTGCATTTCATGGAGGGGCGCGGTCAATTTTGGCGGCAGTGGTCGCCGGTGGGTGTGTTCGGCCTGGCCCTCTTTGGAACACTCTACTCGGCTTATCTCACTTACATCGAATTGGCCGTGCTCCACGCCGTGTGCCCGTATTGCGTTGTCTCAGCCATCGCCATCACGCTTATTCTTGTGATCTCGGTCGTCCGTTTGTGGCGGCCCGACACAGACTCATAACACTCATAACACTGGAGGGAGCCTATGCCTCGCATACGATGCCATTACGAAGATTGCGTATTTTTAGAAGAGAAGTATTGTGGCGCCGCCGCAGTCGAAATCGACCCCGACTCTGGATGTCTGACATATTCGCAAGTGGATGAGGCCGAGGCGGTGGAGGCCGAAGAGTGGGAGGAGGAGTTGGCGGACGCCGAAGAGGAGGAAGATGATCTCTACGAGGATGAAGACGAAGAGGAAGATTGGGACGAGGATGACGACGACGAATATGAGTGATTGCTTGCGCTGAATTGGGCGGCGATTTCGCAAAACAAAAAGGCCGACAGCATCGAAATGCTGTCGGCCTTTTGAGTCGGCTGCCTCAATTCTTTTTGGCGATGTGCTGCTGCCGTGTGCGCTCGAATGCGTCTTCCAATTCGGAGCGGGCGGCTTTGCTCTTTTTCGACCGTTCCCGGTCGCCGACCGCATCCCGGCTCGTGGACATGGCGCTCCGTAGAGCCGCTTCCATGGCGCTCATCGGTTTCACATCGGGCTCGTCGTCCTCCGGCGTAAAATCTTCCATCGCCTTCAGGCTTAGATCGATCTTGCGCTTCTTGCGATCCACAAGGATCACTTTGGCTTCCACTTCCTGCGCGGGCTTCACCACTTCGCCCGGCTCGGACACGCGGTCGGTGGATAGCTCGCGCACGTGAATGAAGGCCGGCCGCTCCGCGCCGATGTCCACCGACACCCCGAAGCGCTCCAGTTTGGTCACTTTGCCTTTTACCACCATGCCGGTCTTGAGCTCATCCCAATCCAGTTTCAGCGGCTCGACCATCGTCAAGTCGATGCGGCCCGTGCCCACATCCACTTTGCGCACCCACACGGTCACCTCTTGCCCGAGTGTTACAACGTCTTCCACGCGGTTGGTGCGCTCGCGGCGCAGCTGCGAGATGTGCAACAGGCCGTCGCGCTCCGCGCCCACATCCACGAACGCGCCGAACAATTCGATTTTTTTGATCTTGCCTTGCAGCTGCATTTTGGGCCGCAAGTCGGTCAGTTTGAGTGGCGTGGCCTCGCCAGCAGTTTGAGTGGTCACACTATTCTTCCTCCAAGTTCTCAGGGGGTGACTGCAAAATGAAGCCGCCCGAAGAGGCGGCTGAGTTTTCAGCGACAACGCCGCCGATTATAACCGTGACCCCGATCAACTGTCAAACAATTATCACGGTATAATGCCGCAGACATTTTCCTTGCGGGGCTAATCTTGGATTCAGACTATTTCATCGAAGAATGATGGGCGAGCCGTTGCGAATTTTAGTGACCGGCGTGGGCGGCTTCGCCGGAAGCCACTTGGCCGATGAATTGTTGCGAGAGTTCGAGTGCGAGGTATGGGGCGTGCTCATCACTCCCGAACGGCCTCACTATCTCGATCCGCGAGTGCAGTGCCTCACGGCCAATCTTTGCAGTCCGGCAGAAGTGGATGGCGTCATAGCCACTGTCCGGCCCGACCGAGTGTATCACTTGGCCGGGCAGGCTTTTGTTCCGGCAAGTTGGGCCGACCCGTGGGGCACGCTCGAAAACAACATCCGCGCTCAGCTCAACATCCTTCAGAGCTGCCTCCGACTTGGATTCGGCAACACTCGTATTTTGGCCGTCGGCTCCAACGAAGAATACGGGCGGCTCGACGATCACGAACTGCCGGCCACCGAGTCCTCGCCCTTTCGCCCCGACAGCCCCTACGGCGTGAGCAAACTGGCGCAGGATTTTCTCGGACAGTCGTATTATCTCAGTCACGGCTTGCCGGTGGTGCGCGTGCGCCCGTTCAATCATATCGGCCCTCGGCAGAGCCATCGTTTTGTCGCGCCCGATTTCGCGCGGCAGATTGTGGCCATCGAGCGCGGGGGCCAGCCGCCGATCATTCGCGTGGGCAACCTGCACGCCGAGCGCGATTTCAGCGACGTGCGCGATGTGGTGCGCGGCTACATCGCCGCGTTGGAGAAAGGGCAGGCAGGCGACGTTTATAATGTGGCTTCGGGCATGTCGCGCCCGGTGCGGGCGATTCTGGATGGGTTGTTGGCTCACAGTTCGCGCGCGGTGACGGTCGAAATCGATCCGCTGCGTCTGCGCCCCTCCGACACGCCCCGCCAGCGGGGCGATGCATCCAAACTCACTGCCGTCACCGGTTGGCGGCCCACCATCCCCTTTGAGCAAGCGTTGAAAGATTTGCTCGATTACGAGAGGCAGAATTATTCATGAAGACCGCATTGATCACCGGCATCACCGGGCAGGATGGAAGTTATCTGGCCGAGTTCCTTCTCTCGAAAGGCTGCCGAGTTGTGGGCATGGTGCGCCGCTCGTCCACCGTCAACTTTGATCGCATCAAACACATTCAGAATGAGATCGAGATCGTGCAGGGCGATCTTCTCGATCAGACTTCCATTGTGGATATTTTGCGCGAACACAAACCTGCCGAAGTGTACAATCTCGCCGCGCAGTCGTTCGTGCCCACCTCGTGGAAACAGCCCGTGCTCACCGGAGAGTTCACCGCGCTCGGCGTCACCCGAATGCTCGAAGCCATCCGCTTCACCGATCCGTCGATTCGTTTCTATCAAGCCTCGTCGTCGGAAATGTTCGGCAAAGTGGTAGAAGTGCCTCAGCGCGAATCGACTCCGTTTTATCCGCGCTCGCCGTACGGTGTGGCGAAGGTGTACGGCCACTGGATCACGGTGAACTACCGCGAGAGTTACAATCTGTTCGGCTGTTCGGGAATCCTTTTCAATCACGAAAGCCCCCGGCGCGGTTTGGAGTTCGTCACTCACAAAGTGACTCACGCGGCGGCGAAAATCAAACTGGGGCAGGCGAAGGAACTGCGCATCGGCAACCTTGATGCGCGGCGCGATTGGGGCTACGCCGGAGATTATGTGCAGGCCATGTGGCTGATGCTGCAACAAGACACAGCCGACGACTACGTGGTGGCCACCGGCGAAACGCACTCGGTGCAGGAGTTGTGCGAAGTAGCTTTCGGCCACGTTGGCCTCGACTGGCGCGAACACACGGCGCAGGATCAAAAATACTTCCGCCCGGCAGAAGTGGATTTGCTGGTGGGCGATGCGACGAAGGCGGGCAAAGTGTTGGGCTGGGAGCCGTCGGTCACCTTTAGAGGCCTCATCGAAATGATGGTGGACGAAGACATCAAAGCCATCCGCGAAGGCCGCGAGGTTTGAGTCGCTATGCCGCGTCTTTTTGGCACGGATGGAATTCGGGGAACGGTGGGCGAGTGGCCGCTCGTGCCCGAGTTTGCTCTGCGATTGGGGCAGGCTGCCGGAGCCGTGCTGGCGAGTCGCGCCAGCAAACGCCCGTCGGTCATTGTGGGCCGCGACACGCGCCAATCGGGGCCGATGCTGCAGAGCGCGTTGACGGCCGGTTTGTTGTCTGCCGGAGTCGATGTGCTCGACGCCGACGTGATCACCACGCCCGGCGTGTCGTGGATGGTGCGCCGCCTCAACGCCGATGCCGGCGCGGTCATCTCCGCCTCGCACAACCCGGTGGAGCAAAACGGAATCAAGTTCTTCGGCGCATCGGGGATCAAATTGCCGGAGGCGGTTGAGGAAGAGATCGAAACGTTGGCCGACCCTCAGCCCGGCGATCCGCCGCCGACGTTTTCGGCGGCCAAGCGTTTGGGGCGGGTGATGGATTCGCGCGGGATGCACGAGCGATACATCGAGTCGCTTTTGGCCGAGCATCCCGATCTGCGGCTCGACGGCGTTACGCTGGTGGTGGATTGCGCCAACGGGGCCGCCTCCCGTTTCGCGCCCGACCTGTTTTCCCGGCTGGGCGCGCAAGTCACCGCCGTGCATGCCTCGCCCAGCGGACTCAATATCAACGCGGAGGCCGGATCAGAATTCGTGCGGCAGAGGCCGGAGAAGATTGGCGGGCTGGTGCGAAGCTATGAAGCCAAGTTCGGGATCGCTTTCGACGGCGACGCCGACCGCGTGATTTTTTTGGACGAGCAGGGCGGGGTGGTGGACGGCGATCACATGCTGGGGATGCTGGCGCGTTACTTCGAAGGGCGGCGAATGCTCATGGCTCATGCGGTGGTGACGACGACGATGCGCAACAGCGGATTGAAAGCGTTCGTAGAAAAAGCGGGATTGAAATTTCACGAGACTCCGGTGGGCGATAAATACGTTGTGGAAAAATTGATGAGCCTACAAACGGCGGTGACGCCGAAGGCGATGATCGGACTCGGCGGCGAACAGTCGGGGCACGTGGTGCTGTTGGACAGCGAACACTCGACCGGCGACGGAATGCGCACCGCGCTGTTCGTCATTCGCGCCTTCGTCGAAAGCCGCGCCGGATCGATGTCCGAATTCGCCGCCGGAATCGGCAAAACGCCGCAAGTGATCGCGTCGGCGGATGTGGGGCGCGGGCCGCGATTGGATCGCGCATCGCTCGACGGCATGGAAAAGCAGGCGCTCGATTCCACGCCCGGCCTCACGCGCATCAACTTGCGCTACTCCGGCACCGAACCGAAGTTCCGCGCCATGCTCGAATCCGACGGCCAACAATCGGAAGAGGCATTGGCCGCAATGGCTCTGCGGATCTGCCGCCTCGCGCAGAGCGCCGCCGGAGCCGACCGCGCGGAAGTGGAAATTCAGAACTGCACGCGGGGCGGTTTGATGAGGCCGCATTGATGGGCGACGTGAATCAAGTGATCCTCATTGTGCTCGATAGCGTGGGCATCGGCGATGCGCCGGACGCCGAAGCCTACGGCGACTCCGGCTCGAACACGCTCGGCAACATTGCGCGGGCCATGGGCGGTCTCAAACTTCCGAACATGGCCGCGCTCGGACTCGGACACTTGGGCGATCTTGCCGGCGTGCCTGCGGTTGAGAATCCATCGGGCGCATTCGGGCGGCTCACCGAAGTGTCGGCGGGCAAAGACACGACCACCGGCCATTGGGAGTTGGCGGGCGCGTCGCTCTCCAAACCGTTCCCTGTGTTTCCGAACGGCTTCCCGGCAGAGTTCGTTCGGGCGTTCGAGAAACGCATCGGGCGTGGAACGATCGGCAACTATCCAGAGTCGGGCACGGTCATCATCGAACGGTTGGGCGCGGAGCACCTCGCCACCGGCAAAGCCATCATTTACACTTCTGCCGACAGTGTCTTCCAGATCGCCGCGCACGAAGGGATCATCCCCCTCGAAAAATTGTACGAGATGTGCGAGATCGCGCGCGAGATGCTCACCGGCGATCTCGCGGTGGGGCGGGTGATCGCCCGGCCATTCATCGGCCAGCCCGGCGCGTTCAAGCGCACCGAACACCGCCGCGACTTTTCGCTCTATCCGCCGCACGACACGATTCTGGACACGGTGAAAGCGGCGGGCTTGATGTGCGCGGGCGTCGGGAAAATCGAAGACATCTTTGCCCACCGCGGCCTCACCGATTCGAATCACACCGGCAACAACAATGCCGGAGTGGATGCGATCCTCGAATTCACTCGCGCGCGGCGGCGCGGACTTGTCTTCGCCAATCTTGTTGACTTCGATGCGTTGTACGGCCACCGCAACGACGTGCCCGGCTATGCGCGTGCGCTCGAAGAGTTCGATTGGCGCCTGCCCGAAATACTGAACGCGCTCGGCGATAATGACGTGCTGATGATCACCGCCGACCACGGCAACGATCCGACGACTCCTTCCACCGATCATTCGCGCGAGCGCGTGCCGTTTTTGATCGCCGGGCAGATGATTCGATCCGGCGCGGCCATTGGCACGCGAAAGACCTTTGCCGATGTGGCCGCCACCATCGCCGCAATGCTCGGCGTGCCCGGCGCGGGCGAGGGAGAAGAATTCGCATCCATCGTGTTGCGATGATGAGATCATCTTGCGTAATGGCTTGGAGCGATTCACCACGAAGCCGCAGAGACATGCAGAAGCACAAGAGAATCTTTGTGAGTCCTTGCGCCTTTGTGTCTTGGTGGTGAGAACCACTCCAAGCAGGCAAGGCAAGCGATAAAGTTGGGGGGTAGCCAAAAAGCAGATAGCATTGATACAATTATCACAAGTGCTGACGGACACGCATTGCCATCTTGATCTTTCACAATTCGATTCGGATCGGGGCGCGGTGATTGAACACGCCCGCGCCGCCGGAGTGACTCGGATTCTGAATCCGGGCATCGATCTCGAATCGAGCCGACGCGCGGTGGCCCTCGCCGAATCGTACCCCGAACTGTATGCGGCGGTGGGCTTTCATCCGCACGATGCGGCGGCGATGGGCGCGGCGCAATTGAATGAATTGAGAGAACTGGCGAAGCACCCCAAGGTCAAAGCCATCGGCGAGATCGGACTCGATTATTATCGTGACTTATCGCCGCGCGATATTCAGCGGCGAGTCTTTCGCCAGCAATTAGAATTGGCGGGCGAACTCGGTTTGCCGGTGGTCATTCACAGCCGCGAAGCGCACGACGATGTGATGGCAATGTTGAGCGAGTGGGCCGCCGAGCGCAACGGGGGGCGGCGCGGCGTGTTACATTCATTCAGCAGTGATCGCGCCGGGATGCAGAAGGCGATCAGCATCGGGTTTGCCATCGGCATCTCCGGGCCGATCACTTTTCCGAAGGCCGACGAACTGCGGGCGGTGGCGCAAGAAGCGCCGCTCGCGCATCTTTTGATTGAAACCGACGCGCCGTATTTGGCGCCGATGCCCGATCGGGGGCGAAGAAACGAACCGGCTCACGTGCGGCGCGTGGCCGAAAAAATTGCCGAAGTGCGCGGACTGCCGCTGAGTGACGTGGCCGCGCAGACGAGCGCCAACGCCGCCGCGCTTTTTGATTGGAGTTGATTGATTTGACGACGATGACCCAGCCTTCCATCACCCAACTCTTCGCGCCTGTGCGCGACGGGTTGAACGCGGTGGAAGATCGTATGCGCGAAGGCATGGCCGGCCAGCACGAGGCGTTGACAGCGGTCATTGAACATTTGCTGGCCTCGGGCGGCAAACGAATCCGCCCGGCCATTGCCCTCCTCTCCGGCGGCATTTTCAACGCCGAGTTCGACCGGCTCGTGTCGGTGTCGGCGGCCATCGAGATGCTGCACACGGCCACCCTCGTTCACGATGATCTTGTTGATGGGGCGCTCCTGCGGCGCGGCATCCCCACCCTCAACGCGCAATGGAGTCCCGGCGCCACGGTGCTCACCGGCGATTACGTGTTCGCCCGCGCCGCCGACTTCGCCGCCCAGGCCGACAACGTGCGCGTGATGCGTATCTTCGCCCGCACCCTCAGCGTGCTCGTCAACGGCGAGATCAATCAGATGTTCACCAGCCGCGGGGTTGCCAGCCGCGAGGATTATTTCAGGAGAATCTATTCGAAGACAGCGTCGGTGTTCGAGGCCGCATGCGAATCGGCGGCGGTGCTGGGCGACACCACCGAGCGGGAGATCGCCGCTCTGGCCACCTTCGGGCGTGAAGTCGGCTCCGCGTTTCAGATCATCGACGACATTCTCGATTTCACCGGCGATCCGCATCACATTGGCAAGCCAGTGGGCGGCGACTTGCGGCAGGGGTTGGTGACTCTTCCGGCGCTGTGCTATCTCGACATGCGCCCCAACGATCCCGACCTCACCTCATTGCTCAACGGCAGAATGGGCGATGCCGCGCTCTCGACGAAAGTGGTGGAGGCCATTCGCCATTCGGCGGCGATACAGGCATCGCTTAACGAAGCGCGCGAGTTCGTCAATCGGGGCATTGCCGCGCTGGATGTTCTGCCCGCCGGGCCGCACGTGGAAAACCTGCGCGCCATCGCCGGGTATGTCGTGAACCGCGATCTTTGATCGCTCCCCCAACGTTACTGGCAACGCTGATAAACGCAGATTGGGCTCGATAAACGCTGATGATCTTGATCAAAAAGAATCAGCGTTCATCCGATTCATCAGCGTTATCTGCGTTCCCCTTGTGGTTACATCTGCCTTACCCGAATCTCCCCGTCACGTAATCGTGCGTGCGTTTGTCTTTGGGGGCGAGGAAGATTTGTGGACCCGGGCCGTGCTCCACCAATTCACCCTGCAAAAAGAAGGCGGCGTAATCGGCGATGCGCGCGCCCTGCTGCACCGAGTGCGGGACGATGACGATGGTGTACTCGCGCTTGATCTCTTGCAGAGACTCTTCCACTTTTGCAGTCGAAATGGGATCGAGGCCGGAGGTCGGCTCGTCGAGCAGAACGACTTCGGGCTCGAGGGCCAGAGCGCGGGCGAGGCACAACCGCTGTTGCTGGCCGCCGGATAACGCCACGGCGGGCGCGTCGAGGCGGTCGCGCACTTCCTCCCACAGCGCGGCGGCGCGCAAAGATTTTTCGACCGCGCCCTCTTTTCTCTTTGCGTCGCGCATTCCGGCCAACTCGAGTCCGTAAGTTACGTTTTCGCGGATGCTCATGGGTAGTGGCACGGGTTGGGCGAACACCATTCCGACTCGGCGGCGCAAGGCGGTGGTGTCCACACCGGAGCCGCTGATCTCTTTTCCGTCGAGCAGAATCTTTCCGGTGGTGCGGACTCCGTCCACCAGATCGTTGAGCCGGTTGATGGCGCGGAGCAGGGTGCTTTTGCCGCCGCCGGCCGGGCCGAACAGCACCGTGATCTGATTTGCCGGAATGGCGAGCGACACCTCGCGCAATGATTCGGCGCCGTCGTCGTATTGGATCGAGAGGCGCTCGACGACGATTTTGGGTTGGGGCGCGGAGTCGGTCACCACTGCCTCCGGGCGCGGGCGCGGGCGCGTATCACGGTGGCGATCCCATTCATCGAAAGAACGAACACAAGCAATACCAGCGCGGTGCCGTATTGAATCTCCAATGGCATTCCCGGCACTTGAGTGGAGATGACGAAGAGGTGATAGGGCAGGGCCATGGTCGCGTCGAAGATTGAAGCGGGAAGGCGCGGCAGAAAGAAGGCGGCGGCGGTGAACAGAATGGGCGCCGTCTCTCCGGCGGCGCGTTCGAGGCCGAGAATGACTCCGGTGAGGATGCCCGGCAGCGCCTGCGGCAACACCACGCGGCGGATGGTTTGCCATTTCGTTCCGCCGAGGCTGACGCTGACGACTCGAAAACTTTGCGGCACGGCGCGAATGGCCTCTTCGGCGGTGGAGATGATCACCGGCAGAGTCATGATCGAAAGGGTGAGGCATCCGGCAACGATGGAGGCGCCGAATTGCAGGAAGAGCACGAACAGCCCGAGTCCGAACAACCCATACACCACCGAGGGGATGCCGGCGAGGTTGATGATAGCGACTCGGATGGCGCGAGTGATTTGATTGTCTTTCGCGTATTCGGCCAGATAGATGGCGGCGGCGATGCCGAGCGGCACGGCCACCAGCCCGGTGCCCAAGGTGAGATACAGCGTGCCGACGATGGCCGGCCAAATGCCGCCGGAGCGCATTCCATTGCGCGGCATGGCGGTGAGGAACTCGGCCGAGAGGGCCGGAGCGCCCGCCACTGCAATGTAGCCCACGACGATCACGATGGGCAGAATGGTGAGGGCAACGGCGGCGGTGAGCAGGGTGAAGGCGAGGCGTTGGGTGAGCTGGCGAGACATAGGCGATTCGTGTCTACTCGCAGGTCGAGCGAAACGCAGATAAACGCTGAAAAATCTGATGAACGCTGATCATCTTGATCAAAAATATCAGCGTTCATCAGCCCCAATCAGCGTTCATCCGCGTTCCCAAGAACTTTCGCGTGAGTCATGAAAGCAAGCGTTGCGATCGTTTCTGCTGTTGGAAGACGACGGCGCTGGCGACGAGGTTGACGGCGAACGAAATGACAAACAGCGCGATGCCGATGGTGAACAGCACATGATAGTGCGCGCTCCCGTTGGCGACTTCCCCCATCTCGGCGGCGATGGTGGCCGTCATCGTCCGCGCCGGAAGGAAGAGGGCGTTGAGCGCGGTGGGCATCCGCGCCGCGTTGCCCGTCACCATCATCACCGTCATCGTCTCGCCGATGGCCCGGCCAATGCCGAGCATCACCGCCGTGAGCACGCCGGTGCGCGCCGCCGGAAGCGTCACCCGCCAAATGGTTTGCCACTGAGTCGCGCCGAGCGCGAGCGCCGCATCGCGGTAACTCTTCGGCACGGCGTCGAGCGCGTCTTCGGCCACCGAGACGAGTGTGGGCAGGGCCATTCCAGCCAGCAACACCGATCCGGTGAACGCGGTGAGTCCGGTGGGCGTATCGAGCGTGACGCGAATGAAAGGGGCGAGCACCAACATGCCCATGAAGCCCAACACCACCGAGGGGAGGCCGCCGAGGATTTCGATGAGCGGCTTGAGAACTTCGCGCGCCCAGCGCGGGGCGACCTCGGCAATGAAGATGGCGGCGGCCAGCCCGAAGGGCACGGCGATGGCCGTCGCGCCCAACGTGACGATGAGCGATCCGCCGATGAGCGGCAACAAACCAAAGTGCCCCTCGATGGGATACCACCGTTGGCCGAAGAGCGCTTCGGGCTTCACTTCTGCAAACGCGGGCAGACTCTCTTTCAATAGAAAGATCAGAATCAGCCCGACAAAAAGAATCGCCGAGTACCCCGACGCGCGGATGAGCGCCTCGATAACAAACTCCGCCCCACTGCCATATCTGACCTCCGGCCTCTGGCCTCTGACCACTGACTTCTGACTACTGACCTCTGGCATCTGAAATTACCTCACCGGCACAAATCCCAACTCGGCCACAATTTTCTGCGCCTCGGGGCCGAGCACCCAATCCATATACTCTTTCACTTGCCCGGACGGCTGGCCGAGCGTGTACATATACAGCTCGCGGGCGATGGGATACGACTGGTCGTTGACGGTGGCAATAGTGGGCAGCACAAACGGCTCGCCATCGGCTTGGGCCACCGCCAACGTTTTCATGTCCGGCGTCACGTAACCGAGTCCGTCGTAACCGAGGGCATTGGGGTTCTGCCGCACCTCGGCAGAGATGCCCTCGGAACTGGGCATGAGCAATGTATCGGGCGAGAACAACGATTTGTCGTCTTTCTTCCCCAGCCGCAAAACGTGCTCGAGGAAGAAAACATGCGTGCCCGAATTGGTTTCGCGCGAGAGCAATACAATGGGGCGATCCTCTCCGCCCACGCTGCGCCAGTTGGTGATCTCGCCGCGATAGATGGCCGAAAGTTGTGTGAGGCTGATTTGATTCACCGGGTTGGCCGGGTGGACGATGATGGCAATCGCATCCCGCGCCACCACAAATTCCACCGGCTCGATTCCATTGGCTCGCGCCTTTTCTCGTTCCTCGCTTTTGATCGCCCGCGAGGCGTTGGCGATGTCCACCGTGCCGTTGATCAGCGCGGCAATGCCCGTGCCCGATCCGCCGCCGGTGACCGAGAGGCGCACATCGGGCCGCTCGGTTTGATACGACTCGGCCCACGCCAGCGCGAGGTTCACCATCGTATCGGAGCCTTTGTTTTCGATAGCCGATGCAGCGGCGGCCTCCCCCAGATCGCTGGGGCGGCGACAAGCCGTCAGCGCAACAACGATGATGATTGCCAAACAACGGAGGAAGAATGTGCGCATGATCCGAGTCGATTATATCCGCCATCGGCCCCGCGCTCGTTAATTTTATTTAACGGCGGCGCCCATGAGAGTCTCGCACTCGGCGGATTCTCAGGTAGAATGATTCCCCGTATGGGCAAATTCAGCGTCACGCATTTAGATTTTTACTACGGCCCCAAGAAAACCCTCGCCGACGTTTCGATGGAGATCGCCGAGCGCGAAGTGACTGCGCTCATCGGGCCGTCGGGTTGCGGCAAGTCCACCTTTCTTCGATGCCTCAATCGAATGAACGACACCATCCCCAACACGCGAGTGGCCGGGCAGATTTTGCTCGACGGGCAGAACATTTACGCGCCCGGCCTCGACGTGGCTCACCTGCGCCAGCGGGTGGGACTGGTGTTTCAGAAACCGAATCCGTTCCCGCAATCGGTGCGCGACAACGTGGCCTTTGGCCCGCGCGTGCTGGGCATTCAACGCGATCACGATGAACTGGTGGAGCAGTCGCTTCGCGCCGCCGCGCTGTGGGACGAGGTGAAAGATCATCTGGGCGAGTCGGCGCTCGGCCTTTCGTTGGGGCAGCAGCAGCGCCTGTGCATGGCTCGCGTGTTGGCGGTGGAGCCGGAAGTGATCCTGATGGACGAGCCGTGCTCGGCGCTCGACCCGGTGGCCACGGCCAGAATCGAAGAGCTCATCGCCGAACTCAAAAAGCAATACACCATCGTCATCGTCACCCACAACATGCAGCAAGCCGCGCGCGTCTCCGACCGCACCGGCCTCTTCTGGCTCGGCGAACTCGTGGAGTTCGATCTCACCCCCAACCTCTTCACCCGCCCCCAGCGCGAAACTACCGAGCGATACATCACCGGCCGCTTCGGCTGATCGGCCATGCTCAAAATCGGTCTGGTCACCGGCGAATACCCTCCCATGCAGGGCGGCGTGGGCGATTTCTCGCGCGAGGTGTCGTTGGCATTGGCCGCGCTCGGCCACCGCGTTCACATCATCACCCACGCCGGGGCGGGGGCAGACGCAAGGCCTGCCCCAACGATTCACCCGATCATCCGCTCGTGGAATCTCCCCTCGCTTTTTTTGATTCGGCGGCTCGCGCGATCGCTTTCGCTCGACATCGTCAACATCCAATATCAAGCCGCCGCCTATGGGATGACGCCGCCGATTCATTGTCTGCCGTTGATCATCGGGGCGCCGTCGGTCGTCACCTTTCACGATCTCCGTGTCCCCTACCTGTTTCCGAAAGCCGGAGCCCTACGGCGCACAGCGGTGAACTTCCTCGCCCGGTCGGCGACAGGAGTCATCGTCACCAATCCCGACGATCTGTCCGCGCTTCAGCGCGATCCCCGAATCAAACGAGTGATCGAAATCCCCATTGGAAGCAATGTAACTCCAAACTTCCAACTCCAAACTCCCAAATCTGCAATCCGCAATCTGCAATCCGCAATCCGCAATCCCGTCGTCGGCTACTTCGGTTTTCTCAACGCCAGCAAAGGCGGCGGCACACTGCTTCGCGCGTTGGCCGCGCTCCCCGATTGCAAACTGCTCCTCATCGGCGGGCGCACCGGGAGCAGTGACAAAACAAACGCGGCCTTCGCCGACGAAATTGAGTCGCTCGCCGCCAGTCTTGGCGTTGCCGATCGGATCACCCGCACCGGCTTTTTGCCGCCGCGCGAAACGACCGAAGCCTTTTGGTCTTGTGATGTAATGGCGATGCCGTATGTGGATGGCGTGTCGTTTCGGCGCGGAACGTTCATGGCCTGCCTCGCTCACGGGATGCCGACGATCACCACCCGCCCGGCGACTCCACTGCCCGAACTGCGCGACGGCGAGAACATTCGACTCGTCCCGCCCGAAGACCCCGCCGCGTTGGCCGCCGCCATCCGCGAACTGACCGCCGACCCTGCTCTGCGGGCGCGGCTCTCTGCGGGCGCCCTCGCCCTCGCCGATAACTTCACATGGGATAAAATTGCGGCGCGGACTGTTGACTTCTTGTCAATGGTGATACTGCTCAAGAAAGGAAAAACGCCATGAGCGCTGACTCAAGCATCCCCAAAGCAATGCGGCCCCGTTACGATGCCATTGTGGCTCTGATAGACTCGGTTTGCAAAACGCATCTCAATGATGAGTACGCGACTCTGGGCCATGAACTGGCGGCGGCGCTGGCTCGCAAAAGACCATCTCCCATTGATCGTGGCAAGCCGGAGATGTGGGCCTGCGCCATCGTGTATGCACTCGGCACAGTCAACTTCCTCTTCGATAAGTCCAATCCTCCATACATGAGGGCTGATGAATTGTGCGCCGCCTTCGGCGTCAGCCCGAGCAGTGGCTCGGCCAAAGCCAAGATCATCCGTGATATGTTCGACATGTTCCAGCTCGATCCCCGTTGGACACTGCCGAGCCTCGTGGACAGCAATCCGCTGGTTTGGATACTCAACGTGAATGGCATGATAGTGGATATTCGATATATGCCGCGCGGCGCTCAGGAAGAAGCCTATCGTCAGGGTTTGATTCCATACATTCCGGCAGACCACCCGGAGCGACTCCCCAAACACGGGCGGTGACTCGGCCTCTCATGCAAATTGTGAAGCGCCAGCCCGTCATCTGGCTTCTCCTCGCTTTTCTCATCACCGGCGCGGTCTACGCTGTCGCCACGCCCCTCTTCGAAGCCTCCGACGAACTCTGGCATTACCCGATGGTTCAGCATCTTTCGCGGGGTGGGGCGCTGCCGGTGCAAGACCCGGCCAACGTGGGCCCGTGGCGGCAAGAAGCCAGCCAGCCGCCGCTCTATTATTACCTCATGGGCTGGGCCACGGCGTGGATCGACACGAGCGACATGCCGCAAGTGCGCTGGCTCAACCCGCACGTTGACAACGGCGTGATCACACCCGATGGCAACACCAATCTCGTTGTTCACACCTCCGCCGAAAACTTCCCATGGCGAGGCGCAGTGTTGGCCGTGCGCCTCATCCGCCTCCTCTCGGTGTTGATGAGCGCAGGCACAGTGCTGTTCACCTATCTCACCGCCCGCGAGTTTTTCGACGACGAGCCTTCGCGCCTCGCCGCCGCCGGGCTCGTCGCTTTCATTCCCATGTTTGCCTTCATCTCCGGCGCCGTGAACAATGACAACCTCGCCTCGCTCCTCTCCGCCGCCATCCTTTTCATTCTCGTTCGCATCAGCGGTCAGCGGTTAGCGGTCAGCAGTCAGCCATCAGCGGTTGCCAACTACCAATTACCAATTACCAATCAACAGTCCTTTGCCCTCGGCCTCCTGCTCGGCCTCGCCGCCCTCACCAAACAATCGGCCCTCGGCCTCTTCGCCCTCACCGGCCTCACCCTCATAGCCATCAGCCTTCAGCCGTCAGCGATCAGCGCTCATTCTGCCATTGTTCATTCTTTCATTGTTCATTGTTCATTGATCTTCATTCCCGCCCTCCTCCTCCCCTCCTGGTGGTATTACCGCAACCTCACTCTCTACGGCGACCTGCTCGGCTGGAATGCCTTCATCGCCGTGCTGGGCAAGCGCGCCGCGCCCGCCTCACTCCTCCAATTGTGGGGCGAGCGCGAAAGTTTCACTCGCTCCTTTTGGGGCCTCTTCGGCGGCGTCAACATTCCCATGAGCGATTGGATTTACACCGCCCTCAACACTATCGCCCTCGTTGCCCTCATCGGCCTCGCCCTCTTCATTGTCCAAAGCGCCATCACGCTGTTTCGTCATTTGCCATCGGCTACCCGCCATTCGCCATTTGCCGCCCGCTATCTGTTGCTCTTCGGCCACCTCGCCCTCATCGGCTACGGCCTCATTCAGTGGGCAACGATCACGTGGTCATCGCAAGGCCGACTCATCTTCTCCGGCCTCTCGGCCATCGGTGTGCTGATCGCCCTCGGGTTGCGAACCATCCTGCCGACTCGCATTCGCCCCCTCGCCCTCGCCGCCATCATTCTCTTCATGGCCGCCGTCACCGTTGTTGCGCCGTTTGCCTTCATCGCCCCTGCCTACGCCGACCCCCCCGCGCTCACGCCCGATCAAATCGCCGCCATCCCTCACCGCGCCAATGTGGACTTCGGCGCGCCGGGCTTCCCCGCCGAGATGCGCCTGCTCGGCTATTCTCTCGACTCCGCCTTCGCCACTCCCGGCTCACAACTCACCCTCATCCTCTATTGGCAATCGCTCGTTGCCATGGACAGAGATTGGAGCGTGTTCGTTCACGTCATCGACGAGAATCAAATCGTCGTCGCCCAGCGCGACACGTTTCCCGGACTCGGCCTCATGCCCACGCGCAAATGGGAGGTGGGGCGAACGCTGGCTGACACATATGTGACCACCATTCCGCCGACAACATATGCGCCGAGCGAGGCGGCCATCGAGATCGGCCTCTATGATTACGCGACGGGCGACCGACTGCTCGTCGCCACCGAAGGCGGCCCGGATGCCGGACGCGACGCGCTCACGCTCTCGCCCCTCGCCATCGCCGCCAACCCCGGCAGTGCCCCCAATCCCCAATCGTTCAACTTCGGCGGGCAGATCGAATTGATCGGCTACGACATGGATCGCCGCGCGCTCTCGCCCGGTGAGTCGCTCACGCTCACACTGCACTGGCGCGGGTTGAAACCGATGGCGAAAAATTATTCAGTGTTTGCGCACGTGCGCGGCGCGGGCGAGACGTTGTGGGGGCAATCCGATTCGTGGCCGCTCGACGGCGCGGCCCCCACTGCGGCATGGGCGCCGAATCAAATCGTGGCCGATATTCGTGTGCTCCCCCTCAAGTTTGACACTCCGCCCGGCGTGTATGATGTGGAAGTAGGGCTTTACGATGAGCGCGGCGTTCGCCTGCAGCTCCTCCTGCCCGATGGCCGCCTCACCGACAATTTTGTGTATCTATCGAAGATCAGAGTCCTTCCCTGATTTGACACGATGACACGATGAGTGCATGACTCATCTTGTCACCCCCTCATCCACTCATCTTGTCAAACCCCATGCGCCGTTTCATCCTTCATCACCTGCCCTCGCCAGGGGGTTCATCCTTCATCCTTCTCCTCGCCCTTTGGCTGCTCTTCTTCTGGCGCTACCTCGCCGGGCAAGCCTCCTTCCCCGACGGCGACTTCACCCAGCAGTTCTTTGTTTTCCGCAACATCGCCTATCGCGCCCTCGCCGCGGGGCGCCTGCCGCTGTGGGCCGACTGCTTCTTTGCCGGTTATCCCTTTCACGCCGATCCGCAATCGCAACTGTTCTACCCGCCAATCTGGATCAGTTATGCGATTCTGAAACTGTTAGGCTACGGCCACTTCCCCCTCTTCGCCCTCACCCTCGAAGCGGCCTCTCACTACCTCCTCGCCAGCCTCTTCACCTTCCTCTTCCTCCGCGCCGAACTCAGCGATCAGCCAGCGGCAATCAGCAATCAGCCATCCGCAATCTGCGATCTCCCTCCCCTCCTCGGCGCCATCGTCTTCACCTACGGCGGCTACCTCATCGGCTACCCGCCATTGCAAACAGCCATCCTCGAAACCATTGTTTGGCTTCCGCTCCTCCTCCTCTCCCTTCGCCGCCTCTCCGCTTCACGCCCCACGCCCCACGCTCTTCGCTCCACAATCTGGCCTGCTCTCACGCTCGCCCTCGCCTTCTTCGCCGGGCACCCTCAAACCTTTCTCTTCGTCGCCTACCTTTCCATTGCGTATTTCATCCATCGCGCCGCGCTCGATGGCCGCCCGTGGCGCTGGACTCTGACTCGCCTCGCCGCGATCTTCGGCTTGCTCTTCGGCCTTTCGCTCGTGCAGCTTTTGCCGCAGGCGCAATACCTCTCCCTCTCCACTCGCGCCTCGCTCTCCTTCGAGGAACTTTCTCGCGGCTTCCCTCTCGGCATCGTCAAACAATTCCTCTTCACCGATCCGATGTGGAGCCCGTTGTACATTGGCCTCGCGCCGCTGGCGTTGGCAATGCTGGCTATTGCGTTTCGGGGGGTGAGGGCCGCCTTCTGGCTCGCCGTCGCCGTCGTCGGCCTCCTTCTTTCGTTCGGCGGCAACACGCCTGTGTACTCTATCGCCTACTGGTTATTGCCCGGCTATCGCCTCTTTCGCGGGCAAGAGCGCATTGCCGCGCTCGTTTCGTTTTCGATAGCGATCCTCGCCGCATTGGGATTCGATCAACTACTGAGATCGATCAGCGCGCGGACCCGGCTCCCCGCAGTGATCGTCGCCCTCGCGGTGGCGGCCGCCACCGTCATCGATCTCTATTCCAACCGAACTGCGTCGAACCTCGTCGCGCCTTTCGACCCGTATCCTCCTTTTTCCATCCTCGATCCCATCCGCGCCGATCCCGCCCCTTTCTTTCGGGTGCAGGATGATGCCCGAATGCAGGGCCACTTTGCCTGCGGCTACGGCTTCAAAGAGTGGGGCGGCATCTCGCCCATTCGTCCGGCGGCGTGGGCCGAGTTCGACGAACGCGCGCCAGAAAGTTTGCGCTGGAAAGTGATCGGCATGAAGTATTTGATCACGTGGAAGAACGGAGCGCTCACTCGCGAAAACGAACTGCCGCCCGCTGAGCGCGTGGCCGAGGGCGCGGCCCCCAAAGGCGATGCGAAAGTCTATCGCATGTTCGAGATTCCGCGCCGCGCGTGGCTCGTGCATCAAGCTCAAATCGCCGCCGACCGCAACTCGGTGTTCGCTGCCCTGCAAACCCCCGCCTTCGATCCCTTCACCACTGCTATCATCCGCGATCCACAATTCGCCATTCGCAACGCGGAGCGGCCATTCGCCGCTGCGCCTGCCCCTTCTACCCTCGAAGATTCTCCGGGCCGCCTCGCCTTCACCGTCACTGCTGATTCACCCGCGCTCCTCGTCGTCAGCGAAGCCTACTATCCCGGCTGGGTTGCCACCGTCAACGGCCAACCCGCGCCTGCCCTCGAAGCCGACGCGTTTCTAATCGCTATTCCCGTCCCCGCTGGCCCGGCGACTATTGAACTGAACTATCGCCCTGTGGCATTCATCGTTGGCGCGATTATCTCCATCATCGCCCTCACGATTTACATCGCATTGTTCGTCGCTAGCCGCCCATCGCCAATCACCAATCGCTAATCACCAATTGCTCTTCCATGCGCTCCTTGGTATTTCGCGTTTACCCTTTATTCTTCATCCTCCTCGCCTACCTCTCGCTCGGCCTCCTCTATACCCTCGCCACGCCGCCCTTCGAGGCCTCCGATGAAGTGTTCCATTATCCATTCGTTCGCCACGTCGCACTCGGCCGCGGTCTTCCCGTTCAACGGCTTGACGTCAAACAACCGTGGGAGCAAGTGGGCTTTCACCCTCCAGCCTATTATTACCTCAGCGCGGCGCTCACTTTTTGGATCGACACCAGCGATTTCGACTCACTGCGCGCCCCCAATCCGTTCGCCCGCATTGGCATCCCCGGCGCTCCGCAAAACGTTAACTACACTCGCGCCGTGGGCCGCGCCGTCGTCGAGCCGTTTGCCCTGCGTGGCTCGGCGCTGGCGATCTACATCATTCGCACTTTCTCTCTCCTCATGGGCGCGGGCACGGTAGCAGCCACCTATCTTTTTGTTGTCGCTCTTTTCCCCTCCCCCGTTCAGAGAACTGCTGAACGGGGGAGGGTCAGGGTGGGGGCAGGGGTGTCCATCCTCGCCACCGCCCTCCTCGCCTTCAACCCCACCTTCATCTTCATCACCGCTTCGGTGAACAACGACAGCCTCACCTGGCTCATCGCCGCGCTCTCTCTGCTCGTTGCCGTTCACCTCGCCCTCGGCCCGTCGCAAATCCTCTCTCGCGAGATCGGCGAACGCCGATGGGATGTTCCCGCTGTCGGCCTCCTTTTGGGAATCGGCGCGCTCTCCAAAGTCTCCGCGCTCATCCTCATCCCCATCGTCGGACTCGCTCTGCTTCTGCAAGCCGCCCGCACCGGCCAATGGAAACGCTTCTTCGTCAACGGCACAATCATCGTCGTCATCGTCGCCCTCCTCTCCGGCTGGTGGTACGTTCGCAACATCGCCCTCTACGGCGAACTGCTCGCCATCAAAATCCATTCGCAAATCACCGCCACTCGCCTCGAACCATACACCCTGCAAACCTTCCTCTCCGAGTGGCCGAGTTTCTGGCTTTCGTTTTGGGGCATGTTCGGCTCGTTCAACATTATGGCCCCGCGCTGGATGTACAACTTTTATACTGCGCTCACCCTCATCGGCATTGCCAGCGGAGCGCTGGCTCTCATTGCCCGCCGCGAATCACTGCGCCGCCTCTCGCGCTGGCAATGGCTCACACACGCGCTTCTCGTCGTGTTCATCATCACCACCGCCGCCAGCCTCTTGCGCTGGAATCTCCTCAGCTATTCGGCGCAAGGGCGGCTCATGTTCACCACCCTTGCCCCGTTGTGCGCCTATCTTTCCGTTGCATTGCTGGCATGGATTCCGCGACAGCACACGATGCGAGTCGTCGGCGTGCTCATCGGCGCGTTTGGTTTCATCGCCGCCTTCACCGCCGCCAACAGCGTTGCCGCCGCATACATTCCTCCGTCGCCCATCGCCGACTCTCAACTCCCGCCTAACCTCAAACCCGTGCGCGCCATCATCGCGCCCGGCGTTGAACTCATCGGCTACACTCTCGACTCGCCCGACCGCCTCACCCCCAATAACCAATTACTAATTACCCTTTACTGGCGCTCCCTCGCGCCAATAGCCGAAGACTACAACCTCTTCCTCCATCTGCTCGGACGCGACCGCGCGCTCGTCGGCAGTGTCGATTCGTGGCCCGGCGGCGGCCTCCGCCCCACTTCGTTTTGGAAGCCCGGCGACCTTTACCCCGATTCCTACGTCATCGAAATTGATTCTGATTCAACCACTCCCACCGCGTTGTGGCTCGATATTGCTATGTGGAACTCCGACCCCGCTCGACCGTTTCCGATCACCACCCTCGACGGCGGCCCCATCCCTTCGGCGCTTGTGGGCGTCGGCACGCTCGACTCATCCCAACCGATCACCGTCAATCCCACTCACCCCGCCGACTCGACTCTCGAAGGCGGCCTCTCACTGCTGGGCTACGATCTTCCGCAACCCCTCATCGCCAATCAACCGATCTCGCTCACTCTCTATTGGCTTGCCTCAGAATCCCTCGCCGCCGATCTCACCGTGTTCGTGCATGTGCGCGACCGGGATGGGGGCGGGGCGCTGATCGCGCAGGCCGACGGCCCCCCGGCGAACGGAAACTGGCCCACCAGTTTGTGGCGCCCGGCGCATCCCGTTGTGGATACGCACACGCTCATCATCCCCTCTGCGGGCGACTATCGCCTTTTCGTCGGGCTGTACGATCCGGCGACCGTCATTCCGCTCATCGCTTTCCGCGCCGATGGCAGTGAGTGGCCCGACCGCGCTATCGAATTGGCAACGGTAACAGTGAAATAACGAGGGGGTTAGCCCGTGTTCCTCAACCCGGCGGCAATGCCGTTGATGGTGAGGATCATGACATCGTGGAGGGCTTCGGCCCCCTCTCGCTGTTCTTCGGGCAAGGCGCGCAGGCGGCGGAGCGTTTCCACTTGCAGGTAGTTCAATGGATCGACGTAAGGGTTGCGGAGCTGAACGGATCGTTGGATCACGGGGTCGGCGTCCATCAGTTCGGTGTGGCCGGAGGCGGCCAGCACGGCCTCGCAGGTGCGTTCGTATTCATCGCGGATGAGGGCGAAGATTCGGCCGGCCAGTTCGCGGTCGGGCACAAGATCGGCGTAGAGGGCGGCGATGCCGAGATCGGCTTTGAGCAACGACATTTCGGCATTGTCAAGCAATGCGCGGAAGAAGGGCCAACCCTCGTACATCTCTTTGAAGTTTGGAGTTTGAGATTTGAGATTTGAGATTGCCGTTCCCAACCCAAGCCAGCCGGGCAGGTTGAAGCGGCTCTGCATCCACGAAAAGACCCACGGGATGGCGCGGATGTTGTGCACTTCGAGTTTCCCGGCGCGGCGGGCGGTGGGGCGCGATCCGATTCTCATGCGGCTGATCTCGTCGATGGGTGTGGCGGTTTGCCAGAACTCGATGAAGCCGGGAGTCTCGAAGACGAGCGCGCGATAGGCGGCGTGGGCGGCGGCGGACATGGCTGACAAGGCGTGTCGCCACTCATTGGTAATTGGTGATTGGTAATTGGCGATAGGCGCGGAGGCGAGGAGGACGGCGCTGACGATCTGTTCGAGGTGGCGATGGGCGAGAACGGGATCAGAGTATCGAGAGGCGACGGTCTCCCCCTGCTCGGTGAGGCGGAAGCGGCCATTGACCGTGGCGGGCGGCTGGGCTCGAATAGCCCGATTCGCGGGACCGCCGCCCCGGGCCACCGTGCCGCCCCGCCCGTGAAACAGGGTGAGGCGGACTCCGTGTTCGCGGCACACGCGAGCGATGTGCTCTTGCGCTTGATACAGCGCCCAGTTTGCGGCGAGGTATCCGCCGTCTTTGTTGCTGTCGGAGTAGCCGATCATCACGATTTGCTCGTTGCCGAGCGCGGCGAGGTGCGCGCGGTATGAGTCGAGCGAAAAGAGATCGGCGAGGATGCGCGGCGCGGCGGCGAGGTCGTCGAGAGTCTCGAACAGCGGCACGATGCTGAGGCCGTCGGCGCAATGGCTCCAGCGGGCCATGAGCAGAACGGCGAGGAGGTCGGCGGGGCCGCGAGTCATGGAGACGATGAACGGGCCGAGCAGGTCGCGCCCATACACGGCGTGAACACGAGCGAGCAATCGGAAGAGCGCCCACGTTTCGGCGGAGTCGGCGGTGGCGGCGGGCAGGGCGGCCAAATTGTCGGGGCCGTAGGGGCGGGCCTCTGACCCGCCCGTAGTGTCGAGCAGCCGACTCAAAAGTTCGGCGCGGGCGCGATCATCTTTCGAGTCGAATTGCAAATCGATTTTGAGGGCGCGCAATGTTTCGGCGAGGGTGGCGTTGAGGCGAGACGAGTCTTCGCGGAGATCGAGGCGGGCGGCGTGGAGGCCGAAGATTTCGAACTGGCGGTGGAGGGTGAGTAATTGGTTATGCGTAATTGAGCGGGGGAGGGCGTGGGTGATGAGATCGAGCAGAGCGGTGAAGTCGTCGGCGCGGACGCGGGCGGTGTGCGGCGCGGCGTCGAGCAGCCGCGCGGTCATGTCCTCTTTCGATGCGGATTCGAGATCGGCGGCGAGGAGGGCGATGGCGAGGCGGAACGGTTCGTGGACGTAACGGGTTTCGAGGTAGGCCACGTGCGGCGGGAGAGGCCGACGGGCGTCGAGCCACTCGCGCAGATCGGGCGGCATGGGGATGCGGCGGTCGCTGATGCTGAGGCGGCGGGCGAGGTCTTGCAATGCGCGGCGATGCTTTTCGACGGCGAGGCCGCGATGGAGGCGCAGGGTTTCGGCGGTGACGGGGGCGGTGACGTTGGGGTTGCCGTCGCGGTCGCCGCCAACCCACGAGGCGAGGGTGAGCCAGCGAGAGGGGGCGGTCAGATCGGGATAGTGTTCGGCGAGCGCGGAGTCGAGGTCGGCGTAAATGCGCGGGAGCGCGTCCCAAAAAATGTCGTCAACGAAATAGAGGCCAGTGCGCACTTCGTCGGTGACGGCGGGACGGGCAGTGCGGGCGCGGTCGGTGAGCCACAGGGCGGTGATCTCGGCGCGGAGCGCGGCGATGGAGTCGGCGTGCTCGCGGGGCAGGGGGTCATTCTCGCGCAGAAAGTGAAGATGGCGGGCAATGCGTTCGAGTTTGGAGAGGACGGTGCGGCGTTTGGCTTCGGTGGGGTGAGCGGTGAGGACGAGTTCGATGCTGAGGTTTTCGAGGAGCGCTCGCGCCTGCTCGGCGGTGAGGCCGCGTTGTTTGAGCGCGGCGATGGTTTCGGCAACGGACTCGCCAGTGGGCTCGGGGTGGCGGTCGCGTTCGCGCTGGCGGAGGGCGCTGACGCGCTGAGATTCTTCGGCGAGGTTGATGAGATCGAAATAGAGGGCAAAGGCCGAGGCAATGGCGCGCGATGATTCGGGCGAGAGGGAGGCGACTTCGGTGGGAAGGCGGAGGGCGGCGGAGGGGTCGCCGCCGCGGCGGGCTTTGGCCAGGGCGCGGATTTGCTCTTCGGCTTCGAAGATGGCGGGGGACTCTTGTTCGGCGATCACCTCGCCGAGCAGGTCGCCGAGCAGGCGAATGGTGGCAGAGAGATCCACAAGCGTGTCAACGAATGGGCGACGAATAAACGAAAAGGCCGCCCTGAGGAGCGGCCCGCGCGCACGATTTAGGCAGCCAACGCAAGCGTTGCAGCTATCCTTTGCGACAATCGAACCGAAACGAAAAAGTCTGCCGGGTAGAGGTAGTCGGCCCCGGACTCGTCGATTACCCGAATAAGTTTATGAGCGCTGGCTTTGGCATCCGGCAACACTTGATAGATTTTTCGCTTCTCCAACGATGCAAGATAGCCCTCGTTTTTCACGCAGATCACAAAACGGGATTTGAGGGCCTTTCGTGAGGCGGTTGCCGTCGGTTTTGTTGCCATGTTTACTCCGCCAAGATTCGCTTGACTTTGATTTCCTTCTTGCCGAGTCCATGCGCTTCGTACCAGTGGATCTCGGCCCGACAAATCGCGCCATCTGGCAAACGAACGAGTGCAATGCCTTTCATCTTTCGCCAACGGCCTTTGCCGTAGACTTTTCGCAAGCGCGCGATCTCTTGAATGGAACTGCCGACGGCAATGATTTCAATATCGCCAATGACGCCCAAAACGTCGACGCTCATGCGCTGACCCATTCATGCCCTGAGCACATCCACTTTGCTCAGGATCGGAGCATCGTCTTATCACCCATCGCCGCAGACTTCGGTGTTGTTGTTGAAGAGTTTGGACTCCTTCGGATAGAAAGCGCCGGAGCCATTGAACACTTGGCCGGTAGCGTCGATCACTTGGAAAGTGAAGATGCGGTCGATACAGCGCCGCCCGCGCAGTTGAATGAAGTACGGATTCTGCGCGGTGCTCCCGGTCTTAGTGGTGCTGGAGTCGCCATCAATGGTGATGGTGTAGGGCGCCGTGCCGCCGCCGACTCCGATGCTGGTGAGGCATTGATAGTCGGTGGTGTTGGGGACGTACGAGCATGAGAAGAATGTGGGATTTGCGCCGGTGATCGGGCCGCCGCCGATGACTGCCGAGGTGGGCGTGGGTGGAACGGGGGTGGGAACGAGTGTGGGCCTCGGCGCGGCGGTGGCGGCCACGATGCCTTTATACGTCAGCGTGAACGGCGCGCCCACGTCTCGGCCGGAAGCCAGTCGTACGATCCACTTTGCGGTGTACGTTCGGGATTCGGCGGGCTTGAGGGCCACGGCGACAACAACAGTGTCGCCCGATTTGGCGGCGGGGGCTGGCACGCTGGCGGCGGTGTGAATCGAGTCGCCGCTGTCAAAGGTCAGTTGAGTGGTGTCTTCCCACGCGCACGTGCCGGTGTTCTGAATTTCAATGTTGACCTTCGTTTCTTTATTGATGGTCAGACTCGATCCGTCTTTCGGATCTTGGCTGACGATCTTTGCGTCGAACGTGCAGGCCTCGAACGTTGCGGTGAGGTTAGGCGTGGGCACGGGGGTGTCGGTGGCTTGCAGGGCGGCGATGGTGGCTTGCTGGGCGGCGGCGGTTCCGGCTTGCTCGGTGATGGCCATGATGACCGGATCGATGGTGGGCGAGCCGCCGGGTTTGGCGGTGTCGGTGGGGGCGGATGTGTGGGTGATGGCCGCCACCGCAGTGGCGGTGGGCTGCTGTGAGGCGGCGAACAGTCCGCCGCCGACGATGACCACGCCGACAATGATGGCGATGACCACCAACGCGACCCCGCCGATGATGAAGGGCGTGAGGTTCGGCCCCGCAGCTGGGGTGGGCTTGAGCGCCGGTTCGGAGAGGGCGCTGGCCGGGCCGCCAGCGACCATGTGTTTTGTATGCTCACTGCTCACGACCGTTGCCCCGACGTGAGCATCGGGCACGGTGCGCATGGTGCGCTCGCCGGGCCGGTTGGCAATGGTGCTGTCGGGAGGCAGTTCGAGGTGCGCCGCCGAATCAATGTTGTTGAGATCGGCCAGCATCTCTTCCACAGTTTGATAACGATGCGCCGGGTCTTTTGCCAGCGCCCTAACGATGATGTTCTCGACACTCTGCGGGGTGTTGGGGTTGATCGTGCGCGGCGGCGGCAACTGCTCGTTGACGTGTTTGAGGATGACGGCCACGGGCGTGTCGGCGTCGTAGGGCAGGCGGCCCGTGGAGAGTTGATAGAGCAGCACGCCGAGCGAGTAGATGTCGGCGCGGGCGTCGCCGGGTTGGCCGAGACCCTGTTCGGGGGCCATATACGACGGCGTGCCGAGGATCGACCCGGAGGCGGTGAACTTCGCGCCGGAAAGCATTTTGGCGATGCCGAAGTCGGTGAGGATCACCCGGCCATTCGAGTCGATCATCACGTTGGCCGGTTTGATGTCGCGATGGATCATGCCGCGCTTGTGCGAATAGGAAAGCGCGGAGCCGACATCTTTGATGATGCCCACGGCTTCGTTGAGCGGGATGCGCTGCCCCTGCCGGGCGAGTTGCTCCAGCCGATCTTTTAGCGTGCCGCCGTCCACGAACTCCATGACCATGTAATACGTTTCGCCTTCGTGGTCGAAGTCATGGATCTGGATGATGTTGGGGTGGCGGAGGGCGGCCACGTTCTTGGCCTCGCGGTTGAAGCGCTCGAAGAAGTCGGAGTCTTCCGAGAGGAAGGTGTGCATCAACTTAATGGCTACGTAGCGATCAAGGCTCTGCTGATAAGCCTTGTACACTTCGGCCATGCCTCCACGCCCCAGCAGTTCCACAATCTGGTAGCGGCCAACCATTTTGCCGATCATCGAAGAAGAATCCATGTGCGTGCCTGTGATAAAGATTAATTTCCCGTCGGGGCAACGTCGAATGTCACTTCGACTGCCTTTCGGGGGGACTCCGGTTCGTAAAAGAGTTCGCCGCGCAGGGTGTGCCGGCCAACCGGCTGGGGCCCGCGCAGGTGAGCGGTCATTTCGAATTTGTGATCTATCGACTCGATGACTGCCAGCGAGGCCACTTCGCGCCCTTCGGCGTTGGTGATGGTAAACTCAAGATTGGGGCGCTGGAAGAATGGCGTGATCTTCACCTCCAGCCGCACTCGCCGCCCGTCGGGGTATACTCGCGCTTGCAGGCTCTCAATCGTCACACTCTCCGGCGGCTGAGGCATCTCCTCCGGCTCCACGAATTCGATTTCTTCCATGCTCCGAACGATTATACAATAAACACCCTGTCGGGGCGACAAAGGCATATTGCGAGAACATTTCAGTTTGACGGTGGATGGTGGGGCGGACGATCACGGTCGTCCGCCACTCCCCGCCCACCGTTGCGCGCACAATGACTGATCACCACTACCGCATCGAAACCCTCGCTATCCACGCCGGGCAACAGCCCGATCCATCCACCGGCGCGGTGATGACGCCGATCTATCAAACCTCAACCTACGTGCAGGATGGGGTGGGCCAACACAAAGGCTACGAGTATTCGCGCACGGGCAACCCCACGCGCGCGGCGCTCGAAGCCTGCCTCGCCGCGCTCGAAGGCGGCAAGCACGGGCTGGCCTTTGCGTCGGGCATGGCCGCCATCGATACCGTGTTCCGGCTGGCGGCGGCGGGCGAACACGTGCTGGCGGGCAACGATGTGTACGGCGGCACGTTCCGGCTTCTCGACAAAATTCTCAAAGACTATGGCATCGAATACACGTTTGTGGAGATGACCGATCTCGCCGCTGTGCGCGACGGCCTGCGCCCGAACACGCGGCTGGTGTGGCTGGAGACACCCACCAACCCGCGCCTCAAAATTTTCGACATCCGCGCCATCGCCGACCTCGCGCACGCCAACGGCCCGCGCACGCTGATGGGCGTGGACAACACCTTCGCCACCCCCTACCTGCAACGACCGCTCGAACTCGGCGCGGATATCGTTGCGCACTCCACCACCAAATATCTCGGTGGGCACTCCGATGTGATCGGCGGCGCGGCCATCCTCGACGACGACGCGATTCACGAACGGCTGAAGTTTTTGCAGAACGCCATCGGCGCGGTGCCGGGCCCGATGGATTGCTGGCTCGTTCTGCGCGGGGTGAAGACTCTGCCGGTGCGCATGGATCGCCACGCCGGGAACGCGCTGGCCGTCGCCCAATTTCTTGCCGACCACCCGGCAGTGGACGAGGTGATCTATCCCGGCCTGCCCGATCATCCTCAGCACGCGTTAGCCATGCGGCAGATGCGAAACGGCGGCGGCATGATCTCGTTTGTGGTGCGCGGCGGCGCCGACGCGGCGCGGCGGGTGGCGGAGCGCACCCGGTTGTTTGCATTGGCCGAGTCGCTCGGCGGCATCGAATCGCTCATCGAGATTCCGGCGGCGATGACTCACGCCAGCACGCAAGGCTCGCCGCTCGAAGTGAGCGCCGGGTTGATCCGAATCTCGGTGGGGCTGGAAAGCAAAGATGACTTGATCGCCGACTTGCGGAGCGCGTTGGCCGGATTGTGAGTCCCCATGAAACCGACACTTCACCTTTTGAGCGGCGAAGAGCGCGAAGCCATCGCCGAAGCCGCGCACAACTTGCTCGACCGAATCGGCGTGCGCCTCACCGAGCCGGAAGCCCGCGAACTTTTGCGGCGCGCGGGCGCGCGCATCGAAGGCGACCGCGTTTTCATTCCGCCGCACTTGATCGTGCAAGCAGTGGAGTGCGCGCCGAGCGCGATTTCGATTTTTGCGCGCCATGGCGGCGAGGCCATGCGCTTGGAGGGCCGCAACATTTATTACGGGGCGCACACCGACGCGCCCGACGTGCTCGATCCGTTCACGCGCGAGCGGCGGCCATGCCTCAAACAGGATGTGATTGGCAATGCCGTGCTCGCCGACTCACTGCCAAACATTCACTTCATCACCGCCTCCGGCTTGACTGCCGATTGCCCGCCGGAGATCGCCGACCGCGTATCGCTGGCGCAGTGCCTCCAGCATTCGACGAAGCCCGTGCTGACCATGCCCATCTCTCTCGACTCACTGCGCGACATGCGAGAGATGGCCGCATTGGCGGTGGGCGGCGACTCGGCATTGCGCGCGCGCTCGAACGTGATCGTTTACGCGGAGCCGGTGTCCCCGTTGCTGCACCCCGATGAGTCTATCGGCAAGCTGTTGTATTGCGCCGAACACGGCCTGCCCGTCGCCTATGTTCCGTATGCGGCGATGGGCGGCACGGCCCCGCAGAGTCAGGCGGCCATCATCGCTCAACTGTGCGCCGAATCGCTCAGCGCGTTGGTCGTGCATCAACTCAAACGCCCGGGCGCGCCGTTCATCTTCGGCGGCATGGCTTCGGTGATGGATATGAAGACCACCGTGTTTTCATACGGGGCGCCGGAGTTTCAATTGGGCAATTCGCTGATGGCCGAGATGGCGCATTATTTCGAACTGCCAAATTTCGGCACCGGCGGTACCAGCGACTCGCAGACGTTCGACGGGCAAGCGATTCTCGAAGCGGCCTCGTCGTGCATGATGGCCAGCCTCGTCGGCGCGAATCTGATTCACGATGTGGGGTTGCTGGGAAGCGCGACGGTGGTGATGCCGGAGATGATTGCGGCGACCGACGAAATTGCCGCGATGCTCTCGCACCTCTTCGGCGCGGTGGCGGTGGACGCCGACTCGTTGTCGCTCAATCTATTTGCCGGAGTTGAAACGAGGGGCGAATTTGTCACCCATCCCTATACGCTTGAACACATGCGCGATGTGTGGTATTCGCAATTGCTGTATCGGGGTGGAGATAAAGAGTGGGCCGACTCGGAGCGGTTGGCTTTCGAGAGTCGGGTGAACACCCGGACTCGCGCGCTCATCGAACAGCATCAGCCGCCGCTGTTGCCCGCCGATACTGCCGAATGCATCGAACGAATTGCTCTGCGCGGCGCCCTGAGAGAGCGCTTCTTGAATCCGAATCCCGCACAAGAACTGGCATTTGAACCACTGAGGCCACAGAGTTCACAGAGATTTTTATGGGTCTTCTCCGTGTTCTCTGTGAACTCAGTGGTGAAAAGCCTTGTTGCCGACAGTCACTTCTGCAATTCGTCCGTCGGCTTGTCCATGTACCAAAACTTCGAGGTGAGATTGAGCGCGTGGAAAATCTCTTCCACTTGCGCTACCGTTCGGCCCCGGTAGTCCGGCGAGAGGCGGTTGTGATACCACAGTCGCGACAACTCCCAAACTTGTTCGGGGCGGAGCGTTTCGCCCTCGGCCTTGCCGCGCTCGCTTTGCCACTGCTGTAAGTCTTCTTCCGACCGGAAGAATCGGATCGTCGCTCAAGTGAAGGTCATATCTTCGTACCACCGTTGGAACGGCACGAGAAAATGGACGACTTCTCCGCTGCTCACGGCCCGACCTTGCTTCACGCTCAACGACAGCGGCGCTCCGCTGTGAGCGCACACCGATCGGATGGCGGCCTCGGTGGCGTGCAGGGCGGCGGGGATGCCGAAACTATCCCAGGCGCAGTTGGCCCAATATCTTTTGCCGTCCGCTTCCACCTCGAACGGAGTGGGGATGGCCGAAAAGGGATTGGCGATGCGGATGTCGAGCGTCCCCGGTTCGAGAAAGAGCGCGTGCTTCTCGTGAAGCGCCGTGAGGGTTTCGCCCGCTTGCCCGGCGCTCAGGCCAAAGTGTCGGGCGATCTCGCCGAGCCCCGGCGCGCGCGTCGTCGCCGCAAAATGCTGGTAGATGAACGTGCGGACTGTCCAGACGAAGTCGTCGTTTGGCATTGCAGGGTTGTTTGAGCTGCGATCTCTGGGTGGCTTGCCGGTGCTCACTGCCTAAAACAGCGGGCTGACGCGCGATGGAAGGGGCGTGCCCTCCCTCACCGAATGCGTTCGAGGAATTGTTTGGTGCGCGGGTCGGCGGGGGCGGCAAAGATTTTCTCCGGCTCGCCCTGCTCGATGATACAGCCCTCGTCCATGTAAATCACCCGGTCGGCCACCTCGCGGGCAAACGACATTTCGTGGGTGACGATGGCCATCGTCATGCCCTCTTTGGCCAGCTGCTTCATCACGTTCAGCACTTCGCCGATCAATTCCGGGTCGAGCGCCGAAGTCGGCTCGTCGAAGAGCATTACCCGCGGCTCCATCGCCAGCGCGCGGGCAATGGCCACCCGCTGTTTCTGCCCGCCCGACAACCGCGCCGGAAACTCACTGCGCTTGGCCGCCAGCCCCACCTTCTCCAAAAAGCGCATCCCGATCTCCGACGCCTGCTCTTTGCTCATCTTCTTCACCGTGACCGGCGCTTCGATGATGTTCTCGATCACGTTGAGGTGCGGAAACAGATTGAACTCTTGGAAGACCATGCCGGTCTTGAGCCGCAGATCGTGCACTTGCTGATTGTGCTCGCGCGTCTTGCGGTGGGTAGCCGGCACCGAGATGCCGTCCACTTCGATCATCCCGTTGTCCGGCTCTTCGAGGAAGTTAATACAGCGGAGCAGGGTGCTTTTGCCGGAGCCGCTGCGGCCAATAATCACCACCACTTCGCGCTCGGCCACTTCCAGCGAAATGTTTTTCAGCACATGCAGGCGGCCAAAGTATTTGTCGAGGTTGGAAACTTTGACGATGGGCACGGGGGATTTTAGATCGCAGATGTTAGATTGCAGATTTTTCAATCTGCAATCTGCAATCTGCAATCTGCAATGGTCACCGGTCTCCGCGGGCCATGTATTTTTCCAGCCGGTCTTGCAGTGCGGAGAACGAAATAGTCATGAACCAGTAGAACACGGCGGCGATCATCAACGCCTCGAGGTTGCGATTCACCGGCTTTCCGGCGGCCCCGGCCCGCCACAGAATCTCGTGCACGAAGCCGGTGGCCGACACCAGCGCGGAATCTTTCAGCATGGCAATGAATTCGTTGCCCGTGGGCGGAACGGCAAAGCGCAGAGCCTGCGGGATGACGATGCGAAGCATCATCTGCGATTGAGTCATGCCCAACGCCAACGCCGCTTCGCGCTGGCCTTTGCCCACCGAGAGCAAACCGGCGCGGAAGATTTCGCTCATGTACGCGCCGTAGTTGAGTCCGAGCGCGATCACACCGGCCCACAGGCCAGACAGATCGATGCCCAGTTGCGGCAGGGCGAGAAAGAAGAAGATGACCTGCAAAAAGAGCGGTGTGCCGCGAATGAGCGAAACGTAAAACGTGGAAAGCGCGTACACGGGCGGGAAGGTGGACAGCCGCCCGAGCGCGGCCAACAGCGCCAAAACGGTGGCGGTCACAATCGAGAGGGCCGAGATGCCAATCGTCTGCCAAATGCCGTCTCGAATGAAGGCAAAGTTTTTGCCCACGAAGCCCCAGTCGAGGGTGATGGTCGAATACGCGAACTCGCCGCTGGGGATTCCAACGGGCAGACTGAACAGCGTCTCATCCTGCTTCTGTTTGTTGCCTGTTGTCTCCACCCATTTTGTGATCGCAATTTGCGTTCCGGCGGCGCTCGACTTGAGCTTCAGGCCGCTGAACAGAAACAACAACAGGAGGAGCATGGCGATCCACGAGGCGACTACACTGAGCGTGAAGTTGCGGCGGGCTCGTCGATTCCGTTCGAGGATCAACTGCGCCTGACTTTTGGGGGCGGGGGTGGAGGCCGAAGGGGTGGTGGTGACGGTTGCCATAGCAAAAAAGTGGAAGCGGCTTTCCAGCCGCTTCCACATGTCAACGTGAGGGTTATTTGTTGGGGGCCTGTGTCAGGTCAATGCCAAACCACTGGTTCGAGAGTTTGGCTAGTGTGCCATCGGTGTGCATGGCTTTGACCGCCTCATCGAGTTTGCTCACCAGCGAGGTCGGGTCGAGCGAATGCGACTTGTCAATCGCCACCGACAAATCTTCCGAGTACACGGGCGAGCCGACTTTCACCACCGGCACGCCGCTGGCGATGTTCTGATCGACGACGGTGCCCGAAGTGAGATACACCTGAAAGTCGGTGCGGCCGGCGCCGATGGATTGCGCGCAGTCCTGATCGCTCGTGAGCGGGATGACGGTAACGCCTTCCGGCGGCTGAGCGTAGATGCTCGATTCCGGCAGGCCGAGATCGTCGAACTTCTTGTTGAGATACGACTCATAGGTGGTGGCTACACCGACGCACACCGGCTGGTTAGCGATGTCGTCCAGCGAGGCGATGCCCGAATCGGCGGCGGCGGCGAACTGCGCCGGGGTGTAATAATACGGCGATGTGAAGTGCAAAACTTGCTGGCGGCCCGTGGTGATGGTCATCGAGCCAACGCTGATGTCCCATTTGTCAGCCCAACTTCCGGCGGTGATCAGATCCCAGCCGGGGGTGACGAAGCATGTCTCCACGCCGAGTCGCTTGCCCAGTTCGAGGGCCACGTCAACATCGAAGCCTTCGAGTTCTCCGGCGGTCAACTGATCGCTGGCGCACTTGGTGCCCTCGGTGCGCTTGCCATCGGGCTTGGCAACGCTCTGCGGCGCGTAGTTCGGATCAGTGGAAACGACGAGCGTTCCGCGCGCCATGATCTGGCCGAGCAGATCCTTGGGCGCTTCGGTGGCGCCGCCGCCGCAGGCAACCAACACGAACGCGGCGACGACCAGCAGGCTAACGGCGATATTCAGTTTTTTCATTTTGCTCTCCTCCTTCAGGATAGTGTGACGGATTATAGCACTGAGGAGGAGAGGCGCAACTCAGTGATGATCGACTCGCGGCTTGATGGGGATGGCCTGAAACTCGCGGACGAGCTCGACGAAACGGGACACCGTCACCTCGAACATCCGGCGGCCAAACTCGGGGGTGGCCGCCGAGGCGTCGCCGCAGATCCCTTCCTTTGAAAATCGGCTCCACCAATCCTGCCACGAATACGCGCTCGGCTCCGGGTAGTCCCAATTGAAGTATTTCAGTTTGGCTTGGCCGATGTCGCGGTAGGCTTTATCTATCTGCACAAGTTCGGGATGCAGATGCAGCATCATCGCCGTCTCGTATTCGCAGGCGTGCCCCACACTGCCCCAGCCGCCTCTGCGCTCAGTGTCGAGCACGTCGGCCACCAGCGCCGGACTCACGGCGGCGTTCACGGTGGTGGCGGCGCAGGCGATGCCGGCGGCAAGCACACACTTGCGCGCCGCCAGATCGCAGATCGATTGATTCGATCCGTGCCCGTTCACGATCAAAATGTGGGTGAAGCCGTGCCGGGCAACGGAGATGGCCGTTTGCGAAAGATAGGCCAGCGTCGTCTCGATGTCAATCGCAATCGTGCCGGGAAAATCCATGTGATGCTCGTCAAGCCCAAAGGGGATCGTCGGCAGAATGAGCAGATCGCCATCGGCGCGTTTGCCGCACTCGGCCAGCACACCTTCGAGGATGTCGTTGTCGGTGGAGAGGGGCGTGTGCGGGCCGTGATCTTCCACCGCGCCGATGGGCACGGCCACAACGGGCTGTGGCTTGCGAGCCAGAGCCGCTTTCATCTCCGGCCAAGTGAGGCGGTCGTATCGCCAATGGGGTAGGGGCGTGTTCATCGTGAGGACTCCTTTGAGCGAATGATAACTCACCTCTCCCCGCCCAGTCGTTTGAATCCTTCTCCCAACGCCTCGTGCGCCACGCCGATCACCACAAACGCATCCGGATCGGCTTCGTGAATGATGGCTTTGAGCTGCGCCAACTCTGAGCGGGTGACGACGCAATACAGGATCTGCTTTCCCTCGCCCGAATACATTCCCGTTCCCGCCCACGCCGTCACGCCGCGCGCGAGGTCGGCCATGATCTGACGTGACACCGCCTCCGGCTGTTCGGTGACGATCATCGCCGCGCGAATCACGCCTTGCCCCTCGACGACGAAATCGGTGACGACGCCCCACAGATACAGCACGATGAGTCCGTACAGCGCGTGACTCCAACTGAAAGCCAATCCCGACAGAAACACCACAACCGCATCAGTGTACATGTAGCTTTGCGAGAGCGGGATGCCGTATCGTTGCGACACGAGCCGCGCCAGAATCTCGGTGCCGCCGCTCGTGCCCTGAAAGCGGATGACCAGCCCGCCGCCCACGCCTCCCAGCAGTGCGCCGTACAGCGCGTTCAGCACCGGATCGGCAGTGACGCCGCCGCGCGGAAAGAAAAGCGCGAGCGCATCGAGCACCACCGAGAACACGACCGAAGCAAAGATCGTTCGGGCGAAGAATCGCCGCCCGCCCAAAAAGCGCCAGCCGAGAATGAAGAGCGGCACATTCGCAATCAGCACAATCGCGCCGATGGGCCAGCCGGTGAAACTGTTGAGAATCTGCGCCGCGCCGCTGAGTCCGCCGGGCGCAAACTGCGCCGGGACGAGAAACAGAAAGAAGGCCACCGCTTGCAGTGATGCCCCTACGATGATGATGGCGTAATCGCCGATTTGGTGGAATCTGGACGTTGACATTATTGAAACACCATTTTACAATATGAAACATAGTCTATTCGGCTTTGCGGGCGTTGTCAAGGAATTTTCTCCTCATGCCAGCCTATCCCGGCACCCAATCTGTATTGCGCGCGGTGGCTCTGCTCAAAGCCTTCACCGATTCGCAACCCGAACTCGGGCTGAAAGAACTGGCGCGCGCCGCCAAACTGAACAAGACCACCGCCTTTCGGATGCTCACCGCGCTCGAAAGCGCTGGGCTGATCTCCAAAAACGACGAAACCGACTCATACCGACTCGGCCCCGAAGCCATTGCGCTGGGGGGCCGGGCCCTGCGCGCCAACCGACTCTACCTCGCCAGCCGCCCCGAGCTCGAAGCCCTGGCGCAGAAGACCGGCGAGACGGCGACGCTCGAAGTTCTCACCGGCGGCGAAACCCTGATTCTCGATGAAGTGCTTAGCCACTATTTCGTCGGCGCAACCCCTTCCATTGGCACGCGCTGGCCGGCGCATACCACCTCCACCGGCAAAGTGCTGTTGGCTCACCTCTCCACCGAAGAGTTCGACGCCATTTTGAGCGGACGACTGGCGAAGCCCACCGCGAACTCCGTCACCTCGCCCGCCGCGCTTCGCCGCGAACTGAACCGCGTGCGCGAGCAGGGCTACGCCGTTGCCGACGAAGAACTCGAAGTGGGGCATGTGGCGGTGGGTGCGCCGGTGCGAAATCACGAGGGGCGGGTGGTGGCGGCCATCTCGGTGGGCGGGCCGAGCGCGCGGCTCACGCCGGAGCGAATTGCGGAACTAACGCCGCGCGCGATTCAAGCGGCGGATCGGATCTCCAAAACGTTGGGATACTCAAAATAAACGGAGACATTTATGACGCGAGGCACACCTTTTCATCCCCGAACGGCGCCGTTGTGCGAGCCGCAAAACTGGCGGCGATGGGCCGGCTACTTTGTCGTCGGCTCATACGAATTGAATCACGACCGCGAATACTTTGCCATTCGCAATTCGGCGGCGCTCATCGACATCACCCCCCTGCACAAATACATCATTCGCGGCCCCGACGCCGTTCGGTTTCTCAACCGATTGGTGACGCGCAACGTTGCCCAATGTGCGGCGGGGCAAATGTTGTACACGACGTGGTGCGACGAAGATGGCAAAGTGATCGACGACGGCACGCTGGCCCGACTCGACGAGCAAACTTTCCGCCTCACCGCCGCCGAGCCGAATCTCCATTGGTTGCACGCCAACGCCTTCGGCCTCAAGAATCTCGCGATCGAAGACGAGTCCGATTCCACAGCCGCGGTGGCATTGCAGGGGCCGCTCTCCCGCGCCATCCTCAATCAAGCCTGTGATACGAATCTTGACGGCCTCCAATACTTCCGATTAACTTCGGCGCGCATCGGCGGGATCGCGGCCACGATTTCCCGAACCGGATACACCGGCGATCTCGGCTACGAAATCTGGGTGGGCGCCGCCAACGCCTCGGCCTTGTGGGATACGTTGATCGAGGCCGGGACTCCGTATGACATCACCCCCGCCGGGATACTCGCCCTCGACGTGGCTCGCATCGAGGCCGGGTTGATCATGCTTGACGTGGATTACACCTCGGCCAAGAAAGCGCTCATCGAATCGCAGAAGTCATCGCCGTTCGAGTTGGGCTTGGGCTGGACGGTGAGCTTCGACAAAGGCGACTTCGTGGGCAAGCGCGCGCTGTTGGCCGAAAAGGAGCGCGGCTCGGCGTGGCACATGGTTGGGTTGGAAGTGGAATGGGAGTCGCTGGAGAGGGCGCACAACGAAGTCGGCCTGCCCGTGAATCTGCCGATGACCGCATGGCGATCCGATGTCCCCATTTATTCCGGCGGGCGGCAGATCGGTTACGCGACGAGCGGCGTGTGGTCGCCTCTGCTCAAGAAGTACATCGTGTTGGCGCACCTCGAAACGACGCACGCTCAGCCGGGCACTCAGGTCTTCATGGAAATCACGGTCGATCACAAGCGGCGGCTGGCGCGAGCCTTCGTGGCGAAACTGCCGTTCTTCGATCCGGAGCGAAAACGGAAATAGCGAACAGCGTTCAGCAATCAGCGATCAGCCTGTGTCGAGTCTGACCGCTGACCGCTGACTGCTGACGGCTTTGACTATGGCAAAAACTTACGACGCAATCATCATCGGCGGCGGGCACAATGGATTGGTGGCCGCGGCCTATTTGGCGCGGGCGGGCAAAAGCGCTCTTGTGCTCGAAAAACGCTACCTCGTCGGCGGCGCGGCCGTCACCGAAGAGATCAACCCCGGCTTCAAATACACGGTGGCCTCGTATGTAGTGAGCCTCCTGCGCCCGGAGATCATTCGTGATCTGCAATTGGCGAAACACGGCCTCACCATTCTGCCCCTGCCCAGCACCTTCACCCCCATGCTCAACGGCGACTACATTGCCTTTTGGGATGATCACGATAAGACTCGGCGCGAGATTTACCGCCACTCGCCGAAGGATGCCGACGTGTACGACGAATACGGGCGGGCGATGTATCACATGGCCCGCGCTGTCAAACCCATCCTCAGCATGATCCCGCCGGACATCACCGCCTTGAGTTTCGGCGATCTGCGCGGGCTGGCCGCGCTCGGCGGGCATATGGCCTCGCTCGGCGAAGACAAATTTCGCGGGCTGTACAAATTGATGACCATGAGCGCGGCCGACTTTTTGGAAGAGTGGTTCGAGTGCGAGCCGCTCAAAGCTACCAAGTCGGCCAGCGGAATCATCGGCACATTCATGGGGCCGCGCTCGCCCGGCTCGGCCTACGTTCTTCTGCATCACTACATGGGCGAGATCGACGGCGCGTTCCGCGCCTGGGGTTTTGCCAAAGGCGGCACGGGCGGCATCAGCGAGGCGATTGCCAGCGCGGCGAAAAGTTTGGGCGCAGAGGTTCGGTGCAACGCCGGAGTGTCGCAGGTCATCATCAAAAACGGGCAGGCAGTCGGTGTCGCGCTCGAAAGCGGCGAAGAGATTTACGCCAAAGTCATCCTCTCCGGCCTCGACCCGAAGCGCACCTTCCTCAAACTGATCGAGTCGAAAGAACTGCCGAACGATTTTCTCGACGCCATCCGCCGATTCAAAATTCAAGGCTCGTCGGGCAAAGTGAATCTTTCGCTGAGCGAGCTGCCGAACTTCACCGCCATGCCCGGCATGGGGCCTCATCTTCGGGGGGCCATGTCCATCAGCCCCACGCTCGATCATCTCGAACGCGCCTACGACGACGCGAAGTACGGCGAGTTCTCGCGCCAGCCGTACATTGATTGCATCATCCCCTCGCTCATTGATCCGCACATGGCCCCGCCCGGCAAACACGTGATGTCGTGCTTCGTGCAGTACGCGCCATACAACCTCAACGGCGGATGGGATGAGGCCAAACGCGAAGCCTTCGGCGATGCGGTGATCAACACGCTGGAGCAATTCGCGCCCAACATCAAACGCGCCATCCTCCATCGGCAAGTGCTTTCTCCGTGGGACATCGAAAACTCGATGGGCCTCACCGAAGGCAACATCTTTCACGGCGAGCTGTTACTGCACCAACTCTTCTTCCTTCGCCCCACACCGGCGTGGGCCGACTACCGCACACCCCTCCGCAGTTTCTATCAATGCGGCTCGGGCACGCATCCCGGCGGCGGCATCATGGGCGCCAACGGGCGGCTGGCCGCGCTGGAAGTGTTGAAGGAGTGGAGGCAATGATGGCAAACACATACGACGCAATCATCATCGGCGGCGGGCACAACGGGCTCACCACCGCCGCCTATTTGGCGAAGGCCGGGCAAAAAGTGATCGTGCTCGAGCGGCGGCCTGTGCTCGGCGGCATGGCCGCCACCGAAGAAGTCTTTCCCGGATTCAAATTCGATAGCGTGGCTCACAGCATCGGCTGGCTCAACACCGCGATGATGCGCGATCTGGATTTAGGCCGACACGGTTTGGACATCGTTCGCTCGAACCCGACCGTGTTCTCGCCCCTCGTGGATGGCGGCCATCTTCTGTTGTGGCAAGAGACCGCGCGCAACATCGACGCGATCCAACGCTTCTCGAAACGCGATGCGGAGAAATGGCCCGCCTTCGTTTCGCTGGTGGCGCGCATGGCCGCCGTGCTCGAACACATCGAGTCGCTAACCATGCCGGGCGTGCCCAACCCCTCGCCCGCCGAACTGCTTTCGCTGGCCGGCTTGGGCCGCCAGCTGCAAAAACTCAACGGCAAAGATCGCCCGGAGTTCCTGCGCTTCATCCCCATTTCAGTGTTCGAGTTGCTCAACGATTGGTTCGAGACCGACGTGCTCAAAGGCACGCTGGGCGCGATGGGCATTAGCGGACTCACGCAAGGGCCGCGCGCCACCGGCACGGGCCTGCTATTCCTGCACAACTGCGTGAGCGCTCCCGCCGGAGTGTTCCGCGCCAACGGCCTCGTGCGCGGCGGCATCGGCAAGTTGGCCGAGTCGCTGGCCCGCGCGGCCAAAAGTTTCGGCGCAGAAATACGGACGGGCGCGGAAGCGGCTCAAATCATCGTGAAGGGTGAGCGGGCGGTGGGAGTGGCGCTGTCCACCGGCGAAGAGATCGCCGCGAAGAGAATCGTATCCAGCCTCGATCCGAAGCGCACATTTTTCGGTTTGCTCGATCCGATGCTGCTCGGCCCCGATTTCGTGCGCGGCGTTCGTAACATCAAGATGCGCGGCGCAGCGGCGAAGGTCAATTTGGCGCTGGCCGAATTGCCGAACTTCACCGCCGTGGCGGGAAGTGGCGCGCACCTTCGCGGCACGATCTCCATCAGCCCCGATCTCAACTATCTCGAACGCGCGCACGACGACGCGAAGTATGGCCGGGCCTCGCAGAAGCCGTACCTCGAAGCCGTCATCCCCTCACTCACCGATCCGTCGCGCGCGCCCGAAGGCAAGCACACGATGTCGGTGTGGGCCCAGTATGCGCCGTATCACTTGCGCGGCGATTGGGCCGGGGCCAAAGAGCAGTTGGGCGACGCGGTGGTGAACACGCTGGCCGAATACGCGCCCAATCTCAAGAACGCGATCCTCCACCGGCAAGTGCTCACGCCGGTCGATCTCGAAAATGAATACGGCCTCAGCGAAGGCAACGTGAGTCACGGCGAGATGATGCTGGAGCATCTCTTCTTCATGCGGCCTGTGGGCGGCTGGGCGCAGTATCGCGCGCCCATCGACGGGCTGTATCTGTGCGGCGCGGGCGCGCATCCCGGCGCGGGCATTCACGGGCGTCCCGGCCAAAACGCCGCGCGCGAAATTTTGAGCGATGTGAAGCGGGCGCGGTAAAGTGATACAATAGCACCCATCAATTACTGTTGTGCTTTTCGAAGAGCGAAAGACGAAGGGCGGAAAATCCGTCTGGCGTTCTTCGCTCTTCGCTTTTCGGGAAGGTGACTCGTGTGGAAACACTTACGCGAACCCGTCAATGGCCTCACCCACTACTTCGCCGCTATTGCGGCAGTGGCCGGGCTGGCGGCGCTGGTGATCATCAGCCGCGATGACGTTCTGAAACAACTGTCGTTGATCGTGTATGGTGTTTCGCTGATTCTGTTGTTGATGGCGAGCGCATCCTATCACTTAATCAAAGGCGCGCCGCCGCGCATTCAATTCCTCCGCAAACTCGATCACACGGCGATCTACTTTCTCATCGCCGGAACGTACACGCCGATCTGCTATAACGTGCTGACGGGCTTCTGGCGTTGGGGCCTGCTGACAATCATTTGGGCGATGGCGCTGGCGGGAAGCGGATTTAAAATCGCCTTCATCAAAACCCCGCGCCTGCTTTCCGCCGCGCCGTACATCGTGATGGGCTGGCTCGGCGTGATGGGCGGGGGTGAAATGTTCCGGCTGTTCCCGGCGGGCGCAATTGCGTTGTTGCTGGCAGGCGGACTCTTCTTCACCGTCGGCGCGGTGATCTACGTCACCAAAAAGATGAACTTCGTTCCGGGCGTGTTCGGTTTTCACGAAGTGTGGCACCTCTTTGTCATTGCCGGATGCTTGTGCCATTTTCTTGTGATGTTGTTGTACGTCGCCCCATATCCGCGCGCGCCGTGAGTCGAAGACTCTGCCTCATTGCCATTGCGCTTGTACTGGCTGGTTGCGCCGCCCCCGTTTCGCCAACCGCCTCTCCCCCGCCGCCCACCGCCTCACCTTCCCAAACCCCAGCTCAAAATCCAACTCCAACCCTCACCCCAACTCAAACTCAAACATCCACCCCAACTCCCACCCCTCACCTCGTCATCCTCTCCATTGACGGCCTGCGCCCCGATGCCCTCCTGCAAGCCGATGCGCCGAATATCATCGCCCTCGCCCATCGCGGCGCGTACACTTGGCGAGCGCAGACCACCTTTCCGCCCGCCACGCTTCCGAGTCATGCCTCCATGCTCACCGGCTACGGCCTCGATGGGCACGGCGTCACGTGGAACGACCGTCGCCCCAATCGCTCAACCCTCGCGCCGACAATCTTCGCCACTGCGCACGAAGCCGGGCTGCGCACCGTGATGATTGTGGGCAAACAAAAAATGGATTTGTTCGCCGCGCCCGGCACAGTGGACTCGTACACCTTCGCCATCGAGGGCGACCGAAGCGTGGCCGACTCCGCCATAGTCGAAATCGAAAAAGGTTTCGACCTCATGTTCATCCACCTCCCCAACGTTGATTTCTTCGGCCACTCCACCGGCTGGATGTCGGAAAAGTACATCGCCCGCATCGCGCAGACCGATGAAGCCGTGGATCGCATCCTCGATGCGCTGCCGGAAGACACCACCATCATCCTCACTGCCGATCACGGCGGGCACGGCATACGGCACGGGGCCGACATCCCCGAAGATATGACCATTTCGTGGATGATCGCCGGGCCGAACGTCGTTGTCGATCACGAACTCGAGTCGCCGGTGGTGACTACCGACACCGCCGCCACTGCGTTATACGTTCTCGGCCTTTCGCTCCCGCCGGACGCCGACGGCCAAATCGTGGCCGAAGCCTTCAGCCTCGCCGTCACTCCCGCGCCATGAAACTTACGATAAACGACCCTCGCCGTTGGTGGGCCTTTGTTGCCGCCGTTCTCCTCGCCGCTGGAGCATGGACGTGGCTCACCCGCGATGTTCAATCGGCGGGCGCCGATCGAGTCGCCAGCCCGCGCGAAGGTTTCCCCGCGCCCGACTTCACCCTTGATACGCTCAGCGGAGACTCGATTGCCCTGTCGTCACTGCGCGGAAAGGTGGTCGTCGTCAATCTGTGGGCCAGTTGGTGCGCGCCGTGCCGCGCCGAAATGCCGGCCCTCCAACGGCTGTACGACTCCAATCGAGATCGCGGGCTGGTGGTGCTGGCAGTGAACAGCACCATTCAAGATACGGAGGCCGCCGCCCGCGCGTTTGCGGACGAAATGGATTTGACCTTCACCGTCGTCCTCGACCGCGACGGCTCGGTGAGCCGCCGCTACCTTTTGCGCGCTCTGCCCAGCACATTCATCGTGGATCGGGATGGCCTCATTCGCTCGGTCGTCATCGGCGGCCCGGCCAGCGATGCTCTGCTCCAATCCAAAATCGAGCCCCTCCTCGCCGAGTCACCGTAATCAGCGCGCTCCGCCCTCTCTCTCAACCTTCAACCTTCAATCTCAAATCTGCAATCCCCATGTTCCCCATTCTCCAACTCGGCCCTCTCGCCATTCAAGTTCCCGGACTCGTTTTGCTCACCGGCGTGTGGGTTGGCCTCTCGCTGGCCGAACGCGAAGCCGCCCGCCTGCGCCTCAAGCCCGATGCCGTTTACAGCCTTGCCTTCACCGGACTCATTGCCGGAGTGATCGGCGCGCGGTTGGTGTATGTTGCTCGATACTTCAGCGCCTACGCCGCCGACCCACTGGGCATCATTCTCCCCAACCCGGCCACACTCGCCGCCGCCGAAGGTTTTCTCATCGGCATTATTGCCGCCGCCATTTACGGCGCGCGGCGCAAACTGCCACTGCGCCCCACGCTCGATGCCCTCGCTCCGGCCATCGCGTTGATGATGGCCGCCATTGCGCTGGCGCACATTGCCAGCGGCGATGCCTTCGGATCGCCAGCGCGTTTGCCGTGGAGCGTTTACTTGTGGGACGACTATCGCCACCCGTCGCAAATCTATGAATGGATCGGGGCGTTGATTGTGCTGGGCGTGTGGCGGCAGTTGCGGGGATGGCCTTCGTTTCCCGGCTTTGCCTTTTTGCTGGTCGTCGCCCTCTCGGCGACGGCGCGCATTTTTCTTGAGGCCTTTCGCGGCGACAGCCTGCTCACCGTTGGCGGGATTCGATCCGCGCAGTTGTGGGGGATGGCATCGTTGGCGGCCTCCCTTGCGGCGATGAAGATTTGGGCTGCGCGCGGGGACGCCGTCTCCAACGAATGAGGATTACGGCGCGGCGTTCGACGCCGTCATGTTGGACGCGAGCCGCACACGAACAAACTCGGCTTTCAGCGGATAGTAACGCATGATCAATTCCATGATCCGCTCTTCGTTGATGGAGCAGTGGCTGGGGGTTTGCGCCAGCGCAGGGAGATCGAAGTTCACCCCAACGATTGCGCCCTGCGCCAACAGACTTTGCACCACTGCCGCTTGCCTCACCAGCAAATCGTCGGGGCGGTTCGGGTCAGCAGAGTCGATGTAATCGAGCAGTCCCGCGCCGTTGGTTGTGCGCCCCATCAAATATCCGCCGCCCAATCGCTCTGCCAACTCAATCAAGCCAGCGCGATCAAGAATGGCCGTGCCCGATAACGTGCCGCGAAGATAGGGCTGAAGCATCATCAACGGCAAGCTTTTGAGCGCGGGGGAGTATTGCCCGGCGAAGGGTTTGGGGTCGAGGCCTACGAGTTCGACAGCCGAACCATCCGATGGCACGATGGCCAACCACACTGCTTCCACTTGGGGCTGAGGATTCAGGAAGTCATCCAACCCCAAAAGCAAGAAGGTTTCATGGGTGATGACCGATGCGGCGGGGGGAGCGGAGGTGGGCGCGGACGCTCGCCAATTCTTGTGCCACTTTTCGAACAGCGGGCGCGTGGCCGCCGCGCCAACCACGGCAGAGACGGCCAACACAATGACCATGCCGGAATGAATTGCGCTCGCGAGCCGCGTCATCTATGGTTGTTCGGTGTGGAAGTCGTAGCGCAGGCGAGGCCGCCAGTTGGGAAGGATGTGCTTGCGATGGGTTGGGCCGGTGACGGGAACGAGCGCGGAAAGCGTATCGCCCTGCCGCAACTGCGCCAATGCAATGAACGCCGGCCGCGCCGACCAATCGGCGCGAATGAGGCCGTAAGGGGCCAGTTCGGGCGGCGCATCTTTTGCCGTGGCAAGATTGAAGTTGTTGATGAAGATTGCGCCGATGTATTCTTGGCTGTGAGCCTGCGCCATCGCTTCGGCAAGACAATTGGCTTGTTGCTCTTCGCTCACGTCCGCCGCGTATTCCATTCCCGGCAGTTGGTCGGACGACGACGCCCATCCCGCTGAGGTGAGCCACAGGGTGGAGGCCGAGTCGCCGTTCGCCGCCATGACTTCGCGGACGGCCTCGTAATGCCGGAAATAAAAACTGCTGTGGCCTTTGTAAGTGGTGGTGGTGACGGAGCTAAATTCAACCGTGTCACCCGGCGGATTGTTGTATCCATCGACTCGCGCGCCCAACACGTCGAAATAGTGAGCCGCCCCGGCATCGTACATTCGCTGATAGAACGTGAGGTCGTCGATCACGGTGACGCCGTCACTCGATCCGGTGGGGGCCAGACTCCCGGCGACGATGATGACCATGGGGTCGGCGGCGCGGATGGCAACCGATGCCTGCTTCAGCAGTTCGGTATAGCGTTCGGGCGATACGCCTTCGGCTGTCGACCATCGCGACTGTAGATTCGCTTCGGGCCAGATTTCGTAAGCGCCCACCACTCCCGCGTAGCGTTCGGTGAGCGCCGACATGAAGTTAGCGAATTGGGAATAGTCGGCGGGCGGGCCGTCGAAGTTGAGGCTGCTTCCGGCGGGCCGCGCCCAATCGGGCGCGCCCGACACGGTGAGCATGATCCGGAAGCCATAGGGGCGGGCGGCGAGCAGTGCGGCGTCGAGTTTCGCCCAATTGTAATCGCCCGGTTCGGCTTCGATGTCTTTCCACTGCACACTCTGGGCGATCCAGTCGGCGCGCGTGATCTGCGCGGCGTTGAGCAGAGCGGGGTTGTTGTTGCCAACCGTCAGATCCATGCGCAGGCCGAACCCTGGCGCAATGGAATTGGGGGCGGCAGTCACCTGCGCGAGGGGCATGATGATGAGACCCGCCAGAATAGCCAACACAGCGGCGATCAGGAGCCCCCAATGCGGTTTACGCAATGCGTTCATCTCGAAAGAGGAGTCGAGCAACCAGTCCCTACATCAACCAAGTCGTTACCAGCGAGTACAAGGCTCCTGCCGAGAGGCCGGTGAGGGCGACGATGCCGTATTCGATAATTGATCGCTTGAGTTGTTTGGCTTGCCACCAACGCAGGAGCAGGTGGTGTAGTGCGTCGGCGGTGCGAGAGGTGAGCGCCATATCGGCGCGTTGGATGAGATGGAATACCATAGTCTGTGGAGATGCTATGCGTTGCATGAGTTTATCCTTTCTGTGCGTTGGAGTCAATGCGCCTTTGGTTGGGCGAGCGTCGCTCATCGCGAAGCGCTGATTTTGATCACGCGGCCTTTGCCATCCGCCGTCACCCGAACAACGCGGACGATGTTCTGCGGCGTTTTGCCTTTGAAGACCACGAGGTACTGATCCGAGCCGCCGGGCGATTTTGCGCCGGGGGCTGATTGGCTCTGCACCACCGGCGGCGTGCCTTTGAGGTCGGGGAACTTTTGGTAGACCTGCCGAGAGATCGTGTCGAGTTGCGATGAGTTGAGAGGCATGACCGTGTTCCTTTACAACCCGGCGCGGCGGCGCCGCAAGAAGGCCGGGACATCGAGATCGTCGGCGATCATCGCCGGAGCCGGAGCGCCCGCCACAATGGCCTCTTCGGGCATCACCCACTTCACCGATTGCGCTTGACCTGCGGCGTTGGCGAACAGCGAACGGGCGAGCGCCGGTTCCGGTTCGGGCGCGGGCGCAGGGTCGGGTTCGGCGGCGTCTCGGGCCGTTTCGGGGCGGGAGGCGGGGATCGGATTCGCGCCCACACCCGTCGCCACAAGAATCACTTGCGCCAGCCCGGTCATGTTTTCATCCACCATCACCCCAAACACGGTTTGGGTTTCGGGTTGAACGGCGCGGCGCACCATTTCCATGGCCTGATTGATCTCGAACAAGCCGAGGTCGTTGCCGCCGGTGAAGTGAACCAGCACGCCGCTGGCCTGCGCCAGTGTGTCGGGCTCAAGGAGTTTGTGGCGCAGTGTTTCGTTCACGGCATCCACCGCTTTGTTTGCGCCTTTGCCTGTGCCGATGGCGAGGAACGCCCCACCGGGCATTTGCATGAGCGAACACACATTGGCGAAATCAACATTGATCACGCTGGGGCGGGTGACGAGTTCGGCGATGGCCTGCACGCCCTGCCGCAAAACTTCGTTGGCTACCCGCAGGGACTGATCGAGCGTCACGCTTCTATCCACGATGGAGAGCAGTTTGTCGTTGGGCACGACGATGAGCGAATGGCACTGCTCGCGCAGTTTGGCAATGCCGGCTTGCGCGTTCTGACTGCGGCGCTTGCCCTCGAAGGCAAAGGGTGTGCTGACGACAGCCACCGTGATCGCGCCCTCTTCGCGGGCGATGCGCGCCGCCACCGGGATCGAGCCCGTGCCCGTGCCGCCGCCCATCCCTGCCGCCAAAAACACCACATCGGCTCCGCGCACGGCCTCGCGGATGGCGTTCTCGCTTTCCTCGGCGGCGCATTCGCCGTTGGCCGGGTTGCCGCCCGCGCCCAACCCGCGCGGCGTTCGGCCCAGCAATAGCTTCTTCCGCGCTTCGCTTTTCGCCAAGTCTTGCGCGTCGGTGTTGGCGGCGATGAACTCCACACCCTCGATGCCAAACTGAATCATGCGATCAACGGCATTCGATCCGCCGCCGCCGAGCCCGAGAACTTTGATGACCGTCTGCAAATTGATCACGCCGCCTCCTCCAAAAACCGCCGACCGTCCTTTGCCATTTCGCTCAAGTGTCGGTGAGTCTCTTCGCCGTCGCGCCCGCACACGCGCTCCACTTTGCAACCGGCGGCGCGCAGGGCGCTCTCGATATCCGCGCTCACGCCCTGCTCGTTGCCCACAATCGTCACCCGCTCGGCGGCTTGCGCTTCTTCGGACGAGAAGCCGCACGCCGGTTGAAACGTGCGGATGTAATCGCCCGCCGCCGCCCAATGCCAATCGGAGACGCCCCACTCGAAGGTGGGGAACAGAAGATAATGAAAGATGGGCTTGACTCCGCGCCCGACCGTTTTCGGAGTCCCGGCGGGGGTGCGTTTTTCGTTGGCGGCCACTGCCTGCGTTGCCGCCGCCACTGCCTGCCGCATCGCTCCCGCCATCAGCAGAGTCGATCCATCGGCGCGATACCAAGCCTGTTTGGCGTGCGGAGAGTCCTCTGTGGCGGCCAGAAGCCAGAAGGACACGTTCGTGACATAAGTGGGGAGTTCGCGATTGAGCATGGCCGTTAGAATCGCGTTGTTGCACAAAGCGTGCCTGCCATTGTCCACCGGCGGGAAGTTGGAGTCGTCGGTGTCCCCCAGCCGCGCGCCCCCGGCCATCATCAGCAGGGGGCGGGGCGCGCCCGTTCGGGCGGTGATCACTTCTTGATACCACTCGAAGGATCGGAAGCCGCGCTGATCCTGAGAGTCGGGCGGCACATTGTAGGGCTGTGCTTTCGGCCAACGCGCCGAGCCGCCCGCGCCCCAATCGGCGGGGCGGTTTCCGGCAAAAGCGTAAAAGGCAAAGGCCATCTCTTTGAGCAATCGTTGTTGATTGCGCTGTTTGAGGAGGGCGAGGGCGTTGTCGAGGAACGATATATCCCAATAGTCGCCGCCCTGCCGCAGAGGCGGGAACACTGGAACGAGCCTGGCATTCTGCGCGATTTGGAGGGCGGGGAGCAGAAGATCGAGAAAGCGCCCCACCAACCCTTCCTGCGCCCACGACTCGGCGGCCCATTGCGATTTGACATTCGGCTGATCGAAGAGCACCACGTAATGCGCGCCCCAACGGGCATAGGTGAAATACAGCGTGCGCAGTTCGTTGAGATCGTACGGCGCGGGCGCGATGGGGATGTGAATGATCGGCTCGATGCCCGCCTCGATCAGTGATCGCAGAAATGATTCTGGGATGGCGCGGGTGGGCGATCCGACGAGCGTGAGCCACGACGCGCCGAGCGCCTTGAGTTCGGGCAGCCATGCCTGCAAATCGGCGGCGCGGTAGTGCGCGTCGTCGGGGAAGTAGTGGAAGCCGAGGCCGGTGTTGAATTCGGGAGTGGGGAGCATAGGAGGCAGAAGTCGGAAGTTAGAAGCCGGTAATCAGTGATTGGTAATCAGTAGTCGGCAGATGTTCGCCGCTCGCCACGCGAAGCGGTCATTCACTAACCGCCAACTGCTAACCGCTATTTCGACACCGCCACCTTCACCACTTTGCCCGCTTTGTTCACGGTGATGCGGGCGAAGGCGGGCAGGGTGTGCGCGGCCGAGCGCACGGTTTTGGCGACGGTGTATACGCGATGCGTGGGCGAGCCTTTGGCTTTGGCGTTGATGGGCGACATCGGGCGCGAGAGACTCACTTGCGCCGACTCGGCGCCCGGCAAATAGCGGGCGAGCATGGTTTTGATCTCGGCTACCGTGTCGGCCTGCATTTCGCTTTCGTCGGCGTGAGCATATTCCATCGCCACCGTCTTCACGGAGGGCAGCTCTTTGCCGCGCCGCCCATTGACTGCGCGCCCGGCGTTCAGCAGCGGGTCGCCGTACAGCACGAACGAGATCAGCGTTTTCTGATCTTCGCCGTCGAGGAAGTTTTGCCGCCTGTGCATGGTGTGCGCGAGACTCAGTTTTGCGCGGCGCAGTGATTCGCCCATCGGCAAACCGTTCAACAGATTTTCCCAAAACAATCGCCCCAGCAGATCGGCGCCGATGAGCGGCGGGGCGACCGAGCCGTAAGCAATCTTTGTCGAGCCGACAAACGCGCACGCGCCGTCGTTGAGGAAGCGCAAGCACAGCGCGGCATCCGGCTCCGATTTGTTGAGGATGTTCGCTCCGTAACACGCTTCAGTGAAGACCGCTTTCGGAGCGCCGTTCGAGTCTGCCGCCACGCTCGACGGCTTGAAGGCCACCGGGTACAGGGGGCCGTACTCGTCGGTGAAATCGCGCTGGCCGAACCAGTTGGGGCCGTCCTCCACTCCATGCAAGTTGAAGTACGACAACTGCGCCCCGTTCATCGCCGGAGATGATCCGGCCTCCAGCGGCGGGCTGGTATGCAACCCCTTTTCGTTTCCGAGGGGCGCGAACACTTCCAGTGAGGCCTCTTTCCAAATCGAAGCCGCGTAGCCCACCGACGGCGGCGCTGACTCTTTCAGCCATCTTTGCAATAGCCGGAACAAGAGCGAACGCAGCCACGACGCACTCGGCGCGGACGTTTGATGCGCGGCGATGGTGTTGTGAAGCAAGCGCTTCAGCGGCTCGGGGTCGCGCCCGCACGGAGAGGGGAGTCGGCCCACCGGCCATTCGGGGATGAAATAGTTGTCGTCGCTCGTGCCGTACGGGTTGTCCGATGGAATGTCGTTATCCGCATCGTCGGTGGGATTGGGCAGGCGGTGAAACGGAACGAGATCGTCGCTGCCGACGATGAGCAGTGAGCCGATGGCTTGCCCTTTTTGCGTGAGCCGCCGATCGAGATCGTGCAGCATCATTTTCACATCCCACGCTTTGGCCGGATCGACGGCGGCCAATCCGAGACCATCGGCAGGCTCATCGGGCGCGAGCAGAATGACGGGCACGCGCCGCCGCTTCGCTGTCACTCGTCCCAGCTCGACGATGAGGCCGATGATCTCGTCGCAAGCCTCTGGCCCGAATTTTGCTTTGAGCAGTTTGGGGCTGAAGAGAATGGTGTGCGCCGGTTTGCGCTGATAGCGAGTCGAACCGAGTTGCGCCGCGAGAGCGGTGATGCTAGCCTGCACATCGCGCAGCTCTTCGGAGACTCGCGGTTGCGGATAGGCGGGCGCAGGATCGTCTTCGGGCAGTGGCGCGATGGGGGAGTGATCATTGGGCGTCGGATTCTTGGCCTGCGCTTGGAGTCGCTCTTTCGCGGCGACTGCGGATCCTCTCGCGTATCGGCGGACGCTGACGACCGGGCGCGGTGATCCGTCGGGGGCCCTCTCCGTTGTTTCAACCGGGCTCTCCGATTTGGCCGCCGACTCTTCATCGTCGCGGGCGGCGGTTCCCTGCCGTTCGATCCGATTCCATCCCAACAGCACGATCACTTCCGCCGGAACGGGGCCGGGCAGGGCAATGGCCGGGGGGTGCGCCCAAAGGTCGCGGTACGGATTCGACTTCCCCCAGTATCGAGTGACGACTTCGGCGGCGGAGTCCAATCCGCTGATCGTGTGCAGGAGTTCGACGGCGCGGTGCGAGTCGCCATGGCGCAGTAAACATTCGGCGAGGCACAGGGCGATGGCCGCGCTCTTCGGCCAGCGTTCGTGAAAACCTTTTGCCAGCGGCAGGGCGAGATCGATCTCTTGGCCGAGCCAGTGTGTTTTGAGGAGGAGGAGCGATGCCAGCGGCGGCGCATCGGCGCGGGCGAGGGCAATATCGATCTGTTCGCGGGCTTTGCTGTGCTGGCCTTCGGCGAGCAGAACGACGGCGTTGCGCGCGGGCAGCATCCATTCGGGCGGCTCGATGCCGTTGGGCAAGGGTTGGCCGTCGATGATGTGGGCAATGGCCGCCGGGCGGGCGGATTGTGTGAGGGCGGCGATGAAGCGGTGAGCGGCGGCGTGTTCGAAGTCAACCGCAGTGATCGCTTCGAGCTGCTTCACAGCTTCGTTCGCTTGCTTTTCGGCGGCGAGGGCTTGGGCCAGCCGAAAGCGAATTTCGAGATCGCCGGGCGCGCGCTTCAGCCAGGCGTTGCACACGAGGCGAGCGTAATCGGGGCGGCCTGCGGCGGCTGAGGCTTGGATGAGGAAGAGGAGATCGGATCGAGTCATGGCGAATGGCGGATGGCAGATTGCAGGTGGAAGGTAGCAGGTCGCAAGTCGCTATCTGCAACCCGCTACTTGCTACTTGCTATCTGCAATATGCTACTTGCCTCTCAGTATTCCAATGGCGGCCACGGTCGCGCGCTGGCGCTCGGCCTCCACGAGAGTGGGGTCGAGGCGGGCCGCGCGCTGGAACAGTTCGGCGGATTCGAGGTAGTCGCGCATTTCTTTGAGCGCCAACCCGGCGCGGAAGAAGTTCTCGGCGTTGTCGGGTTCCAATGACATGAGCAGTTGATACAGTTCGTAGGCCCGGCTGTATTGGCGGCGGCCTTCGAACACCAATGCCATCTCGCGCAAAGCGTTGGGGTTTTCGGGGGCGAGTTCGCGCGCATGTTGCAAATGACCGAGCGCGGCGTCGAGCTGCCCCATCGCGCGGCACAGCCGCCCCAACCGAACGAGGTGCGCGGTTTTGCGCGGCGCGATCTGCGCGGCGTGTTGGAGAGCCACAATTGCTTTGGCGGGCTGATTGGCTTCGGCGAGCGCCTCGCCCAGCGCGGCAATGGCTTCGTCATCTTCCGGCGCGAGCTGCGCCACACGTTTGAGAATCTTCACTGCTTCGCTAAAATGTTTGAGCGCGCGCAAAAGTCTGGCTTGGGCCATGAGGGCAGGCGCGGGGTTGGCGGCGTGTTCGGCGGCGGCGGCATAGGCCACGAGCGCGTTCTGCGGGTCGCCGCGCCGCTCGTACACTTCGGCGATGACGATGAGCGCATCATAGTTGTCGGGGTCGTGGCGCAGAACCGAAGCGGCTTTCTTTTCGGCTTCGGCTTCGCGGCCCAACGCAATGGCCGCGCGCGCCGCGCCCATGAACGACGCCGTATCGTTGGGCTGGAGTTCGCTCGCCCGACTGAAACACTCGAAGGCTCGCTCGAAGTTGCCGAGTTGGAAATTGATCTGCGCGCACTGCGACCACCACGTCGGCGAATCATCGCGCAGAGCCAGCGCGGCCTCGAACTGCTGTCGCGCCGATTCGAGATCGTGATCGCGGGCGTGGGCGCGGGCCAGCGCGGCAAGATACCCGGCGGTTTCGTTGGCGGGCGACTCTTGTTCGAGGGCGAGCGCGGCGGCGCGTTGATAATGGGCCAATGCCGACGCTGGATCGCGTTGCATGTCGTAGAGTTCGGCGAGGCGGTGATGCCACGCCGGGCGCGAAGGATCGAGGCTGATGGCTTGGTTGTACACCACAAGGGCTTCGGCTCGTTCGCCGAGCGCGATCATGGTTTCGGCCAACAGTTGATAGGCGCGGGCGAAGTGGAAGTCGAGGGCGATGATTCGCTGGAATGCGGCGCGGGCGGCGGTCTTGTCATCTTGAGCGAGGCAGATCAAGCCGAATTCCACAAGGTTGGCGACGGCGTCGGGCGCGTGCTCGAGCGCAGTGAGGGCGGCTTGCCGCGCCGACTGCAACTTACCCGCGCGACGGTAGCATGACGCGAGCGCTCGCAGAACACCGGTGGAGGGGCGGGCGGCGGCGACGGCCTCGAGCATGGAAATGGCTTCGGCCACATCGCCGAAGAGGGCGCGGGCGCGTCCGGCCCACTCGCGCACGTCCATGATGTCGGCGCCCAACGCGGCGGCGCGTTCAATTGCCCGCGTGAGCAGATCGAGATTCTTCGCCGCCGAGCCGTTGACGGGGTGTTGCGCTTCGGCATCGAGGACGAGGGCGCGAGCGAGAGCCATGTGCGCCGACGGATCATTAGGGCGGCCCTGCGACACTTTGAGCGCGGCAGAGACTGCGTCGGCGATGCGCCCGGCGCGCACGAACACTTCGGCGAGCGAGGCCAGCACGTCGAGATCGTCGGGCGCGAAACGGAGCGCGGCTTCGGCGGCGGTGAGGGCTTCGGCCATGTTGCCCACTTCAGTGAGCAATCGGGCCATGGCCGCGTGCGCCGCGCCGGACTCGGGCGCGAGCAGTGCGGCTTTGCGAAACGCGGCCAGCGCTTTGTCGTTCAGCCCTTTGGCTCGGCAGGCTTCGCCGAGCAATTGCCACACACCGGCATCGTCGGGGGTGAGCCGCGCTGCGCGCTCGAGATGATTGATGGCGCGGCCAGCCTCTCCGGCGCGGAGCGCGGCGCGCCCGGTTTCGACGGCGAGCGCGGAATCGGATGGAGATCGCCGCGCCGCGTGTTCGAGTTCGACGAGCGCTTCGGCGCATCGCCCTTGTTTCATCAACGCCGATCCGAGTCGCGCGTGGGTGGCCGGGTCGTCGGGGTGCGCCACCAGCGCCTTTTGCCACAGGGCAATCGCCACCGCCTGCCGCCCTATCTCCCACATGCAATCGCCCGCGCGCCGCAGATGCACGGGGTTAGCATGATCGAGTTCGGCGGCGCTGATGAAAGCGGCATGGGCTTGATCGAAATTGCTCAACGCGAATTTGGATTCGCCGACGGCCAGCATCACCTCGGCGCGGTTCGGGCTGAGTGACGCCGCCTTTTCGAATGTGGCAACGGCGTCCTTCAGCTCATTGAGCATCAGTTGAGTCTGTCCGAGTCCCATGAGCAGATCGCAAGAGTCAGGCATGAGGTTGCAGGCTTCGGCGAAGATGGCTCGGGCTTCGGGCAGTTTGCCTTCGGCCGCGAGGATTTCGGCGAGGTCGCGGCGGTAGTCGGCGGAGTCGGGCGCGAGGGCGATGGCCTTTTGCAGTGCGGCCACCGCGCGCGCCGGAGCCCCGGCTTGCTTTGCGGCGCGCGCCAACGTTTGCAAAAGACGATGATCGTCGGGCGCGAGGCGCGAGGCTTGCTCGTAAGCCAGTTCGGCCTCATCCCACAAATGCGCCGAAGCATAGGCTTGCCCCATCACTTTTTGTAATGCGAGATTATCGAGATCGCGTTCGGCGGCATCTTTGAGCGCGGCGATGGCCGCTTCGGGTTGGCCGAGCTCGAAACAGCACACGCCGAGCCGCGCGCACAGATCGGAGCGCATAGGCTCGAGGGCGATGGCGTGCTTGTACACTGTGAGCGCCGAGTCGTATTCGCGGGCTTGCTCGTAGATTGCGCCCAGCAAGATGAGCGAGTCGAGATCATCGTGAGCAAAGTCGGCGCGGCCCACCAGCGCCGATTCGAGCGCGGCGCGAGACATCGGAATATCGCCGAGTTGATAGGCCAGCCGACCGAGATCGCGGAAGAGCGGCGCGGATCCGCCGCCGACCGTTTGGGCACGGCGATATGCGGCGAGCGCGTCGGGGCGCCGCCCCGCTGTTTCGAGCGTTTGCCCCAGCAGATGCCACAGCGCCGGATCGGTGGCGGCGACGGTAGCCGCGCGGTGAAGGGCCTCCACGGCGGCGGCTGTTTTGTTTTGCATGGCATACAGTTCGCCGAGCCGCCGATGGAAGTCGGCGCGGAGCGGAGCGATGCTCGACGCTTTCTCGAAAGCCGTCGTTGCTTCGGAGAAGTGATGCAGTTCGGCGCGCAGGTTGCCGAGATCGGCGTACAGTTCGGCGGCGTCGGGCGAGGCATGATCGATCACTTGCCGCCCGGCGTCGAGCGCGGCGATGGCTCGCTGTAAATCTCCCTGCGCGCGATGGTGCGCGGCCACTGCCCGCCACGATTCGACGGAGGCCGGGGCGAGGGCGATGGCTTGATTAAAATACTTGAACGCTTTCTCCGGTTGGCCGAGCGCAGTGAGCGCGCGCCCGGCGATGATGTGCGGCGCGCCGCTACCCGCAACGCTGTCGCTGTTGGGGTCGCGCAGTATTCGGTCGGCGGCGGCGAGGGCGAGATCGTATTGTTTGGCCTCGAGCGCGGCGCCCGCGAGTTTGAGTTGAATGAAGGGGCTGTGATCGATCTCGGCGGCGCGTTGCCATTGTGTGAGCGCGGCGGTGGAGTCTCCGGCGCGGCTGAGCGATTCGGCGAGCGCTTGCCGGGCGGTCGAATCATTGGGGTTGAGGCCGACGGCCTGCCAAGCCGAATCGAGCGCGGCATCAATCGCTTTCGCTTCGAGGGCGTGGCGCGCGCGGGCGAGATGGGCGGAGAAGTCGGCGGGGCGGTGCGCGGTGACGGCGCCCCATGCGGCGACTGCCGAGTCGTGATCATCGAGCGCAGAGAAGAGTTCGGCGATCTCCCTCAGTTCTTTTTCGCGAAAGGATTCTTTTGCGGAGGCCGCGAGCAGTTCGCGCGCGATCTCGCGGGCGCGGGGCGCCTCGCCGAGTTTGTTGTGAGCGCGGGCCATTGCCAGTTTGGCCGACGGCGGAAGATTGCCGCGCGCCGCTGCGCCGAGTTCGATGAGCGCGGTGCGCTCATCGCCGCGCAGTGCGGCGGCCTCGGCGATGAGGGCGTGTGTGCGGCGATCATACGGGCGCAGGGTTTGCGCTTCTTGAAATGCGGCGATGGCCGAGATGGGGTCGCCGTCGGCGAGCGAGCGGTGGCCGAAGTGGAGGGCGAGTTCGGCGGTGAAGGTTTGCGCGGCCTCGACGGCGCGGCCAAGCAGTGTGCGCGCGGAGTCGCCGTCGGTGTATTCGGCCAGCAGAATTTCTTGAAGATGATCGCCGAGGGAGTGGAAGAGGGATGGGAGATCGGTGGACAGCGGGGCGCCGAGCGCGGGGGGCGCGGACTCTGAGTGGCAGGCGGCGCGGGCGAGCTCGGGCTGGCCGTTCGCGGCGAAGAAGCGGGCAAAGGCGAGGCGAATGGCGGACGGCAGATCGGCGAGTGTTTCCGGGAGGAGGTTGATCAGATCATCCAGCGATTCGTTTTCGATCAGAATGCGCGCGGCGAGTTCGCACAGGACGGTGAAGGATTGTGGGCGGCGCGAGGCTTCGCGCAGAAGGGCGATGATGAGTCGGCGCGGGTTGTCGAGCAGGCCGTAGAGGCAGACGAGCGGGAGCGCCCACCGGTCGGGCGCGTCGGCGGCCTCGATGATGAGGCTTTCGAGATCGTCGGTGGCGGCGAGGCGTTGGCGCAGGGCCACCGCGGCGAGCACGGCGGCGATGATCGGGGGCGCTTCATTTGATGTTTGGAGTTTGGAATTTGAAATTAGATCATTGTACGCTTTGGCGAGGTGTTCGCGGCCAGCGGTTTTGAGCCAGTGGATTGGGTCGGGCGCGGATTGCGGTTCGAGGGCGGCGAGCGCGGCGAGGCCGAGCGGGCCGGGCCGCCACAGATCGAGGTCATGACCCAGTTCGAGAAAGGCAGCGGCAAATTTCTCGTTGGCGGCAAGGTCTCGCAACGCCGGTTCGAGGCTGAGCCGCCGGCTCACTTCGGGCCACAGGGTTTCGGGGAGGGAGGTGAAGAAGGGAGGCATGGACAATGAACAATGAACAATGAACAATGAGCGAATGAACAATGAGCAATGAACAATGTTAGGCGGGGAGGACGAACATGACGGAGTATGAGGCGGATAGGAAGAGGATGCCGATGAAGATGAGGAATGCGCCGACACCGGCAGAGGTGCGCAGGAGGTTGTTGACCGATTCGCTCAGTTGGCTGGCGGCTTGGGCGATGCGGGTAATGTCGTCGCTGAGGGCTTTTTGGCCGATGCGCGCCGAGTGGGCGGCCAATGCTCGGGCGTGGGGGAGCAGACCGAAACCCATGAGCCGGACGAACCCGGCGCTCACGAATCCCAGACCGAAGGCGAGAAGAGAATAGGCGAGGACGAAGCGGAAGGTTTCGGCGTTGAAAAGCATGGCGCACACTCCTGTTCTGAAATCAATGATGCGATCTCAGTGGTGCAAGATGTGTGCCGATGAGCGCTGAGGTTGGGGAAAACGCGAGGGGAGGAAGAGTAGAAATTACATCTTGGAGATGGCGGCTGGCAGATGCCCGATCTCAATCGTGTCGCCATCACAGAAGAGCATGGCGTTTTCGATGACGTTGCGCAGTTGGCGGATGTTGCCCGGCCAACGATAAGCCTTCAGCGCCTCTATCGCGCGGGGATGAATGCCGCGCACCTCTTTGCCCATTTCGAGATTGAGTTTGCTGATGAAGGTTCCGGCGAGCGCGGGAATATCTTCGGCTCGCTCGCGCAGGGGCGGCAGATCAATGTTGATGACGTTGAGCCGCCAATAGAGGTCTTCGCGGAATTGACCGGAGTCGATCAATTCTTGCAGGTTTCGGTTGGAGGCGGAGATAATGCGCACGTCGATCTTCATGGAGCTGGTGCCGCCGAGTCGGCGAATGGCCCGCTCCTCGATGGCGCGCAGAAGTTTGGCTTGCAGATCGGGCTTCATGCTGGAAACTTCGTCGAGGAACAGCGTGCCGCCGTCGGCTACTTCCATGAGGCCGTGTTTGCGTTTGGTGGCTCCGGTGAAGGCTTGGGCTTCGTGGCCGAACAGCTCGCTTTCGAGCAATTGATCGGGCAGGGCGGCGCAGTTGATGTCCATGAACGGCTCGTTGCGGCGTGGGCTGAGATGATGAATAGCGTTGGCGACAACTTCTTTGCCTGTGCCGCTCTCGCCAGAGATCAGCACGCTGGCAGCGGTAGGCGCGGCGCGGTCGATCAGTTCCGCCACCCGTTTCATGGCCGGAGTGTCGCCGATGACCCAGCTGTATTGATCGCGGCGCGACTGGCGCAGATGATCGAGCTCCTGCCGCAGAGAGACGGCCTCGCTGGCCCGAGAGACGGCTTTGAGCAGACGAGTGTTGTCGATGGGTTTGGTGAGGAAGTCCTGCGCGCCCGTTTGCATGGCGTCCACGGCCATTTCAATATCACCGTAGCCGGTGACGACGATGACGGGCAAGCCCGGTTGCTCTTGCGATAGCCGCTCGAGGAGGCGGATGCCGCTGCCGTCGGGCAGATTCACGTCGAGCAAGACGATGTCGGCGTGGCCGAGATCGATTTGGCTGTGAGCGTCGGCCACCGTGCCCGACTCGAGGGTGGCATAGCCTTGATCGGCCAGAATCTTCTGCAGGAAGTCACGGGGGGTGGGTTCGTCATCGACGATAAGGACGGTGGGCATAGGTGGAAGGATGAAGGATGAGCGATGAAGGATGAAGGGGATGTTTCATTCCGCATTCGT
>VGOW01000010.1 GCA_016875735.1 Chloroflexota bacterium | reverse complement strand
GCCGAAGGTGTGAACTTGAAGATCAACCTGATCCATCGACGTGGTTTCGGCTATCGCAACTTCGCTAACTTCCGTTTGCATGTCCTTGTCGCCTTTGACCCTATATCACATTGAATCTGGTAGAGCCATCTTTTCCAACGCCTCTTTCTCGACCTAGAAGGCTATCGCCTCTTCGCTAACCACCCCCAGATATGACCGAATCACGGCGATTCCCAATGAGCCATTATACAGTACGACGAAGGGCGGATGACGAACGTTTGCTTTCGTCATCCGCCCTTTGCCAACGGGTGCGTGAAGCGCTGAGGGCTACAGTTGTTGCAGTGCGCGCTTGTAGGTGTCGAGGGCGAGTTGCAGTTGATTGTCTCGCATATAAGCGTCGCCGAGCGCGCGCAGAAGTTCAGGCGTGCCGGGGTTCTTTTCGGCGGCGGCTTCCAAATCGGCAATCACGTCTGGCAGGAGGTGGCCGGTGTGTATGAGCTCGCCGTACACTTGAATCGATTCCTCGAACTTCGTTTCGCTGAGGTGCTGGCGGGCGAGGGCCAGCACGATGGCCGGTTCTTCGGTGCTTCGAAGTTTGGCGGGCTTGGCCGGGCGCGCGCGCGGGGCTTTGGGCTTGGCCGGTTTGCCCGCTTTAGGTTTGGCTGGCGGCTTGGGCTTGGCGGGCTGCTCGGCGGCGGGCAGTTCGGCAACGGGGATCGGCTCAGGCGCGGCCACTGCGGGGATCCATTCTGGGGTTTCGGTGGCTGGCTCGGCGGGCGCTGGCTCGGGTTCGGTCAGCCACGCCGGAAGCGGTTCGGGTTCGGCGGCGGGCGGCGCATGTTTGGGTTCGGCGGCTTCGAGCCACACTGGCGGCTCAGGTATCCCCGGCTCAGGTTCAACAGTCAGCCATGCGGGCAGTGGTTCGGGTTCGGGAGTCGGCGCGGCGGCCGGAGCGGGTTCGACGGGCGCTGGCTCGGCAGGCGGTTCGGGGGCGGCCTGTGCTTCGCGAATCCACGCGGGCGTTTCCTCGACGCGGGCTTCGGGTTGAGTCACGAGTTCTTCGGGCTTTGCGCCATGCTTCGCGGCCAACGATTCGAGCCAAGCCAACGCTTCATCCTCTGCGGCGACGGCGGGCGCGGGTTCGGGCTGAGTGGGTGCGCCTTTGGCCATCGCTTCGTATTGATCGGACTCGGCTTCCATTTGCTTGAGCCAGTCGGGCTTCTCGGCTTCGGGGATGGGCAGTGCGGGTTCGGGCAGGGGCGCCGACACCGGTTCCGGTTCTGGCTGTGCGGCTTCGGGCGTCTCGCGCATCCATTCGGGCATTTCTTCCGAACGGGCTTCGGGTTGAGTCACGAGTTCTTCGGGCTTTGCGCCGTGCTTTGCGGCCAGCGATTCGAGCCAAGCCAATGCTTCATCTCCCGAATCGGGAACGGGGGGTGCGGCGCTCTCGGGCGCGGCGGGGGCGCGCAGCCATTCGGGGGCAGCGGCTTCGGGCGCGGTTTCGGCTTCCGCCGGGGATCTCAGCCAATCGGGCAGAGCGGCCTGAGGTTCAGCGGGCGAGGTCTCTTCTTCGGCGGGTGGTTTGCGAATCCAATCGGGAACTTCGGGGGTGCGCTTGGTGACCAATTCTTCCTCTTTCGCGCCCTGTTTCATTGCCAGCCCTTCCAGCCATGCCAGCGCTTCGTCGCCCGACATATCGGCTGGTGAAGGGGTGGCCGCCGTTTGCGGCGCGGCGGGGGTTTCGGCGAGCCAATTGGGCAGTTCTGCGGCGGGTTGAGCCGCGAGCGGCGGCGCTTCTTCCCCTGCGCCTTCCATTGCTTCTTTCAACCACTCCGGCGCCTCGCCGGTGGCCTTCGCTGGCGGGCGCAATTCTTCGGGTGGCTTCATCGATTGCAGCCACTCGGGCAGTTCGGCGGGTTCGGGTTGCGGTTCGGCTTCTCCCTCTGCCTCTGCTTCGACAAAGTCGGTGGGGGTGTCGAGCGGCTTTTCGGGATCGCGCGGCACCCATCCGGCGGCGGCCATCCATTCCGGAATCTCTTCGGCAGTGGCGGCCATCGTCTTCGCCTTTTCTTCGGCGGTCATCGGGTGTTCGGCTTCGGCAGGCGTCAGCCAATCGGGCACACTGCCTTCGACTGCGGGTGGCGCTTCATCGGCTCTGAGCCATGCGGGGACATCTTCGGGCGCGGCGGCCGATGGGGCCGGTTCGGACACAGACGCTTTGAGCCAATCGGGAATTTCGGCGGTGGTGGGCGCGGCCTCTGTCGAGGGTTCACTGCCCCTCAGCCATTCGGGGACTTCGGTCTCGGCAGTGGCGGCGGGTTCGGGCGCGGATGGTGTGAGCCAGTCGGGAACTTCTGTGTCGGCGGTCATTGCTGATGGTTCGCCACCCTTCAGCCAATCGGGCGCTTCGGCAGAGGGGGGCTCATCCATCGTGGCGAGGAATCCGGTGACGCCGCTGAGCGCCCCGCCCGAATCGCGCGATGGGGTTGGCCGCGAGACGGAGATGTCTTCCTGCATCCAACTGGGGATGTCGCCTTCGGCAGGGGGCGGCTGAGCGCCTTCGTCGGCGGCGCGGGTGAGCCAATCGTCGGCGCTCGGCTCGGCGGCGGGCGCGCTTTCGGGCTGTAACCCGGAAGTCCAATCGGAGGCCGGTTGGCGAGCCTCATCGGCAGATTGGAGCCAGTCGGGGGCTTCGGCAGTTTCGGGCAGGATGGGGAGCACGCCCGTATCGCCTCGAAGTGTGGTGAGCCAGTCGCCGCTTTCGGCGGGCGCGGCGGGTTGTTGTTTGTATTCGATGCCGAGCGCTTCCATCCAATCGGGGCGGCTGATCTCGCCCGCGCCGAAGGCGCGTTCGGTGGGCGCGGTTTCGAGTCGGGGGATGCGGACGTTTTCGGGCGGCACGTTGAGCGCGCCCGCGCCGTTTTGCGCCGGGTCGGCGTAGGCTTCGTAGGGGTCGAGCGATTCGAGCCGTTTGCGGTAGGCCTGCGCTTCGGCTTTGCGGCCCGAGTCGGCCCAAATGTCGGCGAGGATACGGTTGGCTTCGCGGCAGTACGGAAGGACTTCGACGATTTTGGTGGAGGTCTCGGCGGCTTCGGCGCGAAGTTTGGATCGCCACAGCGCGGTGGCGAGCATCACTTTGAGGTCGAGCCGATCGGGTTCGTCGGCGAGGGCGGCGCGCAGTTCGCCGATGGCTTGCGGGTAGAGGTCGCCTTTTTCGTACATGCGGGCGAGGGCGGCGCGGGTGAGCCGGAGTTTGGGCGGCTCGGTACCGTCGCGGCGCCCGTAGAGGCGGCGCAGTTCCTCTTGCACCGGGCCGCTGTTGGGCTCCACTTCGTACGCGCGTTCCATGTGCCAAATGGCGGCATCCATGTTGCCTTCGTCTTCGCGCACAACGGCCATGCCGATGTGAGAGATGAAGTCGTCGGGCACGCTGGAGAGGACGCGCTGGAAAACATCGGCGGCGTCGAGGTGGCGGTTGCGCTCGAGCAGGCCCTTCGCCAATAGCCGATAGGCCTCGATGTTTTTGGGGTAGATGCCGAGGATGTGTTTGAGATGGACGATGGCCTCGTCGGCGCGGTTGCCGTCGATCATCCCGTCAATTTCCTCGAGGTAGGTTCGCAATGCGATTTCAGCCATAGGGTTCACCACTGCGCAAGGGGCTTGAGTCTCTTGCGCAAATGTATTTTGCACAAGATCGGGTGATTGCGCAAGTGGGGTGGGCCCGCCGCAAGTTACAGGCTGTGCAGTGATTTCAACCTGCCGAGCAGTGAAGTGAGATCCGGTTCGGGGCGGGTGGAGGGGCCGAGCGGGTCGTGGATGGGCAGGCCGCACGCGCCACGAATGGTGTTGGCGACTCCGTTGGCGAGCGCAGTCAGATCGTACCCGCCTTCGAGCACGAACACGAGCCGGCCCGCGCAATGCTTTCTGGCAATCTCGCCCAGCACTGCTCCGAGCCTGTGGTAGCCGCCGCACGAGAGCTGCAGACTCGCCAGCGGATCGTGCCAATGCGCGTCGTACCCGGCGGAGACGAGGAGGATGTCGGGCTGGAATCGATCGGCGGCGGGGGCGATGATCTCGTCGGCCACCCGTTGGAATCCTTTGTCGCCGACTCCGGCGTGCATGGGCACGTTGATCGTGAATCCCAACCCTTTTCCCTCTCCGATCTCTTGAGCATCGCCGGCGCCGGGATAGATTCCGGATTGATGTGTCGAAACGAACAGCACCGACGGATCGGAATAAAAAGCGTCTTGCGTGCCGTTGCCGTGATGCACGTCGAAATCCACGATCATCACTTTGGCGAGGCCGAGTTGTTGGGCGCGCCTCGCGGCGAGAGCGACATTGTTGAAGAGGCAGAAGCCCATCGCATGTGATGGTGGCGCGTGGTGGCCCGGCGGGCGGACGAGAGCGAAAGAGGCGTGGGGCGTGGAGCGTGAAGCGTGGAGCGTTGATTCGACGGCGGCGAGGGCGGCGCCGGCGGCCAGCGCGGCGCACTCGAACGATTGCGGCGTGATGTATGTGGGCGCGTGATCGATGTAGGCCGGCGCGCGCGCCATCACTTCGCGCAGGCCGCGAATGTAATCACGGTCATGCACGGCGGCGAGTTGCTCGTCGGTGGCGGCGGCATATGAGTCGGGTGAGATGTGCCGAATGGCGGCGGCTACAATGGCGTCAAAGTCCAATACTCGATGAATGGCTGGGACACGTTTGGCGTTTTCGGGGTGCTCGTCGTCGTTGTGTTCGGGCGAAGAGACGCTGAAGAGGTTCATTCTGAAATTCCTTGAGTGACTTGCAAGACGATGAAGAAAGCGGCGGCGGCGACTCCGATCTCGAACGCCAGCGGCAGAAGAAAACTGCTGACGATGCTCGCCCCGACGAACATGAGCGCCGACACGTCGGGCGGAAAGGCGGCGCTCAATGCGGCAATGAGCGGCACAAGAATTTGTTGAATAGGCGTGAGCACGAGAAACCACAAAACGAAGTGCAGCACAAATGTTATCCCGACGGCGGCGCCGGTGGCGCGCGAAAAGCATGAGGCCAACAGCCCCACGCCGCAATTGTAGAACACCCCGGCGATCAGCTCCACGATGAAGTAGGCGGTGAGCGCGATGGCGCTGGCGCCGAATGAAACCCACAACCCGGTGAGTGCGGCGGTGTCGGCGGCGATCTCGGGCGCCCGCGCAAAAACGTAAAGTGCGCCGCCCGCGTACAGCGTGGTGATTGCGGCGGCGAACAGCCGAGCGGCCAATACTGCCCCAATCGGCCAGCGCGATTGCCTCAGCAGAGCCGCGATCTTTGCGCCGACAATTTCGGGCACGTGAAGGGTGGTGATGCGGAGCATGGGCCAGTTTTGCGTTTCGCGTTCGCGGGCGATGAGGGTGGATGCGCCAATGGAGAGGAACAGGTTGAGGCCGAAACCGAGAAAACCCTGTAATCCCCATACGCCGATGAATAGAACCAGCCCCAAGGCGAACAGCCATGTCTCGGCGGTGTTCTCGGTCAGCGCCACCGGCAGGGCGCTGAGCGCGCACACCGCTGAGCAGCACAGCGGAAGCAAGGCGAGTGGAATCCACACCCAACGCCATGGGCGCAGTGCGCGCCCCCACAGCGTTTGCTCACGCCGGGCAATGGGGTGGCTGGCCGAGGCCCATGCAGGAAGACTCATGCGGCGGATTGTAGCATGAGGTGGAGGCGTTGATCGCGCGAGGCGTTGCGCCGTTGAGAAGAAAGGAACCACGGATTGCGCAGGTTTCACTGACGAGGTGAGCAACTCCGTGCAATCCGTGAAATCTGTGGTTCCTTCGGGCGATCTCACTCAACAATGCGGCGCAATTGAATCGCGGCGATGAAAAACATTGCGCCTGCAAGGGCAAGCTGAGCAGCGATGAGCAATGAGAAAACCGCAATGCTTCGGGTCAGAGTGGATAAATGGTCGGAGTAGAAAAAGGCTTCGAAGATCGGCCCGGCAAACCTATTCCAGATCGGCAAGAAGATGAACAAGAATAGCGCAATATGCAGTGAATACGCCGCCGCATTGGCAACGGCGGAAGTTTTGGCGAAGGCCGAGGCAGTCAGGCCGACGGAGCAATTGTAAACGGCGCTGACAAAAAGTTCGGCGCAGAAGAGCAGGGCGAAGGCGGCGGCCAGCGCCGTTTGGGTCGGGGTGATGTCGGGCGAGTTGGCGACAGCGATGGCTACGCACGCGGCGCGCAAGAACAGCAATTGAATGATCGGCCAACGCACCCAATAGAGCGCCGCTCCGGCTTTGGCTTTGAGAATGTCGGCAGAGTCGAAAGGCGTCACCCGGAGCAAAGGCCAGTTCTGCGACTCGCGCTCGCGGGCGATGAGCAGAGCGGTGCGGGTGGTGACGACGATGCCCATCCACAGGCTGAGCCACCCTTCCCATCCCCAAACGGTCAAAAGCAGGGCGGTGGCAATGTCCGCAGGGTCAAACTGATTTCGCCCAAGGGCTCCCATGAACCAATACAATGCCGTGCAGGCTGACGGAAACAGAAGAAAAGTGAGTCACAACTGCCGGGTGTGCTTTCTCCACAGGCCCAGTTTGCGCCTCACGATGGGATGATTGGGCGAAGCCCAATGCGGCAACTTCATGACGTCAAGAATCAAAAAGGCCGCGAGCGTATGCCCGCGGCCTTTGGTGTTATTGTTGCGCTACCGTTTCCCGTTTGCTGTTCATCACCGCCCAAATCAGCGCGGCCAGCAGAACGACTCCGACAATCACAATGACGAAATCGATCTGCTTGAAGGTGACCACGATGGGGGCGATGATCACCGACACAAGATTCACCACTTTGATCATCGGGTTAAGCGCGGGCCCGGCGGTGTCCTTCAACGGGTCGCCGACGGTGTCGCCCACCACGGCCGCCTTGTGCCGCTCCGAGTTCTTGCCCAGATTCTCGGCGGGCTTCTTCGGCTCATCCTCCACCACTTTCTTGGCGTTGTCCCACGCGCCTCCGGCGTTGGACATGAACACGGCCAGCAACTGGCCGGAGACGATGATGCCGGCGAGAAAGCCGCCCAGCGCTTCCACTTTGAGAAAGAGGCCGACGAGGATGGGCGGGATCACGCCGAGCAGGGCCAGCGAGATCAATTCATTCTGCGCGGCGTTGGTGGAAATGGAAACCGCCTGCTTGTAGTCCGGCGGAATCTTGCCTTCGAGCACGCCGGCGCGGAACTGCCGGCGCACTTCGTTGACGATGAGACGCGCGGCGCGGTTCACGGCATTGATCGCCAGTGAAGAAAACATCCACGGCAGCGCCCCGCCGAGCAACACCCCGATGAACACCATCGGCTCCGAGACGCGGATGCCGCCGGCCAGCGCCGTCGGATCGACGAGGGACACATCGGTGATGAACGAGCCGAACAGCGACACAGCGGCGATCACCGCCGAGCCGATGGCGACGCCTTTGGTGATGGCTTTGGTGGTGTTGCCCACCGCGTCGAGATCGGTCATGATCTTGCGCGCCTTCTCGTCCAACCCGGCCATTTCGCCGATGCCGTTGGCGTTGTCGGAGATCGGGCCGAAGGAGTCCATCGCCACGTTGTTGCCGGTGAGGGTCAACATGCCGATGCCGGTCATCGCCACGCCGTACAACACGAAGGCCGTTTGGTGAGCCGAGTCAACGGGGCTGAAGATGAAGATCGAGGAGATGATGGTGGCGCAGATCACGATGACCGACCACACGGCGCTCTCGTATCCCTGCACGAGGCCGGAGAGAATGGTGGTGGCCGGGCCGCCGTTCATTGAATGGACGATGTCTTTCACCGGGGCGCCGTGCGTGCCGGTGAACCATTCGGTGACGCGGTCGATCAGAATTGCCAATGCCACGCCGACGGCCACGGTGAGCACGGGCCGCCACCATCCGCCGGGGATGTTCTGCAAATAAGCAAACCCGGCGATGCCGAATAACACCACCGAGATCGCCGCCGAAGAGAGAAAGCCGTTGAAGATCGCTTTCATCGCGTTGCCGCCATGTTCCATCTCCGGCGTTTTGACCAGATACGTGCCGATGATGGATGAAAGGACGCCGATGCCGCGCACGATCAGCGGATACACAATCCACTCATTGTGCCCGGTGATGCGGGTGAGGGCGAGGCCGAGAATCAAACCGGAGACGATGGTCACTTCGTAGGACTCAAAAATGTCGGCGGCCATCCCGGCGCAGTCGCCCACGTTGTCGCCCACGAGATCGGCGATCACTGCCGCGTTGCGCGGATCGTCCTCTTCGAGGTTTTGCTCCACCTTGCCCACAAGGTCAGCGCCCACGTCGGCGGCTTTGGTGTAAATGCCGCCGCCCACGCGCATGAACAACGCCAGCAGAGTGCCGCCGAAGCCGAAGCCGAGCAATGCATCGGGCGCGGCCTTGCCGAGAAAGATGAAAATGATCGTGCCGCCGAAGAGGCCGAGCCCGTCGGTCAACATACCGGTGATCGTGCCGGCGCGGTAGGCGATACGCAGTGCGCCAGAGAACGATTTGCGCGCCTCTGCCGCCACACGCACATTGGCTTCTACGGCCATCCGCATCCCGATCTGGCCAACGGCCAACGAGAAGCCCGCGCCCATCACAAACGCAAATGCGCGCCACAGGCCGATGTACAGCTTCACCTGATCTTCCGATGCGCCGGCGAAGCGCTCAATCGCTTCGGGTGTGGGTTTGACGATGTAAACTGAAAAGAAAAGAGCGAGGGTGAGGACAGCGATGAGGGGCAGAATCGATCGCAATTGTTTTGTGAGGTAGGCATTTGCCCCTTCTTTGATCCATCCCCAAATTTCCTGCATTTTGTCTGTGCCTTTGTCTTCGCGCAGAATTTGCGCGCGCAGAAAAACGGCGTAGGCCAAACCGAGAATGGCCACGCCCAGCACAGACCAAATGGCAATCTGTTCGAATTGAGTGAGTTCAGTCATTGATACATTCTCCTATGACGGCAAGTTTGTGGCGCAAATTGCCCCTCGGGCCGAGGGGCAAGTGGGAACATTGTACTGAGGGGAACAAATCGTGTCAAGAAATTTTGCGGCGAAACGATGCCCTCGCCTTTGCCTCGCTGGTTACCGGGCCGCCTGCCGTTGGTGGCGCACGGCCGCCTCATCCACCGAGATCAATGGAGTGCGCAACCACTGGCGGGCTTTGCTCGTGTCCATCGTGAGATCGGCGGGGCGGGCGAGGCCGCTCTCGGCAATGGTGGAGCGAATGACGTTCGGGCCGGGTTCGATGCCGAGGGCGGCCAGCATCTTCATTCCAAAATCCCAGCGATTGAGCGGCCGCCCGGCAATGTTGAGTCGCCCGCTGTGATCCGAGTCGGCCAGTTCGAGCAATGCAGTCGCCAGCGTGTCAACCCAAATGGGGCAGCGCAGTTCATCGGTGAAGAGGCGCACCGTTTCACTGCGGCGAATGCCGCTCACGATCCAACCGGTCTGCTTGTCAATCGGGTCGAAGCCATAGATGAGCGAGGGGCGGACGATGAGGGTTTGCGGCATTTCATCGGCAATCATGTTTTCGATAGCCGCTTTGGCTTCGGCGTACGGGGTGAGCGGGCTGGGCGGCGAATCGTCGCCGTACGGCGGGCGCGTGCCGTCCCAAATCATGTCGGTGGAAACGTGAATGAGGCGCGCGCCGATCTCGGCGGCGGCTTGCATGATGTGCCGCGCCGCGGGGATCATCGCCGCGATGTGTTCGCTATTGCGCGGCGAGACGGCTTGATGAATGATCACCTCCGGGCGCAGGGACGCCGTCACCGTTTCAGTGGCGGCCCGGTCGCGGAGATCGAGTCGGAGTCCATTGGGATGATCGATCCGGTTGGCGAGAAAGGTTGGGAACGTTTCCCACTCGCCGGAGGCGGTTGCCATCTGCGTCAGCCGCCAACCGAGATAGCCCGATCCGCCGGTGATCAATAATCGTTTCACACCGCTCCGACTCGTTTCAGCGCATCCATCGCCGCCGCTTGCTCGGCCATCTTTTTGCTGCGCCCACTGCCCACGCCGTACACCTCCGCGCCAACCACGACTTCGACGGTGAATAGTTTGTCGTGATCGGGGCCTTCTTGCGTGATGGTTTTGTAGCGCGGCGTGTGCCCGCGCTCCGACTGTGCCCACACTTGGAACTGGCTCTTGGCGTCCACGTTGGCGTCGGCGGCGACGATGCGATTGGCTTCGGGCAAAAACAATCGCTCGACGAATGAGCGCACCACTTCCATGCCGGTGTCGAGGAACATTGCGCCGATGACGGCCTCGAACGTGCTGCACAGCACCGACTCGCGTTCGCGGCCTCCGGCTTCGGCTTCGCCTTTGCCCAGCCGGATGGCCGGGCCAATCTCGAGCCGCCGGGCGAACTCGGCCAGCTGCTCGGTGCGCACCAGCGCCGAACGCAGGGGCGTGAGTTCGCCTTCGCTCATTTCGGGGAAGCGATGATAGATCATGGCGGCGACGAGAAAATCGAGCACGGCGTCGCCGAGATATTCGAGCCGTTCATTGTCTTCGTATTCTTCGGTGTGCTCGTTGATGTACGAGCGATGGGTGAGAGCGCGGCGCAGGAGGCCTTCATTGCGGAAGGCCAGCCCGAGTCGCTGTTGCAGATCGGCGAGGGTGGACATGTTTCCCTTTTGCGGGAAACGAGGGCAAGCCACCGGGCGAAGCCCCTTGCTTCGTCCGGAGGATTGCCTCCGTTTCGCTAACTATTAGAGAGGGATTTTACCAACTTTTCTGCAACGTTGCACTATGGCACAGCAGGGCTATAATTGTGATCTATGAATATTGAGATATTTACTCTATGCGACGCCGCAACAGAAGCACAAGGAAAGCTGAATATTTTGGGAACTTTCGACACGATTTGGGCTCGTCAAGTCCCAACAATACATCCTCAATGTGCTGTAGTGATAAGACTGAGATTCAGTCGAATAGAGGCGGGCGATCACAAAATCATTCTTCAGTTCGTGGATGAAGATGGCAAGGAATTGCTTCCCTCCTTGCAGGGCAACCTCCAAGTGAAAATTGATCAAGAGGCGGGTTTTGCTGGAGCAAATCTGATCTTAAACATCCAGGGACTGCAATTGCCAAAAATCGGGGAATACTCGTTCGATCTTGCTGTGGACAGTATAGAGGTTGCCTCTCTTCCATTGATGGTGAAGCAAGCCAATTGACTCATATTTTCAATAGTTTGAGGTGCACTCATGCCAACTATCCTTGAAGAAGAAAAGAAATATGTCAACCTTGAATTAATGACCGCCACATCGGGCCAGCATGTCATTCAATTGAATCGGGTCAATTGGGTTGCGCCCCCTCCTGAGGAGGCGAGACGTAGCTCGGCCAGCGGATCCATAGAATTGGCAAAGCCTGCCGAGTATGTGGAGCAACCTTTTTCTGCCCGCGAAATCTCTTCTCAGCTGGAAACAATGTCGCTTCTTGCTGGAAGGATCGTTAGAGAAATCGGCGTTCTAGGAGGCCGGCCCCACATACGCAACACCCGGGTTCCGGTTAGTGTTATTCTGGGCGGCCTAGCTGAAGGAATGTCGCCGGAGGAATTGACACGGGCCTTTCCGCCACTCACGCTCGAGGACATTCGCGCCACGCTAGCCTATGCCGCCATTGAGTTTGCCCTGACGCATTAATGCGACCGTGAAAATCAAACTGGATCACGGCATATCTCACGACCTGCGGATAACGTTGGCTGAACTTGGCCACGATGTTGATACAGCCTTAGCCGAGGGACTCAGCAGCGCTGATGATATAACAATCGCCGGCGCCGCGCGAAATGCGAATCGTATGCTATTTGTCCTCGATCACTGGTTCGCTGATATTCGAGACAATCCGCCCGGCGATCACCCTGGCATCATTCGCTTTCGATTGCCTGTCCATTCACCCGGATTGGTGAAGTCGTTTGTTGAACAATTTGCGCACGATCACAATCTGGATGATATGGTTGGTTGTGTGGTTGTTGTGGAGCCGGGCAGAGTTCGCATCAGGCGCCCATCTTCAACAGAATGACCTAAGATCAATACCCTCTGCGAGCCGCAACCCTCTGCGGCCTTTTTGCTTAATATCCGACCCCCATCGTTTGAAAGCATTTCGTCAAGCACATTGCTCACGAAACCATGAACCTCTACTTCCTCCGTCACGGCCTTGCCGACTGGCCCCATTGGAATCGATCCGACTCCGAGCGCCCGCTCACCGAGGAGGGCATCGCAAAGATGAAAGCCGAAGGCAAAACGCTGAAGCGGCTCGATGTCTCACCCGATGCCATTCTCTCCAGCCCGCTCGTTCGCGCGCGGCAAACCGCCGACATCGTAGCCGAGCGGCTCGGCCTCGCCGTCGTGGAACATAAACTGCTCGCGCCCGGATTCAACCGCGAAAAATTGGCGGCGATTCTCGGCGAGCACAAAAAGGCGAAGGCAATCATGCTGGTGGGGCACGAGCCTGATTTTGGCCGGACGATTGCCGAGATCATCGGCGGCGGGCGCGTGGCGATGAAAAAAGGCGGCCTCGCCCGCGTAGACATTGCCTCGCCCGACTCGCTCAACGGCGAACTCGTGTGGCTGCTCGCGCCGAAAGTGCTTACGAACGATGAAGGATGAACGATGAATGGCGGAGTGGCAAAGATTCATCGTTTATCGTTCCGCGTTCATCGTTTGAAACATGACCACCGATTGGCTCTCCGTCGCCCGCTATTGCCTCCTCTCCCGCGAGTTGGATCGACTCGAGGTGGAGCAGCTCACCCCGCAGGGCAAAGTCAAATATCAATTCTCGGCGGGCGGGCACGAACTGGCGCAAGTGCTGCTCGCCCTCTCGCTCGATCATCCAAAGGATGCGGCGGCGGTGTATTACCGCTCACGCCCGTTCATGCTCGCCAGCGGCCTCACCGCCCGCGAAGCCATTGCCGCCGGAATGGCCCGCGCCGGAACCCCGAGCGAGGGCCGCGATGTCGGAGTGACCTTCAGCATGAGCCGACGCCAGCGCGCGCTCGTCTTTCCCATGTCGGGCGATGTGGGCGCGCAATACACGCCGGCCGCTGGATGGGCGCAATCAATTCGCTACCGGGAAAACGTGTTGGGCGAAAAAGATTGGTCGGGCGCGGTGGCCGCCGCCCTCGGCGGCGATGGATCGGTGGCCGCCAACGGTTTTTGGTCGGCGCTCAACATCGCCACAACACTGAGTCTGCCCATGCTCTTCTTCATCAAAGACAACAGCTACGGCCTCTCGGTGCCCGGCAAATATCAAACGCCCGGCGGCAACATCGCCGCCAACCTCGCCGCGTTCGGCGGCCTCACTGTGCTCGAAGGCAACGGCAGTGATCCTCTGCAAGCGGCAGAGATCATCGCCCACGCCGTGCGGCACGCGCGCGCGCACGGGCCGTGCCTTTTGCGAATGCGCGTCCCGCGATTGCTCGGCCACACCTTCATTGACGATCAAGCCTACAAGACTCCCGAAGAACGCGCCGACGACGCCGCGCGCGATCCCCTGCCGCGATTGCGCGAAATGTTTTCCGCCGACGTGTGGGATCAATTGATCGGCGAAGTGCGCGATGAATTGAAAGACGCGCTCGCCGCCGCCGAGGGGATGCCCGAACCCGATCCGACTCAAACCGCCGCCAAACTTTTTTACGACGGGACTCCGCCACTCACCGGCGGCCTTCGATCCGAGTCCGCCCAACTTCCGCTCGGCGGCGGCGCGCCCGAGAGGAGCGGCCCGCGACTCAATTTGCTCGACGCAGTGAAGCGCGCGATGGAAAACGAAATGGCTCTCAACCCGCGCATGTTGATCTTCGGCGAAGACGTGGGCGTGAAAGGCGGCGTGCACGGCGCGACGATGGACCTGCAACGCAGGTTCGGCGAAGCGCGAGTGTTTGACACCTCGCTCTCCGAAGAGGGAATCATGGGCCGCGCGCAAGGAATGGCGATTGCCGGGCTTCTGCCCGTGCCCGAAATTCAGTTCCGCAAATACGCCGACCCCGCGCACGAACAGATCACCGACATCGGCACGATTCGCTGGCGCACCGCAGGCAAGTTCGCCGCGCCGATGGTTGTGCGCATTCCGGTGGGCTACGGCAAAAAGACCGGCGACCCGTGGCACAGTGTGAGCGGCGAAGCGGTGTTCGCCCACACGCTCGGCTGGCGCATCGCCTGCCCCAGCAATGCCGCCGATGCGGTGGGCCTTCTCCGCTCGGCTCTTCGCGGCGACGACCCCACACTGTTCTTCGAGCATCGCGCATTGCTCGACACCGTACCCGCCCGCCGTCCGTATCCCGGCGACGATTATTGCCTGCCCTTCGGCGTTGCCGCCGCCCTCGCCGAAGGCGATGAGTTAACTGTGGTGACGTGGGGCGAGACCGTTCACCGCTGCCTCGAAGCGGCCCAACCGTTCGAGGGCCGGGTGACTCTGCTCGACCTTCGCACCATCATCCCGTGGGACGCCGACTCGATCACCCGCGCCGTGCGCCGCACCGGAAAACTGCTCGTCGTTCACGAAGACACGATCACCGGCGGCTTCGCGGCAGAGATCATCGCCGTCATCGCCCGCGAGTGTTTCACCGATCTCGATGCGCCCATCGAACGACTCGCCACGCCCGACTGCCCCATCCCATACAATGTGCGAATGATGGAGCACGTGCTGCCATCGGTCGAGTCCATTCGCGCTAAAATGCAGACGCTGTTGGAGTATTGAGTTCGAGTTGGGAGTTTGAAATTTGGAGTTTGGAATGATCCTTCGACACAGAATCCTCCTCGCCCTTCTTGCCTTCGCCCTATCCGCTTGCGCCGGGTTCGCCACCGATAGGCCGACCATTGCGCCCGAACCCACCGCCACTGCCGCGCCGCCAACCTCCACGCCCGTGCCCATTCTCCCGGCGGCCAGCGCCACACCATTCCCCCAACCCACGCCACTGCCCGCCGTTACCCCCACCGCTCCCGCAACCCCCGATCCGAATCTCGGCGTGGGCGACGAAATTTACTCCGACAAATTCGACGGCGCGAGCGGCTGGTTTTGGACGTTCGCCGATGACGTTGTGGAGTTTGAAGCGCGGGACGGCGAACTGAACGTCGAGACGAAGCAGGGCAACTCGTGGCGGTTCGTCGTCCGCACCGACATCACCGGCGGCGATCAACGCCTCAGCGTCATCGCCCGCGCCGTGGCCTGCCCGGGCGCCGACGAATACGGCGTGATGTTCCGCGCTCAATTCGACGAGACTCAGATTATCCACTCATACATTTACAAATTCAACTGCGCCGGAGCGGCCCGCGTGGAACGACTGGACGATGTGAACACCACCGTGCTGAAAGACTGGCAAACGTATCCGGCCATTCACACCGGCGCTCCCGCCGAAAACACAATGACCGTGTGGATGGCGAAGCACACATTCCACTTCTTCGCCAACGATCAATTTCTTTTCACGCTCACCAACTCGTCGCTCGATGAAGGCTTTTATGGCTTCTACGTTCAGAGTCATTCCAACGGCGGCGGCGCGTTGGGCTTCGACGATTTTGTGGTGAACGAAGTAGTTTTGCCATAAACAATATCCCCTCTCCCGCATCGCGGGGGAGGGTTAGGGTGGGGGCGAATACAACCTCAAGAACCTCTCCACCGCCCTCGCCAACGAATACTCCTCCACAACCTTTTCTCTCGCGCTCTCGCCGACTCCACTCAGCCCGAACCGAATCGCATCCGCGAGCGCATCGGCGTCTCCCACCGGCACGGCACGCCCGATCTCCGGCAGGACGCCCACTGCTGTGCCCACCACCGACAAGCCGCACGCCGCCGCTTCGAGCGCGGCCATTCCCTGCGCCTCGTGCCGCGAGGCTTGCGCGAACACATCGGCGGCGCGATACATGGCGGGCATCTGCCCGTGATCGATCTCGCCGAGCAACTCGACTCGTCCTTCGATCCCCAGAGCCTTTGCCAGTTCGTTCAACCGAGTCTTGAGCGGCCCACTGCCCGCGATTCGCAAACGCGCTGGCGGAATCTTCGCCATCGCGCGGAGCAGAGTCTCTTGATCTTTCACTGGCGTGAGCGAGCCGACGTTGAGTACGATGGCCCCCACCCCCGACCCCTCCCCCGTCCGTTTCGCGGACGGGGGAGGGGAGAAGAGAGAAGTATCCACACCCAACGGCGCGAGACTCAGTTTGCGCCATTGCCTCTGCGGCAAATGCGAGTGGGCGATGTTCAGCAGATATCGTGAGCCGGCAGTGACATGATCGGCGCGGCGGAGTCCCCAATGGATCAGCGCCCTTCGACCCGGAAGCAACTGCGCGCCGTAACCGATGTCGCGCAACCCGATCAGTTCCCCGCCCGCGATGCTGATCACGGTCGGGACGCCGAGTCGGCTCCCGGCCAGCGCCGCTACCCATCCCGGTTCGTCGGCCCAAAAGGCGTGAATAGCGTCGAAGGGCGCGTTTCTGTTTTCGGCGGCAATGGCTTGCAGTGTGCGCGCCCACAAATGAAACACGCGCAACCCCAACAAACTTAAAATTGCGAAATTCAAATTTCAAATGATGGAAGTCGGCGAGGCGTGTTTCGATCATGGGATTCTTGGCGCGCAGCTCGGCGAGCATGTTGGGCGAAATGTCGCAGGCGATGACGTGGACTCCGCACGCGGCCAGATGGATGGCGTCGAGGCCGGTTCCGGCAGTGACATCGAGGACGAGCGAGCGGGGTGGAAAAAGAGCGTCGAGTCGATACCAGAGTCGGCGGCGCACCCATTGCGCGGAGTCGAGTTGAGAGTCGTAGAGGGGGGCGAGGAAATCGTAGGCGGCTCTCACCCCCACCCCCGGCTCCTCCCCCGCGCAAGAATCACGCGCAGGGGAGGGGGAGAATCAGAAGCCGGAGGTTTCGGGGCGTTGGTAGGCGAGGACACGATGGAGGGCGCGGAGTTCGAATGGGAATCGATAGAAACGCAAGTGGTAGCGCCACGCGGAGGCGGCGCGGAGCAACGTTCGCCGCGCGCCGTTTAGTTTGGCATCGGTGGCGGTGGGGTAATAGGCGTTGAGCACGCGTTCGAAGTCGCGCAGTTGATCCCACAGCGGTTGTTTCATCCACGGCAGAGTCGCGGAACGGCGTTGAGCGAAGTTGGCCCACGTGGGGCTGATCCATTCGTCGAGCGTTTGCGGAAAGTGAAAGCCGGAGGCCTGCGCGTTGTCGTACAGATCGCCCGCGAGCGGCACGGGGGTGTAGAGGTAGAGAATGATCTCGGCGAGGGGGTTGACTGTTTTGACTCGGCGGATGAATTCGAGGGTGTGGCGGATGTCGGCTTCGGGATCGGGCGGGTTGCCGAGCACGAACGAGAATTCGGGGACGATGCCGTGCTCGCGCATGAGGCGGGCGATCTCCAAAGTTTTCTCCGGCGACAGGGCGCCGCCTTTGTCCATGCGTTTGAGCGTTTCGGCGGAGCCAGACTCGGCGCCCATGAACACCATTCGCAAACCGGAGTCGCGCATGAGCCGCCACGAGCGCGGCGAGTATTTGAGCAGGGTGTCGATACGCGCCTCGCCCCACCAGCGGATCTTCAGCGGCGCGATGCGCTCGGCGAACTCGGCGGTGCGCGCCTCGCTGACGAAAAAATTGTTGTCGTAGAACTCGACGGCGTTCACTTGCCAACGGTCGGCGTACATTGTTGCTGCATCGGCCACTTGCGCGGCGGTTTGCGGATACCATTTGCCGTTGACCATGTTGACGACGGCGCAGAAGTTGCAGAAGAATGGGCAGCCAATAGGAAGAGTGATAGCTGAGGGTGCGCGAGCCGAGAAACGTTTTGCGAATGTATCGCTCGATGGGGATGCGTGGAGGGGGAAGGAGGTTGGGTGGCCGGGTGGCCGGGTGGCTGACGGCTAATGTTTTCCGCCAATTCGAGGAAAGCCAGTTCGCCGTGCCCGCGAATGACGTGATCGACGAAGCCGGAACGCAGGCACACGTCGGCGTGTTGGGTGGGGAAGTATCCGCCCCAGACAATGGTGAGATTTGGGTGGCGACGTTTGAGTTCGCGGCAGAGGGGCGCGGCTTGCTGCAACTGCGGTCCGGGCATCACGGTGACGCCGAGAATCGGCGATGGGTCGCTAGAGATCAAGGGTAGGAGTTTGGCGAGAGGATCGGGTTCGAGGTTGCCATCGACGATGCAATAGTCATGTTTGCCTTCCAGCGCGGAGCCGAGAGCGAGAAGAGAGAATGGCAGGACAGGCTTGCGATTGGCAGAGGATTGTGGGTTGTAGAGGATGATCATTCGACCGATGAACGATGAGCTATGAACGATGAGTCGCGAAATGGGTGAAGGTGAGCGCGAAGATTGTTGAGTGATCAAATAGACGGTGATGATTTCGTTGCCGAAGTTGTGGCGGGCGAGGATGGAGTGCGCGAAGCCGTTGGCGGCCAGCGCGTCGAGCGCGGCTCGCCAGTCGCCATCGGTGGAGAGGACGATGACGGCCTGCCCTTTGGCAGTGAGGTGTTCGCCCAACCCGGCGACGAATCGTTCGAGCACCTTCTCGCCGCGCCAAGCCATGTCGAGATGATCTTTGGGCTGGCCGCGATAGAACGGTGGGTTGAAGAAAACGTAATCGAAGCGCTGGCCCGACACAGGATCGAAGAGATCGCCGAGTCGCACTTCAATTCTATCGTCGAAGCCGTTGAGGAGGGCATTGATTTTGGCGCAGCGGACGGCGGAGGGGTTCGCATCGACGGCGACCACGCGGGCTCCGGCTCGGGCGGCGAACACAGCCACGATGCCGGAGCCGGCGCCCAAATCGAGCGCATCTGCCGATTGAATCGAAAGCGCCGCCATCGCGCGCGCAAGAATTTCTCCGGTGCGAAAGAGCACCGGGTTGAACACATCGGGCAGGATGAGGAACGGCAGGCCGTCAGTGTGTTCGATCACGAGGCGGCGGTAGCGGCGGCCTAGCCATTGGTGGCGGATGGTAAGCCAAAGACGGGTGAGATGTTTGCGAAGCGCGTTCACCGGCGATAAAACACAAAAGCCTCATCGAGCGATGAGGCTTCTGCGTGTGACATGATGCTCAGAAGTTAACGATGATGTTGGAAAAGACGTTGCCAATGGCAGGGCCAAACAGAAGTAATAACGCCATCACCACGATGGCTACCAGACTAATAATCAGTGCGTACTCAATAAGTCCCTGCCCGTTCTGTTGCGGGAGCAACCGCATGATTGGCTCACCTCCTTTCGATGTCTGTCTACCCCGAATATACCCACCACATTGTAGAGAAAAATGGATTTGAACACAAGCACCAATGCCTGCGCCTCGCGCTCTGTGCCAGTATAATTTGCGAGGTTTACCCTGAAATGTGCGTAAAAGTTTTGTTGCAGGCATGAGGACATTTCCATGAAAATCGCATTGATTGGCTTTGGCAACGTGGGGCGTGGGTTTGTGGATCTGCTCACCACTCGCCGAGAGGCCCTCGCGGCGGATGATGGCTTTGCTCCACAAGTGACGGCGATCATCACGACACGCGGCGCGGCGCTTGATTCTGAGGGCGTCGATCTCAGCCGGGACATCGTCTTTGCTCCTCACCCGAACCCGGTGGACGCCGCCATCGCAGGCGCGGACGTGATCGTGGAGCTGACCCCCACCGAGGCGCAAACCGGCGGTGCGGGCCTGCAGCATTGCCGAAAGGCGCTGAGCGCGGGCAAGCATGTGGTCACGGCCAACAAAGGCCCGCTGGTGGTGGCCTATCGTGAACTGGCCGCGCTGGCAAAAGCGAACGGCGCGCAGTTTCGCTTCGAAGGCACGGTGATGGGCGGCACGCCCGCGATGGTGCTGGGACTCGAAACGCTGGCCGCCGCTGGCGTGCGCTCCGTGCGCGGCATCGTCAACGGCACCACCAATTTCATCCTCTCGCAAATGGAGGCAGGCGGCTCGTACGCCGATGCGCTGGCGACGGCGCAAACGATGGGCTACGCCGAAGCCGACCCGACCGGCGACGTCGAAGGTTGGGACGCGGCGGCGAAAGCAGTCATCCTCGCCAACACCATGATGGGCGGCGACCTGCGAGTGAACGATGTGGATCGCGAGGGGATCACCGGCATCACCGCCGAGATGATCGATGAGGCGAAGGCCGAAGGCCAACGCTGGAAGCTGATCGCGCAAGTGATCCGGCATGGCCACGGGGTGGCCGCCAGCGTGCGCCCCACCCGCATTCCCCTCACCGACCCGTTGGCATTGGTGGGCGGCGGGATGAACGCCCTCACGTTCACCACCGAAGCCATTGGCGAGGTAACGCTGATGGGCGCGGGCGCAGGCGGCAAGGCTACCGGCTTCGCCATTCTCACCGATGTGTTGAAGATTCATCGAAGCCTGCAAACAGCGTAATGCTCTCTACGGTCTCCACACCGGGCTTGCGTTTCCGGTGCTGTTGGTGAGGCGAAGAAGCCCGACGCTGTTCCCATTCTCAATACTGATCACATAGATATTCTCATCGCCGTTGCGATTGGAGATGAAGGCAATGTGCGCGCCGTCGGGCGACCACACGGGATCAGTATCCGTTGCTTCGTCGTCGGTGAGCCGCGTTTGCCCCGCGCCATCCGCGTTCATCACATAGATTTCATCGTTGCCGTCGCGGTGGGAGACGAATGCGATTCGCGCGCCGTCGGGCGACCACGCGGCGCAACACTCGTCGTCGGTCGTGCGGGTGATGGCCGACGAGGTGTAGAGCAGACCGCCGGTGTTGACGAGATAGATGTCGCCTTTGTTGGTGGGGGTAGCGTCGAAGGCGAGCGGGGGCCGATCGCGCCCCAACAGTTTTTGCGCGGCGCGGCTTCCGGCCAACGCGCAGGCGCAAACTGCGCCGCCGATGGTGACGGCAAACAAAACCGATAACTTGAGGCGTCGGTCGATTCGGCGCAAGTGCGCTCACCTTTGTTCGTCGGCTACGGTTTCCCCTTCGATTTGAGAATCGACTCGGCGGCTTGCCGCAGAGTGATCTGTTGATCTCTCGCCGCCTTCTGCAATTGCTGATGAGCCTCTTCCTCGGCGAGGCCGCCATTCATCAAAACCCCTTTGGCGCGTTCGACGATCTTTCGCGTTTCAATCGACTCTTCGAGTTCAGCCGTTTTCGCGGCGGCGGCCTGACTCTCCTCGAACCGCCGAAGGGCCACTTCGATGGAGGCCGCCAACTGCTCTTCGACCACTGGCTTGATGAGATAGCCTTGTATCGGCAGCTGCGCCGCGCGCTCGATCAGCTCTTTGTCGCCGAAGGCCGTGAGCAGAAGGATAGGCGTGGGGCGATAACGGTAGAGAGCCCGGGCGGCCTCCAGCCCGTCGGTGAAGGGCATCTTCACATCGAAGATAGCAAAACCATATCGCTTTTGGTGGGCGAGTTTCAACGCCTCGCGGCCATCGGAGGCCATCGCCACCTCGTGCCCTATTTCGGCCAGCATGGCCTTCAGCCCGAGTCGGATGATCGATTCGTCGTCGGCGATCAGTATCTTCATTCCTGCTCCCATCCGGCGGCGCGGCGGGGCAGGCGGATTTCGGCCACTGCGCCACGCTTGCCGTGCTTGAGTTTGAGTTTGCCTTTGAGATCGTCGCGCACCAGCGTTTCCACGATTTCGAGGCCGAGCGAGGATGGAATTTCGGAGGGCAGGCCCACGCCGTCATCGGCGACGGTGATGAGATGGTGATCGGGGGTGGGGGCGAGGGTGATTGTCACCCGGCCAGTGTTGCGCCCGATGAAGGCGTGTTCGAGCGCGTTCTGCAAAAGTTCGTTGACGACGAGGGCGAGGGAGGTGGCCGGCCGAGAGGGCAGGGTGACAGAGTCGCCGCCCACATGAATCGAGATCGACTTGCCCGGCGGGATCATGTTTTGGGCCACCATCCGGCTGATGCGTTCGATCACGTCTTTCACATCCACCATTCGGAAGCCTTGTTCCGAGAGGGCTTCGTGCACGGCGGCGATGGATTGAATGCGGTTGATGGATTGATGCAGAACGTCGCGAGCGGTGAGTTCGCCGTTCGCCTCGGCCACTTGCAAGCGCATGAGCATGGCGACGGTTTGCAAATTGTTTTTGATGCGGTGGTGCATTTCGCGTACGATGGCGGCGTTGGTGACGAGTCGCCCGTTTTCGAGCGCGAGCGCGGTTTGGTTGGCGAGGGTGGAAAAGAGGGCGATTTGCTCCGGCGTGAATTCGCGCGGCTCGGCGGTGAAGCAGTTGAGCACGCCGATCACTTTTTCGCGCACGATGAGCGGCACGGAGAGCATGGAGACGAGGCCTTCGGCGCGGGCCAGTTCGGTGTTGAGGTAGCGCGGGTCGGTGCGCACGTCGGCGACGGTGATGGGTTGGCCGGTGGCGACAACTCGTCCGGAGATTCCTTCGCCGATGGGCATGGGCGGACGTGGGGCGTAAGCGCGGTCGGCGCGGCGAGCCGAGTGCATTTCGAGATCGCCAGTGGTTTCGTTGACGAGGAACACGGAGCACACGGCGGCGCCCATCACTTTGGCCGCCATTTCGGTGACGACATCGAGCATTTCGTCGAGATAGATCGGCGAGGTGACCGCTTCGCTGACGCGGGCGAGCGCAGTCATCTCGTTGAGTTGTCGCTCCATGTTGTCGTGCAGGGCGGCTTTGTCGAGCGCGCCTGCGGCCAGATCGCCGATGAGCGCGAGCAGCTCGATTTCGTCGGGGGTGTAATCGTGCGGGCCAAAGGTTTGCACGTTCATCGCGCCGATGGGCATCTGTTCGCGGATCATGGGCACGGCGAGGAGGGAAGTGAATTGCTTTTCGTCGGCTTGGGGCACGAATTTGAATCGCGGGTCGGATTGGGCGTGGCTGGCGAAGGCGGGCCGGTTGTGGAGGACGGCATGGCCGGTGAGGCCTTCGCCGATGGCGAGAGTGGCGCGGCCCACGGCGCGGCGGGCGAGGCCGGTGGAGGCGCGGAGGCGGAGCGTTTTGTGATCGGGGTCGAGCAGATAAATGGTGCACGAGTCCACGCCCATCACTTCGGTGGTTTTATGGGCGACGAGATCGAGCGTGGAGTCGAGATCGCGCGCGGCGGCGATGGCGCGAGCGATTTCGCGGAGGGGGGCGAGGCCGATGGCCGTCATGAATGGATTATAATGCAGGCATGGCAGTGGCGACGATCGTTCATGCGGATACTACGACTCGAAAGCGGATGACGCTGGAGGAGTTTTGGGCCACGCCCGAGGGGCCGCCCGATTACGAGTTTGAAGATGGGGAGGTGATTGCAATGGTCAGCCCGCACGGACGACATCAAGAGCTGTTGCTGATATTGGGCGCTGAATTGAGAGCGCACAATGCCAAAAACAAATTGGGCAAGATATGGCTGGAGATTGACGTGCATCTGCCCAGCGTTCAGCGCGTGTACATTCCCGATCTTGTGTTTCTCGGCGCCGAGCATCTCGACCGCTACTCGAAAGAGGATGGCAAGATTCATGACCTGCCCGATTTGGTGATCGAAGTGTTGTCGCCATCCACGAAGTGGCGGGATCGAACGACGAAGAAAAACGTGTACGAGCAGGCCGGGGTAACGTGGTATTGGATGGTGGACGCCGATGATTTGACGGTGGAAGAGTGCAAACTCACGCCGGATGGATACTTGATCGCGCAGAGCATTCCGCCCGGCCAGCCGTTTGCGCCGAAGTTGTTTCCGGGGCTGTCTCTCGATTTGGCTGAACTGATGGGCGAAGAGATCCAACCGGAGGATGCTTCGTAAGCACGAAGGAACGCGCGCGGCTTTCGGGCAGTATTGACAATGGACACCGCCGCGCCCGCCGGGTAACATGGCCCTCGTGATTACCTTTGCGCGCCGTAGCAGCCGTCGTTCGCCCCGAACCACCCAGCCGGGCCGCTCGGCTCGCTTCGCGCGCGTTTAGGCAAGAGCATCACTTTTGTGCGCAACCAAAGCCCTCCGAGTCCCGGAGGGCTTATTTGTTTCTATTTTGAGGAGATTCTCATGACCAAAAAAGATGTCAAAAAAATCGTGTTGGCTTATTCCGGCGGGCTGGATACTTCGACCATTGTTCCGTGGTTGAAGGAGAACTACCCCGGCTCGGAGGTGATCTGCTTCTGCGCCGACATCGGGCAGAATGAAGACCTCTCCGGCGTTCCGGCCAAAGCGGTGGCCTCGGGCGCGCTGAAGTGTGTGGTCAAGGATTTGAAAGAGGAGTTCGCCAAAGACTACCTCTTCAAATTGCTCAAGTCCGGCGCGGTGTATGAGCATAAGTATCTGCTCGGCACATCGGTGGCTCGCCCGCTCATTGCTACGTATCAAGTGAAGGTGGCCGAAGAGGAGGGCGCCGATGCAGTGTCGCACGGATGCACAGGTAAAGGCAACGATCAGGTTCGGTTCGAGTTGACGTATACCGCGCTCAACCCGCGACTGAAAGTGATCGCTCCGTGGCGCGAGTGGGATATCCGATCCCGCGAGGACGCGATTGAGTATTGCAGGAAGCACGGCGTGCCGGTGACGGCGACCACCAAATCCATTTACAGCCGCGACGATAATCTGTGGCATCTTTCGCACGAGGGCGGTTTGTTGGAGAGCCCGGCCAACGAGCCGGAGGAGACTATGTATCAGCGGTCGGCTTCGCCGGAGAGCGCGCCCGACAAACCGGAGTATGTCGAGGTCACTTTCGAGAAGGGCGAGCCGGTGGCGGTGAACGGTCAATCGCTGTCGGCGTATAACGTGATTGCCAAACTCAACGAGATCGGCGGCAGGCACGGCGTGGGGCGAGTCGATCTGGTGGAGAATCGGTTGGTGGGCATGAAGTCGCACGGCGTGTACGAGACTCCGGGCGGATCGATTTTGGTGGCGGCTCACCGTGAGTTGGAATCGATCTGCCTCGACCGCGAGACTCTGCATTACAAACAAGTCATCGCCCTCAAGTACGCTGATCTGGTTTACAACGGGCAGTGGTACACGCCTCTGCGCGAGGCGCTCGACATGTTCGTCACTTTTACACAGCAAACGGTGAGCGGCACGGTGAAACTCAAATTGTACAAAGGCAACATCATCAGCGCTGGGCGCTGGAGCGATCACTCGCTGTACCGTGAAGACTTCGCTACCTTTGGCAAAGAGGATGTGTACGATCAGTCCGACGCCGAAGGTTTCATCACTCTGTTCGGCCTGCCGATGAAGGTGCACGCGATGATGGACATTGCCGCGCAGGGCAAGACGCGCTACCGCGAGCCGGACTATTCTAAGTTCAAGCGAGATTAGAGATTGCTGATTGCTGATTTTCTTCCAATCTGCAATCTAAAATCCTATGCTGTGGGGCGGACGCTTCGAGGGGAAACTCGATCCGCTGGCGATGCAGCTCAATGCGTCGCTGGCGGTGGACAAGCGATTATGGGACGCCGACATTCGCGGCAGTGTGGCGTGGGCGCGGGCGCTGGCTCGCGCGCAAGTAGTCTCGGCGGGGGAGGCGGAAGAGTTGTGCGCGGGCCTGCAAAAAGTGTGGGCCGAGTTCAACGCGGGCGAGTTCGTGTTTGCGCCGGGCGATGAGGATATTCACACCGCCGTCGAGCGGCGGCTGAGCGAGATCGCGGGCGCGGTGGGCGGCAAACTGCACACCGGGCGCAGTCGCAACGATCAGGTGGCGACCGACTTCCGATTGTGGATGATGGAGGCCATCGATCAACTTTTGTTGCGAGGGGTTGGCTTGCAAGCGGCGCTCGTCGGAAAAGCCGAGTCGGAACTCGAAACCGTTCTGCCGGGATATACACACACACAACGCGCCCAGCCGATCCTTTTTAGTCATTGGCTGATGAGTCACTTTTGGGCGTTGCAGCGCGACCGGGAACGATTGGCGCAGACTCGGCAACGGGCGAGTGTGATGCCGCTCGGATCGGCGGCGCTGGCCGGAACCGGTTTTGCCATTGATCGCCAATGGCTGGCCGACTCGCTCGGCTTCGCCGCCGCCTCTCCCAACAGCCATGATGCCGTTGCCGACCGCGACTTCGCCGCCGAGCTTCTTTTCGATTGTGCGCTCATCGGCTCGCACCTCAGCCGCTTGGCCGATGCGCTCATCCTTTATTCCACCGCCGAGTTCGGCTTCGTGGAAATGAGCGATGCCTATTCGACCGGGTCGAGCATCATGCCGCAAAAGAAGAATCCCGACATGCTCGAATTGGCGCGAGGCAAAGCCGGGACTCTGATTGGTTTGCTCACCGGATTGCTGGCGGTGATGAAAGGCCTGCCTTCGGCATACGACAAAGATTTGCAGGAAGACAAAGCGCCCGTCTTCGCGGCCTTCGACACGCTGGCTGTGTTGCTGCCCGTGGTGGCCGGCACGGTGGCGACGATGGTCGTCAACCGCGAGCGGATGCGCGCGGCAGTTGACGCGAGTCTGTTGGCGACCGAAGTGGCTGATTATCTTGTGCGAAAGGGTTTGCCGTTTCGGCAGGCGCACGGAGTGGTGGGCAAAATGGTGCGAAGGGCTCTTGAGAGAGGGATTGGGATCGACGATTTGATAATGGGAGAGTTGCGCGAGATCAGCGGCGCGTTCGAGGAGGATGTTCGGGATGTGTTCGAGGCGGCGAAAGCGGTAGCGGCGCGCAACGTCATTGGCGGCGCCGCGCCCGAGTCGGTTCGGGATCAGATCGCGGCGGCGCGGTCGCTGTTGGGTTCATCAAAATGAACAAACGACCGTGTGAGATGTTATGCAGTCTGCCCCGTGACGATCATCGCCTCTCGTGATAAATTGCACTCGATGTTTACCGTTGCTCTGCCCAAGCGTGAGTTCCGTCTGCCGAAGCGTCCCAACTGCGGGTCTCGGCTAGTTTGGCTTGGGTGAAGCACAGTCACATTCATAGGCCATGCGAACAGAGACCCCTCACCGTAGAGGGGTCTTTTATTTTTCATACCGAATAGGAGACACTGATGATGACTACTTGTCCTGAATGCGAAGGCGCTTTGGCTTTGGCCGACGACGTGCAGACCGGCGAGATCGTGGTGTGCGGCGACTGTGGCGTCGATCTCGAAGTGATCGACCTCGCGCCGCTGGCGCTGGCTCTGGCGCCGCAAGAGGCCGAAGACTGGGGAGAGTAGCAAACGATGAATGACCCTAGCACTTGCACGCTAGGGCATGGGTGAATGCGGAACGATGAATCGATGATCGCCGTTCCGCATTTCGTTTGCTGCGAAGAAAATGAAGATTGGCGTATTGCTGTCGCGGGTTCGAGTCGAAGAGAAATGGTTGTTCGAGGCGCTGGAGAAGCGCGGCCTCGAATACGACAAGATTGACGATCGCGAGGCCAAGTTTAATTTCGATGCGCCCGGCGGCTGGCTGGCGTACGATGTGGTGTTGGAGCGCAGTATTTCGTTCGGGCGCGGGTTGTATGCTACGCAAGTGCTGAATGCGTGGGGTGTGCCGACGGTGAACATGGCTTCGGTGGCGGCGACGTGCGGCGACAAACTGGCGACGACCGCCGCATTGATGCGCGCCAATGTTCCCCAGCCCAACGTGCGCGTGGCCTTCACCGCCGAGAGCGCGTTGGCGGCCATCGAAGAGATGGGCTACCCGGTGGTGCTCAAACCGGTCGTTGGATCGTGGGGGCGCATGGTGTCGAGGATCAACGATCGCGACGCGGCGGAAGCCATCCTTGAGCATCGCGAAGTGCTTGGCAACTATCAGCACCAAATTTTCTACATTCAAGAGTTGATCCGAAAGCCGGGCCGCGATATTCGCGCGTTTGTAGTCGGCGATGAAACGATCTGCGCCATCTATCGCACGTCGGAGCATTGGATTACGAACACGGCGCGCGGCGGGAAGGGAAGCACTTGCCCGGTGACTCCCGAACTGAACAAGGTTTGCGTGGAGGCCGCCAACGCAGTGGGCGGCGGCGTGCTGGCGGTGGACGTGCTCGAAGACCCGAACCGCGGGCTGTTGATCAACGAGATCAATCACACGATGGAGTTTCACACCACCGTGCCGACGACGGGGGTGGACATTCCCGGCTATATTGTGGAGTACACGATGAAGGTGGGGCAGGAGAAGTCAGAAGCCAGAGGTCAGAAGCCAGAAGTTGGAAGTCAACGGCCGGCAGCCGGAGTGGCTGGGTGATGGGGAGGCTTCGGGTTTCAATTGTCGGCGCGTCGGGGTACACCGGCGGCGAGCTGTTGCGGCTGTTGCTCTTTCACCCACATGTCGAAGTGGCGCAGGCTATCTCCAACAGTTACGCAGGCGAGTTCATCCACAGTCAGCACCCCAACTTACGCAAGCGCACGCAGCTGCAATTCGCCAGCCGCGACGCAATCAAAGAATGCGACGCGCTTTTTCTCGCCATGCCGCACGGTGAGACTCAAAAGCAAATTGAGCATTGGGCAAAGTTTGCGCCGAAGATCGTCGATCTCTCGGCGGACTTTCGGTTGCGCGACACGGCGCTGTACGAACGATGGTACGGCGAGAAGCACGCCGCGCCGCACTGGCTGCCCAAATTTGTGTACGGCTTGCCCGAACTGCGCCGCGAGGAAATGAAGACGGCGAACTACATCAGCGGGGTGGGGTGCAACGCGACGGCCTCCAATCTGGCTCTGCTTCCGTTGGTGAAGGCGGATCTTCTGCACCCGATCAAACCGGTGGTAGTGGACATCAAAACCGGATCGTCAGAAAGCGGGGCGACGGTGAATCCGGGATCGCATCACCCGGAGAAGAGTCACTCGGTGCGCTCGTATGCGCCGACGGGGCACCGGCACACAGCGGAGGTGATTCAGGAACTGGGCTTGCACGATGTTCACTTGAGCATGACGGCGGTCGATCTTGTGCGCGGCGTGTTGGCGACCGCGCACGCTTTCTTGAAGCCGGGCGTGACGGAGAAGGATTTGTGGCGGGCGTATCGCGCGGCGTACGGCAATGAGCCGTTCGTGCGCATCGTCAAAGATCGCGGCGGCATTCACCGCGCGCCTGACCCCAAAATTTTGGCCGGCTCGAATTTTGCCGATGTGGGATTCGAATTGGAGCCGGAGTCCGGACGGTGCGTGGCTCTGGCGGCGATTGACAATTTGATGAAGGGCGCGTCGGGCAGTGCGGTGCAAGCCATGAACATCATGTGCGGGTTCGAGGAGACGGCAGGGCTGGAGTTTCCGGGCTTGCATCCGCTTTAAGAGCGCACCGCGAAGCCGCGAAGGACGCAAAGAAAAACCTGAAAAGAATCTTTGCGCTCTTTGCGCCTTTGCGGCGAAATGATTTCATGATAGTTATAAAGATGGGCGGCGCTTCGGGCGTCAATTTGGATTGGGTGATGGGCGATGTTGCCGCGCAGGTGAAGGCCGGGCAGAAAATGGTGGTGGTGCACGGTGGGTCGGGGGAGACGAATGCTATTTCGGAGCAGCTCGGCCACCCGCCGCGATTCGTCACTTCGCCGTCAGGTTACACGTCGCGTTACACGGATCGAACGACGCTCGAAATTTTCGCCATGGTCACGTCGGGCAAGATCAACACACTGCTCGTCGAAAAATTGCAGTCGTTGGGCGTGAATGCGTTTGGGCTGTCGGGTGTGGATGGGCGGTTGATGGTGGCGAAGCGCAAAGAGGCCATCCGTATTGTGGAGAACGGCAGACAGCGGATGCTGAGAGACGACTACACGGGCAAGATAGAAGAAGTAAATAGTAAGTTGTTAATGATGTTGTTGGATGACGGTTATACGCCCGTGATCGCGCCGCTGGCGATCTCGCCCGAGGGCGTGGCGCTGAACGTGGACGCCGACCGCGCGGCGGCGATGGTGGCCGGGGCGGTGAAGGCCGAGCAACTGATCATTCTTTCCAACGTGCCGGGCCTCATGCGAAACTTCCCCGATGAAAGCTCGGTGATCGCTTATATCGACAAAGCGAAAGTGGAGCGATCGCTGGAGTTCGCCGAAGGGCGAATGAAGAAGAAGGTGCTGGGCGCGAGCGAGGCCTTGGGGCTCGGAGTGAGCAAGGTGGTGTTTGCCGATGGCCGGGTGGAGAATCCGGTGGCGAATGCGTTGGCGGGCCAAGGCACCGTAATTTCGTGACGAATCTCGTCAATGGATTGAGCGGATTTATCGGATTGACTCAAAACGAATCCGCTCAATCCGGTAAACCGGTTGATGAAAACTACATGACCATCCAAGACATCGAATCGCAATACACCTCCGGCCTGTACACCAAACGTCCCATCGCCATCGTGCGCGGGAGCGGCGCGCATTTGTGGGACAGCGACGAGAACGAGTACGTTGACTGCGTGGGCGGGCAGGGGGCGGGCAACCTGGGTCACGCCAACCCGGCAGTGGCGGCGGCCATCGCCGCGCAGGCGCAAACGCTCATCAGTTGCCCGGAAATGTTCTTCAACGATCGCCGCGCAGAGTTGATTCAAAAATTGATCCGCATCGCGCCGCAGAACATGCGCCGCGCTTACCTGTGCAGCTCCGGCACGGAGGCGGTGGAAGCGGCGTTGAAGTTTGCGCGGGTGGCCACGGGGCGCGGCGAGTTCGTGGCGACGATGCGCGGCTTTCATGGCCGGACGATCGGGGCGCTCTCGGCGACATGGGAGAAAAAATATCGCGAGCCGTATGAGCCGCTGTGGCCCGGATTCAAACATGTGGCCTACAACGATCTGGCCGCGCTCGACTCATCCATCAACGACAAAACGGCCGGCGTGATTTTAGAAGTGGTGCAGGGCGAGGGCGGGGTGCGGCCCGGCACAGCGGACTATTTGCTGGGCGCGCAAACGTTGTGCCGCGAGCGCGGGGCGATGTTGATCGTGGACGAAGTGCAAACCGGTTTCGGGCGCACGGGGGCGATGTTCGCTTGCGAGCATTACGGGCTGGAGCCGGATCTGATGGCGCTGGCAAAATCCATTGCCGGCGGTTTGCCGATGGGCGCGACTCTGATCGGCGAGCGCGTGGGGCCGTTGCCGCCACAAACGCACGGCTCCACGTTCGGCGGCAACCCGCTGGCCTGCGCCGCCTCGCTGGCGGCGATTGAGTATTTGGAAGTGAACCGCCTCCCTGAACGGGCAAAAGAGATTGGAGATTGGTGGATTGGAGAATTGAGGAGAATCGAGTCGCCGTTGATTCGAGAGGTGCGAGGATTGGGATTGATGGTGGGGATCGAACTCAAACAAAAAGTGACGCCGTATCTGCAAGTGTTGATGAGGAGAGGCGTGCTGGCTCTGCCCGCCGGACTCACGGTGATGCGCTTTTTGCCGCCGCTGGTGATCGACAAGGAAGATTTGTGGAGAGTGGTGGAGGCGGTGAAAGAAGCGTTGGCAACGCCGATCAAAGCCGCGGCAGGCGAAGAGTAGATCGTGAACAATTCGCAACCGGCGCCCCGCAGTCAAAAATCGTTCTATCAACCTCGCGCGCTCGAAATCATTGACACCACCCTGCGCGACGGCCAGCAAACTTCCCTCCTGCACGATCACTACAAATACTTCTTCACTCGCGCTGACAAGGAAGAGATCGTTCGCGCGCTGATCATTTATGGCGTGAAGTTCGTCGAGTTGTTCGCGCCGGTGGTCAGCCCGCAGGAACGCGACGACTGGCAGGCGATCCGCGCCGTGCGCGACAGTCTGATCACGCAGAAGGGCTACACGTTTTTGCTGGCGCACGTGCGCTGTCATTTGCGCGATGTGGAGGCGGCGGTGGAGGCCGGAGCCGACGGCCTCAATATGTATATCGGCACGTCCGCCGAGTCTCGCCATTACAATCACGGCAACGATCTCGACGAGATCATCGCCAAAGCCGCGCCGCTCATCGAGGAAGTCCGCCGCGACCATCCGCACCTCCTTTTGCGATTCAGCGGCGAAGACGCCTTCCGCACTCGTCTCGACGATCTATTTCGCGTGTACGATTCCGTTGCCCCACACGTCGATCGGTTTGGGATGCCGGATACGGTGGGGGTGGCCACTCCGGCGGCGGTGGCGAAGCGGGTGGCCGCCATGCGCGAACGCTACCCAAACGTCGAACTCGAAGGGCACTTTCACGACGATCGCGGCTTCGCGTTGTACAATGCGTTGGAGGCGGCGCGATGCGGGATGCGATACATGAACACCACTCTGCTAGGCATCGCCGAGCGTTCGGGCATCACCAGCATAACAGCGCTGTTGTTCAATCTGTATCTCGACCGCGAGTTCGACAAACTCGAAGGCTATCATCTGCGCGGCTCGTATCCCATCAATGTGCTGGCGGCCGACAAACTGAAGATGCTCGTTCCGCCGAAAGAGCCGGTGAGCCTCACCAATCGCACGCACACGGCGGGCGTGCATCAAAGCGCAATGCTCAACAACGCCGCAGTCTATGAAGCGCACCCCCTCGATCTGTTCGGCGTGACCGAAGCCGAAATCCTGCTCGGCCCTCTTTCGGGTTGGAACGCCGTTCACTATTTCCTGAAAGAGATTCGCTATTTTCAACTCGACGAGGCCACGGCCAAAGAGATCGCGCAGGTCTTTAAAGAGCGCGTGTATCAACTCGCGCCCGATGTGTCGCCGGAGCAAGTGTTGATCAACATCGCCGAAAAGGAATTTGGATTGGCGCGGCTCGAACTGCCAGAGTCGGCCCGGGCGCAGATCGTCCAGCGGCTCGATTCGACGACGCCGACTCGCCCGGCCAATCTCGGCGCCGGAGTTCAACTGCGGCGCATCGCCGAGATTCCGTAGAACTTGTAAACCTCACAGGTCTTGGAGACCTGTGAGGTTTTGCTATTCGTCACATGGGATACACATTTGCAGAGAAAGCGTTGGCGCGGGCGGCGGGTCTGCCGACCGCAGTGGCCGGGCAAGTGGTGGATGCCCGCCCCGACATTGCCCTCTCGCACGACAACACGGCGGCCATTGCCAAAATTTTTCGCGCCATTGGCGTCGAGCGAGTCGCCATCCCGGAGAAGATGGCGATTACGCTGGATCACGCCGCGCCCGCGCCCACGCCGCGCCATGCCCTCAACCACGCCGAGATTCGAGAGTTCGTCAAAGAGCAGGGGATCAAATATCTCTTCGAAGTCGGGCGCGGCATTTGCCATCAAGTTTTCAGCGAAGAGGCCATCATCCTTCCCGGCCAGCTCATTCTCGGCTCGGACAGCCACACGCCGCACTTCGGATGGATGGGCGCGTTCGGAGCGGGGGTGGGGCGCAGTGAGATGGCCGCCATTTGGGCAACGGGCGAGTTGTGGCTGCGCGTGCCCGAGTCCATTCGAGTGATCGTCACCGGCAAGTTGGGGCGCGGAGTCACGTCGAAGGATTTGTGCCTCGCCATCATTGGCCGCTTCGGGGCCGACGGCGGCCTCTATAAATCGGTCGAACTCTCCGGCCCGGCCATCGAAGCGATGTCGCTCGAAAGCCGAATGGTCATTCCCAACATGATGGCCGAGTTCGGGGTGAAGAATGCCTGCCTGCCGCCGGATGAAAAAGTGTTTGAGTATTTGGCAAAGAGAACTTCCAACTCCAAATCTCAAACTCCAAAGACAAAAACTGAAATCGAATCCAACGCGATCCATCCGGACGCGGACGCGAGATATGAAAACGAATACACTGTTGACGCCGACTCCGTTGAGCTGACCGTTGCCTGCCCCCACACCGTTGACAACGCGCGGCCACTGCGCGAAGTGAAAGGGACTCCGATCCACCAAGCCTTCATTGGCACGTGCACCAACGGGCGATTGGAAGACATTGCCGCGGCGGCGGAGATCGTGCAAGGGAAGCGGGTGGCGAACGGATGCCGACTGCTCGTCATCCCGGCGTCGTCGGAAGTGATGATGGATGCGCTGAGGCTCGGACATTTGCAGACGTTGATGGAAGCCGGAGCGGTGATCGGGACGCCGGGGTGTGGGCCGTGCATGGGCAATCACATGGGCGTGCTGGCGCCCGGCGAAGTGTGCCTCTCCACCGCCAACCGAAATTTCAGAGGGCGTATGGGGCAGACAGATGCGGAGATTTATTTGGCCAGCCCGGCCGTGGTGGCGGCCAGTGCGGTGGCGGGGATGATTGCGGATCCGAGAGAGGTTGGGGGTTAGAGAATTAGAGGAGTGGAGGATTGGAGGTTGTGATGAACGAGTGGGAGAGATTCTTCGATGGGTACGCGCCGCAATACATGAGCGAAGTTTTTACGAAGAATACTCTGGCCGAGATCGGTTTTCTCGAAGAGCTGTTGCAACTGCCGAAGGGAAGTTCGTTGCTGGACATGGGTTGCGGCGCGGGGCGGCATTCGGTTGAGCTGGCGAAGCGGGGATACCGGATGACGGGAGTCGATCTCTCGGCGGGGATGTTGGCCGAAGCGCGAAGGGCGGCGGAGGCGGCCGGAGTGACGGTGGAATGGATTCAAGCGGATGCGACGAAATTTGTTTCGGCGAAGCAGTTCGATGCGGCGGTGTGCTTGTGCGAAGGCGCATTCGGGTTGGTGGCGATGGGCGACGACTCCGAGAGTCACGATACGGCCATTCTGCGTAATATCTTTGCCGCGTTGAAGCCGGGCGCGCGTTTCGTTCTCACCGCGCTCAACGGACTGCGAGTCATCCGCCAATACTCGCAGGATGATGTGCGCGCCGGGCGATTCGATCCGTTGACGTTGGCGGAGACTCACACAATGGAATGGGAGACTCCGGCAGGCAAGCAAACAGTGACCGTGCGCGAGAAGCACCATCTGCCTCAGGAATTGGTGCGGCTGTGCGGCGAAGCAGGATTTGCGGTGGAGCACGTATGGGGTGGCACAGCGGGCAATTGGGGGCGGCGGCCTGTGCAATTGGACGAGATCGAAATCATGATCGTGGCGAGGAAACTGCCGAATGGGTAAAGTTTGGAAGTACGGTGACGGGGTGAACACCGATTTGATCTTCGCCGGGAAGCACACGTACACTCTGCGCGAGCCGGAGGAGATTGCGGCGCGCGCATTGGAAGACCTCGACCCGAATTTTGCGGCGGCGGCGCGGCCCGGCGATGTGATTGTGGCCGGGCGCAATTGGGGCAACGGCAGTTCGCGCGAGCAGGCAGTGACCTGCCTGAAATACAAAGGCATCACGGCAGTGGTGGCGAAGTCGTTCGGGCGAATCTATTTTCGCAATGGGATCAATCAAGGGCTGTTGCTCATCACGTGTCCGGAGGCGGTGGATGCGGCGCAGAGCGGCGACGAGATCGAGATTGATTTGCCGAACAGTGTGTTGCGGCTGAACGGACGCGCGTTTCCGTTCCCGCCGCTTTCGTCCACCGCGCTCGGCATTCTCGAAGCGGGCGGACTCATCCCGCACATTCGCAAGAAGTTGGGGATCACGAGCACGGAAGCAGTGACGGTGGGAGGCGGGGAGTGAATTGCAGATTGCAGATTGCGGATTGTTGATTGGACTTTATGGCCGACCCGCTTCAATCAGCGATCAACAATCAACAATCGAAAATCTGCGTCGTTGCCGGAGACGGCGTCGGCAAAGAGGTGATTCCGGCGGCGGTGGAGGTGCTGGGGAGTTTGGGTCTGGGGCTGGAGTTTGTGGAGGCCGACGCCGGCTTCGAGCGTTTTCAGAAATCGGGGAACGCGATTCCCGATGCGACATTAGCGGAGATCGAGTCGGCGGGCGTTGCCATGTTCGGGGCAACGTCGTCGCCCACCACCGGCGCGGTGGCCGGATACCGCAGTCCGATTCTGGCGATGCGGAGGGCGTTCGATCTGTATGCGAACTTGCGGCCTGTGCGATCGCTGCCCGGGCCGTTTTCTCGGCCGAACGTTGATTTGCTGATCGTGCGCGAGAACACCGAAGGGATGTACGCCGGGCGCGAGCGGCGCGACGGCGACACGGCGATTGCCGAGCGGGTGATCACGGCGAGGGGGTCGGAGAGAATAGCGAGAGTTGCGTTCGCGTATGCGCGAAAACTCCAAATCTCAAATCTCAAATCTCAAACTTCAAACTCCAAAAAACAAACTGTGACGGTGGTGCACAAGGCGAATGTGCTGAAGGTGACGGATGGATTGTTCCGCGAGTCGTGCTTGAAGGTTGCGCCAGAGTTCCCGGGAGTGACCGTGGATGAAATGTTGGTGGACGCGATGGCGATGCGGCTCGTGCGCGATCCCGAAAACTTCGACGTGATCGTGACCACGAATCTGTTCGGCGACATTCTCTCGGATGAAGCCGCCGCGCTGATCGGCGGGCTGGGTATCGCGCCGTCGGCGAACATCGGGGAGCGGGCCGCAGTGTTCGAGCCGGTGCACGGTTCCGCGCCCGACATCGCCGGGCAGGGGATCGCCAATCCGATCGGCGCGATTCTGTCGGCGGCGATGCTGCTCGATCACATCGGGCAGGGGGCGGCGGCGGATCGAGTGCGCGCGGCGGTGAACGCCGTGATCGTTGATCGAGTCTGGCCGCGCGATCTCGGCGGGTCGGCAACGACTCGCGAAGTGACGGCGGCGATCATTGGCAATTTGTGAGTGGTGATTGGGTGGTTCTATGAAAGTGACAGTCACTTTTCAAAGTGACTGTCACTTTATTGCGAAAATTCTGATGGACGAAGTTGGTTTGCTCGAAGGTTTGTTGAAAATATACAGCCCGACTCTTCAAGAGGCCGAAGCGGTGGAGTATCTCGTGGCGCAGATGCGGGCGATGGGATACGAGGCTTCGATTGACGAAGCGGGCAACGCCGTTGGGGTGATGGGCGACGGCCCCGCTGAAGTGATTCTGCTCGGGCACATCGACACGGTGGCGGGCTTCATCGAAGTGATTCGTGGTGGCGATGTTCTGCGCGGGCGCGGGGCGGTGGACGCGAAAGGGCCGCTGGCTTGTTTTGTGGCGGCGGGCGCGATGGTGGAAAAAATATCGGGGCGGCGGATCACGGTGATCGGCGCGGTGGGGGAGGAAGGCGATTCGCGCGGGGCAAAATTCGTGGCCGATAAATATCGGCCCGCGGCGCTGATCATCGGCGAGCCGAGCGGGTGGGATAAAGTGACGCTGGGATACAAAGGGAGCGCGTGGTACGAGTTCACGGCGAAGCGGACTCTGGCGCACACGTCAGCGCAGAGCGAGAGCGCGTGCGAGGCGACGGTGAGTTTTTGGAATCGGCTGGCGGCGCGGGCGGCGGAGATGAATGAGGGCAAGCCGAAGATGTTCGATCAACTTCTGCCGACGCTGAGAGAGATGGGCTCGGACTCGGATGGCTTTGCGGAGAGGGCCTGGCTTCGGTTCGGGTTGCGGCTCCCGCTGGGGCTAAGTGTGGAGGGGCTGACCGAGATCGTGTCTGTGAGCGCAGGGAATGACGGAGTGAAGTTGCTCGACGGCGTCCCGGCGTATCGCGCCGAGAAGAACACGCCGTTGGTGCGATCGTTTCTGTCTGCCATCCGCGCCGAGGGCGGCGATCCCGGTTTCACGGTGAAGTCGGGTACGTCGGATATGAACATCGTCGCGCCGGTGTGGAACTGCCCGGCGCTGGCTTACGGCCCCGGCGATTCGTCGCTCGATCACACGCCCGACGAGCGCATTTTGATCTCGGAGTATCGGCGCGCGGTGAGCGTGCTGGCGCGAGTCTTGCGCGATGATCGGTTGACGGCCTGACCGATGACTCGTTTGCCCGACGCTCGAGAATTGGTCGAGCACCTTCGCGCAGTTTCGTATTTCGATGGGCTGGACGATTCGAGTCTTGACGGTCTCGCTCGCCATGCGGCGTGGCGCGAATACGGCGCGGGCGAGATTGTCTTTCTCGAAGGCGAGGCTTCGCCCGGCCTCCACTATTTGCAGTTCGGCTGGCTCAAAGCGGTGAAGACTTCGCCGGAGGGCCGCGAGCAAGTGTTGCGATTTCTCGGTCCCGGCGAGGTATTCAACGAGATTGGCGTGTTCGCCAATCGGCCCAACCCGGCGACGGCCATTGCCTTGGAGGCCGCCGGGGTTTGGCTGATCCGCCGCGAAGCGATTGCGCGTTTGCTGAGCGAGCAACCCGGCTTTGCCCAACGGGTGATCGAAAACATGGCGGACCGCGTGATCGAGTTGGTTGCGCTCGTGGCCGATCTCTCTCTGCGCCCCGTCACCGGGCGGTTGGCGCGGCTGCTGCTCGACGACGCCATCGGCGATGTGCTGCGCCGCCCGCGCTGGTACACACAGGCCGAGTTGGCCGCGCGGCTCGGCACTGTGCCCGATGTGGTTCAGCGGGCCATGCGCGGGCTGGAAGCCGAAGGCGTGATCGAAGTCGAGCGCCATCAGATTCGGATTCGGGATCGGGCGGCGCTCGAAAGATTGGCGTCGTAAGACCCGACAAAAGTCGGAGACACCCTGCCGCTCAAGTGATATGCTGTGGCCGTCACTTGAGCGGTTTGCGTTATGGGAGAGATTGAGCGCGAGGAGCGGCCTGTGCCGGTGGTGGATGCGGCGCGATGCAATGGATGCGGACTGTGCGTGGAAGCCTGCCCAACCGGGGCGCTGGCAATGCGCGGGGAGACCGCCGCCGTCGCCCGGCCCGATGCCTGCCAATATCACGGCTACTGCGAGCGCATCTGCCCAACTCAGGCCATCACCCGGCCTTTCATGATCATTTTTCAACCGAGGAGCATTGAATGAAACTGAACTGGAAAGAGATCGTTGTGTATTCGCCCGACGGGCCTCAGCCGCAGGTGTTGGCCGAGGATGACAAGGTCCGCGTTGTGGTGGTGGGGCTGGAGGCGGGGCAGAAGATTCCGCCGCACCCGGCCACACTCGCGGTCTATCACTTTCTCGATGGCAGCGGGTGGATGACCGTGAACAACGAACGGTTCGCCGTCTCTGCCGGAGCAACCGTGACCGCGCCCGACGGGGCCAAGCGCGGCATCGAGGCCGAATCGCGTTTGGCTTTTTTGGCCGCACGCGCCGCATGACTCACCGAAGGAGGATATTGCCATGCTCAATTTGCTTCACCCTCAACTCGTTCACTTCCCCATTGCGTTGCTGTTGACCAGCGTGGCTCTCGACTGGGCCGGGCTGATCTGGAAAGACAAAGGCTTCGACAAAGCCGGATGGCTCACACTGTTGCTCGGCCTCGCCGCGACAGCGTTCACGATCCTTTCCGGGCTTATGGCTGCGCAGAGCATTCCCGCCGACAGCCCGGCGCTGGCGGCGCTGAACCCGCATCGGCTGTTGGGGATCATCACCTTCGTTTTGTTTGGCTTGCAGGCTGTGTGCCATTGGCGCAACCGCGCTGGATACACAACGGGCAAGCGCATTCTGCACACCGCCATTCAAGCCATTAGCGTGGCCGCGCTGATCGGCGTGGGCTACTTCGGCGGCGAGTTGGTGTACGCGTTCGGAGTCGGCGTGTCGGCGCTGGCGCGGTGAAAGGCTGCCCCATGATCAATCCATACTTCCTCATGTCAATGCTGTACGCTTCGCTGGCGGTGTTAGCCGCGCTCGACGCTTCGCTGGCGAGTTGGGGCTTCGTGCAGTGGTTCAACGGTCTGCGCTGGCTGCGAGTGCATCTGATCACGCTGGGCGTGTTGGCCGAGATCATCTTCGGCGTTGCTCCGGCATTGACCGCTATTCGACATGGCCTGCCCAAACCCAGAATTCGCTGGGACATCTGGCTCACGCTCAACGGCGGGTTGGCGATTCTGTTGATCGGGATTCCGCTGGTCAACGGCGTGCTCATCTTCACCGGCGGCACGCTGATCTTCGTCGCCACCCTCTTGCTGATGAAGCAGCTGGCCGATCTGCGCGGCGCGCTGCCCGATGAGCAAGCCCGCGCCGAGGGGCCGCGCGCCGGGCAGATGTTTTATCTCATGGGCCTTGCCTACCTTTTGCTCGGCATCATCGTCGGCACCGGGTTATGGATCGGTTGGCCCGAAGCACTGCGAATCAAAGTCCCCATCGAGGTTCATATCCATGCCAACAACTGGGGTTTCATGTCGCTCGTGTTTGCTGGGCTGTTGGTGGACTTGTATCCGCGCTTTGCCCAACGCCCGCTGGCGTGGCCGCGCTCCCTCACGGCGATCTTTTGGATGATGACGGCGGGCGCACTGCTGTTGGTGATCGGCCCGTGGGTGAAGAACGAAATGTTCTCCGTCCCCGGCATCATCCTGCACCTCAGCGCGACTTTCTGGCTTCTGCTCAACGCGGTCAAACCCCTGTGGGGAGACCGCCTCACTCGTCAGCCGGGCTTCTGGCATTTGATCACATCCTATGTGTGGATCGTGACGCCGGTTCTCGTCGCGCCGCTCATCCTTCTCAAAGTGCCCGGCTTCCCCGGCGCGGGCATCGAGCAGAACGCGCCGCAAGCGTTGGTGTACGGGTGGGTTCTGCAGTTCGGCTATGCCTTGCTTCCCTATCTGTTCACGCGCCTCTTTCTGCCGAAAGAAGAGGCCCGGCTCGGCGGCAGTTGGTTCAGCCTGATCGCCGCTCACGTTGGCGGCATCCTTCTGTGGGCGAGCATCTTCATCACCGATTACCAAGCCATTCTGCATGGCGCGGCCTATGCGTTCTGGGCTGTCTCGCTCATCCCGGTGGCCTGGCAATTGTGGAGCATTGCGCGCGCAGGGATGGCAAGGCTGGATGAATTGGCGCTCGCCGACTGAGCCGCGCCGAGTCGATGAGGCAGGCGACGGCATTGCCGTCGCCTGAATTGGCGGTGGCAGTGGAAGTGAGAATGGCGTGGTTGTAAATGTCCAAAATGGAAGGCAGGTCGGCGGGGATGTGATCATGGCTGTGATATGATCCTCTCGGAGATCGAGCAGTGATGGTGGAATTGACTCAGTTGAAAGTTTTTCTAGCGGTGGCCGAAGCTGGCAGTTTCAGCCGCGCCGCCGATAAACTGCACCTCTCGCAGTCGGCGGTGAGCCAAAACATTCAGGGGTTGGAGCGCTTGCTGGGCGTGCAGTTGTTCATCCGGCACGGGCGCTCCATTCATCTCAGCGAAGCAGGGCAGGCCCTGCTGCCGCTGGCGCATGACTCCCTCAACAATGCGCGCATGATCGTGGATACGATGAATACTCTGCAATCGCAAGTCGTGGGCGAATTGGAGTTGGGCTGTTCCACCACGTCGGGCAAGTATATTCTGCCGAGTCTGGTTGCCGCCTTTCGGCGCGAGCACCCCGCCGTGCGCGTGAGCATCGCCGTGCTCTCGCGGCAGGCGGTGATTGATCGCTTGCTTGACGAGCGGTTGGGCTTGGGCGTGGTGAGCAAACAGATCGAGAATCGGCAGTTGGAGTATCAGCCGTTCTTCGATGATCGCATTGTGCTGATTGTGCCGCGCGCGCATTCGTGGGCCGACTACGGGCGCGCGCTCCCCGCCGACATCCCCGACCAACCGTTGATCGTTCGCGAGCCGCAGGCGGGCACCACCGAGATCATGCTGGCCGGTTTGGCGCAGCACAACATTCGCCCGGAGATGTTGAACGTGGTGATGGAAATTGGCAACGCCGAAGCGATAGAGATGGCAGTGGAAGAAGGCATCGGCATCGCTTTTGTCTCCGAACTCGTGGCGGCGCGCGGTTTGGCTCATGGCCGCATTCGGGTGGTGGATGTGGACGGGCTGGATTTGCGCCGTTCGCTCTTCATTGCTCGAAACGTGAACGCGACTCCCACTCACGCTCAAGTTGCGCTCTGGTCTTTCCTGCAGCTCAACCATGCGGCCATCGCCGAAAAGTTGGCGGCGCACGCGCTGAACCGCGAGTGACGGCCATCCCCGGCACCTTCTATCACTTCCTCTAATCCTCATTCATCACCAAATTTAATACTGATTGTGACAAAAAATACTCCCTCTGCGTGAGGGACGGGCGTATTCTGCTCGTGTGATTATGCGCGTATCCGCATAAGGAAGCCGACACCGACATGAACAACGCCAAACTCTCCGCCGAAATCACTCAACTGCATGCGGATATTTGCTCCGCGCTGGGCGATCCCAACCGCATTCTGATTCTATACGCTCTGTCGGAATCTCCCCGCACGGTTGGCGACATTGCTGCCGAAACCAGGCTGAGCCAACCGGCCACCTCGCGCCACCTCAAAGTTCTGCGTGAGCGGGGTTTGGTGCGCGCCGCGCGGCAGGGCATGAGCGTGGAATACAGCCTCAACGATCCGCACATCATTCAAGCCCTCGATCTGCTCCGGCTCGTTCTCCGCAACAGCATCGCCCACCGCGCCAGCCTGCTCGAAAACCAACCTCAAACCGCTCTTCAGGAGTCGTTATGAACCATGCTCGCATCTGGGTCACGGGTCTGATTGTTACCCTCGCCGTCATCGTCATCCCCATCATTTACTTTGCGCCCAAACCCGTGCAGGCGCGTGACAACCCTCGCGCCAGCCTGCCTCAACACAAAACGCATGTGAGCCACGCCGACCTCATGCCCGGCCCCTATGCCACCGGGCAGGAAGTGACTCAAGCCTGCCTCGAATGCCACTCCGATTCGGCAACACAAGTGATGGCGACTTCGCATTGGACGTGGGAGAGCCAGCCGTTCACCGTGCCCGGCCGCCCCGAGCCGGTGACCATCGGCAAGATCAATCAGATCAACAACTTTTGCATCAGCGCGCAGGGCAACCAAAAGAGCTGCATGAGCTGTCACGCGGGCTACGACTGGCAAGAAGGCGCAGAGAACACCAATCTCACCAAACCGGAAAACGTGGATTGCCTCGTGTGCCACGCGCAGAGCGGATACGCCAAAGGCCAATATGGCAACCCTGCCGACGGCGTTGACCTCGCCGCCGCCGCGCAAAGCGTGGCCGCGCCCACGCGCAACCAGTGCGGCAAGTGCCACTTTAACGGCGGCGGCGGCAACGGAGTCAAACACGGCGACCTCGACGAGACCCTTTATTATCCCGCCGCCGAAACCGACGTGCACATGGGCGAATACAACCTCCTCTGCACCGATTGCCACGTCACGCAAGATCACCAAATCAAAGGCCGACTCGTCGCCGACAATTACACCATCAGCCCCGATGAGCAAGTGGCTTGCGCCGACTGCCACGCCGCCAACCTTCACGCCGACGAGCGGCTCAATACGCACGCGCAAACCGTCGCCTGCCAAACGTGCCACATTCCCTCGATGGCAACCAAAGACCCGACCAAAGTATATTGGGATTGGTCAACCGCCGGACTCGGACTCCAGCCCGACGATCACTTTGAATATCTGAAAATCAAAGGCTCGTTCGAATACGCCTCCAACGTCCAACCGGCGTATCTGTGGTTCAACGGCAACCTCGCTTATCGTTATCTGCTCGGCGACACCATCGACCCGAACAAACCCACGTCTATCAACCTGCCCGCCGGTGACATTGACGACTCCGCCGCGAAAATCTTTCCCTTCAAGTTGCACGTCGCCAAACAGCCCTACGACACTGGCTACAACTATCTGCTCGCGCCCGTCACTGCCGGCCCCGACGGTTATTGGACGACGTTCGATTGGGACAGCGCCTTCCGACTCGCCGAGGAGCGCATGGGTTTGAAATACAGCGGCAATTACAGTTTTGCTGAAACGTGGATGTATTGGCCCACCACTCACATGGTTCAGCCCAAGGAAAACGCATTGCAATGCAACGACTGCCACAGCGCCAACGGGCGACTCGATTGGCAAGCCCTTGGCTACCCCGGCGATCCGATGGAGTGGGGCGGGCGGTTTACGAATAAATGATGAACGATGAATGATGAATCGCGAAGATGCAAAGAAGCATCAGACAATCTTCGCGGCGAACAGTGATAGGAAGTTCCCATGCTCAAACGATTGACTCTCTCTCACACTTTGATTATTGGCGGCTTGCTCATTGCCCTCGTTGCGCAGGGGGCGCTCGCCGCCACTGCGCCGCGTCCCATTGCGCAGGCGTCGGCCATGCACCCCGCCTTCGCCATCCTCGATGCCGACGGGCGCAACGTCCTCGACAGCGGCCAGCCTCTTTCCATCGGCAACACCTGCGGCGAATGCCACGACACCGATTACATCACCACACACAGCTTTCACGCCGATCTCGGGTACAGCGAAAGTCAACCGGCGGGCCAAGTGGAAGGCGGCCGCCTGTGGGACACCTCCAACGGACTCTACGGGAAGTGGAATCCGATTCTCTATCGCTACCTTAGCCCCGTCGGCGATGAGCGCATTGACTTGACCCCGACCGATTGGCTGAAGTTCAACGGCGCGCGCATTGTGGGCGGCGGCCCCGCGCAAGCAGCGGCGGGCGTGGAGATGAATTGCTTCCTTTGCCACTTCACCAACCCCAACAATGCCGAACGCGCCGCCACACTGCAAAGCGGCAACTTCGCTTGGGCCAACACTGCTGTGCTGCTCGGCACGGGCATCGTGGAAAAGAACGGTGGCGGCTATACCTTCAACGCCAATGCCTTCGATGCCGAAGGCAATTTGCAGCGCGCCTTCATCACCATTCAGGATCCATCCAACGAAAACTGCGCGCAATGTCACGGCGTCGTCCACTCCACGCCCGATCCGCTCGCTCTCACAGGGCGCGATCTTTCGCAATGGCAAACCGCCACCACCGGCCAAATCGTCTCGCCGCAAAAGATTTCGCAATCGGGCATGAATCTTTCGGGCAAAGAAGAACTCGCTCGCGCGTGGGATGTTCATGCCGAACGCGGCTTGCAGTGTGTGGATTGCCACTACTCGCTCAACAACCCTGTGCTTGCGCAGACGAACGCCAAGACCCAACCCGACAGCATTCTCTTCGACCCGCGCCGTCTCGACATCAGCGAATACTTGCAGAAGCCCAGCCATCAATTCGCGCGCGGGCAGAGCGCACAGTTCACCGTCGCGCCCGATCTCAAAGGCACGATGCGCCGATGCGAGAGCTGCCACGAAACGGCGCAGAGCCACAGTTGGCTGCCGTACACGGCCCAACACATGAGCGCCGTCGCTTGCGAAAGCTGCCACATCCCTACAGTGCACGCGCCCGCTGTGCAATCAGTAGATTGGACGGTGTTGACCGCGACTGGCGAGCCCGTGATCGAATGGCGCGGCGTGGAGGGCGAGAGCGGCACGCTCAATGATCTCGTCACCGGATACACGCCCGTTTTGCTCAAACGCAACGGCATTGACGGCGAGACGACTCTCGCTCCCTACAATCTCGTCACTGTGTGGTATTGGCTCTACGACTCTGCGAACGGCGAGCGCCCGGTGCGCCTCGGCGATTTGCAGGCCGCCTACCTCGTGAGCAAAGCAGAGGATGATTGCGCGCCTGCCTCGACGGGGGCGGCCTCTGCCCTGATCGCAACAATTGCGTTTGACCTCGCGCCCGAAAACCTGCCGACAACTTCTGCCGATACATCGTATTGCCCTCAGGTGTTGCGAGCGCTCGACGCCAACGGCGATGCGACTCTCACTGGCGCAGAACTGCGGCTCGACACGCTCGAAAAGCAGGCAGTTGTGGCTAAGCGCCTTCAGTCCCTCGGCCTGCGGAATCCTCACCTCGCCAGCGAGATTCAACCTTACAGCATTAATCACAGCGTGGCTCGCGGCGAGTATGCGGTTCGCGAGTGCGCGGTGTGCCACAGCGACAACTCACGGCTGGGGCAGGCCATTGCTCTTTCGGGCGGCGGCCCCACCGGCGTGGCAACCCAATTCGTCAATGACGCGAACACCGCGACAGACGGGGCGCTCTCCGTCAGCGACGGCGTGCTCCTCTTCACGCCCGCAACCGAAGGCCTTTACGTCTTCGGCCACAGCCGCGTTTCGTGGGTTGACTGGCTGGGCGCGGCGATGGTGGTGGGCGTGCTGTTGGGCGTGGCGGCTCACGGCGGCCTGCGCTTCTTTGCTTCGCTCAAAACGAAATCCCACGCGCCGGCCGTGAAGCGCGTGTACATGTATTCCGTGTACGAGCGCTTCTGGCACTGGCTGCAAACATCGGCCATCCTCTTGCTCATCCTCACCGGGCTGATCATTCATCGCCCGGATATGTTCGGCGCGCTCAGTTTCCCGTTCATCGTCGTCGTGCACAACGTGCTGGCGGTGATATTGGTGGTGAACGCCGCCCTCTCGCTGTTCTATCACTTGGTGAGCGGCGAAATTCGACAATACATCCCGCATCCCTATGGCTTCTTCGATCAGGCGATTGCGCAGGCCGGATACTACCTGCGCGGCATCTTCAAGCGCGAGCCGCATCCCTTCGAGAAGACGCCGCAGAAAAAACTCAACCCGCTTCAACAAGTCACCTACTTCGGCATTCTCAACGTGCTGCTGCCGCTGCAGATCATCACCGGCGCGATGATGTGGGGCGTGCAGTCCTTCCCGCAGATCACGGCCTGGTTTGGCGGATTGCCCTTCCTCGCGCCGTTCCATAGCTTTGTGGCTTGGTCGTTCGCCGCCTTCATCATCGCCCACGTGTACCTCACCACCACCGGGCACGAACCCGCTGCCGCGATGAAGGCCATGATGCTGGGTTGGGATGAAGTGGAAGATCATTCGGCTCAGGCCGACGGCGACCCGGCGCCGCAACCGGCGGCGGGCGACTGATCGCTCGCCCACCTTTTTCTTGTGGAGTTGCCATGACTGCTCTCACTCAATCGAAACCAATCACTCTCAAAGATCGTTTGTCGGCTCTGTTCCGCCGCCCGGCAAAAGACTATGCGCATCCGTACACCGGGGGGCTGTTGCTCGGCCTCGTGTTGTTCGCCGCTTTCTTCTTCACCGGCAACGGACTCGGCGCATCGGGCGGGCTGAACCGCTACCTCGTCCTCGTGGAAGATGCCATTGCCCCTGAGCATGTTGACCGCACGCCCTACCTCCTCAAACTGGCTGGCGGCGACAAAAACCCGCTCGACGATTGGGTGGTGATGGTGGTGGTCGGCGCGATGATCGGCGGCTTCGTGGCCGGTTGGCTCAATGGGCGCTTGAAGATCGAAACGAACAAGGGTCCCAACATCACCGCCCGCCAACGATGGTTCTTCGCTTTCCTCGGCGGCGCGATCATGGGCTACGGCGCGCGCATGGCTCGCGGCTGCACATCGGGGTTGGCGCTATCGGGCGGCGCGGTGCTTTCGGTGGGAGCGTGGGCGTTCATGTTCGCCGTCTTCGGCGGCGCATACATGCTCGCCTATTTTGTGAGGAAACTTTGGCTGTAGCCAAAAGGAGAATCCCATGAACTTCCCTCTCCCCTCTCTCCTAACCACCAGCGCCGATAACCCGTGGTCGTATCTGGCCTTCCTCGCCATCGGCTTTGCCTTTGGCTACGTGCTGGAAATATCGGGCTTCGGCAATTCCCAAAAACTGGCCGCGCAATTCTACTTCACCGAACTGACCGTGCTCAAAGTGATGTTCGGCGCGATCGTCACGGCGATGGCGCTGATCTTTACGATGGTGGGACTCGGCATTTTGGATTACGGCCAAATCTACGTGAACACGACTTACCTTTGGCCGATGATCGTGGGCGGCCTGATCATGGGCGTCGGCTTCATCATCGGCGGCTTCTGCCCGGGCACCTCGCTGGTGGGCATGGTCACCGGCAAACTCGACGCGCTGTTCTTCGTGCTCGGCGTGTTGTTCGGCATCTTCCTCTTCGGCGAAACCGAAATCTACTTTGACCACTGGTGGCAGAACAGCGGCTATCTCGGCCGCTTCACGTTGATGGATTGGCTCAACCTGCCGACGGGCGTCGTCGTGACTCTCGTTGTGGCGATGGCGCTCTTCATGTTTTGGGGCGCGGAACAATTGGAGCGGCTCTTCGGCAAACGCGATCTGGCGAAAGAACCGAAACTGCGGCTGGCGGGCGGCGCGGCATTGCTGGCCGTGGCGGTCGGCGTGATCCTCATCGGCTCGCCCACCACCGAGCAAAAATATGCGCGCCTCGCCCCGGCCAAAGATGCGGCGCTGGCGAATCGCGAAACGCAGATCGTCCCCGCCGAACTGTTCCACACGATGTACGACAACACCTTGCAGTTGGTGATGCTCGATGTTCGCAGTGAAGCCGACTACAACCTGTTTCATCTGCGCGGCGCGCGCCGCATCAGCCCCGCCGAAGTAAAGACTCTCGTTCCCGAACTCATTGCCCACGCCGCGCCGAACCGGGTGATTGTGGTGATGAGCAACGACGAGACCGCCGCCACCGAAGCATGGAAGACGCTCGTCGCCGAAGCCGTGCCCAACGTGTATATTTTGGAAGGCGGCGTCAACAATTGGCTGGCGTTCTTTGGCAAAGACGAGCTGGCCATCACGCCGACTCCTTCCGCTCCACCCGAGACTCTGCGCTTTGCTTTCGCCGCCGCGCTGGGCGATCGTTACGAAGCCTCCGCGCCGAGTCCGATCGAATACGAAGCGTTAGAGTACGAACCGAAAATCAAATTGCAGCTGCAACGCGACAAAAGCGGCGGCGGATGCGGATAATCTGATGTGGATCGAAAACGCCCGGCCTCATCGGGGTCGGGCGTTTTCGATTCGCGGTGGCGGCTAACAATCGTAGTAGAGGTGGAACTCGTAAGGGTGCGGGCGCAAACGGATCGGGTCGATCTCTTTCGCCCGCTTCATTTCGATCCATGTTTGCAGAACGTCTTTGGTGAACACGCCGCCTTTGAGCAGGAAGGCGTGATCGGCTTCGAGCGCGGCCAGCGCTTCGGGCAGTGAGCCGGGCACTTGCTTCACCGGCCCGTGCCCGTTGCTGCCGTGATGCTCGAACAGATCGTAATCCGCCGGTTCGCCCGGATCGATCTTCTTCTCGATGCCGTCGAGGCCGGCCATGAGCATGGCGGCGAAGGCAAGATACGGATTGCATGAGGGATCGGGACAGCGGAACTCGATGCGCTTAGCCTTCGGGTTTTCGCTGTACATGGGGATGCGCACTGCCGCCGAACGATTGCGGCGCGAATACACAAGGTTGACCGGCGCCTCGAAGCCCGGCACGAGCCGATGATACGAGTTCACCGTCGGCGCGACGAGCGCGAGCAGGGCCGGGGCGTGCTTGAGCAATCCGCCGATGTAATACTTCGAGAGCGGCGAGAGTCCGGCGTAGCCTTTCGCGTCGGCCATGAGCGTCGCGCCGTCTTTCCACAACGATTGATGCACGTGCATCCCGGAGCCGTTGTCGCCCCAAATGGGTTTGGGCATGAAGGTGGCCGTCTTGCCGTGCGCGCGAGCGATGTTTTTGATGATGTACTTGTAGGCCATCAAATGATCGGCCATGCTCACCAGCGTGTCGAAGCGCATGTCGATCTCGCACTGCCCGGCAGTCGCCACTTCGTGATGATGCACTTCCACCGCGATTCCGGCTTCGACAAGTTTCAGCACGATCTCGGAGCGCAGGTCTTGCAGGGTGTCGGCGGGGGACACCGGGAAGTAGCCTTCTTTCCAACGGGGGCGGTGCCCCAAGTTGGGACGGCCTCCGTTTGCGCCGCTGTTCCAAATGCCCTCGTCGGAATCAATCGCGTAGAAGCCGCTGTACTGATTCTGATCGAAGCGCACGCTGTCGAAGATGAAGAACTCCGCTTCCGGCCCCCAATACGACGTGTCGGCGATGCCGGTGCTTTTGAGGTGCGCTTCGGCCTTCTGCGCGATATGGCGCGGGTCGCGGCTGTACGGCTCGCGGGTGAGCGGATCGACGACGTTGCAGACGAGGCTCAGAGTCGGCACGGCGCACACCGGATCGACAACGGCGGTGGTCGGATCGGGAATGAGGAGCATATCGCTTTCGTGAATGGCCTGAAAGCCGCGAATGCTCGACCCGTCGAAGCCGATGCCGTCGGCGAACACGGAGTCGGTCAGCTCGTCGAGGGTGGCGCTGAAGTGCTGCCATGTGCCGGGCAAATCCACAAACTTGAAATCGACGATCTTGAGTCCCTGCTTGCGCGCCAACTGAATCACTTCTTTGGCGGTCGCCAATTTTCCGAGAGCCGTTTCTGCTGGTTTGGTTGCTTCGAGTGTCATGAGGTGACTCCTTTCGATGATGACTGATTACAGAATGGCGCTGATCATTTGCGATGCGAGCGCGAAGCCGAAGAAGAGCATGGCCGCGCCGCAAACAAAGGTGATGGCGCGGAAGGCGAGGGGGTTGACGAGTCGTTTCCCAAAGCGGACGATGGCGGCCATGGCCACGGCCCACAAAATCATTCCGGCGATGAACCCGGCGATGAACGCGCCGGTTTGACTCATGCCCGAGTCGATGATGCCTTTGGAGATCATGATCCCGCCGACCGACACCCAATACCCAACGGCCATCGGGTTGGCCAGCGCCATCGCCGCCCCGGCGCGGAACGCGCCTTTTTTCTCCCCGCCCCCCGCGCCGAGATTGAGCGAGGATTGCCGAAGCGCATCGCGGATTCCTATCGCGCCGAAATACAGAAGCAGTACAACCCCGATGATGCCGATGAGTGTGCGGATGATTGCAATTTGCGCCAGCGGCGCGAGGCCGATGAGCGCGGCGGCGCACCACGCCAGATCGCCGATGATCGATCCGAGTTGAACGCGGAGCGCGGGGTGGAAGCCGCCTCGCAACCCGCGCCGGATGGTCTCCATAGCCACCGGGCCGGGCGGCGCGGCGAACGAGATAGCGATGATGGTTCCTGCGAAAACGGTCGAAAGCATTGAAACTCCTTGAGCAAAAAAAGACGCCTTCGGCATCACACTAATGTGCGCGAAGGCGTCGTGGCCTGAAAAGTATTCTGTTGAATTGCTGTTATTACTCAGCAACTGGGCGCATTATACGCGGCGCGCGCCGTCTCGTCAATGACAAATTTTGGCGGGTAGATGTTGGGCAGAGTTCATAACCCGCCGCACACAATTTCACCACTGAGCGCACGGAGGGTGCGGAGAAAACATCTGCAAATCTCTGTGGACTCCGTGATCTCTGTGGTGAATATTTTTCGATTGCGGGGTTTGTTATGCGACCGCTGGCTCCGGCACGGCCACTACCTCCGGCCTCAGCGGCTCCTTCAACGGCTCACCCCTCGGCGCAACTTTGATGAATTGACTCGGATCGAAATGGGCGAGAATGTGTTTCGCCCGGGCGCTGTCCGTAAGTTGCGCGTGCCGCGCGATCATCCCTCGCAACCATTCCGCATCTTCATCCGCCACAGAGTCGATCCTCACCATGCTGGCATTGATGCAATCCGCAATCCGCAATCCGAAATCTGCAATCTGCAATACCGCCACCCCGCCGCTCATGCCCGCCCCAAAGTTTCGGCCAATCGGCCCCAACACCACCACTGCGCCGCCGGTCATGTATTCACAGCCGTGATCGCCCACACCCTCCACCACCGCCGCCGCGCCCGAATTGCGCACTGCGAACCGTTCGCCCACGCGCCCGGCGATGAACAGCGAGCCGCCCGTCGCCCCGTACAAAATGGCGTTGCCCGCCAACACCGGATGCTCGCCGTGATAATCGGGCGAAGGCTTGATCACAATCTCGCCGCCGGTCAGCCCCTTGCCCACGTAATCGTTGGCCTCGCCCTGCAGGTGCATGTGCATCCCGCGCACAGCGAACGCGCCAAACGATTGCCCGGCGCTCCCGCGCGCGCGCACTACTATGGTGTGCGGCGGCAACCCTGCATCGCCATACCGCTTCGCAACCGCGCTCGCCACCAACGCGCCGAACGCGCGCGTGCGGTTGGTGATCGGATAATGCAACTCAACGGGATCGCGCGTCTCGATGGCGCTCACCGCTTCCACCAGCAGAGTCCGATTCAGGGGCGCCGACCCCACTAACGGATTCGGCTGGCCCACATAACTGCGCGGGCCTTCGGCATCGGGAAGCGTGGTCAACCGCGTGAGATCAACGGGCGGGTTGCCGGGCAGGCCCGGCGAAACTTGCTTCAACAAATCCACGCGGCCCACCGCCTCTTGCATTGAACTCAACCCAATGCTCGCCAGAATCCCCCGCGCCTCTTCGGCCACAAATTTCATGAACGACATGAGATGATCGGGCGGAGTGTGGAATTTGGCTCGCAGTTTGGGGTCTTGCGTGGCGATACCCGCCGGGCAAGTGTTGAGGTGGCAAGCGCGAGCCATCACACAGCCGATAGCCACCGCCGCCACCGTGCCGAACGAAAACTCGTCCGCGCCGAGCAGTGCGGCGATCACCACGTCGCGCCCGGTGCGCAGTCCGCCATCCACGCGCAAACGGACTCGGCCGCGTAGCCCGCTGTTCACCAATGCATGTTGCGCGTCGGCGAGTCCCAGTTCCCAAGCCACGCCGGCATACTTCACCGACGAGAGCGGCGACGCGCCCGTGCCGCCGTTGTGCCCGCTGATCAGAATCACATCTGCGCCGGCTTTGGCCACCCCGGCGGCGATGGTGCCCACGCCCGCCTGCGCCACCAACTTCACCGAGATCGCCGCGCGCGGATTGATTTGCCGCAAATCGTAAATGAGTTGGGCGAGGTCTTCGATGCTGTAAATGTCGTGGTGCGGCGGCGGCGAAATGAGGATCATGCCCGGTTGGGCGAAGCGCAGTGCGGCAATCTCCGCCGTCACTTTGTGCGAGGGGAGCTGGCCGCCTTCGCCGGGCTTCGCGCCCTGCGCCATTTTAATTTGCAATTCATCGGCGTTGACAAGATAGCTGGCCGTCACTCCGAATCGGCCCGAGGCCACTTGTTTGATACGATCGTTTCTCTGGTTGTGATACCGACTCGACTCTTCGCCGCCCTCGCCCGAATTGCTGAACGAGCCGAGTCGATTCATGGCCACCGACATCGTTTCGTGCGCCTCTTTGGAGAGCGCTCCGTGCGACATGGCCGCAGTGGAGAATCGGCGGATGATGGAGGAGGCGGGTTCGACGCCCATCGCGGGTAGGGGCGCCTCGCGAGGCGCCCCTACGGCAAAATCCAACAAATCACGAAAATCCACCGGCGGGCGCGAGTGGACGAGGGCGCTGTATTTTTTGTATTCGCCGTAATCGTCGGCTTCCACTGCCTCGTGCAGGGCGCGCACCACTTCCGGGCTGAAGGCGTGCGTTTCGCCGTCGCGCTTGAATTTGTAATAGCCGGGCGAGGCCAGCGAAACGTTGTCGCGGAAGAATGCGCGCCGATGCCAGGCGATCACGATCTTGCCGATGTCGTCGAGATCGAGGCCGCCGACGTGAGCCGGCGTGCCTTCGAAGTAGCGGGCGATGACGGCGTTGGAGAGTCCGACGACTTCGAAGATTTGCGCGCCGGTGTATGAGTCGACGGTGGTGATGCCCATCTTTGACATGATTTTGAAGAGGCCGTGCTCGGCGGCGTGCAGATAATTGCGCATGGCGCGCGCCGGGGTGAGGCCGCCGCTGGCGAGGCTGGCCGCAGTGGCGAGGGCGAGATACGGATGGACGGCGTTTGCGCCGTAGGCGAGCAGGCAGGCGAGATGATGAACGTCGCGCGGCTCGCCGCTTTCAACGACGAGGCTCACGCGCCCGCGCAGTCCGGCGTTGAGCAGATCATGATGCACGGCGCTGGCGGCGAGCAGGGAGGGGATGAAGGTGCGTTTGGGATCGACGTTGACATCGGAGAGGATGATGAGGCGCGAGCCGGAGCGCGCCGCCGATTCGGCGCGGGCGCAGAGGAGGCGAAGGGCGTGGGCCAGTCCGCCGGGCCGGGAACACACGGCGGCGTCCACCAGAGTCGATAGGGTGGTGGCGCGGAGATCGGGATCGTTCCGAAGATGAGCCAGCGCGGCGTCAATGATGAACGGGCTTTCGAGTTCGACAACTTTCGCGTGTTCGGGGGTCTCGGTGAGGAGGTTGGGGCGGTGGCCGAGTCGGACTCGCAGAGACATGACGTGCGTTTCGCGGAGGTAGTCGATGGGCGGGTTGGTCACTTCGGCGAAGCGCTGGCGGAAGTACGAATAGAGCGGGCGCGGTTTAGGCGAGAGGATGGCGGCGGGCGTGTCGTCGCCCATCGAGCCCACGGCTTCGGCGCGGTTCTCGACCATGGGGCGGAGGACGACGACGAGTTCTTCGGCGGTGTAGCCGAAGGCGGCTTGGTGGGTGGTTAGGTGGGTTGGGTGGTTGGGGTGGAGGGGGAAGGCGCGGTTGGTGAGGGGGCGGAGGTTTTCGCTCAGCCATTGGCCGTAAGGCTTGAGGGTTGCGAGGTGCAGTTTGAGGTGATGGTCGTCGAGGAGTTTGCCGGTGGCGGTATCCACAGCAAACATTTGGCCGGGGCCGAGGCGTTCTTTGGCGAGGATGTGTTTGGCGCGGATGTTGATCGCGCCGACTTCGGAGGCCGCGCCGATGAGTCCGTCGTCGCAGATGATGTAGCGCAGTGGGCGGAGGCCGTTGCGGTCGAGCGCCGCGCCGACGTATCGGCCATCGCTGAAGACGATGGCGGCGGGGCCGTCCCACGGTTCGGCGATGGCCGCGTGATAGCGATAGAAGTCGCGCACGGACTGAGGTTGATCGGCGGTTTGTTCCCACGCCGAAGGGATGAGCATGGACAGGCTGTGGCGGATGTCGCGCCCGGCGCGGGTGAGCAGTTCGGCGGCGTTGTCGAGCATGGCCGAGTCGGAGCCGTCGAGATCGATGATCGGGTGCAGGTCGTCGGCGCGGAGGTGATAGTCGGGCGAGTCGAGTTGTAAGTCGGCTTCGCGGGAGGCCATCCAGGCGATGTTGCCTTGAATGGTGTTGATCTCGCCGTTGTGGCAGAGGACGCGGAAGGGTTGGGCGCGGTGCCACGCGGGCAGGGTGTTGGTGCTGTATCGCTGATGAAAGAGGACGAGGTGGGGGGCGAAGTCGGGATGGCGCAGGTCGGCGTAAAAGGCGGAGAGTTGCGGGGCGAGGAGCAGGCCCTTGTACACGATGGTCTGGCTCGAACAGGAGACGACGTAGGCGGCGAGCGAGAGGCCGTTGGCGTCGCGGTCGAAGCGTTTGCGAGTGATGAAAAGGCGGCGCTCCACTTCGGCGGCGGACATGCCTTTGGGGTGTTCGATGAGGGCTTGGGTGATAAAGGGCTGTGTGTCGCGGGCGTATTGGCCGAGCGTGCTCGAGTCGGTGGGCACGCTGCGCCAGCCGATGAGATGCAGGCCGGCGGCGGCGAGGGCGATCTCGAAGACGGCGTGGCAGTCGTCGATGGTTTCGGGATACAGAAAAAGGGTGGCGACGGCGAGGGTGTCGGCGTCCACCGGATGACCGGTGAGCTGTTCGGCTTCGCGGGCGAAGAACGGTTTGGGGAGCGAGGTCAGAATCCCGGCCCCATCTCCGGTGACACCGTCGGCGTTGAGCGCGCCGCGATGCTGAAGATTGATCAACGCCTGCAATCCGAGGTTGAGCAGAGCGTGGCTGGGCCGGCCGTATCGGTCGGCCACAAAGCCGATGCCGCACGCGCCGCGATCCATCGAGTCGTAATCGGGGACGAGGCGATTGCGACTCGCGGGCGGCGGGTTTCGGTTTGAGGAGTGCAGACGATTCATAGGCTCCTCGCGGATTGAGTCTGCCCACAGGGATTTGAGTATCTTAGGGTTGTGACAAGCATAACGAAAGATGCAAACCGCTGGATTTGCGCCGCCTTCGGTTGGCGATGTTGTCTCATGCAGAGAGGACAAGCGAGGGGCGGCGCGGTTGGGCAGGTTGTATGGAGGCCATCGGCAAAATTTCGTTGACCGATCTTCGTCGCCGTGTTATTCTTTGCCCATCATGCTGACCCTCACCCATCATCATCACTCAACCCGCCGACACCCGAGACTGGGTTAGTTTTGTTTCAGCACACTACGCCCTCTCGGAATATCGAGAGGGTTTTTTGTTTGCGCGCTAATCGCTGATCGCTATTCGCCATGAGAACCGACATCCGCCTCGCCCTTCCCTCCAAAGGCCGCCTCGAACCCGAGTCGCTCGACTTCCTCGCCACGTGCGGCCTGCGCGTTTACAAACCCAACCCGCGCCAATACCAAGCCGTCATCCCGGCCATCCCCGGCCTCAACGTCCTCTTCCAACGGCCCGGCGACATTGTCGTCGGCGTGCGCGCGGGCAGTATCGACTTCGGCATCGCCGGACTCGACGTGATCGAAGAGCGGCGCGGCGCCGACGGTGACGTGTTGATCCTGCACGACGAACTCGGATTCGGCGAATGCGCCCTCACCCTCGCCGTCCCCGAAGACTGGGGCGCCGACACCGTTGCCGAAGCAATCTCCAATCTCCAGTCTCTAATCTCTAATCGTCCCGTCCGTGTGGCAACGAAATATCACATTCTCACCGAACGCTTTCTCACGGCCAACAACTTTCCGCCGTTTCAACTCATCGATTCGGAGGGCACACTCGAAGTAGCGCCCACCATCGGTTACGCCGACCTCATCGCCGATCTCGTTTCCTCCGGCCAAACCCTGCGCGACAACCGACTCGTTCCGCTGGCCGACGGCGTGATCCTCAAATCGCAAGCCTGCCTCATCGCTAACCGCGCCGCGCTCAAAACTCGCCCCGACGTTCTCGCCGTCGCCCGCGAACTGCTCGAATTTATCGAAGCCCACCTTCGCGCCGAACGATACTTCATGGTCACGGCCAACATGCGCGGCGAGTCGCCGCAAGCCATCTCGCGCGCCATGCTCACCCAGCCCGATCTGCGCGGACTGCAAGGCCCCACCATCGCGCCCGTCATCCCGCACATCGAAAGCCCTATCGCGTGGCACGCGGTCAACATCATCGTCCCCAAAGATCGAATCGCTCCCGCCGTTCAGCAGATTCGCGCCATCGGCGGCAGTGGAGTCATCGTCTCGCCCGTCACCTATATTTTTGAGGAAGAACCCGAACGGTACAAAGCCCTCCTCGATGCTCTCAACCGCAATTACTAATCACCAATTACTGATCACCGATCGGTAACTGGCAACTGGTAAATGGTAATTGGTCACTTTCCATGCTCCGTATCACCACCGACACCTCCCTCCTCTCCCGTCAGCCTCTTCTCTCCGACGATTACCCGCCGTCACTGCTGGCGCGACTTCAATCGCTGTTCGGCGAATCGATCTCGCCCGACGCCGCTGTGGCTCGCATCCTCGCCGACGTTCGCGTTCGCGGCGACGCCGCCCTCCGCGATTGGACAAAACGCATTGATGACATAAGCCTTGAATCCTTTTCCGTTGAATCCGTTCAATCCGTTGACGAAAAACTGACCCATGCGCTCACGTTCGCCGCGGATCGCATCCGCGCCTTCCACGCCCAACAACCCGTTCAATCGTGGATGACCGCCGATGGAACACTCGGCCAGCGCGTCACCCCGCTCAGCCGAGTCGGCGTGTACGTTCCGGGCGGCTCGGCCCCACTACCTTCGTCACTGCTTATGTCCGTCATCCCCGCGCAAGTTGCCGGAGTGAAAGAGATCATCGTCTGCACACCACCGGGCAAACCCAATGGCGACGCGCCGCCCGTCATCCTCGCCGCCGCGCATCTCTGCGGCATCGAGCGCGTGCACCGCATTGGCGGCGCGCAGGCCATTGCGGCCATGGCCTTCGGCACAGAGTCCATTCCTCGTGTGGATAAGATTGTCGGCCCCGGCAACCTGTTCGTGACTCTGGCGAAGCGGCAAGTGTTCGGAGTCGTCGGCCTCGACGGACTCGCCGGGCCGACCGAAACGGTGGTGATCGCCGACGACTCGGCCAACCCCGCGTGGGTCGCCGCCGATCTCCTCGCGCAAGCCGAACACGATCCGTTGGCGACCGCGATTCTGCTCACACCATCGCGCGCGCTCGCCACAGCGGTGCAAGTCGAACTCGGCCGCCAAATGGAGTCGCTCTCCCGCGCCGAGATCATCGCCCAATCGTTTGCCAACCGCAGTGGCATTGTCCTCACGCCCGATCTCGCCATCGCCGTGCGCCTCGCCGACGAATACGCGCCCGAACACCTCTGCCTCTCGGTCGAACATCCAGAGCAATGGATGGATCGAATCACGAACGCGGGCGGCCTCTTCATCGGCGAGCGTTCGTTCGAGGTGTTGGGCGATTACGTGGCCGGGCCGAGCCACGTGATGCCGACCGGCGGCACGGCGCGATTTGCCTCGCCGCTCAACGTGTGGGACTTCGTTCGCATCACGAGCATGATCTCGCTGGACGCCGCCACCGCCGCGCAGTTGAGCCCGGTGGCCGCCGTCCTCGCCCGCGCCGAATCGCTCGACGCGCACGCGCATGCCGCGACCCTGCGAACTCACCACAGGGACACAGAGAACACGGAAACTCAAGAATAGATCTCTGTGTGCTCCGTGTCTTTGTGGTGAAAACAAATGGACATTACCACCCTCATCCGCCCCGAAATTATCACGATGGATTCGTACGCGCCCATCGCGCCGTTCGATGTTCTCTCATCACGGCTGGGGCGCGATCCTGCCGCGATCATCAAACTTGACGCCAACGAGAATCCCTACGGCCCCTCGCCGCGCGCCCTCGCCGCCCTCGCCGCTCTTCAGTACGCGCACATCTACCCCGATCCCGAATCCACCGCCCTCCGCGCCGCGCTCGCGCGCGATCTCGACCTCCCCGCGCAAAACATCCTTTGCAGTGCGGGCGCCGACGAATTGATCGATCTCACCCTGCGCCTCTTCCTGCGCCCCGGCGATGGGGTGATCGACTGCCCGCCGACCTTCGGCATGTACTCGTTCGACACGGCCATCCATGCCGGGACTCTCCTCTCCATCCCTCGCCGCGACGATTTCTCCGTAGATGTTCCCGCCATCGAATCCTCAATTACCAATCACCAATTACCAATCCCAAAGATTCTCTTCCTCGCCTCGCCCAACAATCCCGATGGCTCACTCCTCCCCGACTCCGCTTTGCGCCGGTTGCTTGCCCTGCCGCTCGTCGTCGTGCTCGACGAAGCCTACATCGAATTCTCCGGCGCGCCGGGCCGCGCTTCATGGGTACTCGAACATGATAACCTGATCGTCCTTCGCACGTTCAGCAAACGCGGCGGGCTGGCCGGTTTGCGCGTGGGCTACGGAGTCTTTCCTTCGGCGCTCATGCCGCACCTGTGGAAAATCAAACAACCGTACAATGTGTCGGTAGCGGCCTCGACGGCAGCCATCGCTTCGCTGGAGGACGCCGATTATATGGCCGATGTCGTTCGCAAACTTGTGGCCGAGCGGAATCGAATGACCGACTTGTTAAGCGAGTTTCCATTTTTGCGAGTCTACCCCTCGCGCTCGAACTTCATTCTTTGCCGCGTTGTCGGGCGCGACGCGAAACAACTCAAACTCGATCTCGAAGGGCGCGGCATCCTCGTCCGCTATTTCAACAAACCCGGCCTCACTGATTGCATCCGCATCTCTGCCGGGAAGCCGGAACACACCGATGCACTGGTCTCCGCCTTACATCGCTTGCGGTCAGAATAGAGAACACCGCGAAGGCGCGAAGAACGCAAAGAATGACCTATGGAACTTCGCGCCCTTGGCGTCTTTGCGGTGAGTCTTTCTCGATATGCGAACTTCAACTATCCAACGCAAGACGCACGAAACCGACATCACTCTCTCCCTCTCTCTCGATGGCGCGGGGAAGCACGACATCCAAACCGGAGTCGGCTTCCTCGATCACATGCTCGCGCATGTGGCCGTGCATGGGCTGTTCGATCTCTCCGTGAAAGCAGAGGGCGATTTGCACATCGATCCGCACCACATGATTGAAGACACGGCGTTGGTGTTGGGGCAAGCCTTCGACGAAGCATTGGGCGACCGAAAAGGGATCGTGAGAATGGGTTCGGCTTATGTGCCGATGGACGAATCGCTGGCCTTTGTGGCGGTGGATTTATCGGGGAGGCCGTATGCCGTTGTTCAAGCCGAATGGCACAGCCCGGCCATCGGCCAGTTCCCCACTAGCCTCATCCCGCACTTCATCGAGTCGTTTGCCGTCACTGCCCGCGCCAATGTTCACGCCCGCGTGCTGTATGGCCGCGACGATCACCATCAGTGCGAAGCGCTGTTCAAAGCGCTGGGCCGCGCGCTCGATGCGGCGGCGATGTTCGATCCGCGCCGCGCCGGAAGCGTGCCTTCGACGAAAGGCAGTCTGTGATCGCGCTGGTCGATTACGGCATCGGCAACTTGCGCTCGGTGCAAAAGGCGCTCGAACACGTCGGCGCGCAAGTGAGCCTTACCGATGATCCGCAAACGATTTTTGGCGCGGAGAAGGTGGTGCTGCCGGGTGTGGGCGCGTTCGGCGATGGGATGAAAGGCCTGCGGGCGAGAGGATTGGCTGAAGTCGTGAGAGAGGTGATTCGCGCCGAGCGCCCGCTGTTGGGAATCTGTGTGGGGATGCAATTGCTGTTCGAGGAGTCGGAGGAGATGGGGAGGCATGAGGGGCTGGGTGTGTTGAAGGGGAAGGTGATGCGTTTCAGCAATGCAGGGGCGGCTGGCCTTTCGCCTCTACTGAAAATCCCGCACACGGGATGGAATCAGATCGCGCCGCAGAAGCCGAGTCCGCTCTTTCACGATTTGCCCGCCGGATCGTTTGCGTATTTCAATCATTCATACTACTGCGCCGCATTGCCCGAAGACACGCTGGCAACGACCGAATACGGCATCGAGTATCCGTCCATTGTCGGGCGCGGGCGGGTGTACGGCGTTCAGTTTCACCCGGAGAAGAGTCAGAGTGTGGGGCTGAGGCTGTTGAGGAATTTTGTGGAGCATGGATAGTATTGCGGGCAACCCCCACCCTGGCCCTCCCCCATTCGAGAAAGCGCCGAGCAGGGGAGGAGAGGGATTCATCGTTTTCCCGGCGATTGATTTGCGCGGCGGCAAAGTGGTGCGATTGGCGCAGGGCGATTTGGCGCGGGCGACCGTGTACGGCAATGATCCTGCGGCGACAGCGCAACGCTGGAACGATGCGGGCGCGGGTTGGATTCACGTTGTGAATCTCGACGGCGCGTTTGGCGAATCAGCAGAGGCGAACTGGAAAGCGTTGGAGTCCGTCGTGCGCGTAGGCAAGAGGACTCGAATTCAATTCGGCGGGGGGTTGCGGACTCTGGAAACGATCCGACACGCGATTGAAATCGGCATCACTCGGGTGGTGATCGGAACGGCGGCAGTGGAGACTCCGAAATTGGTGGACGATGCGCTGGCCGAGTTCGGGCCGGAGCGAATCGCGGTGGGCGTGGATGCGAGAGAAGGCAGGGTGCGGGTGAAAGGGTGGGCCGAAGAATCGTCGGTGACGGCGATGGAGTTGGCGCAGAGATTGAAAGGGCAGGGTGTGAAAACGATCGTATTCACCGATGTGGCGCGGGACGGGATCGGTGTCGGAGTCAACGTGAGCGCGACGGCCGAGTTGGCTCAGCGGTCGGGGCTGAGTGTGATCGCCAGCGGCGGGGTGGCAGGTATTGACGATGTGAGGCGCGCGCGGGAGGCCGAGCTGGCCGGAGTGATCATTGGCCGCGCGCTGTACGAGGGAAAGATCGATCTGGCCGAAGCCCTGCGCGAACAGATCATGCCGCAAGTTTAGCGGCGATGTCTTTCAGCGCGAGCGTCATGGGGTGTTGTGGGCGGCGCAGGGCGAAGATGCCTCCGTTGGAGAGCGCGGCGACTTCGCGCGAGTATGGAAGCACGCCGATCACTTCACAGCCGTAGGCCGCCGACACTTGCTGTTGAATGTGAGAGTGAGGAAACGACTCGGGGGCCTCGTTGACGATAAGGGTGATGCGTTCCACTTCGAGATGCCGCGCCACATCCACTGTGACCGCCGTGCCCTGATAATCGCTCTGATCATGCCGCAGAAGAATCGCCGTCGAATCGCAAATGCCCAAGGCCAACAATGATTCGGGGTTGAGTCCGGCGTGCGTATCGACGAGGAGAAGATCGAGGCCGAGCGAGTTGGCTAGCTGATCGAATCCGTTGTGGAGCAAATGAATGAAGTAGCCGCCGCGAAGCACGCGTTCGATGTCGGCGGTTTCTGCGCTGGCCGGAACGAGAAAGAGTTTCCCCGCTGAGCCAATGTCGGCGCGCAAGCGCGGCGTGAGATCAACCGCCGTTTGCTCGATGGCGCAGTTCCCCCACAAAAAATCATTCAACGTGCGCGGCGTTTCGGAGTCGGCAATGCCGAAGAGACTCTGTTGGCTCGGCCCGGCGAGATCCATATCCACGATTCCAACGCAACGCCCGCCTCTCGCCAACAGCGTGGCGAAGTTGGCCGTGAGGCTCGATTTGCCGGCGCCTCGGCGGAAGGAGTGAATCGCAACAGTGCGCGACATGTTTCTCTTGGAACCACGTTCAGCGCGGCGAGTTCTGAATCCGGCCGCGCAGCTGTTGGTGCAGAGCAAGCGCCTCGCCGGTGGACTCGGCCACGATGATACACCCGAACTCGTTGGCCGCGAGAATGGACGTGACGGCGAAGATCACGCCGCGCCGCTGGCCCGCCATCGGATACAACACGTCCAAATAATTTGGGCCGAAGTAGTGACAGGCGAACTCGTGCACGTGCGTTCCGGCGGTGCGGCGCGAATTGAGTTCCAGCAAATATACGCGGTCGGAGTCGTCCACCACCGTGTCGAGGTCGAAGTGCCCGGCGTAGCCCATCTCTTGCAAACGGCGAGCGATGAGCAATCCGCTTTCAGCCAGCGCGGGATACCATTGGCTCCGAGTCTGTTCGCGGTCGATGAGCAAGCCGTAGAAGTCGCTGAGGCCCAAGAATAGTTGATTGGAAAGATAGGTGATGCGCGGCTCGCCTTCGCCCCTCGGCGGCACGTACACTTCCAGTGACGGCGAAAGGTGATTCGGCGAGTCGATATACTCCTCGACGATCACGATGTCGTTGCGCAGATACGGATCGGATTCCATCTCACCGAAGATCGACTGCGCCGACACGTCGCCGCCGGGCCGGAAGATGTGATGCCCGATGCCACTCTCACCGCCGTCGGTTTTTGCCACGCAGGGTTTGCCGCGCTGGCAAAATCAATGCGCGGCTTCGGCGGCTTGCAGTATCGTTTTGCAGGCCAAGCCTTCGGGCAAAAGATCCTTGGCGTTGGGCAGCCAGCGCGAGGCCAGCGAGCGAAAGCCGGATTTGGTGTCGATGTAATCGCGCACCCATTCACTGCCCGGCAGAGGGCATTCGGGCAGAATCACGGTGAGGCCGAAATCAGTTCGTAGTTTGCTCACCAACTGCATGAACTGCGGCGTGACGGCGTAGGCCACGAGCTGAACGGCGCGGTTCGGCCCGGCGTAATCCACCAGCGCATTGATCAGCGGCGGCTCCTACAAAAGATCGAGGCTCAACCACGGAGAGGGGTTGGCCGGGTGCCTGTATTGGGTGCGCGATAGACCCAACGTGTCGCGCAAATAATCGGCGTGGGGCACGGGGGCGCTGGCAAAAACCAGTTTCGAGTCGCCGAGCGAGAGCAGTCCGCGATCCCCTTTGCTGTATTGCCGATTGGGAATGTATTGGCGGCGGGGAAGGCGGGTGGCTTCGGAACGATACAGAAACTCAAAGAAACTTTCGATGTTGTCGTATAGGAAGGCGATGGGAATCTTTTTATCGAGATATGGAAGCATTGGGTTGCGTTAGGCGGACGATACTCGCATTATACTTTTACGCGCTCACGTTTTGGTACAATTCCGCCCAATGCTCGCCAAGCGAATCATCCCCTGCCTCGACGTGAAAGATGGCCGCGTGGTCAAAGGCGTGCGCTTCGTGGGCTTGCGCGATGCGGGCGACCCGGTGGAGCAGGCTCGCGCTTACGATGCCGAGGGCGCGGATGAATTGGTGTTCCTCGACATCTCGGCCACGCCCGAGGGCCGGGCCACCGTTGCGCCGATGGTGCGCCGGGTGGCCGACGAGGTCTTTCTGCCTCTCACCGTCGGCGGCGGAATACGAACCGTGGACGACATGCGCCACATTCTGCTCGCCGGGGCCGACAAAGTGAGCGTCAATTCCGCCGCCGTCAACAACCCGGCGTTGCTCACGCAAGGCGCAGAAAAATTTGGTAGTCAGTGCATTGTGATTGCGATAGATGCGAAGAGAACTTCCAACTCCAAATCTCAAATCTCAAATTCCCAATCCTCCGATTCTCAATTCTCTGGTTCTCCGCCTCACTGGGAAGTCTATGTTGCTGGTGGCCGCACCCCCACCGGACTCGACGCCCTCGAATGGGCGCAGACGGCGGTGGAACTCGGCGCGGGCGAGATTCTTCTCACGAGCATTGACGCCGACGGCACGCAGAGCGGTTACGACATCGAGCTCACGCGCGCGATCACATCCACCGTCAACGCGCCGGTCATCGCCAGCGGCGGCGCGGGCAACCTCGAACATTTCGCCGAGGCGCTCACCCTCGCCAACGCCGACGCCGCCCTCGCCGCCTCGCTCTTCCACGACAAAACCTTGAGCGTGGCCGAAGTGAAACGGTATTTGGCCGATAGTGGCGTGACCGTCCGGCTTTGAATTTCACCGCGAAGGCGCGAAGGCACGAAGCCACAAAGAAACTTCTTTGAGACTTCGAGACTTTGTGCCTTTGTGTTCCAACGATGGAACTCAACTACGATGATCGCGGCCTCGTCACTGCCGTTGTGCAGGATGCGGCCACCCACGAGGTGTTGATGGTGGCGTGGATGAACGCCGAGTCGGTGCGCCTCACGCAAGAGTCGGGCGAAGCATGGTTTTGGAGCCGGAGTCGGCGCGAGTTGTGGCGCAAAGGCGCGACCAGCGGCAACGTCATGCGCGTCCGCGAAATCAGAGTGGATTGCGACGCCGATACCCTCCTCCTCAAAGTCGATCCGGCAGGCCCGGCGTGCCACACGGGCGAGCGATCTTGCTTCTATCGCTTATTGGGTGATTCTTGACGGGATGACACGATAAAAAGATGACACGATGATTCCAATGAGGCTCATCTTGTCACCCTGCCATCTTGCCATCCACTCACCACTGTGCGCCTCGTCGTCAAACTCGGCACCTCCACCCTCACCGCCGGAACGAACCGCCTCTCCCCTCCGCGCCTCGTCGATCTCGCCCGCCAACTTTGCGCCCTCCGCGAGGCTGGGCACGAAGTCATCCTCGTCACCTCCGGCGCAATGGCTTCGGGCCGCGAAGCTCTCGACTACCCCGAGCTGCCCAAAGACGTCCCGGCCAAACAAATGCTCGCCGCCATCGGCCAGCCGCGCCTCATGGCTCTCTATCAGCAGCTCTTCGGCCTCTACGGAGTCGGCGTCGCCCAAATCCTCCTCACCCGCGCCGACCTCGCCAACCGCCGCCGCTACCTCAACGCCCGCAACACCCTCGCCGCGCTCCTCGCCCAGCGCCTCATCCCTATCGTCAACGAAAACGACACCGTCGCCACTGAAGAGATTCGCGTGGGCGATAACGACAACCTCTCCGCGCTCGTCGCCAATTTGGTGGACGCCGACACCCTCATCCTCCTCACCGATCAACCCGGACTCTTCACCGCCGATCCGCGCCGCGACTCCTCGGCCCGACTCGTGACCGATGTGACCGACTCCGACATCCCCGCCTCGTTGTGGGAAGCGGCCGGGGGAACCGCCACCGGACTCGGCACCGGCGGCATGATCACCAAACTGCAAGCCGCCGATCTTGCCCGGCGCTCCGGCACCATGGTCGTCATCGCGCGCGGCGGCGACCCCGACATCCTCACCCACATCGCCGCCGGAGAAAAAATCGGCACACGCTTTCACCCCGCAGTCACCGCCATCGAGAGTCGCAAACGATACATTCTTGCAGGCGGCGCATCCGGCTGTCTCACGGTGGACGAGGGCGCGGCGCGCGCGCTGAGTCGCGGGAGCAGTTTATTGCCCGTCGGCGTCGCTGGAGTGGAAGGCGATTTCGAACGCGGCGACACCGTGCGCGTGGCCGATCCATCGGGGCGCGAAATCGCGCGCGGCATCGCCAATTATTCCGCCGCCGATCTATCCCGCATTGCCCGCCGCCGCTCCGATGAAATCGACTCTCTGCTCGGATACAATTACGGCGACGAAGTGATTCATCGGAATGATTTAGTGTTGCTATAAACGATGAACGCGGAGCGATGAGCGATGAACGGAAAAGAGTTCATCGTTCATCGCTCATCGCTCATCGTTCCAATGATGACCGTTGACCTCAAACAGATCGGCCTTCGCGCCCGCGCCGCATCGAAACAGATCGCCCGCGCGCCGACCGAGATCAAAAACCAAACCCTCCTCTCGCTGGCTGGCCGACTCTGGGACTCGCGCGCCGACATCCTCGCCGCCAACGCCCTCGATATTGCCGACGCCACCGCCGCCGGACTCGACGCGGCGCTGATCGACCGACTGACCCTCAACGAGACGCGGCTCAAAGGCATCGCCGACGATTTGCGCCGCGTGGCCGAACTGCCCGATCCCGTCGGCGAAATATTCGACGCAACGACTCTGCCCAACGGACTCAAACTGCACAAACAGCGCGTGCCGCTCGGCGTGCTCGGCGTCATTTACGAATCGCGCCCCAACGTGACGATTGACGTGGCCGGGTTGGCGATCAAAACGGGCAACGCCGCCATCCTGCGCGGGGGCAGTGAAACCATCCGCTCCAATCGCGCCCTCGTCGGCGCGGTTCACGGCTCGCTGTCAGAAAACGGCCTCCCCGCCGAGTCGATCCAATTCATCGATGACCCCGATCGCGCCCGCGTCACCGAACTTCTCAACCTTCACGAACACGTTGACATCATCATCCCGCGCGGCGGCAATGCCCTGCACGAGTTCTGCCGCGAGCACAGCAAAATCCCGGTGATGACCGGCGGCATCGGCATTTGTCATTTGTTCGTGGACGAGAGCGCCGATCTCGAAGGCGCATACAGCGTGATCCACAACGCGAAGACTCAACGGCCCACCGTGTGCAACGCGCTCGACACCGTGCTCGTTCACCGCGCGGTGGCCGACTCCTTTCTGCCCGATCTCGTGCATTACCTTTCGCGTGACGGAGTCACCTTTCGCGCCGACGACTCGGCCCTGCCGTATCTCTATCAGCATTTCACCGGCGCGTATCTCGATCATGATCCCGACTCGGGCGAAGAGCGCTTGCGCTACGCGAAGAATGTGGGCAAACGCTTGCCGGAGTCGGTGTTGCCTGCCGGGCCCGATGACTTCGACACCGAATGGCTCTCGCTCGTGCTGGGGCTGAAAGTGGTGGACTCGCTCGACGAGGCCATCGCCCACATCGCCGCGCACAGCACCGGCCACTCGGACGGGATACTGACTCGCGACGATGCGAACGCGCAGAAGTTTGTGGCCGAAGTGGATTCGGCGGCGGTGTACGTGAATGCCAGCACCCGCTTCACCGACGGGAGCCAGTTCGGGTTGGGGGCCGAGGTCGCTATTTCGACTCAGCGCTTGCACGCCCGCGGGCCGATGGGCCTGCGCGAACTAACAACGCACAAATGGGTCGCCGTTGGCGATTATCATATTCGGGACTGAATCGATCCGCAGGTGGCGCAGATTAGCGCAGATGGCTTCCCAAAATCTGCGCCATCTGCGAAACCTGCGGATTCAAAAATGCTCAAACCTATTCGTTGGAAAACCTTTCCCCGCGATTTCGTGGTGATCGAGATCGGGCTGGGACTCTTTGGCTTTGGAATCGCCATGCTCATTCGGTGCGGGTTGGGAACGAGTTCGTGGGCGGTGTTCGAAGTGGCGATGTCGAACATTCTGCGGGTGACGCCCGGCACGATGGTGGTCATTGACGGCGTGTGGGTGTTGGGGTTGGTGCTGTTGCTGAGAGAAAAGATCGGCTGGGGCACTCTGGCTAACATCGTGAGCATCGGGCCGTGGGAAGACTTGTTCCTGTTCCTCATTCCGCCGATTGACGGCGTATGGACAGATAGTCTCTGGTTGCGCGCCGCCTATTTTGCGATAGCCATGATCGCAATGGGCTTGGCCAGCGCAATTTATATTGGCGTGAATGCGGGCGCGGGGCCGCGCGACAGTTTGATGTTGGCGATCTATCGCACAACGGGATGGAGCATCCGCGCCGCGCGCACTTCGATTGACGTGACCATTGCCTTGGCCGGAATTCTGCTGCACGGGCCTTTCGGCGCGGGCACCATTGCTTTTGCCTTGCTCATCGGGCCGTCGGTGCAGATGTGGTTCACGCTCATCAAAGTGAAACCCCATGCGACTGAAGCCGAACAGCCAATTCCTGATGGGATGACACGGTGACAAGAAGACAAGATGAACTTACCCGCCCTTGACCAAATCATTCGAGACCGTAAACAAAACCTGAAGCCGGGTTCGTATACCAACCGCCTCTTCGATGCGGGCGAGGATGAGATCGTGAAGAAGATCGGCGAAGAGGCGGTGGAGGTCATCCTCGCCGCCAAAGGACAGGGCGATGAGCGCGTGATCTCCGAAGTGGCCGATCTCTTTTATCATACATTGGTGTTGCTCGCCTCGCGCGGATTGACGCTGGCAGACGTAGAGGCGGAGCTGGAGAAGAGGCACAAGTGATGGTGGTTGGGTGGTTAGGTGGTTGGGTGGTTGGGTGGTTGGGAGTTTGAATTTTGGAGTTTGAAATTTGCTCCTTGATATTTTTCTTTTCGACATGGACTCCGTTCTCCTCCATCCGGGCGGATACCGGGCGGCGCTCATCGAAACCGTCAATCATTTCTCGCGGGCGATGGGGTTTGGCGATCTCGCGCCGACGCACGACGAGATCGAAGCCTTCGAGGCGGCGGGCATCACCAGCGAATGGGACTCCGCGCCGATCTCGATTGCTGAGATCGCCCTCACCGGCCAACGCCCCCACTATCATTCACTCGTCCAGCGCGTCAGCGCCGAATGGCGCAAAGGGGAATATCCGGTAGAGGCAGCGCACAGGCTAATCTCAAACTCCAAACTCCTAACTTCAAATGGAAATTTGAGGTTGGAGAATTTGCTCCTTCACTCCCGCGACATTCGCCGCTCGCCGGCGCTCAACATCTTTCAGCAGTTCACGCTCGGCGATGCGTTCGAGGAAACATACGGCCTGCCGAAAACGATTGAGGCTCACTCGACTCTGCTGAAGCATGATCGCGCCGCGCTCGCCCGCCCCGCGCCGCCGAACTCTGCAATTTACACCGCGCGCCCCACGCGCCCGCCGCGCGATGTGCCGCCGCGACTCGGTTACGCGCCCGAAGCCGAACTCGGCGCGCAGCTCGTGGGGCTGAGTCATTTGCCCATCATCGGTTTCGGATCGTTTCAGTGGCTGGCCGAAACTATCGGCGGTGATCCCGAAGCATATCTCAAGCCGTCGCCCGTGCACGCGTTGGCCGCCATCGGCGCGGCGATTGGCGCATCGGAGTCGGAGTCCCTTCGGGCGGCGGAGGCCGCGGCGCGGAATGAGTGGCTGTCGCCGTTGCAAGAATTGCGGGGAGTCAAAGGCCGGGTCACCGTCTTCGAAGATTCGGCGCGAAGCATTGTGGGCGTGCGCGAGGCGGCGAGTCTGTTGGGAGAAAATTGGGAGTGCGTCGGAGTCGGCATCTCGCCCGGCGGCCCCAAGAAATTGGCATTGGAAAAAGTTGCCAATCGGGTTTATCCTTCTGTGAACGACGCGATTGATGGAGAGTTGAATGCCTGAAACTGTGCTCAGCCGCTTTTTGCGATACGTCAAAATTCACACCGCCAGCGACTCCGACTCGAACACCACGCCCAGCACCGAGCGCCAATGGACTCTTCTGCGAATGCTGGCGGATGAACTGCGCGAACTCGGCGCGAGCGACATGACGATTGCGAAACATGGCTATGTGTTGGCGACGATTCCGGCGACGACGCGGAAACGTGTTCCGGTGGTTGCCCTGTTTGCTCATGTGGACACCGTGCCCGGATTCAGCGGCGAGGGCGTGAAGCCGATTGCGCATCGGAAGTGGAACGGCAAGCCGATTGTGTTGCCCGACGATCCGGCGCAAGTGATCGACATGGCGAAATATCCGGAGATGAAAAGTCAGGTGGGCAAGGATTTGGTGACCGCCTCCGGCACGACACTGCTCGGCGCGGACGACAAAAGCGGTGTGGCGGTGATCATGACGCTGGCCGAGTTTCTGCTTTCGCATCCCGAAATCGAACACGGGCCGATTCGCGTGTGCTTCAATCCCGACGAGGAGATCGGGCGCGGCGTGGACAAATTGGATTTGAAGGAACTCGGCGCGGACGTGGCTTACACGCTCGACGGCGAGAATCCGGGCGAGGTGAATTGGGAAACGTTTTCCGGCGATTCGGCAGTGGTCACCATCGACGGCGTTTCGACTCATCCGGGCGAGGGGCGCAAATACAAAATGGTGAGCGCTCTCATGCTGGCGGCGCGGTTGCTGGCCGCCCTGCCGGTGGAAAACCGCAGCGCCGAAACGACCGATGCCCGCGACGGATATATTCACGCGACAAGCATGAGCGGCAACGTGGCTCACGCCGAGATTCGATTCATCCTCCGCAACCACGACAACGATAGATTGAAGGCGCAGGGCGATCAACTGCGCGGGCTGGTGAAAGGCATAGCCGCCGCCGAGCCGCGCGCAAAGTTCAAAGTGCAGATCACGCCGAGTTATCGCAACATGGGTTACTGGATTCGAGAGAATATGCTGCCGGTGGATTTGGCCGATGAGGCGATGCGGGCGGTCGGCCTTGTGCCCACACACCCGCCCACGCGCGGCGGCACCGACGGCTCGCGCCTCACCGAGCGCGGACTGCACACGCCCAACTTGTTTGCGGGCGGGCACAACTCGCACGGCCCGCACGAATACGCCTGCGTGCAAGAGATGGAACTGTCGGTGAAGATGCTGATTGAATTGGTGCAACTATGGACGAAGAAGGGCGCGAACTACAAAAAGCGGACGAAGCGGAAATAGTGGAGGCGGAGGTTGTGGAGGCAGAAGCCCGCGAAGCGCCGCCCTCCGAGGAGCGCAGTGCGTTTCCACAGCCGCCGCTTCACGCGCTGAGCAGCCTCGTCACAGTGGCCCTCGACGGCGTGTGGAGCGTGCCCGAACTCGTCTCGGCGGCGACCATTGCCAGCCTCCCCGCTCTGCCCGTGCTCTCGCTCGGCTATGGGCGTGTGCGCGGGCGCGCCGTTTCCGTTCACCGGCACGGCGGCGGGCAGTGTGCTGTTGCTGTGGGGCGGGGCGCACGCGTTGTGCAGATCGTGTTGTTGGGGCTGGCCGCGTTTTGGATGGCGGTGATATTCGCTGAAGCCGTGCTCGGCCTCATCGGCGCAGTCGGCAGTTTCGCCGCCGAGCGATTCCTCCGCGCGCAAGCCGCCGCCCGTCGCGTTGATTTCGACACCATGCGTTTCACCGCCGTCGCCATCCGCGTCACGATTCTGATTCTCACCGCCATTCTGCTTTTCCTGTAATCGCTCACAATGGCAAAGCCAAGCGGCTGGCAGTGGCCGGCGATTCGATACAGCCTGTATGCGATCATTTCGATGGCAGTGTGGGCGTGCGCGATTGAGGCGGCCTCCCCAACGGTGACGGCTCCCCTTCCCACCGCGCCGCCGCCGCAAGTGCAAATCACTTTTGCCGGGACGCCGACACCCGATCCTGCGCTCGCCCCCATCCCCAAAACAACCCTCACCGCCACGCCCGATCCGGCGTGCGCGCTGTACATCGCCGACTCTCATCTGCTCACCCCCATCGTCGATCGCGACTCGGCACTGACCGCCGACTATGAGCCGCTCGATCTCGAAACGCCATCGCTGGCCTATCGCAACTCATACATCGTGCCCATCCGAATCCGCGCCGAAGTCATCCAGCCGTTGAAAGACATGCTGGGGGAAGCTAACGAGTTTGGGTTGCAGATCATGGCCGTGTCCGGTTATCGTTCATACGAAGAGCAAGCAGTGGCCTATGAAAAATGGAAGCGCCTCTATCCCGACCGCGCCGACACCATCAGCGCCGCGCCCGGCCACAGCGAACATCAATTGGGCGCGGCCATCGATTTCAGCGCGCCGTTCATGGAAGAGCAATACGGCCAACTCTTTCACACTGACTTCTTCAAGATCGACGAAGGCCGCTGGCTGTACGACAACTCGCCGCGATTCGGTTTCACGCTGTCGTATCCGGCGTGGGCCGAGCAAACGACCGGATACCAGTGGGAGCCGTGGCACTTCCGATACGTGGGCGTTGAGCTGGCTCAAGAGCTGGTCTCGCGGAAAATCACGCTGGCCGAGTATCTCGCGCAATGCGCCCCCGCGCCGTAGGGCCGAGGATTTATCGCGCCTATATGCCTTCTTTATGTTTTTTTTACGGACTTTCTGCGGCGGACATGTTACATTGACTGGGCGATGATCTGTTCACAATTTTCTTGCGGCGCTTCCGAAGCCGCTACGAATTGCTCATAGGCACACTTCAATGACTGCACCCCTCAGAATATTGTTGGTGGAAGACAGCCTGCAACACACCGAATTGATTCGGGAATTCCTGCGCTTGAGAGGCTCGTACGAGCTGGACGCGGTGACCCACGTGGCCGACATTTGGCCGCTGATGAAGAGCCACAGTTACGATGCGGTACTGCTCGACTACAGCCTGCCCGATGGAACAGGCCTGGACGTATTGCAACAGTTCGCCGCGCAAGGACTCAAAACGCCGACGGTGATGATCACCGGCCACGGCGATGAGCGCGTGGCGGCCTCCACCGTGAAAGCCGGGGCCGCCGAATACGTCGTCAAAACGGGCAACTACTTCGAGACCCTGCCCGAAGTGATCAATCGAGTGATCGAACAGGGACGATTAGAACGCGCCCTCGACGAGGCCAAAGCCCGCTACCGCGATCTGTTCGAGCAGGCCAGCGAAGGCATTCTGCTTTACAACGCAGGCGGCATCATCATCGACGCGAACCCGGCGCTGTTTGGCTGGGTGAATTATCGGCGTGAAGCGTTGGTGGGCCAGCACATCAGCCTGATCGATCCCGAAGCGGGCAAGCGGTTGTTGAGCACCCTTTCGCGGCACGAGACGCAGATTTACGAATGCGAGTATCGCCGCAGTGACGGCTCGTCGTTTCCGGCGGAGGTGAGCGCGCGGCTCGTTCCCTCTTCGGGCAAAGATCGATCCGACTTTGTGCAATTGTTCGTGCGCGATATTACCCGCCGCAAGCAAATGGAAACCGAGATAGGGCGGCAGACTCGAATGCTGGCCGCTCTGAGCGACGTGACGGCGGCGGTGGCCCGCTCCCTCAATCTGCCCGAAGTGATCGACGCCGCGCTCGACGGCCTCACCGCCGCGCTCGACATCGAGTGCGGGGCCATTTACACTCCGCAGGGCGGCCAATTGATCATCGCCCCCTCATCGCGCGGCCTCTCGCGCCAATTCCAACAAACGATGTCGCCGCTGGCCGAAGCCGAGTGGTTGTCGCCGCGCCGGAGCGACGGCGCCGCCGGGCGCGAAGAATGGATGCGGCGTGAGAATGTGCTGGCATACTTATCGCAACCGTTGATGGTGAAAGGCAAAATAGCCGGCCTCGTGCTGTTGGCCTCGCGCAAGCGGCATCACTTCGCGCCCGACGATGCCGACTTTGTGCGCGTGAACAGCGACCGGATCAGCGCGGCGATTGAAAACGCCATGCTCTATCGAGACTTGCAGAACTCGATGGAAGCACTGCGGCAGGCGCAGGCGCAATTAGTGCGGGCGGCCCGCTTCTCGGCAGTGGGCGAACTGGCCGCCGGAGTGGCTCATCAGATCAACAACCCGCTCACCACCGTCATCGCCGACGCGCAGTTGCTGATGAAAACCGTCTCGGCCGACGAAGCGGCGCACGCCTCGGCCAACGCCATCTTTCAAGCCGGGTGGCGGGCGCAGCGAGTCGTTCAGCGCCTGCTCAACTTCTCGCGCCCCGATGAAGGGCTGTTCGCGCCCACCGACATCAACGCCACCGTCGTCGAAGCCCTCGATCTGGTGGGCGCGCACGTCGAGCGCGGCGGCGTCGAACTGCGCCTGTCGCTCGCGCCCAACTTGCCCCCCGCGCAGGCCAACGACCATCAACTCGAAGAGATATGGATCAATCTGTTGATGAATGCCCGCGATGCGCTGGTGGAGGGCCGCCCCGGACTCATCCGCGTGGAATCGCAGGCCGCCGACTCCGGCGACGCCGTCGAAGTGTGCGTGCGCGACAACGGCCACGGCATTGCCCCAGAGGATCGTGAGTCGATCTTCACCCCGTTCTTCACCACCAAAGAGCCCGAGCGCGGAAACGGCTTGGGCCTCTCGGTGTGCCAGTCCATCATTCGCAATCATGGCGGCGAAATCACGTTCGACAGCCAGCCCGGAGAGGGCGCGCGTTTCACGGTGCGCTTGCCTTTGATTCGGAAAGCATCATGAAGGGAGCCTTGAACCATGCCAAACACCGCCGATGAGAATCACGTTCTTGTTGTTGATGACGAAGAGATCGTCGCCGGATCCATCGAGCGGACTCTGCGCGCGCACGATTTCAACGTGACCGTCGCCACCTCCGGCGTGGAGGGGCTGAACGCCGCCCGCCGCCACCGCCCCGATCTCATCGTGCTCGATGTGCTCATGCCCGGCATGGACGGCTTCGAGGTCTGCAAGCAAGTTCGCGCCGATCCCATCCTCGCCGATCTGCCCATTCTGTTCCTCACCGCCCGCAGCAAAGTGGAAGATAAAGTGCTGGGCCTGCGCGCCGGCGCCGACGACTACCTCACCAAGCCATTCAACGTGGACGAGCTCGTTCTGCGCATCCGCGCCATCCTGCGGCGCGGCGTGTCGCGCAAGATCGCCGAATCTCCTTCCTCGCAAATCATCGTGCGCGATCTCGTGCTCGACTGCAAATCGTTCACCGCCACCACCCAGCGCGGCACGGCGCCGCTCACGCCGGTGCAGTTCGATCTGCTCTACTTCCTCATGAGCCACCCCGGCGAAGTGTTCTCTCCGGCCAAACTCCTGCACGATGTATGGGATTATCCCTTCGACGCCGGCTCGCCCGATCTCGTCCGCGTGCACGTGAAGAACGTGCGCGAAAAGATCGAGCCGGATCCCGGCAGCCCGATCTACATCACCACCGTGCCCGGGCACGGCTACACCATTCAAGTCTGACCGATTCCTGCCGTGACGCCTGAAGCCAGCCCGGCCCCCCCCTTGCCGCGCGCGCGCCTGCACGCGGCATTGCGCTATGGCGCGATTGCGCTGGCGTATTGGGGACTCTACCTCGGCTTCTCGGCTCTCGCCACCTTCTTCACCAACATCTCTATCGTTTCCGTGTGGTATGTGCCGCCCGGTTTGAGCATTGCTCTGCTTCTGTTGGTGGGTCCCGCGGCGGCGCCTCTCATCTTCATCGCCGAGTTTTTGGGCGGCTGGCTGATTTGGCATTTCCCGCTCCCGGTCACTTTGCTCTCAACGCTCACTGTCGGCGGCGGGTATTCCATCGGCGGGCTAATTCTGCGGCGAGTTCTCGGCGGGGCCAATCTGCGGCATGGATCAGACGTGATGTGGTTCGTCGGCATCTCGATGCTCGCCTCACTTAATGTGGCGGTCTCCACCGCCGCCGTGTTTGCCTACGGCGGGCTGATCGCCAGCAGTGATTACGCGCTCGCCGTTTATGACTTCTGGATCGGCGACACGATTGGAATCTTTCTTGCCACACCGTTCATTCTCGTCATCGCCAAGCCATTGCTTGCGGAGATTCTCCGAACTGCTCCCCCCCTTTCATCCCCCCCATTGGGGGGGATAGAGGGGGGGCGAACCCCGCGCGCGAAACGGGGATCCATTCTTCGACCCATTTGGCTGGCGCTGGCCGCCGCCCTGCTCGGGTTTCTGTTGGCTTGGCCGCCCACCCGCGAGATCCATCTTTATTATCTTTGTTTCGTCGGCATCATTTGGGTGGTGTGGAATGACGGATTGCAGGGGGCCGTGATCGGCGCCGTTGTCATCAATGCTACTGCGAGAGTCGTTTCTCTGATTGCGCCCCTCGAGTCCTCCTATGAAATGATCGAGATGCAGATATTCTCGGTGGCCCTCTCGGCCCTCGCCCTCACGTTGGGGGCCATGGCGGATGATCGGCGAGAGTCGGAGCGCAAGCAAAAAGAATCGCAGGCGGCTTTGCTCCATCGCGCCAATGAATTGGCGGCGCTCCACGCGAAAGCCGCGCGCTCATTGGAAGCCGAGCATGAACAGCGAGCCATTGCCGAAGCCCTGAGCGATGTGGCCGCCAGTCTGAGCGGAACATTGCATCTCGACGAAGTGCTGGATCGCATTCTGGCGACGATGGGGCGCGTTGTGCCTCACGACGCCGCCAACGTTGTTCTCATCGATCCGGCCACCCACACCGCCTCCACCGTTCGAGTCTTCGCCGCGCCTCCCCTTGACGCAACCCTGTGGGCGGGCATGGTGTTGCCGATTGACCAACTTCGCAATTACCGGGAGATGATGGAAACCGGGAAGGCGTTGGTCATCCCCGATGTGAGGCACCATGATGGCTGGGTGATGGGCCGTGGCATCGAGTGGATCCGCTCCTACGTCGGCGTCCCCATCGTCGCCAAAGGGCACACGATCGGCTTCCTCAACCTCGACAGCGCCACGCCCGATTTCTTCGATCAGACTCACGCCGAGCGCTTGCAAGCCTTTGCCGATCAGGCGGCCATTGCCATCGAAAACGCCCGGCTGTTCGCCGCCACCGAACGGCAAACCCGCCAACTCTCTCTGCTCAACAGCGTCACCCGCGCCACACTCGAAGCCTCCACCCTCCCGGAAATGCTCCGCGCCGTCGCCGGCTGGCTCGGCGAATTGCTCAACGCGGACGACTGCGCCATTCTCATGTGGGACGCCGCCTCTCGAACCATGATCCCCGGCGCCGCCTACGGAGAGTACGCCGAGATGTTGATGACGCGTTCGATCCCATCGACTCTCAAAGCGGCCCAAGAGGCGATGAACAATCCGCAGATGTCTTTCTTCGAGGCGGGCGATGAAGAACCGCGGCCCCCGTTTCAGTCTGTGACCGGGCTGTCGTTGGCGGCGGGCGGCCACAAATTCGGCGCCGCCCTGCTGGGCTACAAAGCCGCGCGGCGAGCCTCGCCCGACGAGATCGCCTTTGCCGAACAACTCGCGCGGCAAGTGTCGCTGGCCGTGTACAAAACCTCTCTGCTCGACTCGGAGCGCGATCAGCGAGCCATGGCCGAGTCCCTGCGCGATGTGGCAATGGCCTTCAGCGCCAATCTGGAAATGGATGAGTTGTTCGAGCGCATTTTGATCAACATGAAGCGAGTGGTGCCGCACGACCGCGCCACCCTCATGCTGCTCGAGGAAGGCATCGTCCGCGTGGCGAAATCCACCGGCTATGTTGAGCCGGAGCTGCTGGCCACGCTCAACACCGTGCGCTTCCGCCTCGCCAACACACCCATCCTGCGGAAGATGGCCGAAACCGGGCAACCGACCATCGTCGCCGATGTCCGCAACGATCCCGATTGGACGACCGCCGCCGGGCTGGAATGGATACGCTCGTATGTCGGGGCGCCCATTTCGCTCCGCGGCCGCACCGTCGGCTTCCTCAACCTCGACAGCGGCACGGCCGGATATTTCAAGCCCGCTCATTTGGAGCGTCTGCGCGCCTTTGCCGCTCAGGCGGCGATAGCCTTCGAGAATTCGCAGCTGTACGAATCCGTTCGCCAAAACGCCGCCGAAACGAGTCTGTTGTATCGCGCCTCGGTCAACCTGTTTACGCGGGACAAAGATTTGTCGGCGTTGGCCGCGCAAATTGCGAAGACGGTGGTGGACGAGATCAAGTGTGATCACTGCGGCGTTCTCTTGATCGATGAGGATCAAACCAATGTTTATCTCGGCGGGCAGGCCGGCATCCCCAGCATCGGCTCACCCACCGTCATATCGCTCGGCGGCCGATCCGTCATCCCCACTGTCGTGCGCGAGGCTCGCCCCATCTATGTGCCCGATGTGTCTGACGACCCGCGTTATCTCGTCGGGAATTTGGATGCCCGTTCCGAACTCGTCGTGCCGCTCATGGCCGCCGGGCGGGTGATCGGCGTGCTCAACCTCGAAAGCACCCGCCTCGATGGGTTCGACAAACGCGCGCGCCGCACGGTGTTTGCCTTCGCCGAACGGGCCGCGTTGGCGCTGGACGATGCCCGGCTGTTTGCCGAAACGACGATGCACGCCCGCCACGCCACCGCCCTCAACGAAATCGCCCGCATCGGCCTCGAACAGTCCGACCTCGATATCTCGCTCCGACTCTTTTCGGAGCGCCTCGTCTCTCTGTTCAGCGCCGATGCTTGTTTTATCAAACGATGGGGCGGCGAGCGGTGGGAGTCGTCGCTGGCGCTGGCCGCCTCCGGCTCGGATGACTACGTGGCCCTGCACACGAACATGGACGATATGGCATTGGCCGAAAACGTGCTGCGCTTGGGCAATGCCATCGCCATCGACAGTATCTTCGACACCCCACTCATCACCCCGCGGCTGGCCGCCTCCATCCCGGCCCGCTCGCTGTTGATCGTGCCGCTGATTGCCGGAAAACTTCAGCTGGGCGCGGCCTTCATTGCTTTCCACACTCACCACCGCTTTTCGGCGCAAGAGATCGCCCGCGCCGAGCAAGCCGCCGCGCACATTGCGCTGGCGATGGCCAAAGCCTGCTTGTTGGATGAAACCCAACAGCGCACGCGCGAACTGGAAGCGTTGAGCTGCGTATCGCTGGCGTTGCGCGTTGCTCCCGCGCGCGCGCCCTTAGAGCCCCTCATTCTCGAGCAGACCAGCGCGGTGCTTGGCGCGCAGGGCGCAGCGCTGGCCATGCGCGATCCGGTGGCGGGCAATATCTCAATCGAATCGGCCACGGGTGTGTGGAGCGGCCTGGCCGGGATGCGAATCCGCGATGACGAAGGAGTCACGGCCCGGATCATTCACAGCCGAGAGCCCTATCTCAACAATCAGTTTCACACCGATGAGGAAGTTCTGTTAACCCCAGCGCGCGAGGGGGCCATCGCCGCCGCCGGAGTGCCGCTCATCATTCAGGATCGCGCGCTGGGCGTGCTGTGGATCGCCTCGCAAGACTGCCTTACCGATTCGCAAATGCGCCTGCTCACCGCCATCGCCGACATTGCCGCCAGCGCCCTCCACCGCGCCGACCTGCACGAAAAGACCACCCGGCGGATGCAGTGGTTCTCGGCCCTGCACGACATCAATATGGCCATCGGCGCTACCCTCGATCTCGATATCATCCTCGACGTGTTGTTGTATCAAGTGACGACTCAGCTCGGCGTGAGCGCGGCCGATATTCTTCTGCTCGATCCGAATTTGCAGCTGCTCGAATACGCCGCCGGGCGCGGCTTTCGCACCACCGCCCTGCGGCACACGCGCCTGCGGCTCGGCGAAGGGCTGGCCGGCCGGGCCGCTCTCGAACGCGCCATCGTCAGCATTGGCAATCTGCGCGACGACACCGCCGACCTCACCCGCGCGCCCCTGCTGGCCAACGAAAACTTTGTGGCCTATTACGGCGTGCCGCTGGTGGCCAAAGGCCACATGCGCGGCGTGCTCGAAATCTTCCATCGTTCGGCGCTGGACTCCGATCCCGAATGGCTGAGCTTCCTCGAAGCGTTGGCGGCGCAGGCGGCCATCGCTATCGACAATGCCGCCCTCTTCGGCGATCTCCAGCGCTCGGTCGAGGCCTTGCAGTCCGCGCAAGCGCAGTTGGTGCAGGCGGCCCGCTTCACCGCTGTGGGCGAACTGGCCGCCGGAGTGGCGCACCAAATCAACAACCCGCTCACCACCGTCATTGCCGATGCCCAGCTCATGCTCAAGGCCACGCCCTCCGATTCGCCAATCTACCCTTCGGCGAAAGCCATCTTTCAAGCGGGCTGGCGCGCGCAGCGAGTGGTGCAGAGGCTGATGAATTTCTCGCGCCCGGATGATGGGGAACTCGTCCCCACCGATGTCAACGAAACCGTGATGGAAGCGCTCGATCTCGTCGGCGCGCACCTCACTCGCGGGGGCGCCGACTTGCGAGTGGAATTGGATCCCAATTTGCCCTATGTCCTCGCCAACGGCCATCAACTCGAAGAGATTTGGGTGAACCTGCTGATGAACGCCCGCGATGCGCTGGCCGACGATCGGCCGGGGGTGGTGATCGTGTCCTCGCGAGTGGCGGCCTCTGGCGATAATATCGAAGTGTCGGTCGCAGATAACGGGCGCGGCATCAGCGAAGCCGACGCGCGCCAGATTTTCACTCCCTTCTTCACTACCAAAGAGGGCGGGCGCGGCAACGGGCTGGGTTTGTCGGTGTGCCAAACCATCGCCCACAATCACGGCGGCGACATTACCTTTGAGAGCTTGTTTTGGAATTCAAGGTCTGATAGATATTGATAGTGATTATGAGAGCGTTCAAATGCGAGTAAACACTAAGGCTCCGATTTCGATTTCGTCGGTGATGAGACGTTCTGCTTGGAGCAACAGGCGGACTCCGGCCACCCCTTTAGGCC
>VGOW01000009.1 GCA_016875735.1 Chloroflexota bacterium | reverse complement strand
TTGGGCAAGTATGAGCGGCAAGTGTGGCAGGCGACGGAATTTCAAACTTCCAACTTCAAATCTCAAAATTCAAATCAGCAATCGGCAATCAACAATCAACAATCCATCCATCGGGCGTATACCGAGTTTATTTTGAAGTTGTACGGGGCGCGACCCGTGAGCGGCTATGCGTGGCTGCACGGCTTGAAGGCCGGGCGCATGGTGCACGTGGGCGCGGTGGATGCGCCGGTGACAGTGGGCGACGTGACTCATCTCGTGGCCGAATTCAAAAAGGCAATGGGCACGGGCAAGGACGCGCCGACCCGCAACGGCGTTGACGTGCTGGGCTGGGACTTCGCCTTTGAGTTGAACGAAGTCGCCCGGCAACAGGCGGCCCAGGCCAACCTCAATTTGAAGTTTGTCCGCATTCCCCGCGAAGTGCTGGATAAGCAGGCCGTGGCCCAGGGCGACATCCACTTTTTTGAATTGGCCGCCCTGTCGGTGGACGTGAAGGTAGGGGCGGCTCGCGGAGCCGCCCGGCGCGATGTCACCCTGACCCTGACCGATTTTGTCATCCCGCCCGACGATGTGCCGGAAGAGGCGCAAAAGGCGGTGCGGCATTGGGCGCAATGGATTGATTATTGGGCAGTGGATTGGGATAATAAAAGCGACACCTTCCACAACGAATGGCAAGCCTACCGGACGCGCAAAGAGCGCGAGTTGACCAAGACCGTCACTCACACTTACGAGGCGCCGGGCGAGTATACAATTGTGATCAAGGTGATTGATATTTTGGGGAACGACACGACGAAGACGGTGAGGGTGGAGGTGAAGTGATGAACTCGTTATGGCTCAAAACACTCTCTATAGAGAACTTCAAACGATTTGAATCGCTTCGGCTCGATTTCGAGAGCTTCAATCTGCTTGTTGGCCCGAACAACAGCGGCAAATCCACCGCGCTGCAGGCGTGCGCCCTGTTTGACTTTTGTTATCGCACCTGCCTGGAAAAGCGCAATGGCGATTTGACGTTCCAGAATCGCACGTTTGGCCCGGATGAGTTTGTCGTAGCGCCAGCCGCCGAACCGCTGGATTTGTGGAAAGACCGCCGGGCACAGCGCGGAAGCACTGCCGTACCTATCCGGGTGAAAGGCGAATTGATGTCCGGGGAGGTTTACGAGTTCGAAATCAACCTGCGCTTCAACCGTTTCAGCGTGCAGAGCGTTTCAGACACGCCGCCGCTGAACGTGGAGCGCTCATTCAGCATCACCCTTATTCCGGGCTACACCGACTTTTGGCCGCGCGAGGAGCGGCGCACGCCGGCTGTCCGTCGGGAAATGCGCGCCCAGGCCCAACATGGCGGTATCATCCGCAATTTGTTGCTGGATTTGAAGGACGAACCGACGCGCTGGGAGCAGTTTGTCACCGAACTGGCCGCGATTTTCCCAAGTATTCATTTGCTCCGGCCCCAGTTTGACGAACAAGTGGATCGTTACATTCGAGTCGGCTACACCGAAGGCGCCGATGCGCCCGCCGACAAACGGCGCAAGGTCCCTGAATTGGATATCTTTTCAGGGGGCAGTGGCTTCCGGCAATTCGTCCAAATTCTTGGCAGCATTCTGGTGGAAGACGCCACGACCGTGCTCCTGGACGAGCCGGACGCCCATCTGTTCAGCAAATTGCAGGCCGACCTGTATGCAGTCCTCACCCGGCTGGTGCAAGGTGGAATTCAAATCATCGCCGCCACCCACTCCACCGAGTTGATCGCCGCTGTTCAGCCCGGCCAGATCATCACCTTCGCTAATGGCGAACCGCGCCGTTTGCAAGTCTGGCCGGAGGTATTGAGCACCGTCTCGGCCCTAGGCGGATTGGAAAACTTGAGCTTGCTGTTGATCGATGCTTACCGGAAAGTAATCGTAGTCGAAGACAAATCGGACGAGCAATACGTGCGGTTGTGGCTCAATAAAATTTTGGGCGCAGACCGATACAAACGAATCCAGCGCAGGCTGGTTTTTCTCTATAGCCAGCGCCGGCCCACCGCCGACGATGTGAGCCGGATGTTGCGCACACTCAAACAAGCTTTCCGTGCTAGCAAGCCTTTGGATATAAAGGCATTTGTGCTAGCCGACCGGGATTATGCCCTCGACGACCAACTTGCCGCCGAACGCGCCCGCTATGGCAAACCGCCTTACGCAGATGAACAGACCTGGCATATTTGGGAGCGATTAGAGATTGAAAACTATTTGGCGAATCCGAAAGCGATAACCGGGGCAGTTCTCGATTTGACTGCGGCCACGCCGCCGCTGCTTCGGCCCAATCCTGCCCAAGTGACAGAACTGCTCGATAAAATCATTGCCGACGCGCGCGAACCACTGCGACTCAGAATGATAGATGCGTTTTCAAAAATTAGCCGGGACGAGAAAAAAGGCTGGGAAGCATCAACCATCACCCAACGCGCCGAGGAATTTGTTGCGCAACTCTGGCAAGACGAAGAGAGGAAGCACATCTGGATCGATGCTAAAGAAACTGTCTTGCCCAAACTGCGCCAACAACTTCACGATACCTATCATATCCAACTCGCTGACTCGGCCATTATTACTGCCTGGCCCGACGCGGATATTCCGGCTGACCTCCGGCAGGCTATTGAAGCGCTGGCCGCTTTTGTGGGAGAAGGAGACTGATGCCTCGCCGAAGGCCGACCCCGCCCCCGCAACTTGGCCTGTTAGAAGCCAACGTGCCAACCGCCCCCTGTGTCCCGGCCATTCGGGAAGCGGTGAAGGCGTGGCGAGCGGGCGGCTACAAGGGCGCCACCGAAACGACCAGCATCCTTCTCAACTATTGGTTTCTCACCGGCCATCGCCTGCAAGGCCGCAAGTTTGAATATTACGAGGCGCAACGGGAGGCCGTCGAAACGTTGATCTACTTGTGGGAAGTGACGCAGGCCCGGCGGCAAAAAAGTTTGCTGGAAACCTTCGCCCCCAACATCCCCAATTTGCGCTTGTTGCAGTGCGACGACTTTGCCCGTTATTGCGTGAAGATGGCGACCGGGAGCGGCAAAACGAAAGTCATGGCTCTGGCCTTTGCCTGGCAATACTTCAATGCCGTGACCGGCGGCGGCGAGGATTACGCCACGACCGCCTTGATCATCGCCCCCAACGTGATCGTCTTTGAACGCCTGCGGACTGACTTCGGGGGAGGCCGCCTCTTCAAAGTTGATCCCATCATTCCCCCCGAACTGAAAATTTATTGGGACGTGGAGTTTTACATGCGCGGCGACCCGGAGCGGGCGCGGTCACTTGGGGCGCTGTACCTGACCAACGTTGACCAATTGCACGCCGATAACGACGACGAAGACGAGTCGGATGAACCGGAAGAGATCGCCGCCTTGCTTGGCCCCAGGCCGCCCGCGGCGCCCAACGCGATTGAAGACTTTGACAAACGATTGGCGAAGCGGGGCGGGCCGCTGTTGGTGATGAACGACGAAGCCCACCACACCCACGACGAAGAGAGCGCCTGGAGTCAGGTGATCCGGCGACTGCATGAGTCGGCGAGAGGCGGCCTCACTGCGCAGCTGGACTTCACCGCCACACCCCGACACCAAAAGGGCAGTCTATTCTCCTGGACAGTCTCGGATTATCCCCTCAAGCAAGCCATCATTGACGGCATTGTAAAGCGCCCGGTCAAAGGCATCACCACCGGAATCCGCGAGATCGCTTCCAGTGTTGCCAGCACAAAATATAAAGCCTATCTCACGGCAGGCGTGAATCGCTGGCGTGAGTACCGCGAAGGGCTGGCCTCGCTGGGCAAGAAGCCGATCCTGTTTGTGATGATGAACGACACCAGCGAGGCCGACGATGTAGCCGACTACCTGCAAAAGACCTACCCCTCAGAGTTTGGCGGCGACAAATTATTGACCATCCACACCAACCGATCCGGCGAAATTGCCAAAGGCGATTTGGACAAAGCCCGGCAAGCGGCGCGGGATGTGGACATAGCGGCCAGCCCCGTCAATGCGATTGTCAGCGTCCTCATGCTTCGTGAAGGGTGGGATGTGCAAAACGTGACGGTGATCGTCGGCTTGCGGCCCTACACCTCCAAGGCCAACATCCTGCCCGAGCAAACCATCGGGCGCGGCCTGCGCCTCATGTTTCGCAACACCACCATCGGCTACACCGAACGGGTGGACGTGATCGGCAACAAGAAGTTCATTGAGTTTGTCGAAGACCTGGAGCGGCAGGAAGGGTTAGAGTTAGAGACCTTCCAAGTCGGCAAAGACAAACTTGAGATCGTCACCATCCAACCCGACCCGGCGAAGATGGATAAGGACATTACCTTGCCCAAGCTGAGTCCCTTACTGGCCCGCAAGAAAAACATCACCGCCGAAATTGAAGCGTTGGACGTTTCCAAGTTGCCGGTCTCGAATCTTCTGCGAAAGGCCGACGGGCGGCCGGCGGAAAAGTTCACCTATGAAGGCTATGACCTGATCACGCTGGAAAAGCTAGTTGAACGCGAGTACGCCCTGCCTGAAGTGCAAACGGCGCAAGAGGTCATCTCCTATTACGCCAAACGAATCGCTCAAGAGGTCAAACTGCCGTCACAGTTTGCGGCCCTGGCCCCGAAGGTGCGCGAGTTTTTGGCGACTCGCGCCTTCGGCGAGACGGTGGACATCGAAACTCCGGCCATGCTGAAAGCGATTAGCGCCAATACCGCCCACTTCGTCACCGTCAAAGCCTTCGTCACCGCCCTGCAGCCGCTGGTCGTCGAGTCGCTCACGCCCACGCTGATTGACGCCGGGACGCCTCTCTCGCAGACTGACCCGTTCCCCTGGTCTCGTCCTACCTATGCCGCCCCGAAGTGCGTTTACAACCTCGTGCCGTGCGCCAACGAATTTGAGCGCGACTTTGCCAAGTTCTTACAGGATGCGCCCGACGTGGCCAAGTTCGCCAAACTGCCGGACTCGTTTGGCTTTGCCATTGAATACACCGACTCGGTAGGCAACCTGCGCTACTACTACCCTGACTTTGTAGCCGTGTTGACGGGCGGCGATCACTACCTGGTGGAAACGAAGGGGCAGGAGACAACGGAAGTCGCCCACAAAGACCGGGCGGCCCGCCATTGGGCCGAGAGCGCCGCCGGGCTAACCGGCGCGCGCTGGCGCTATCTCAAAGTGCCGCAGAACGATTACAAGCAACTGCAACCGGCGGAGTTTAGCGATTTGTTTGTGTTTCAATCGGGGCTGTTTGCAACAGATACAGCAATACTTTAAAGCGCGGATGGAGAATCAAATGCAACGCTTGCTCGTTCGAGTTTTCATTTTAGCGCTCGCGCTCGCCGCGTGCGCCAGCGGCAACACCGCGCCGCAAGCGATAGAGGCGTATCTCACCGCCATCGTCGCCAAAGATTCGAATGCGGTGATCAACGCCTCGTGCTCTACGTGGGAAGAGAGCGCCAAACTCGAATTGGATTCCTTCGCCGCCGTGACGCCGACTCTGGAAGGGCTGGCCTGCGAAGCCGCCGGAACCGACGGCGACTTTACGCTGGTAACGTGCAAAGGCAAAATCAAAGTGACGTACAACAACGAATTGCAGGAATTGCCGCTGGAAGGTCGCACCTATCTCGCCGCGCAGGACGGGGGCGAGTGGCGCATGTGCGGCTACAAATGACGATGAACGGCAAGCCGACTCTGCCAGTGCGACTCTTCTCCCGCGAAAACCTCATCGCCGCTGCTCTCTGCCTCCTTCTCATTCTCATCATCATCCTCACCTCCGACAACGCCCCGCAGTGGATCTATCAGGGGTTCTGAAAACTCAAACTCCAAAGTTCGATGTCTTTGCTTCATATTCTGATCTTCGCCGCCATTGCTCTCGCGCATGGCGCACTGCTCAAAGGGCGCGGGCGCAATTGGCTGATGCTGATCGCCAGCGTACTCGCCCTCTATTGGCTTCAACCTTCCACCCCCATCCGCCACCTCGACTTCTGGCTGTCCACTGCCTCCCTCGCCCTCACCATCATCGTTTGGGCCGCCACCCGGAGTCAAACTCCAAACCTCAAACTCCCAACTCCCAACCCAAACCACCCAACCACCGAACCACCCAACCACCGAACCACCCAACCACCCAACCACCCGACCACCCCGCGACAGCGCCCCGTAGCGATAGCGGAGCGGGAACCACCGAACCACCCAACCACCCTCCTCATCATCGTTTCCCTCATCCTCCTCATCGCCCTCAACCGCACCCTTGCCTTTTGTTGCCTCACGCCCACTCGCCCGCCCGGTGTTCTGCAAGTCACCATCGCCCTTGCCCTCATCGCCGCCATCGCGTTTCTCGTTTCACACTTCCGCCCCAATCCTCTAATCCTCATCGCGGTAATCCTCTTCCTCTTCATCGCCCTCAAAACAGATTCGCTCGCCCACGCCCTCAGCGCCGCGCTCCGCGCCCTCAACGGCCAAGACGCTAGCCAAGCCTCCCCCCTCGACATTCGCTGGCTCGGCTTTTCATACCTCGCCTTCCGCCTCATTCACGTTCTGCGCGAACGCGCCAGCGGCAAACTCCCCGACCTCTCTCTGCAAGAGTTTGTCATCTACACTGTGTTCTTCCCCGCCATCACCGCCGGGCCCATCGATCGCGTCGAGCGATTTGTCAAAGACCTCCGCGCCCCGTTTGTGCTGTCGCAGTCTAGCGTGGCAGAGGGCGGCTGGCGAATCCTGTGGGGCGTGTTCAAAAAGTTCGCCCTCGCCGACACGCTGGCCCTTGTCGCCCTCAATGAAGTCAACGCCGCGCAAGTCCGCTCCGCATTTTGGATGTGGGCGCTGTTGTATGCCTACGCCTTCCGGCTCTATTTCGACTTCAGCGGCTACACCGACATCGCTCTCGGCCTCGCTCGACTGCTCGGCGTGACACTGCCCGACAACTTCGACCGCCCCTACCTCAGCCAAAACCTCACCGCCTTTTGGAACGGCTGGCACATCACCCTCGCCCAATGGTTTCGCGCCCACTATTTCAATCCCCTCACTCGCGCGCTCCGTTCGCGCCAGTGGCCGCCCGCGCTCATCATTGCCTTCACGCAATTGAGCACGATGATTCTGATTGGGCTATGGCACGGCGTGACGTGGAACTTTGTGGCGTGGGGCGTGTGGCACGGGATCGGGCTCTTCATCCACAACCGCTGGGCCGATTCCACCAAACCCCGCGCCGCGTTGCTCGACAACCGGCCTTTGCTCAAACGCGCCGCCGCCATTGGCGGCGCACTGCTCACCTTTCACTTCGTCGCCCTCGGCTGGGCCTGGTTTGCCCTGCCAGAGATTGGGTTGTCATTGAAAGTGTTGCGGGTATTATTTGGACGATAGACCACGGACGACTGGTGGCGTTCGTCATTCGCCATTCGTCATTCGTCTATCGCCCACCGTCCATTGTCGTATTCCATGAACCTCCTCAAATTCACCTCCTGCCAAGCCCCCAACGCCGACGCTCACTGCGCCGCCATCGCGCAATACATCTCCGCGCAAATCAACATACCCACCGAATTCGTTGGCGATGTGGAATGGCAAGAGCGCGAACGAATGCTCGATAACGGGCAAGCGCACGTCGGTTGGGTGTGCGGACTCGTGTACGTGAGAAAGATGGCCTCACCCGATCCGAAGTTTGATCTCCTTGCCGCGCCGGTGATGAACGGCGCGCGATACGCCGACCGCCCGATGTATTTCTCGGATGCCATCGTGCGCGCCGACTCGCCTTTCCGATCCTTTGCCGACTTGCGCGGGCGAACGTGGGCCTTCAACGAACCCGGCTCCCATTCCGGGTACAACGTCACTCGCTGGTATCTCGCCAGTCGGGAATACGGAAACGGTTTCTTCGGGCGAGCCATCAGATCGGGCGCGCACCAACGATCTCTGCAAATGATTCTCGATGGACAGATCGACGCCTCGGCCATCGACAGCACCGTGCTCGAAACCGAACTCGCCCGCCGTCCCGAACTCGCTTCGCAAATTCGCATCATCGAAACGCTCGGCCCCAGCCCCATTCCGCCGTGGATGATGCAGAGAAGCCTGCCGCAAGAATTGAAAGAGGCTCTGCGGCAAGCGTTCGCCGCCATGCGCACCGACCCGCGAGGCCGCGCCGTGCTCGACGCCGGGCGCATGTCGCGTTTCGCCCTCGTCGCCGACAGCGATTACGACCCCATCCGCGAAATGGATCGGGTTGCGGAGTCGGTGAGGTGGTGACAGATGAATCTCCGCGCCCTCCTCCTCAAAACCGCGCTACTCTTCGCGGTCGCCAATCTTCTGCTCGCCGCTGGCGATCCATTGCCTGCGTTGGGCCGCCTCTCGCTATACAACGCGCTCTTCCCCGGCCGGCCGCGCCTGCCCTTCGGCGAGACTCCCGACCGCGCCTATAACTTCAGCCTCTATCAACTCGAAGCCATGTTCGCCGCGCACGAAATCTCCGCGCCCAAACCCGCCGACGAATACCGCGTTGTCCTCATCGGCGACTCGTCGGTGTGGGGCACACTGCTCCGCCCCGAAGACACGCTGGCCGGGCGCATCAACGCCGCCGCCCTCACCGCCGCCGACGGCAAACGCATCCGCGCTTACAATCTCGGCTACCCCACGATGTCGCTGATGAAAGATTTGCTCATGCTCGACCTCGCCGCACAGCACCAGCCCGATATGATCGTGTGGCTGACCACGCTCGAATCGTTTCCCGCCAACAAACAATTGGCCTCGCCCATCGTGCAGAACAACCTCGAACCCGTCCGCCGACTCATCGAACAGCACCGTTTGAGTTTCGATTCGAACGACTCGGCTTTCGTCGTTCCGACGTTTTGGGATCGCACCCTCATCGGGCGGCGGCGGGCCTTGGCCGACGTTTTCCGTCTGCAACTCTACGGCGTGATGTGGGCCGCCACTGGCATCGATCAGGATTACCCCGCAACTTACGAACTCCGCGCCAACGATCTCGAAGCCGATGACTCCTTCCACGATCTCAAGCCGCCTCACCTCGCGGAGTCCGATCTGGCGTTCGACATGTTGGATGCGGGGGCGGCCATCGCCGACGGGATTCCGATTCTGTTCGTCAACGAGCCGATCTTCGCCGCCGACGGCGCGAACAGCGATCTGCGCTACAACTTTTTCTATCCGCGTTGGGCTTACGACGACTACCGCGCCCTGTGGAGTGAACGCGCCGCCCGCAACGGCTGGCGCGCGCTCGATCTGTGGAATCTCGTCGCGCCCGCTGAGTTCACCAACAGCGCGGTGCATCTCAGCGCGGCGGGTGAGGCGTTGTTGGCGGAGAGGGTAGGGGAAGAGATATTGCAGGTAGCAAGTGGCAGGTAGCAAGTGGCGAATGGCTGATCGCTAACCGCTAATCGCTATTGGCTAAGAATCTCCATACCGCATCCAACGCCTGCAAGGCGGTGAGATTCCGCACCGTCATGCCATATTGCAGATTCTCCGGCGTGAAGTCGGCGGAGTGCTCGCCGACCGAGGGGTGCACACCGTCGCGAAACAGCCCCTCGTCGGGCAGGCCCTGCAACGCCGCGCGATAATCCCACAACGGAATGTTGTATTCGTAAGCCAATGCGGTGATGATGCCATTGAGCGATTCCACGCGGCCTTCGATTCCGGCGCGGCGCATCGGCGGGAGGGTGCTGACCACCGGGATGATTCCCAATTCCACTGTGATCTCGATCACTTCGCGCATGTGCCGCTCGAATCGATCTTCGGTGGTGCCGGGCACATCGTTCGTGCCGAGCATGATCAACGCAATGGCGGGCTTGGCCCATCGATACTCGCACACCAGCGGCGCTTCGCCGGGCGCGCAGAAATTCGGATCGGCGGCGTTGGGGCTGAGCACGGCCTGCGCCGGCCAACCCACTTGCGCCGCCAGCGACGTGTTGGCAAATGAGTTCGCGTCGCGGGCGGTGGTCGCCGAAAAATAATCGGCCACTGGCTGAAGGTTGGAATACTCGCGCAGGTTGTAATCGCCGCGCCCGATGGGGTAAAGGAATTCGGTCGTCACGGTGATGCTGTCGCCTACTTTAGAAAACACGTTGGGCCGGTTGCCGAGCGATTGCCCGATGACGAAAATCTCTCGCGCGTGTTCGGTGACGTTGAGGAGGAAGGGATGCGAGGCGGCTTCGCCCGGAGGAGCGGGCAGGGTGGCCGACTCCGGCGCCCCGACCGTTGCGCTCGCGGGGAGATCGCCCGTGATCGGAATCGAGTCGAGCGCGATGGATGAATCAACCCATTGAGCCATCACCCAACCCGCGCCGCCGGGCGCGATCACTTCCAGCCACGAACTATCGGGCGTGCGGCCAATGATGGTGAGCGGGGTGAGCGCGTTGAGCATGGTGAGGATGGGTTGCGAGAGGCCGGGCCCGCGCCGCAAACGCAAGCCGCCGCCGCCCGCCGAGACTTGCGCGTTGGCGGGCGCGGAGGGTGTTGCGGCGGCGCCGCCGCTGAGATTGATGACTTGGCCGGGCGTGAGCAGGTCGGGGTTGAGGCCGGGGTTGGCGGCGATGATCGAATCGAAGTCGAGGTTGAAGCGCACGGCGATGCCCCACAGTGTATCGCCTTCGACGACGGTGTACGTTGCGGGCGCGGGGGTGGGCGCGAGTGTGTCGGTGATGATCGGCGCGAGTGTGGGCCATGGCGCGAGCGTGACATACGGCGACGCAGGGGTGGTTGTGGGCGCGGGCGGCAGTGCGGCCAATGTGGGCAGAGGCGCAGTCGGAGAGGCAGTGATGAGCCGATACAACGCGACCGGCAAAATGATGCAAGCGATAATTTCGATGGCGATGATCGCAACCCACTGTTTGCGGCGCATGAGGAGATTCTACCCGACCCCTCCTCATCGAAACACCGCCGATGGAGAGGGGAGAACGACTCTCTCCCCTATCCGCGTTTTTCGGATGGGGGAGGGATGGGGAGGGGGTAAGCCTTTTGTGTTATAACTTGACTCATGCCCCTGACTGCATTTAGCCGCGCCGCGATCTGCATCACTGCGCTTGCACTGCTCGTTGCTTGCGCGACTCCGACTCCGGTGGCGACTCCGACTCTCGTTCCCGAACCGACTCCGTTGCCACCGCCCACTGATCCCGCGCCGACGATCACCCCAGAACGCGCAACCGATCTCCCCGCCGCATCCGCCACCCCCGAGCCTGCGCCGCAATCGCCCGCGCCCAATGTGACTCCGACTCCCGTTCCATGGCAAGACATGCCCATCGTCCCCGTCGTGAGCGACACCGCGCGAAGGGTTTATCAGCATGGATTGGAGTTGGGGCGCAACCCCAAAGCCTTCGCCAAAGTGGGCGACTGCGGCGGCACGCCGAGTTGGTTTTTGGGCGCGTTCGACGGCCCCGCCGATCAATACCGTTTGGGCGAATACGGTTATTTGCAGGAGACGATAGATCGCTTCGCCGGATCATTTGCGCACGAGAGCGTGGCCGCCCGGCCCGGCTTCAACGCTTCGGCCATCTTTTCGCCGCTGTGGTCGGACCCGGAACGATGCCGCCCCGGCGAAGGGCCGCTCATTTGTGAGATTCGAGTGACCAACGCCAGCTTCGCCTTCATCATGATGGGTTCGAATGACGTGTGGCACCCCGACGAATTCGAGCCGCAGATGCGCCGCGCAATCGAAGACATGATCGAGCGCGGCGTCGTTCCTGTCCTTTCCACCAAAGCCGACAATATCGAGCAAGACAACAGCATCAACGCCACTATTGTTCGGCTGGCGCAAGAGTATGATGTGCCGCTGTGGAATTTTTGGCGCGCGGCTCAGCCCCTGCCCAACTACGGATTGCAGGACGATGGCGTGCATCTCACGTGGGCCGGAATGCGCTTCGACGACGCCGAAGCCATGCAGAACGGCTGGCCGGTGCGCAACCTCACTGCCCTGCAAGCGTTGGATGCGGTGTGGAGGGGAGTGGAAGGGAAATGAACAATGAACAATGAACAATGAACAATGAACAATGGATTCACTGCTCAGTGATTTCTGACCGCTAATCGCTAATCGCTAACCGCCAAATGCTCACTGCTGACATCACCCCCACGCTCGCAAGTTACATTGCGAGAACCGTTCTCAAACAACCCAACCGAGTGGTGGCCGACACCGAGCCGATCATTTCCAGCGGGCTGATCGATTCGTTCAGCCTCGTCGATCTCGCGCTGTTTGTGGAAGACAAATTCGGCGTGCGAATCGAAGACTCGGAACTCAACGCGCAGACGTTCGACACGGTGGCGCAATTGGCCGCGCTGATTCAACAGAGGCTGGCGTAATTGTGCTCACAGCCGCTCACGCTCTTCAGCGCCACTATCGCAACTCCCCCGACCGCCCGGCGCTCCATCTCCAATTCAGCCGCCAACCCGACACCACCGTCACCTATGCCGATCTGATTCGCGGCGCGGCGGGGTGCGCGCGAGCCTTGGAGTCGGCGGGCATCGAGCCGGGCGAAGTGGTGGTGCTCATCCTTCAGCACGGCGAGCCGCTCGTCTTCGCCTTCTTCGGCGCGATCCTGCGCGGAGCCATCCCCTCCATCATGCCGTTTCTCACCGAGAAACTCTCGCCCGAAAAATATCGTCAAGACCTCGCCGCCCTCATCGCCGCCACCCGGCCAGCCGCCATCATCACTTATCCCGAATTCGAATCCGAAGCCCGCGCCGCCATGCGGCCCGACTCTTCGGTGCGAGCGATCCTCCTTTCGCCGACCATCGCGCCCGACCCCGAACCGACTCTCGACTCATTGCCCGGCTTGCGCCGCTCGCCCGACGACATCGTTTTGCTCCAACATTCCTCCGGCACAACAGGGTTGCAAAAAGGCGTGGCGCTCTCGCATCGGGCGGTATTCAATCAATTGAATTGTTACGCAAAGGCGATACGACTCACGGCAGACGATACCATCGTGAGTTGGCTGCCTCTGTATCACGATATGGGACTCATCGCCGGTTTTATCATGCCCATTCTCGGCGGCGCCCCGCTCGCGCTCATGTCGCCGTTCGATTGGGTGCGCGCGCCGTACCGCCTCATGCAAGCAGTGAGCCAATACAAAGGCACGCTGTCGTGGCTGCCCAACTTCGCTTTCAACTTTTGCGCGCAAAAGATTCGCGACCGCGATCTTCGCGAAGCGGGCGTCGATCTATCGAGCTGGCGGGCGGTCATCAACTGCTCCGAGCCGATGCACTTCAACAGCCATGAAATGTTCCGCCAGCGTTTTGCCCCGTTCGGTTTGCGCGCCGATGCGTTGGCGACGTGCTACGCGATGGCCGAGAACGTGTTCGCGGTGACACAGGGCGGGATCGAGAGTCCGGTGACGGTTGACCACGTGGATGGAAGGTCGTTGCTCACGGAAAGGGTTGCGCGGCCCGTTCCGGGGGGCGCCGACTCGCTGAAGATGCTCTCGTGCGGCCGGCCGCTGTCCAACACGCGAGTCCGCATCCTCGACGACTCACGCCACGACTTGCCCGATCGGCATTTGGGCGAGATCGCATTGCAGAGCGATTGTATGCTCATCGGCTACTACCGCCGCGACGATGCGACGGCGGAAGCGTTTCACGAGGGGTGGTATCTCACCGGCGATCTCGGCTACGTGGCCGACGGCGAAGTTTACGTGACCGGGCGCAAGAAAGAGTTGATCATCGTCGGCGGCAAAAATGTGTATCCCCAAGATTTGGAGCGGCTGGCGGAAAACGTCGCGGGCGTTCACGCCGGGCGAGTGGTGGCCTTCGGCGTGTTCAACGACGAAACGGGCACCGAGGACGTGGTGATGGTGGCCGAGTCCGACACTGACGATGAGGGCGAACGGGAGCGCATCGCCGAAGAGATTCGCCAGCGCGTGACTCGCGGATCGGATGTGGCTCTGAGGCGGGTGAAGGTTGTGGGCGCGAAGTGGATGCTAAAAACGAGCAGCGGCAAACCGGCGCGGCTCGCCAACCGCGAAAAGTATTTGGCGGAGACGGTGACGCATGACGAAGGCTGAATGACGGATGATGAATGACGAAGGGCGGTTCAAGTTCCCCCTTAAGTCATCGTGCAAAAAAGAGGGAAATGCCTATAATGACTTCTGTTTATTCCAGAGAGGAGAATGCAATGACTCGAAAACTTAATAGGATTGTTTTTCCGTTGGCAGCGTTCGTGGCGTTGGTGGCGCTGGCCTGCACCTGCGGCGGATCCACCACCCCCACGCCGGCGCCGCTGCCCACTGCCGCGCCGCCCACCAAAGCGCCGGTGGTGCTGCCCACCGAGCCGCCGGCCACCAAACCGCCCATCGGCAGTGGCGGCGCCCCGTTCACTCTCGCCGCCGATCCATACGTTCACCCCGGCGGCGCGTTTTCCGTGTCGTACCCGGATGGTTGGGAATTCGATGAGCGCAGTGACGGCATCTTCATCAACGAGCCGGGCGGTTTCAGTTCGATGGATATGTCGTTCACCAATGTGGGCCAACCGCTGGACGCCGACAGCTTCAACAATTACATTCAAGCCATCGAAGCCAATTGGTTTGGCGGTTTCACCGACTACAGCCAAGAGTCGGTTGAGGCTCAGCAAGACGGCAGCACCCTCGTGCTCAAGACGCTGAAGACATCTGACAGCACACCCTACACTGTGTTCAGCTACTACTGGCAAACGGGCAACGTGATCTTCGAGCAGGATTTCTGGGCGACCGACGATCAATACGATGCCTACGTGGATGGTTTTGTGGAAATCGCCAACTCGGCCCAGACCGACGACTCCGCCGCCTCCGGCGCGCCGCTGTATGAGTTCCGCTACACTTTCACTTGCCCTGACAGCCTGTGCACATTCAGCGCTCCCTATGGTTGGACGTACAACCAGAACACATCGTTCGATAACACCATCGCCGATGTGTTCACTGCGCCCGACGGGTTGGCTTATGTGGAGAGCGTGGCTTACGACGACGGCACTGAGATTGCCAGATCAGTAGCGGGCGCGTTTGCGCTGGGCCTGCTCAGAGAATTCTACGCGCAGGATATTTCGGTGACCGATGATCAGGTGCAGTCGGACGGCAGCGAGCGGCTCGACTGGTTTTCGCCGAGCGGCGGCTACAGCGGCGAAACCTTCTTCGAGACGCGCGGCACCACCTTCCTCATGCTCACCTTTGTCGCCAACGATCAATTCTGGGATCTGTATCAGCCGGTGTGGTCGGATCTGGTCGGCTCGTATGACGTGCCGTAATCGCGCAACGTTATTCTGAGCGCAGGTAAAACAGCGCGGCGATCACCCCATCGCCGCGCTGTTTTTGTTGTGAGAGGGCTCAGCGGTTGATCTCGAATTTGACGATTTGCGGATCGTCGATGGCGAGCAGCTCGCCCGCGTCGTTGAACGTCAAATCGCTGGCTGACGTGTCGATGAGTCCAAGATAGACGCCGTCGGAGTCGAAGATGAGTATCTCGCCAGAGTTGGCTACGAACACACGGCCCTGCGAATCGATGGCAATATCGGCGGCGCCGTTCACCTTGCCGTCGCCGAACTTGTCCACAAAGTTCCCGTCGGGCGTGAATTTGAAGATGGCTTGATTGGTGAGGCCGCTGGCGTAAATGTTGCCTTCATCATCCACAGCGATGATGCTGTCGAGTTCGGCGTTGCCGGAGGCGATTTGGCTCAGGGCTTTGGGGAGAACATTGACGACTTGGCCTTCGCTATCGAAGATCGCAATATCATCCTGACTCTCGTTGAAGTTGACGAAGAGTCCGCCCCGCCAGTCTTTATTCCACGTGGCGGCCAGCCCGCCCTCCGCCGTCACGGCCACATCCTGAAACCCTTGGCCGCCGCTGTATTCCAACTGCCCGATCAGTTTGCCGGTCTCGGTGTACTTGTAGATGTTGCCATTTGCGACGATGTAAACGTTGCCCTGCCGATCAACGGCCATTCGCCGCAAAGCCGAATCCGTTTGATCGATTTTCCATTGATCGATGAACCCGCCTTCTTGCCCTCTTTCACCAACCGACCGATCTCGGCCCACTGCGGCAGTTGGCCGAGCGTTTGCGGAGCCGAGTCGGCGGCGGGCGGGGCCGGGGGCGCGGCGGCGGTTCGCAGTTCGGGCGGCACGATCACCGCGTTGCCGCAGAACGGACAGCGGATGGTGAGATCGGGGCCGCCGTGTAATCGAGTGGGGCAGTGCAAGAGGGGCAGTTGAAGGTGAGGGGCATGGGGCGAATGGGAAATGATGAAGGACGAAAGGAGGATGATGCTATTGAGTGACGGTGATGTGGGCGATTATAGCCCGGTCGTCGGGCAGGGGGCTATCGGCAGAAAGTAATGGCTGGCGCGCGAAGTCGGGGAAGGCGTACCAGCCGATGGCGAGCGGATACTGCCCCGCGGGCACATCGGGCGGGAAGGTGATGGCGAACGAGTCGCGGATGAGATCGCCCGCGCGCCACTGCGAGGTGGGGAAGAGTCCCTGGCACGGCTGGCCGTCGCGCTGAGCCACAATGGCCGCGCCGTCGAGCCCTGCGCCAACGTGAACGAAGGATGTGTAATCGGCGGCGATGTCGGCCTCCACTTTCCACCACAGGGTGATGAACAGACTCTGCCCGGCGGCCACCGACTCTCCCGACGATTCGAATCCCACGAACGCCAGTCCCGGATCGAACGTGGCTCGGCCGGGGATCGGTGGCGGCGGCCCGGCGGTATCCGGCGGCACTTCGATCCACGTTCCACTGTCCTGCCAATAATAGGCCGCCGTGATTTTCGACTCAGGGTACGCATCATACAAAGCAGGAACCGTTTGCGCGTCCCGTTTGGTGAGCACGAGATAGTTGGTGCGCGCGGCGCGGCGGTCGGTGAGGGGCAGGCATTGGCGGAAGTCGAGGCGGGCGATGGATGTGCCGGGAAAGAGAAACTCGAAGGCGATCACGTCGTCGTCTTCGGGGTTGCGCGAGACGAACACGCGCTCGCCGCGTTCGGCGCGGGCGATCAGTTCGCGCGCGTCGCGCACCGGCGCGTTGAGGTACGACACGGGCAGGATGGAAAGTTTGGGGTAGCGGATGAGGAGGGTTTGCGATTGATAGAGAATGCTGAGGACAATTCCAAATTTCAAACTCCAAACTCCAAATTTCAAACTCCAAACTCCAAATTTCAAACTCCAAACTCCAAATTTCAAACTCCAAACTCCAAACTTCCAATCCGTCTTGGTTCGGCGGTCTTGCAAAGATGGGAGGGCCAACATCCACCCGCTGGCAATGGCCGCCGAGGCGGGCGCGGCGAAGCCGATCATGCGCTGGAAGTTGGGGGCGTCGCTGGTGAGCAGGCTGGGCAGAATCATGATCGCTTCCCACGCCAGCAGTTCGCGAGCAACCGCCTTGCGCCAGTTCCACAACAGCCAGCCGTGGCCGATGATGAAGCCGATGGATTGAACGAGATCGAACATGGGCAGGCCGGGATAGTTGGTGAGCGGATCGAAACTGCCCATGAAGTTGAAAGAGATGAGGATGAAATAGAGATTGTCGAGGAAGGCTTTGGGGCTGCCCAGCGGGCCGCTGGCGGTGATGCGGGCGCGGGCCAACAGCCACTGCGGCTCGCGGATGAAGAATGCGGCAAGCGGGGCGATGATGAGCAATGCAGAGAGGGCGGTAGCCGTGTAATGGAGAATGAGAGATTTGCGGTGAGGGGGGCGCGCTGTGAAGAGGTCGTGCAAAGCAATGAAAGCGAGGAGGGGGAGAATGAACCGCGCGTGTGGGCCGTTGTATTGGGCGAGTCCGGCGACCGCTCCGGCAAGCATATAATTCGCCGCAGAGTTCGCAGAGAGCGCAGAGGATGTTGAAGAAGCATTTTTGGCTCGCTTGAGTTGCCACACGCAGAAGAGGGCGGCGGCGGGGGCGAGGCTGGGTTCGGTGCCCACGCGAGAGACGATGACCCAATGGAGAAGATAGGCGAGGGTGAGCGCGGACAGCGCGGCGATCCATCGGCGATGTCGAATCCCGCGCAGCATTTCCCCGAAACACGCGTATGCCAACGGCACAGCCAACACACCCAGCGCCGCCGAGACGACGCGCGACGACGAGATGCCAGTGAAGCCGAGCATCTGCGCGGCGGCGGTGAGCCACACCATGAGCGCGTTGCCGCCGCCCCACGGCGTGCGATAAAAAACAGGGAACGCGTCGGGGCGCTGAATTAACTCTCTTGCGCGAAGGGCAAACCAAACTTCATCGAACCACGCTTCGGGCGCGAGACTCGAAAGCCGGAAGAAGCGCAGGAAGGCGGCCAGCAGGGCAGCGGCTGCCGCCACATGCTGAGGCCGGATTCGGAAAGGCGGCGTCACGACGGCGATTGTACTTGAAAGCGCCCGCCTTCATGTGTCGTATAATTGGGCAAATCATTCGCAGGAGCGTTTATGACTGAGGGGCCACCCGCTGGCCGATTTGTGTTATCCAATGGACGCGAAATCCCGCTCACCGGCACGGTGACGATTGGGCGTTCGGTGGATAACGGCATCAAACTTGAAGGCGAGGCCGTGTCGCGCCGCCACTCTGCTGTGGAGGTGATGCGCGGCAAAGTGATGCTGAGCGATCTGGGCAGCAGCAATGGCACGTTCGTCAACGAGCGGCGTATTGCCATCCCCACCGAATTGCGTGACGGCGACCGCGTGCGCATCGGCGGCAACGTGCTCGTTTACAAACGCGGAGGCGGCGGGACAAGCGGCCGCGCCTGCGGGCGGCACGGTGGTATGGCAAACCGCCGAGCCGCTCACCCTCGTGCGCGGCGACGGCGCAGAGTTCGGTCTCAACCGAAGCATGATTGTGGGGCGCGGCGAGGACAACGATCTCGTCCTCACCGGCGACACCAGCGCCTCACAGCGCCATTCCAAAATCGATCTGGTGGCCGGGCAAGCCATCATCACCGATCTCAGCAGCCGCAACGGAACGTGGGTGAACGGCAAAAAGATCAGCGGCCCGACTCGACTCAAACACGCCGACAAAATTTTGGTGGGCGACACCGTCTTTCGACTCCGCGTGGGAAGCCAACCACTGGCGGACGCCGACTCGAAACCCAAACAAAGCGCCGCGCTCGGCGTGGGGTTGTTTGTCGGAGGCGGCGTGCTCACGTTGATAGTCGTCGGCGCAGTGATCGTCATCGGCATCATCCTCTTTGCCGCGTGGAGCTTTTTCTTCCAACCCGAACCCACCCCCATCCCTCCAACCGCCGTGAGCGCCCCTTCGGCAGAGTCACCCGTCTCTGCCGCCACCGAGCAAGCCAGCGCCGAGCGCGCGGCGCTGCGCGCGCTGGTGTGGATCGTGGCGCCAGTGGGCAACCCGCGCACCACCAACGATGCTTCCACCGGTTCGGGCAGTCTGCTCAGCGATCAGGGATACGTGCTCACCAACTTTCACGTCGTCGGCGATCTCGACACGGGCCGACTCTACAACCGCGAGAAGTGGGCGCAGGTGGGACTCAATTGGAACAGCCCAGACGCCGCGCCCGACACGTTCTATCGCGCCGAAGTGGTGTTGCACGACAGCCAACTCGATCTCGCTCTTCTGCATATCATCGCGCTGGAGAACGGCGACCCTCTGCCTGCGGACACTTCGTTTCCTTTTTTGCCGGTGGGCAACTCGGATGATTTGAAGATCGGCGACCCGATTGCCGTGCTGGGCTTCCCCGGCCTCGGCGGCGACACACCCACCCTCACGCGCGGCACGGTGTCGGGCTTCCTGCGCGATGAGTTCAACAACCTTGAACGCGGCTGGATCAAAACCGACGCCGAGATCAACCCCGGCAACTCGGGCGGCATGGCTATCAACGCGCGCGGCGAGTTAGTCGGCGTGCCCACTCAAGCCTTCACCGGCGCCGACGTGACCGGCAAGATCAGCGAAATCCGCCCCATCAACTTCGCCGCGTCGTTGATCGATTTGATACCGTAACTCACCTTACGCAGTGTCATTGCGAGGGCGGTTGTTTTCGCCCGAAGCAATCTCAGTTTGCGCGCGAGATTGCTTCGCACAAATCGCTCGCAATGACATTGAGCGCGTAAGGTGAGGCCGTAAAACAAAACCGGGTCCTCTCGACCCGGCTTTCAATCTGCGATCTTCAATCCACCAACGTTCCCTGCATGCTCCATGCGCTGGCCTTCGTGATCTTCACCCTCGCCAGCCGCCCCTTCCATTCTGCCCCGTCCTCAAAAAACACAATCTTGTTCGTGCGCGTGCGGCCTTTCCATTTGCCTTTGTGATTCTCCTCCACCAGAATCTCAACCGTTTGATCGATCAGCCGCGCGTTGATCTCGGCGGACACGCCGGCCTGCAAATCTTCCAACGCTTTGTGCCGCCGCCGCTTTTCTTCGTCGGGCACGTCGTCTTCCATTCGCCGCGCCGAAACGGTGCCGGGGCGGGGCGAGTATCGGGCGAGGTGGGCCACATCGAGTTTCAGATCGGATAACAAATCGACCGTTTTCTGAAATTGCGGCTCGGTTTCGCCGGGGAAGCCGACGATGATATCGGTGGCGATGGACACGCCGGGAATCCGACTCCGAATCCGATCCACGAGTCGGCGGTAGTCGTCGTTGGTGTAGCCGCGTTTCATGTTGGCCAGCACGTCGTCGTCACCGGCCTGAACCGGGGCTTCGATGTGCTCGCACACTTTGGGCAGTTCGGCCACCGCATCGAGCAGTTCATCGGTCATGTAATTGGGGTGCGAGGTGAGGAAGCGAATGCGTTCGATGCCGTCGATGTCGTTGATCACGCGCAGAAGTTGAGCGAGGCTGGGGCCGTCGGCGATGTCTTTGCCATAGCGATCCACGATCTGCCCCAGCAGAGTCACTTCTTTCACGCCCTGTTCGGCCAGCGCGCGAACTTCGGCGGCGATCTCGCCCACGGGCCGCGAACGCTCCACCCCGCGGCGGAAGGGGATGATGCAGAACGCGCAGGCGTGCGAACAGCCGAACACCACCGGCACGTGCGCCGACACCAATTGCCCGCGCTCGGCGGAGGGCAGGGCGAAACTGCCGTTCTGCGGATTGAGCACAGTGGTCAGTTCATCCTGCAACGCAAAGCGCCGCGCCGACTCGGCTTCCATTTGCGAGAGGCCGTCGCGTTCGGCGAGGAACTGCACCAACGGGCCGGGCTCGGAGGGCGGCGAGAACACGTCCACCATTGGGAAGAGTTGTTTGAGGCGGCCATTGCCTTTCACGCCGACGATACAGCCCATGAGGTTGACGACGACATCGGGGTTCTTGCGTTTGAGCGGGGCGAGCGCGGTGAGGCGGCCCACCGCCGCGTCTTCGGCTTGTTGCCGCACCACGCACGTGTTGAGCACGATCACGTCTGCCGCATCGGCGGTTTCGGCGGGCGCGTAACCGATTCTCTCCAACGCGCCCGACATACGCTGAGAGTCGGCGGTGTTCATTTGACAGCCCCACGTTTGGATGTAGTAAGACTTCATCGCCGAAATTCTACCATCGAAAGGATAGCGATTTACGAATGAACGGTGCCGTCGGGCAGGGTTGCGCCGGAGAGATCGGCGCCCACGAGATTGGCGCGGGCGAGGTTGGCTTCGGTGAGGTTAGCTATGCTGAGATTGGCGGCGACAAGGAACGCGGAGGTCATGTCCGCGCCGCCGAGGTCGGCGCCGGTCAAATCCATGCCGCTGAGATCGGCGCGGGCGAGCGGCGGCCTTTCTCCGGCGTTGATCGCTTCCAACAGCCGATCCTTTTGCGTTCTTTCGGGCATCTTTCAGATTTTACACCGACAGCCAAACTTGGGTTGTGAGGGAAACGGTGTGTGGCCGTCGGGCATGGCCGCTCGTTTCGCGTATAATGCGGTGCGGAGGGATCCATGGTTCAACGCAAACGAGCCTTCTACTTTTGGCGGGCGCTGGCGGTTCTGCTCATTCTTGCCTTCGTGGGCGGCATCGCTTTTGTGCTGGCGCAGTTCTCCAGCGGGGCGTGGCAATTGTTCGCCACGCAAACGCCCACGCCCACCTTCACTCCCACGCCGGTCATTCCCACCGCCACGCTGTTCGTGCCCAGCGACACGCCCACCATCACGCCCACGCCCGCACGCTCCGGGCCGATCACTTACATCGTGGTGGCCGGCGATACGCTGACCAGCATTGCCGAAACTTACGGCAGCGACGTGCAAACGCTGATGGCTTACAACAACCTCACCTCAGCCGATTTATCGGTGGGGCAGGAAATCATCGTTCCGCCGCCGGACTTCGTCTTCGTGCCGCCCACCACCACTCCCATCCCCACTGACTTGCGGCCCGGCACGGTCATCTCGTACACCATTCAGCCGGGCGATGTGTTGAGCCTCATCGCCGAACGGTTCGGGGCGCGGCTGGCCGATGTGATGGTGATCAACGGCATCACCAACCCCGACAGCATTTCGGTGGGCACGACGATTCAGATTCCGTACAACAGCCTCACCAACACGCCCATCACGCCCACTCGAACGCCGAAGCCGACGAATACGAGGCGACCGTAAGGAGAGTAAATCTCCAATCTCAAACTTCAAACTCCAAATTTCAAATTTGATGTTTGGAGTTTGAGATTTGAAGTTTCCTGATCGCCCATTCGACGTGCTTTCGCACAAGGGGATCCGTCTCCGCCGCTAAACTTTTTTCCAGCGCCCGCGCGGCCTCCTCGCCGCCGACGTTCGCCAACGCCACCGCCACATTCCGCAAATAGCCGCTTCGCTTTGCCCGTTTGATCGGGCTGGTTTTATATTGGGCGTTGAACTGTTCGGGGGTGAGAGAGAGTTCCGCGGCGAGCGAGTCCAGTGTCGGCGCAATGCGGGATGAAAGATTGGGATCGGGAATGATGTTGGCGGCAAAGCGAACGTTCCACGGACAGACGGATTGGCAAACGTCACAGCCGAACGCCCACCCGCCGAGTCGCTCACGATGTTCTTCCGGAATCGATCCTTTGAGTTCGATGGTGAGGTATGAAATGCAGAGGCGAGCGTCGAGGGCGCGGTTGGGGAGGATGGCGCGCGTGGGACAGGCTTCGATGCAGCGGGCGCACGAGCCGCAGTGGTCGGCGGTGAAGGGCGGGTCGGGCGGGAGTTCGAGATCGATGAAGGCTTCGCCGAGCAAAAAGCAGGAACCGGCCTTCGGATGAATGAGCATGGTGTTCTTGCCGATCCATCCCAGCCCGGCGCGTTGGGCGAGTTCGCGTTCGAGGAGGGGGCCGGTGTCGGTGTAGATTTTGTGGGCGATGCGGCGGCCCGTTTCGGCTTCGAGCCATTCGATGAGTTGGGCGAGTTTGCGGGGGATGATGTCGTGATAATCGTGGCCGAGCGCGTATGCGGCGATTGGCCCTTTGCCATCGCTTGGCGTGTGCGGCAGGGCGACGACGATGATGGTTTTGCATTCGGGAAAGATGAGGCGCGGGTCGGCGCGGCGTTGGCGGGCGCGATCGCTGGCGAGATATGACATTTCGCCGTGATGATTGTGGGCGAGCCAGTGTTCGTATGTATCGAGATGCGGAGGCGGATCGGGCGCGGCGAGTCCACAGAGAGCGAAGCCGAGTTCGCGGGCGCGGGCTTTGAGGTGGGCGGTGGTCAGTGGTCGGCGATCGGCCATCGGTGATCAGTGATCGGTAATCAGTAATTGGTAATGGGTCATTGGCGGCTTCGGTCACTGATCACTGTTGACTGTTCACTGATCACTGTTCAATTACTACTCCCCAATTACTGATCACGACTATCCATCCACTCGCTCAGTTTACCCAGCCCAGCGACGGCGAGGACGACCACGCCGACGAGGGCCACGATGAGCAGGGCGCAGCTGAGGCCGCCGATGATTGCGCCGCCGCCGTAGAAGAAGCCGATGAGTCCCAGTCCGGCGGCGAACACGACGATGAAGAAGCCGATGAGCAGGTTGCGCTCGGTGACGGCGCGATTGCGGCGATAGTTGGTGGGCGGCTTGGGCTTGTTGTCTTCCAGCATTTGTTTTCACCACAGAACACACGGAGTTTACAGAGACTTGCAGAAAGAGTCTCTGTGTGCTCTGTGCTCTCAGTGGTGAAACGTTACGGATAGATGCCGCGAATCATCAGCGCTTCGGCTACACGGCGGATGGCGAGCACTTGCGCGGCGGTGCGGTTATCGATATTGCGCTGTTGCGCTTCGCCGAGCACGCGCTTGAAAGCGTTGACCACGTGCCGCTCCAACTGTTTGTTGATCTCGTCTTCTTCCCAGAAGAACGACTGCAAATCCTGCACCCATTCGAGATAGCTCACCACCACGCCGCCGCCGTTGCACAAGATATCGGGGATGATGAAGATGCCTTTGTCGTTGAGAATGTCGTCGGCTTCGGGAGTGGTGGGGCCGTTCGCGCCTTCGGCCAGCACCCGGCACTTCACCGCGCTGGCATTGGCCGAGGTGATCTGATTTTCGAGCGCGGCGGGGATGAGCACATCCACTTTGAGGGCAAGCAGTTCATCGTTGCTGATCGAATCGGCGCTGGGGAATCCGACCACCGACCGATTGTCGTTGAAGCGGCCGATGAGCGCCGGGATGTCGAGCCCGTTGGGGTTGTAGACTCCGCCGCTCACATCGGTGACGGCCACCACTTTCATTTCCATTTCGTGCGCGGCGCGGGCGGCAATCGAGCCCACATTTCCAAAACCCTGCACGGCCACCGTCGCATTTTCAATCGGCAGGTTAATTTGCTTCATCGCTTCGCGGGCGGCGAACATCACCCCGCGCCCGGTGGCTTCGATGCGCCCCAGCGACCCGCCGATTTCAACCGGCTTGCCGGTGACGACGGCGGGCAGTGAGAATCCTTGATGCATCGAATACGTGTCCATGATCCAGGCCATGATCTGCGGCGTGGTGCCGACGTCGGGCGCGGGCACGTCGCCCTTCGGGTTCATGAGGATCGAAATTTCGGTGGCGTAGCGGCGAGTGAGGGTTTCGAGTTCGTTGGCCGAGAGGGTTTTGGGATCGACGATGACGCCGCCCTTCGCGCCGCCGTAGGGCAAGCCCATGAGCGAACACTTCCACGTCATCCACATTGCCAGCGCGCGCACTTCGTCGAGCGTGACATCGTGATGAAAACGGATGCCGCCTTTGGTGGGGCCGAGGGTGGTGCTGTGGTGCACGCGGTAGCCGGTGAAGATTTTTACGTCGCCGCCATCCAGCTTCACCGGGAAGTTGACGGTGAGCTCGCGCTTGGGGTAGCGCAAGTATTCGGCAATGCCGCGTTTGAGTTTGAGGTGCGCGACGGCTTTATCGTATTGCGCCAGCGCGTTTTGATAGGCGTTGTTTTCGGCCATAAAGAAGGGTCTCCTGATTTCGATTGTAGCCTATTTTGATCGGGTATCCCGATGGGCGATTCACGAATCGCCCCTATCTTTTCCCGTTCCTCAAATGCTTCTTTAAATACTGCCCGGTGTAACTCTCTTTCACTTTCACCACTTCTTCCGGCGCGCCTTCGGCCACGATGTATCCGCCCCACTCGCCGCCTTCGGGGCCGAGGTCGATGATCCAATCGGCCAGTTTGATGATGTCCATATTATGTTCGATGATCAAAACGGTGTGGCCGTCATCGGCGAACTTTTGCAAAACATCGGTGAGGTTGTGAACGTCGGCGGCGTGCAGGCCCACGCTCGGCTCGTCGAGCACGTACAGCGTGTGGCCGCTGGCCCGCTTAGAAAGTTCTTTGCTCAACTTCACTCGCTGCGCCTCGCCGCCCGATAGCGTGGTGGCCGGCTGGCCGAGTTTCACGTAGCCCAGCCCCACCGCCGCCAGCGTATCCAACTTGCGTTTGAGCGCCGGGAAGTTCTCGAAGAACACCAGCGCCTCATCCACGCTCATATCCAGCACCTCGGCGATGTTCTTCTCTTTGTAGCGCACCATCAGGGTCTCGCGGTTGTAGCGCGTGCCGTGGCACACTTCGCAAGGCACGAACACGTCCGGCAAAAACTGCATTTCAATTTGGATCTGCCCTTGCCCCTGACACGCCTCACATCGCCCGCCCTTCACGTTGAACGAATAGCGTCCGGCTTTATAGCCGCGCGTCTTGCTCTCCGGCAGTTCGGCGAACAGATTTCGGACTTCGTCGAACATGCCCGTGTACGTCGCCGGGTTCGAGCGCGGCGTGCGGCCAATAGGCGACTGATCGATGTTGATTACTTTGTCAATGTGCTGAATGCCCTCGATGCCTTCGTAATCGCCCGGGCGGTCGTGCGCGCCGTGCAGTCGTTGCGCCAGCGTTTTGTAGATCAGTTCCACCAACAGCGTGCTCTTGCCCGATCCCGATACGCCGGTGATGCACACCAGCTTGCCGAGCGGAATCTTCACATCGATATTTTTCAAGTTATTCTGCCGCGCGCCGCGCAGTACAAGATGCTTGCCGTTGCCCTCGCGACGTTGCGCCGGAACTTCGATCCTCTTCCGCCCCGAAAGATACGCGCCAGTGAGCGAGGTCTTGTGCTTCATGATCTGTTCCGGCGCGCCCTCGGCCACAAGGTGGCCGCCTCTCGCGCCCGCGCCCGGCCCCAAATCCACAATCCAATCGGCGGAGAGCATCGTCTCATCATCATGCTCTACCACGAGCATCGTGTTGCCGAGATCGCGCATCCGTTGCAGTGTTTTGATCAGCCGGGCGTTGTCTCGCTGATGCAAACCGATGGACGGCTCGTCGAGCACGTACAGCACGCCCATCAACTGTGAGCCGATCTGGGTGGCGAGCCGAATCCGTTGCGCCTCGCCGCCGCTCAACGATCCCGCCGTGCGGCTGAGCGTGAGATAGTCCAACCCCACATCCACCATAAACTGCAATCGCGCCCGAATCTCCTTCAGTATCGGCCCGGCGATTGCCGCCTCTCGATTGCTCCGCAGAGTCTCCGCTCCGCTCCCCTCCGACTTCTGACTTCTGGCTTCTGACCTCTTCCCCCTCAACCCCTCCACCCACTCCAACACCTTCACCACCGGCCAGTCGGTCACCTGCACAATGTTGTGCTCTCCGATGGTCACTGCCAATGCTTCGGAGCGCAATCGCAAGCCATTGCACGCCTCGCATGGGCGCTGAGTCATGAACTCTTCAATTCGCTCGCGAATGTAGTCGGAGGTGGTTTCGGCGTATCGCCGCTTGAGATTTGGAATCACGCCCTCGTACGCCGTGTCCCACACCCCCTGCCGCCCGTCGCGGCTCTGATAGTGAATTCGAATCTTCTCCCCGCCCGATCCATACAGAATCAATTTGGCTTGATCCTCCGTCAGCATGTTGAACGGTTTATCGAGCGGCACGCGATAATGCCTGGCCGTTGCTTCGAGCGTTTGCCAATAGTAGCCGCCGCCCTCGTCCATGCTTCGCCACTCCATTACCGCAATCGCCCCATCGGCGATGCTCAACTCTTGGTTGGGCACAATGAGATCGGGATCGATCTCCATTTTCGATCCCAGCCCCTGACACTCAGGGCACGCCCCGTGCGGGCTGTTGAACGAGAACGTGCGCGGCTCGATGTCGGGCAGGTTCGTCCCATCGAACGGGCAGGCGAAATGCTCCGAATAAAGATGATCGGTGTTGGGGCCGATCTCGTTGACGATGATCGTCCCGCCGCCCAACCGCAGGGCCGTCTCCACCGAATCGGTGAGCCGACTCTCGAATTCCTTCGCCTCCTCGCTCTTGCCTTTCTTCACCACCAGCCGATCCACCACCGCCTCAATCGTGTGCATCTTGTAGCGGTCGAGTTCGATCGGCTCCTCCACGTCTCGCACCGCGCCGTCCACGCGCACGCGCGCATACCCACCCTTGCGCGCCTCCTCGAACACCTGTTGGTGATGGCCCTTGCGATCTTTCACCAGCGGCCCGAGGATCATGAACTTTGCGCCTTCGGCCATGGATGTGATCGCATCCACAATCTGTTCTGCCGATTGCTTCTGCACCAGCCGCCCGCACTTGGGGCAGTGCGGCACCCCCACCCGCGCAAACAACAACCGCAGGTAATCGTACGTCTCGGTGACGGTGCCCACTGTGGAGCGCGGGTTGTGGCTCACGCCTTTCTGATCGATGGCGACCGCCGGGCTGAGTCCGTCGATCCGATCCACGTCGGGCTTTTCGAGTTGGCCGAGAAACTGCCGCGCATACGCCGACAGACTCTCGACGTACCGCCTCTGCCCCTCGGCGAATATCGTGTCGAACGCGAGAGACGACTTCCCCGACCCGGAAATGCCGGTGATCACCACCAACTTGTCGCGCGGAATCTCGACAGTAATGTTCTTCAAGTTGTGTTCCCGCGCTCCGACAACAACGATTTTTTCTTGACTCATAAAGCAAATGATGAGCGATGAATGATGAACGATGAGCAGTGAGTCATCGTTCATCGTTCATCATTCATCATTCCTGTATAGCCCGCGCTTTGCAAACGCCTCCCCGCTCACAGCCCGAATCTCTCCCGTGCTGGGGATCACTTCGTGGTAGTCGCCCGCACGCCCGATGAGCGGAATCGTCCGCTTCATGCGTGAGAAGGCGCGGCGCATCGAGGCCGAATGATCGCGAAAGGTTTCCAGTTCGCCCGGTATCCGTCGAAAGAGGAGTTCATACGCGCGCACGAACTCGCCGATGAACTGGCGCTCGACGATCTGCAAGTTGCTGATCACCCAGCACAGGTCCTCGAACTGCCAATAATAGGCCAGCCCTACGAACTCGTAACCTTTGGTGATGTACGGAAAGAACGGAAAGGTGCGACACGAGAGCGCGCGATTCTCGCGCTCGCACTGCGCCGCCCCATGGCATTCCAGCGCGCGATGATCGCGCGGCAGTTCTTCTTTCACTTTTCGCTCGGCTGAGGTGCGCGGCCGAAAGATGTGCCACATGGCCGTGCGGCTTTGCAGAAACTTCCACTCTTCCACCATCGCCACCGGGATGGCGTGCCGCGTGGAACAGCACACCGGCTCGCCGCCGTTGTGCGGCGCGCAGTGCTGGCCGCAATCAAAGCGCGACACCGGCGACTGAAACTCTGTGTAGATCGATTTGTATTCTCCCGGCTCGATGTAGGGCACAAATGTTCCATATACCACTTTTGCGCACGAATGTCTATGCCTTTTTCCGACGGTTGTATACTTGAGGCATGTCGCCACTGCGCCGCATCGTCGCTTTCATCGGCTTTGTCATGTTGCTCATCTCGTTCATGTTCCTCTTCGAGTCGCTGTGGCCCGCGCAGCGCACGGTGGAAGTTCAACCCCTCACTCCCGGCGATCTCTCTCTGCCCGCGCCGCAGTCTGCCGTTCCGGGCGCATTGCTGACCATGCTCCTCGTGCCGCCTCGCCGCCGAGCCAGACTCGCGCTCGCGCTGCTGATCGTGATCGCTCTTGCCGTAGCATGCGCAGGCGCCCCACCACCGCAATCCGCCGAACCCACGTTTGAGGCCGTCGAAGCCACTTCCGCTCCGGGCGCGCCTTCTGAACCCGAACCCACACAACCCCCCGCTGTCACCGCCACTGCGATCTCTCCGTCATCCACACTCGCCCCGGCAGTCATGCCCCAGCCGCCCGAGTCCCGCGCCGTTGAGATCGATTATCCGCTCACCCTGCGCGTCGGCGATTCGGAAGTGATTCGACTCGCGCTGGTCATCGCCGACGATGGAACCTACCTCACCCCCACTGCTGAGAGTGGCGGGCGCGTTGCGACGGGCGACCGAGTCGAGATCCCGAACCTCTACAACACCCACACCATCACCGCTACCGCCCGCCTCGATTCTGTCGGCTTGACCATTGACCGCCCCGGCGATTGGGAACAGCCGCTCCTCCCCGGCGACAACGTGGTGTGGCGATGGACGATTGCCGCCGATGAGGCCGGGCGGCAAAAAGCAAACGTGATCATTCGCCTGCGGTTCATTCCAAAGGAGGGCGGCGATATACGCGAACGCGAACTGTGGGCGCGCACACTCACCATCGAGTCCACCACCGTCTTCGGACTGCCCGGCCCGCTGGCAACCGCCTTCGGCGCAGTGGGCTCGGTGCTGGGCACGGTGCTCGGCTTCCCCTTCGCCGATAAGTTGTACGCATGGTTGTGGAGCAAAATCAAACGCATGTTGGTTGGCGGCAAAACATCGGAATGATCAGCCCGATCAAAATTAACAGGAAGACACCATGCCTATCAGCGACGAACGATTGAATGAATGGCGCAATTTTTTGATCGCCTCAAAGGATGATATTCTCAACAACGCGCTTCTGCGGTTGCAGCAGGCCGGAGGCAAAAATGGCTGGCATCTCATCGTCGAGTCGGGGGCGGGAGAGTTTCTCGTCATCCTCTTCGACGCGCTGGCGGACATGTTGAAAGCCGACCCGAGGCTCGTGCTTCGGCCACTGGCGCTGCTTGATTTGCCCAAAGCCAAAGTTGTCGAGAAAGCCAGCATGGGCACGGCAGTGGCCGAAGAGACTGCGCGCGGAGAGAATAACAAGCTGATCGTCGTCACGCAGAATGGCACATTCGTCGGCGTGCTGTACGAAGGCGCGAAACGATCGGGCGAGGCGGCCATCAACGTCGCCAGCTTCATCCAATCGGTGAAGATGGGCAACGGCGGCGAGACTCATTTCGATGCCTACCCCTCGCTCGATGCGCCGGATCAAGTTGCCCCCGATGAAACCTTTCAAGTGACGGTCGGTTTTCGCGCCGATGTTGACCCCGATCTGTTGGAATCGCAACCCATTCACATCGAGAACCCGCCGCCCGAAGCAAAGTTCCTGATCATGCTCGTGGTCGACGGACTCAAAGTGCTCGACGGCAACCATCGCCCGCTTTCGTTGAGCATGGAAGCCAAAGTCACGTTCACCTGCCAGCCCAAACCGGGCGTGAGTTATGCCACTGTGTCGGTGCATTTCATATACGACGAACAGATGGTGGGGATGGCAAAGCGTGGGATCGCGGTCGGGGCCGGGGCGGGCGCAACGCCGCCACAGCAACCGGCGGCCAAACCGAATCCGTGCCGCATGAGTTTGCCCTCGGCGGAGAATCGGCCCGATCTGCAAGTGACGATCACCCAATCGGGCGGGCAGCTGCAATGGACGTTCGTCGCGCCGAAGCCGAAGATTCAATTGGGGCCAATCGCCACCGAATTGGCCGACGCGCGCGAGTTCGCCGGCGATCTCATTTCGGAATTGCGAAAGCAAAACTACAAAGGCTTCTTCGCCGCGCAAACGTTGGAGAACAAAGGTCAGGACATTGCCGACATCATGCCGCCTGAATTCTTCGACGCTCTGCGCCAAGTTCATGCGTCGGTGAAGCGGATGCCGACTCTGCTGCTCCTCACCGAAGAGACATACGTGCCGTGGGAATTGGCTCTGCTCGATGAGCCGCTCGACGCGAACCTGCCGCCTTTCCTCGCCGCGCAGACGATCATGGGCCGTTGGCTGTTGCACGAAAAGGTTGCCTTTCCACCGCCGACGGCGATTGAAGTCAAGCGAGTGACGGCGGTGGCGGCCAAATACGGATTGGGCACCGATATGAAAGAATTGAAGGAAGCCATCGCCGAGCGGGCGATGCTGGTCGATCAGCACGGCGCTCAACCGCTCGAAGCCACGCAAGCCGATCTCGTCAAAGTGATCAGCGGGGAGAAGACGGCAGGGCATCTCATCCATTTTGCCGTGCACGGCCTCAGCGATCCCGACGCGAACGATCAGGCTTTGCTGTTGGCCGACAAAAACAAACTCACGCCGGGCGCGCTCATTGGGCGATACAAGTGCGGGCAAACGCCGCTGTTCTCGTTTGTGTTTCTCAACGCCTGCCAGGTGGGCACGGCAGGCAGTAGTTTGGGGCAGGCGGCGGGTTTTCCCGGCGATGTGATTCGCGGCGGCGCGATGGGTTTCATTGCGCCGCTGTGGGAAGTGCACGACGAAGTGGCTTACGCTTTCGCCGAAGAATTTTACAAATCGACGCTGAAGGGCGAGCACAAACGAGTGGCCGAAGTGTTGCAGGCCGAGCGATGCAAATATGATCGCAACGATTCGACCACGCCCGTCGCCTATATTTATTACGGACACCCCGCACTGCGTTTGCAAAAGTGAACGGCGGCAACATCATGATGATATTCGCTTTGGTTTGGGAAGAGTGTGTCATTGCGAGGCGCGTTCTTCGCGCCGAAGCAATCTCAAGGCGAGACAGGGGATTGCTTCGCTCACTTCGTTCGCTCGCAATGACGAATCTGCAGTGTTGGCTTAACCTGACCTCGTGCGCATCATTGCCGCGAGATCGTTGCGTCCACAACATTCTGATCCACGAAGGAACACGAAAAGGCACGAAGAAAACTTCGTGTCCCTTCGTGGATTCTTTTGATTCGGAGATCATGCCATGACTGAATTGACCGGAAGCACTACTGAACTCTCCCCCGGCGGATACACCCTCAACGCGCCCGGCATGGTGGGCACCGTCACCGAGATGAGCGCCTCGGAGAGCGCCACACGCAGTGACAGCGGCGTGCACGAAACGCATCTCAACGCCGCCGTCGAACGCGCCGGCATCTTCGCCGGAAAGGTGTACGAGATCAACATCACCGAAGACACCACGCCGCCCGGCGGTTCGACGACTCGCGCCGACGGCCTCACCGCCGTGACTCGCGAAGGCGAGCCGGCCATCGTGTGCGCCATCCCCAGCATGGGCGAGAGTGTGGGGTACGCGATGCTCTATACCGACGAGGCCGGGATGAGTCGATGGATCTTTCCCGAATCGGCGGCGCCCACCGCGGAGGCTACGCGCGGCGGAGCGGGGGAAGTCGTCTTTCATTTGCCGCGAGCCAGCGCGCCCGTCCCTCCCGAAGCCGCCGCCGATGAATCGCAGACGCGCGGGCCGATCAGCAAAATTGGGCGGCGGCTGGTGCGGGTGTTGGCGTGGGCCACCGATGATATTGTGGGCAAGGGCGCGTTGGCGCTGGCAAAAAATTGGGAAGAGCAAAATCGGCCTTACGGCTTTCACAGGATCGAGCCCGATCAATATCAGGGCGCGAACCCGACGCCCGCGCCGATGGATTGGGAAAAGATTCGCGGCGGGCGCGCGCTGTTGCTTTTGCATGGCACGTTCAGCACCAGCGAAGGCTCGTATGCGCTCCTGCTCAAATCCACGCTCGAAAAACTGGCGCATCACTACGGCGGGCGTATCTTTGCTTTCAATCATCCGAGCCTGCACCACTCGCCGGCGCAAAACGCGCAAACCTTTTTTGATATGTTGCCCGAGGGCATCTCGCTCGAACTCGATGTGATGACTCACAGCCGGGGCGGGCTGGTGGGCCGCGAACTCACCGAACGGCAAATGGATGTGAACACCGGCGGGCGCGCGGTGAAGATTCACAAATCATTGATGGTGGCCTCGCCCAATCAGGGAACGATTTTGGTGGACGAAGAGAACGCCGTGAATCTGATCGACCGATACACCAACCTGCTCACCAACTTGCCCGACAACGCCTACACCCTCACCATCGAAGGCATCCTCATGCTGGTGAAACTGCTGGCGCACGGCGCGCTCAAAGGTTTGCCGGGCCTCAGCGCCTTCAATCCCTCATCCGATTATTTGCGGCGGTTGAACTCCAGCCCGCCGAGCGCCACCGAGTATTTTGCGATGGCGGCCAACTTCACGCCCACCGCGCAGGGCGTGCTTCAGCGGTTCGGCAAATGGGCGCAGGATAAATTCATCGACAGCGTATTCGGGCAAGATAACGACGGTGTGGTGCCCACGCGCGGCAGTTACGAGGCCGCGCCGTCGTCGCCGGGCTTCCCTGTGTCGGGCGATCATCGTAAAGTTTACGAGAAGGGTGATCAACTCCATCACAACAACTTCTTCACCGCGCCGATTGCCAACGATCAGGTTGTGGATTGGCTGACTCGATGACTCTCAAACTTGCCGCGCTTTCGCTGGGGCCCATTGGCGCCAACGGCTATATCGCCGCCGACTCGGACTCAGGGGAGGCCGTCGTGATCGATCCCGGCGGCGATGCGCCGGTGGTGATGGCGACGGCGAAGCAGATGGGGGCAACACTGAAAGCGATCTGGCTCACGCACGCGCACTTCGATCATTGGGGCGGTGTGGCCGATCTGGTGCGCGCCCTCGATCTGCCTGTGGCCCTGCACTCGCTCGAACTGCCTCTCTACCGCAACCTCGGCGGCGCGAAGCAGTGGGGCGTGCCCATGCAACCCGGCCCCGAACCCACCATTTTGCTCGACGATCATGCGACGGGCAGAACAAAGTTGGAAGTTGGAAATTTGAAGTTTGAAGTTTTCTTCGTTCCCGGCCACACGGTGGGGCACGTTGCCTTCTACGAAAAAGCCGCCGGAGTGATCTTCGGCGGCGACGTTCTCTTTCAAGGCTCTATTGGCCGCACCGATTTTCCCGGCGGCGATTTCGACACGCTCATCCACAGCATCCGCACACAGTTCCTCACCCTGCCCGATCCCACCGTCGTGCTTTCCGGCCACGGCCCGCAAACGACGGTTGGCGAGGAACGGCGGTTCAACCCGTTTCTGAGTTAGGCGGCTTCTTTCGCCAAAGTGGACTATCCAATGTCGCCAACTTACTTTACCGACCTTAGAAGCGCCCTTACTGTGGGAGTCGAGGATGAATGGTGGGGGCGGACAAATAAAAGCGCCAAGCATATACTTACAGCCGTATGCTTCAGAGAAACTGCTTATAGCGTCAGCAAGAAAACAGGCAACGTGCTTTTTTCTCCAATAGGGTTTTACTATGCTCTGTTCCATATGGGAGTCGCAGTGCTTTCAATGGATTACTTGACGAAAACTCAAGAATTGCGACGGTTACGGCATAGACACCTTCAAACCTTGTTGGAACAACGCTTAGTCAACTCAAAATTGTTGGATAGAAGTTATTTGGAGTTGCTGCGAGAATTACAGGAATTGCGAGAATATGCAAACTACGTCTTTGGTGAGAGAGTGGCAAAATACGAATACAAGATTATGGCTTCCGAGTTATACACAAGAACGGGGGATCAGTTTGATATTGCGCTGAAATTTATTCTTCAAGTAGAAAACATTATCTGCAAAGAACTCAGATTTTCTGCTCCAATACAGGTAGCGATAGGTGATGGGTTTGGCGATGATTTGAAAAGAGCATATCTTTCATCAAGCGATGAGGAGAAAGTCAACGAGTATCTACTTGAGAAAAGTTTGTCCACATAAGCATTATGCCCAGCAACGCCATTTTGGGATCACCCCGTAGACACCAAGTGTCTTGGAGACACTTGGTATTTGCATGATATGAGCTTCGATCCACAGCGCCATCACCGCCGTTCGATCCGGCTGAAGGGATACGATTACACACAGGCTGGAGCATATTTTGTCACGTTGGTGGCCCAAGGGCGCGAGTGTTTATTCGGTGATGTTGCCGAAGGTGAGATGAGGTTGAATGAGCATGGTCGGGTGGTTGCCGAAGCATGGGAATGGTTGGCCGAACAATATGCGTATGTGGAACTGGACGAATGGGTTGTGATGCCCAATCATTTGCATGGCATTATCGTTATTACGGACAACCATGACAGGGGCGGTTTGGGTAGGGGCGGTTCGCGAACCGCCCCGGCGGACACGGCGGCCAAACGCAAACCATTGGGCCGATTGGTGGCCGCGTTCAAAACAGTGTCGGCCAAGCGAATCAACCAAATGCGCAACACGCCCGCCGCGCCCGTGTGGCAGCGCAATTATTACGAACGCATCATCCGCAACGAACGCGAATTGGATGCAACCCGCCAATACATATTTCAGAATCCATTGCGTTGGGTGTTGGATGCCGAGAACCCACAGACACCACGAGGCCGTAAACGAATGCCCGCCCGGTAGGGGCGGATCGCGATCCGCCCCTACGGTTGTGCGCTCTGCAATTTTGCCAACCACTCGCGCGCCGCGCCGGTAGGCTCCTCTTTCGCCACCGCCACAATCAGCGTGTTCAATGCGTAGCCCTCCTCGCCGGGGCGCTTGCCCTCAATCGCCACAACCTTCACCGTCTCGTTGACCCACCGCAGTGGCGCGAACCCGATTCCGTTCGGCGTGCCGCTCACGAACTTGAGCATCGTTTCGGGCGAAGGCGCGAGGATCGTCGTGGCCGCGGGCTTCAGCCCGTTCAGCGCCAGCGCCTCGAACGCCATCCGCGAATCGTCGCCCTCTTCGCGAGTGGCCGCCGCCCACTCCGGTGCGCGCCCGGCAAACGCATCTCGCACTTGCGCCAGAGTCAAATCGCCGATTGCGTTGGCCGGATGGACGATGACCGCAATCGACTCGTCAGCCAATGGCGTGGCCCAAAGGGATGTTCCGTTGGGGATATAGAGGGTGACGCCGACCACTGACTCGTGGGAGACCGAGTCCAGCAGATCGGGTTGGGAGGCCGCCACCGTGATCACGAACGAAGTCGGCCCGGTCACCGATCGGTCGGTGGCCGCGCGCACGAACGGCTGGGCCGAGAGCGTGGTGACCACGCGCACCGGCGGCGTCACCGTCGGAGTCGAAGGGATCGACGACTCGCATCCGCTGATCGCGCCTGCGATCAGAATGATCAGCCGCGCAATAGAGCAACGGCGATGCACAGCAATCCGAAGGCGAGGCGATACCACGCGAAGATGTCCATTGAGCGTTTGGCGAGGTAACTCAACAGCCAGTGAATGGAGAGGAGGCCGACGACGGCGGCGGCGACGAAGGCCAGCGCGAATGGGGGAAGGTAGGCGGCGAAGTTTGGAATCTCGAAGAGGTCTTTGACGGCGACGGCTCCGGCGGCGAGCATGATGGGGATGGACATGAGGAAGCTGAAGCGGGCGGCGGCGGGGCGTTCGAGGCCGAGCAGGAGGCCGCCGGAGATGGTGGCGGCGGAGCGTGACACGCCGGGCAGAAGGGCGAGGGCTTGCGAGCAACCGATGATGATCGCATCGCGCCAGGTGAGCGAGTGGAGCGGGCGGCGGTGTTTGCTGAAATGCTCGACGACGAACAGCACTGCCGCGCCGAGCAGGATGGTGGCGACGAGGGCGGGCTGTTGATGCAGGGCCTCGAAGTATGTTTTGAGAAGCAAGCCGACGATGGCGGCTGGCACGGTGGCGACGATCACCAGCCAGCCCAGCCGCGCGTCGCCTGACTCGAATGGCGCTCGCGCGCGAAGGCCGTCGAGCATGGCGAGGGCGACGCGCCACAGGTCTTTGGCGAAGTAGAGGATGACGGCGGCCAGCGTGCCCAGCTGCACGAGAACGTCGAACACGAAGATGGCATTGGGGTCGAGCGCCCATTCGAGCAGCCACGGGATGAGGATGAGATGGGCGGTGGAAGAGATGGGCAGAAACTCGGTGAGGCCTTGAGTGATGCCGAGAAGAAGGGCTTGGAGGAAGGTCATGAGGGAAGGATGAAGGATGAAGGATGTAAGGTCTGTTGCTGGATTCTGACTACTGACTACTGACTGCTGATTGCTCTGTAGTTCTGGAGGAAGGATTGCGCGTAATTGTGGAAGGCGCCGTCAATGATGGCGGTGCGCATTTCGCGCATGAGGGTGAGCAGGAGGTGTACGTTGTGCATGGTGAGAAGGACGGCGGCCAGAATCTCTTCGGCGACGATGAGGTGGCGGATGTAGGCGCGGGTGAAGTTGGCACAGCAATAGCATGCACAGCCTTCTTCCACCGGGCCGGGGTCGCGGGCATATTGGGCGTTCTTCATGTTCAGCCGCCCGATGCGGGTGAGCGCCGCGGCATTGCGCGCCAGCCGCGTGGGCAGAACACAGTCGAAGATGTCGATGCCGCGCGCCACGCCGTTCACCAAATCTTCGGGCATGCCCACGCCCATCAAATAGCGCGGCTTGTTTTCGGGAAGGGCAGGCACGGTGCAGTCGAGCATGGCGTGCATCTGCTCTTTGGTTTCGCCCACTGCCAAGCCGCCGATGGCGTAGCCGGGGAAGTCGAGCGCGGTGAGGAACCGCGCCGACTGCTGGCGCAGATCGGGAAAGATGCCGCCCTGCACGATGCCGAACAGTGCTTGGTCGGTTCGCGAGTGGAAGTTGCGGCATCGCTCGGCCCACGCGTGTGTGCGCTTGACGGCGAGTTCGACGTAGCCGCGCTCCAGAGGCGGCGGGCATTCGTCGAAGGCCATGATGATGTCGGCGCCGAGGTTGTTTTGAATCTCGATGCTTCGCTCCGGCGTGAAGCGGTGGATCGATCCGTCGATGTGACTCTTGAACGTCACGCCGTCGTCGTCGATTTTGCGCGTGTCGGAAAGCGAGAAAACTTGGAAGCCGCCGCTATCGGTGAGGAGGGGGCCGGGCCATTGCATGAATTCATGCAGGCCGCCGAGTTCTTTCACCAACGCATCGCCGGGGCGGAGGTAGAGGTGATAGGTGTTGGCCAGCACCAGCGACGCGCCGAGATCGCGCAATTGCGCGGGCGTGAGCGCCTTCACCGCGCCCTGCGTGCCAACGGGCGCGAAGGCGGGCGTGAGCAGGTCGCCGTGCGGAGTATGGAAGATTCCGGCGCGGGCGCGGGTGGCGGGGGCTTGAGCAGTGATGCCAAAGGTGAACATTGAGTCTGGGCGTTGTTCCAGCGCGCGTTAGCCTCTGAGATGAGAGGCGTTCACCTGTGCGGAGGCGATTTGCGACGAGGTTTTCCTTGGTTAGCGACAGCATCGTATTCTTGAAAAGCCTCATCCAACACCCGATCTATCTCACCATCAATGTCACCTGTATATTCGATGTGAGGAATGTCCAGCGCTCGCAATATCTCGCCAAACTTCTTGTAACCGTTCCGAGCGCGAAGTTCGACCCAGTTGATACCCAGTTCCGACAACTGCTTCTTGTTCAGGTCGGACAATTTGTCCGCAACAAAGATTTCACTGGCTCTTGCGATGGTCGCATCTGCGCTTTCAGGATTGCCCTTGCCCATTAGTTTGACTTCGCAATTGCTTTTCTTGCCGTCGTTGCTTACCAAAAAGAAATCAACTTCCCGCTTAGATTTGGTCAGACCTGTAAGATTGTAATTTCCTCGCGGTATCCGGTACAGTTTACAAAGGGTGAGCATCAGTATCTTTTCTACCCGTTTGCCAGTTGTGCTCCATGCCCCGCCGCGCAGCTCTGCTCGCTTGACTGCAAGAGTATTAATGACGATGAGACTCTCACCAATGGTAAGGTCAACACTTACGCCCCGAAACTTGATGGTTAAAGTGACGTCTATTTCGTTGTCCTGGTCTACCAAACTGCTTATCGCTTCATACAGCTGTGTGTAATGCTCTTGTGTCACTTCCAGCACGATCTCTCGCCGTGTGGAGTGATATATGTCGTAGATGGTCTTTTTGTTTAGGCCAGAGTGAATAATGAGATCATCGGAGCGAAGCCGGGCATCCAAAAACTCCGCCTTATACCAGTCCGCCGTTACAGATTGGTTTTTGAGTTTAGCGTCAACGACGCGCCCGAAGAATTCAATAGCATACTCTAGAAATTCTGCGTTGATTAAGGCTATGACCTCAGTGCGATAGTCTTCGCTGCGTAATAATCGGCCCACTATTCTTCGGATCACGTTGGCGGTTAATGTCAACACGATGGTCGTAGTCCTTTCTCAAGGCGTGAAAATCTTCCGCAGTAAGGAAACGGGTTTCTCGTCGGTCGAACAGATTTTGTTCAATTGCGAGGTCGTGTTTCATTCTCTCTATATAGGCCTCTTCTTGCTCGGCGAGAAAGAAAAATCGTCCCAAACCCTTGGCTGCTCTTCCGAGAGTTCCACTCCCCGCAAATGGATCAAAGACAAGGTCACCTTTGTAGGAGAAGAATCTGATGACCCTGTCGCATAATTCGATTGGAAAAACGGCGGTGTGCACTCTATCGAAAGTAGGATCGATTTTCCAAACATTAGATGTTTCGTAATCGCCCTTGATACGACTTGCCTCTATAGTGTCCCAATCATACTGCCGCATGTTCCAGTCCAGCAGTTTGTCTGTCTGCTTTCTGTATACCATTAGATACTCAGTGACTGCATTGGGTTTGTAGGCCAACGGCTTACGATGTTGCAGAAAACCAGCGTTACGATTTTTGGCGCTGCTTTCAGGCTTGAGCCAGACAATATCATCTACGAACTCCCATCCGTTCTGGACTAGACGGCAGTGAAGATCGAATGGAATGGGGTACCTTTTGCTCGAATGCATTCGGCTAACCCGGGGAATAATCACAGGAGATGTGTTTACTATAAGAAACCGCCCTTCCTTTGTCACGCGGTGCACCGATTTGAAGACATCGGTAAGGAAATCAAGATAATCATTGTAACTGGCGTAAATAGAATAATCACGGGCGTTGTAGTAGGGCGGGGAAGTAAATGTCAGATGAACCGACTCATCCGCCGCGTATTTGAGAATATCCCGGACATCGCCGTGTACCACAACATCACGCATGAAATCTGGTGACACTGGGTGAGGCTGCTCGGGCTGGGCATACTCGCCGTTTTTTGAGAATTCGCGACGGATCACGCTCTGAATCATTTCGTTGGGATGCGATGACAGTTGTGTGAGAGCGTCTCTGACGTTCAGCCTGTCTTTGAACACTATTAGCCCTCTGATTGCCTGCAAAACGACTTTCGGATCTTTGTCGTTCAACAGTTCGATGAGCAAGGGTATCGCTTGCGGGGTTCTCATTCTGCCAATAGATGATACAGATTCGCGCCTAACCATAGAATCGTTATCGTTCTTAGCAGTGGCGAGAAGCAAAGCCAACCATTTCTGATCGGCAACTTTGCCAAGATTCTTGACAGCCCATAGGCGCACCTTATGGAAGGGGTGGGCAACCAATGGAACAAGCACATCGCCATTAAAATCCTCTGGCAAATACCCTAGATTTTCCAAGATGAACAAGATTTCCCGACTGTCTTTGGATGCGCTTATCAAGCGGTATAGCTCAGGCAGGTTATTCTCTTTTAGGTTTCGGAGGTGGTCTTTGGATATCATGCTTGTTTGTGCGATCAGCAAACGAACGATGATAATATGCTATCACACTCCCCACGCTATCGGCAGGGCGATGATGACGACAACCAACAACGCCAGCGTCATTCCCCACCCAACCCTCACGAAATCTTTCACGCTGTATCCGCCGGGGCCCATCATCAGCACGTTCACCGGGTGGGCGGTGGGGATGAGAAAGGCCATGGACGTGCCGAGCGCAACGGCCATAGCGAAGGCGCGCGGGTCACTGCCGATGTGCTGGGCGGCGCTGATGGCAATGGGCGCGAAGATGACCGCCGACCCCACATTGCCAACGACTTGCAGAGCAATGGCCGTGGCTACGAACAGCCCCCCGGCCAACACCACCGGCCCGAACCGCCCCAACGTTGCCACCAAACCTTGCCCCAACAATGCCGCCGCGCCCGTGCTGTCGAGGGCGATGCCCAACGGAATGAAACCGGAGATGAGAAACAGGCCGCGCCATTCGATGGATTTGTAGGCCTCGTCCATCGTGAGACATCCGGTGAGCACCAGCGCCAGCGCGGCGGTGAAAAATGCCTCGGCGATGGGCACGATCTCCAGTGTGGCGAGCGCCAGCGCGACCACCACGATCACCGCCGCCATCGGGCCTTTGCGCGGTTGCAGTGTCGGCGTCTCTTCGCCTTCGTCGAGCACGATCACGTTTGGCTCGCGGCGGAGGATGGCGATCTTCTCGTGCGGCCCTTGCGCCAACAGCGCGTCGCCCAGCTGCAAAGGGATGTCGCCGAGCGCGTCGCGGATGGCGACGTCCCTGCGCCAGATCGAAAGCACCGTGAGGCCGAACTTGTCGCGGAAGTTCAACTCCTTCAACGTTTTGTCGGCGAAGTCGGAGCGGGGCGCGAGGATCACCTCGACGAGATCGATCTCATCGGAAGACAGCTCGCCCGTCCACGATGGATCATCGGTGCGCACCAAGCCGTAATACGACAGTTCGACGTCGTCCGTTTGCCCTCCGGCCAGCACCACATCGCCCTCGATGATCTCGAAGTCGCGGCTCGGCGAAAGTGTGACGCGTCCGCCGCGCGAGACGCCGATCACCATCAGCCCCAGTTTGTCACTCCACCCTCCACGCGCCAGCGAGAGCCCGGCCATGCTCGACCCGCTCTGCACATACATTTGGCACAGCCCTTGCTTCAGCCCGTACAATTCGGCCAGCTGTCCGGGCGTGGCGGTGGGGCGCGCGCCGCCGCCGGGATCGTGTTCGGGCAAGAGTCGCTGTCCTGCGAGAGTCATGTACAGGATGCCGACGACGACGATGGGGATGCCGACCGGCGCAAAGTCGAACAGCGAGAATGGCTCGAGGCTGGCATCGCGCAGCGCATTGCTCACAAGAATGTTGGACGTGGTGAGCAGGGTGGCCATGCCGCCGAGCATCGTGGCAAACGCCAGAGGCATGAGCAGTTTCGACGGCTTGATGTTCGTCTTGCGAGTGATGCCGATGATGGCTGGAAGCAAGACCGCGCCCGCGGCGATGTTGTTCATGAACAGCGACAGCGCTGCCCCGGCCAGCATCACCACCGGCAGGAGCCGCTTCTCGCTCCCACCGGCCAGCCTCAACAACCGATCTCCGATCACCCGCGTGACGCCGGTTCGCTCCAGCGCTTCGGTGATGATGAAGATGGAGAGGATGGTGATGAACGCCGAGCGGCTGAACCCGGCGAATGCTTCTTGCGGCGAGACCAGCCCGGTGAGCGCGAGCGCCACCAGCGTGAGCAAGGCCACCACATCCGAGCGCAGTCGTTCGGTGATGAGCAGCAGTGTGGCGATGGCGACAATGGCGAGGACGAGGGCGACTTGAGGAGTCATGCGCGGGGGGATTATAGTCGAAACTCCAAACTCCAAACTCCAAACTCCAAACTCCAAACTCCAAACTCCAAACTCCAAACTCCAAACTCCAAACTCCAAACTCCAAACTCCAAACTCCAAACTCCAAACTCCAAACTCCAAACTCCAAACTCCAAAACGTTGCCGTTTTGAGGTTTGGAGTTTGAGATTTGAGATTTATAATCGTGCTATGCCTTTCATCCCTCCTCGCCCCACCTTTGCTGTCATTCATCTTTCTGCCATTCAACACAACTTGCGGCGGATGAAACAGATCGCGCAGACGGGGGTGATGGCGGTGGTGAAGGCGAACGCCTACGGGCACGGCGCGGTCGAGGTCTCGCGGTCGGCGGTGGAGGCCGGAGCCGAATGGTTGGGCGTGGCTTTCGCCGCCGAGGGCATGGCGCTGAGGCAGGCCGGGCTGAAGGCCAACATTCTCGTGCTCGGATACACGCCGCCCGACTCGGCGCGAGAGGCTATCGAAAACGATCTCTCATTGACTGTTTATGATCTCAACATTGCCAATGCGTACGCCGACACGGCGCGAGCCATCAATCGCCGCGCGCGGTTGCACGTGAAAGTGGATACGGGAATGGGGCGGCTGGGCGCGGCGCATTCCGAGGCGGCGCCACTGGTGAAAAAGATTGACGTGATTCCGGGTGCGGTGGCGGAAGGGCTGTTCACTCACTTTGCCGCCGCGGACGAGTCCGATCAAACTTTCGCGCTCGAACAGCTGCGCCGCTTCCTTCATGTGGTGGAGGCGCTGGGGGCCGAAGACCGCGATCCGAAGATCGTTCACGCCGCCAACTCGGCGGCGGCGCTCGCCCTGCCCGAAGCGAGATTCGATCTCGTGCGCGTCGGCATCGCCATGTATGGGCTTCATCCCTCGCCCGACGTGCCCGCGCCTTCCGATTTCGTGCCCGCGCTCGAATGGAAGTCGGTTGTGGCGCAGGTGAAAACTTTGCCGCCGGGCACACCCGTGAGTTACGGGCGCGAATACGTGACCAAAGGCAGTGAGCGCATCGCCGTCATTCCGGTCGGTTACGCCGACGGCTTCCGCCGCTTTCCGAAAAACGTGGCGCAGGTGATCGTCGGCGGGCGGCGTGTGCCGGTGGTGGGCCGCGTGTGCATGGATCAAATAATGGCGAACGTGAGCGAGGCGGGCAACGTGAGAGTGGGCGATGAGGTGGCGCTGATCGGAAAGCAGGGCGGGGCGCGCATCACGGCGGAGGACGCCGCCGCGTGGTGGGGAACGATCAACTACGATGTGACCAGCGGCATCATGGCCCGCGTGCCCAGGTTTTATGTATGAGCGCCGCAGACAACTACTGCATCAAACCGGGCTATCAATCCAATTCGCGCGGCAACCTCACGCTGGACGCCGATGGCCGCCAGTATTGGACGGCGCGGCGCATTTACACGTCGGCGTTTTTTCAGCATCAAGTGTACGAGCGGGCGGCGGCTTTGGCCCGCGAGAAGAATCTGCAATCGGCGATTGACGTTGGGTGCGGCCCGGCGATCAAATTGATGCGCTTGCTCGCGCCCGTGTGCCGCCGTGTGGCCGGCGTCGATCAGCAGAGCGCAATTGACTTGTGCCGCGAGCGCTACCCGCGCGGCGAATTTCACGCCGAGAATCTCGAAGCGCCCTCCGAGAGTCTGCGCGGCGAATTCGATTTGATCATCTGCGCCGACGTGATCGAGCACATGGCCGACCGATGCGCTCCTTCGCTATCTCTTTCAAGTGGCGAGCGGCGGAGCGTATTTCGTGATCTCGACTCCGGAGCGCGATGTTCTGCGCGGCCCGGACGCCCTGCATTGCCCCAAAGCCGAACACGTTCGTGAGTGGAACCGGAGCGAGTTTGCTCGTTACCTCGAAACTCGCGGGCTGGAGATCGTCGAGCATCGCCTCTTGCCCGATGTGGCCTTCAACTTTTCGCGAGACTATTTCGACACGGTGATCGCCGGGCTGAAGCGAGGGTCATTCGCCACATGTCAAATGGCTGTGTGCCAGAGGCGGCTTCACAACGGGTGACGATTCTCACGCCCGCGTGGGCCGAAAAGCATTTTGTATATGTCCGTTCCTTGACTCATCCCTCTCACGGTAATACAATCTCACTCGCAACTTAACGGCGACAGGGGAGAGCTCCCTGAACGATGGGACACCGAAGGGGCAAGGCTGGCGCGGGCGTCGCGCCGGTTGAAACTCTCAGGTAAAAAGGACCCTGCTGCCGCATCCTCTGGAAAGTCGTCGCCGAACGATCGGCGAAGCGCCGATGGGGCAACCCCTGTGCCAACGGGGCGAATCTCTCAGGCCTACGACAGAGGGACGCAGACTATTTTTCGTTTGTGTCCCTTTTTGATTCGTGCTCACCACCAAGACACAAAGACACGAAGAATCACCCCGAATCCTTTGTGCGCCTTCGTGCCTTTGTGGTGAAACTCTAACTCAGGAGATAAATCATGAATATCCCAGCCGATCTGAAATACACCAAAAGCGATGAGTGGGTGCGGGTGGACGGCGACACCGCCACCGCCGGTATCAGCGATTACGCCCAAACTCAACTTTCGGATATCGTGTTCGTCGAACTGCAGTCGGCGGGCACGTCGCTCAAACAGGGTGAGTCGTTCGGCTCGGTCGAGTCGGTGAAGGCCGCCAGCGAAATGAACATGCCCCTCAGCGGCGAGATCATCGAAACCAACGCCGCGCTGTCCGACTCGCCGGAACTCGTGAACCAGGACCCTTACGGCAACGCGTGGATGATCAAATTCGGAATCGCCGACTCCGCCGAACTAGCCGGGCTGATGGATGCCGCCGCGTATCAAAAGTATTGCGATGAGCGAGCGCACTGAGATAGTAATCAGTAAGTAGTAATTAGTATTCAGTGGAAGCCAACACTGATCACCGATTACTAATTACCGACTACTAATTACTGGCTACTGTCATGAGCTACATTCCTCACACAGACGCCGACCGCAAGGCCATGCTGGCCGCCATCGGAGTCAAAAGCACCGACGAGTTCTTCGCCGATGTTCCGGCCAGCGTCCGCTTCCCCGACCTCGATCTGCCCGGGCCTCTTTCAGAACCGGAGACGATGCGCGAGCTGCAAGAGTTGGCCGGCTCCAACGCGCACACCGGCGAGTTCTCGTGCTTTCTCGGCGCGGGCGCTTACAATCACTTTGTCCCCTCCATCGTCAATCAAATGATCATGCGCGGCGAGTTCTTCACCGCGTACACGCCGTATCAACCCGAAGTGTCGCAGGGCACACTGCAAGCCATCTACGAATATCAGTCGATGATCTGCGCCCTCACCGGGATGGAGGCCTCCAACGCCAGCCATTACGACGGCGCCACGTCGCTGGCCGAAGCGGCAGTGATGGCCATCAACCACTTCCGGCTCAAGCGAAAGAAGATCATTCTCTCGCCTCTCGTTCACCCGCACTACCGCGCCGTCCTGCGAACGTACACGCAGGGCATGGGGCTGAACATCGTCGGCGACGATCAACTCGATCTCACCCTGAGCGATCTCGTTCCGTTGATGGACACCGACACGGCGATGGTCGTCGCGCCGTATCCCGACTTCCTCGGCGGCGTCGAAGATCTCAAGCCCATTGCCGATGCCGCGCACGGCGTGGGCGCACTGCTGTGCGTCGTCGCCAACCCAGTGGCGCTCGGCCTGCTCACCCCGCCCGGCGCATTGGGCGCCGATATGGTGGTGGGCGAGGGCCAGCCGCTTGGCATCCCCATCTCGTTCGGCGGGCCGTATCTCGGCTTCTTCGCCACGAAGAAAGAGTACGTTCGCAAAATGGCCGGGCGGCTCGTGGGCGAGACGGTGGACGCCTCCGGCAAAAAAGGTTACGTACTCACCCTCGCCACGCGCGAACAACACATCCGCCGCGAGAAAGCCACCTCCAACATTTGCACCAATCAAGGGCTGATGGCGATTGCCGCCACCGTGTATCTTTCCACATTGGGCAGGAACGGCCTGCGGCAAGTGGCCGAAGTGTGTTACCACCGCGCTCACTACGCCGCCGACCGCATCGGCGAACTGTCGGGCTACACCGTGTTGCGCGACCGGCCATTCTTCCACGAGTTTGTCGTGCGCTGTCCGCGCCCCGTCGCCGACATCAACGCCGAGTTGCTCGACGAATACGGCATCATCGGCGGCTACGATCTTGGACAGGATTACGCCCACCTCGATCAGCACATGCTCCTCGCTGTCACCGAGATGAACATGCCCGACGACATCGACGACTTGGCGAACGCGCTCGAAGAGATTGCAAAGCAGTGACGAATGGTAAACGACGAATGACGAAACGGCTTCGTCATTCGTCATTCGACACTCGTCATTTGATACGCCATGACTGAACCCCTCATCTACGACTACTCCTCTCCGGGCCGCGCGGGCATCACCATGCCCCAGCCCGATGTGCCGCTCGCCTCCTTCGCCGATCTGCCCAATGGACTCGTGCGCGATCCGCAAACGCTCGACCTGCCCGAAGTATCGCAACTCGACGTGGTGCGCCACTTCACCCATCTCTCGGCGCTCAACCATTCGATTGACAAAGGCTTCTACCCGCTCGGCTCGTGCACCATGAAATACAACCCGCGCATCAACGAAGAAACCGCGCGCCTGCCGGGCTTTGCCTTCTCGCATCCGATGCAGGACCCGCTCACCGCGCAGGGCAACCTCGCCCTCATGTATCAACTGCAGGAATGGCTGAAAGAGATCGGCGGGTTCGCGGCGGTGACTCTGCAGCCGGCGGCCGGAGCGCACGGCGAATTCACCGGCATCCTGATGATGCGCGCTTATCATTTGGATCGGGGGGACGCCGCCCGAAAAAAGATTCTCATCCCCAACTCGGCGCACGGCACCAACCCGGCCTCCACCACCATGAGCGGACTCGAAGTGGTGGAACTGCCCTCCGACTCGCGGGGCAACATTGATCTCGAAGCCCTGCGCCAAGCCTGCGGCCCCGATGTCGTGGGGCTGATGATCACCAACCCCAACACGCTCGGCCTCTTCGAAGAGCACATCGAAGACGTGGTGAAACTCGTTCACGGTTGCGGCGGCCTCATCTACGGCGACGGCGCAAACATGAATGCGATGGTGGGCATCGCCCGCCCCGGCGATCTCGGCTTCGATGTTCTGCATTACAACCTGCACAAGACCTTTTCCACGCCCCACGGCGGCGGCGGCCCGGGCAGTGGGCCGGTGGGGGTGAGCGAACGGCTCGCCGACTTTTTGCCCGCGCCGCTCGTTGCCATTGTCGAAGACGGCGATGACGATGAGCCGCCGCTGTACGGCTTCATCACCCCGAAGAAAACCATCGGGCGGATGAAAGCCTTTCACGGGCAGTTCGGCATGCACGTTCGCGCGTACACGTACATGCGCGTTCACGGCGCGGAGGGCCTGCGCGAAAATTCCGAAGTAGCCGTGCTCAACGCCAACTATCTTTTGGCGAAACTCAAGGGCGCATACTATTTGCCCTATGATCGCGTGTGCAAGCATGAGTTTGTGCTCGAGGGCCATTGGGCCGACGCCCCCGATGTGCACGCGCTGGACATCAGCAAACGGTTGATGGATTACGGCATCCACCCGCCGACGAACTACTTCCCGCTCATCGTCAAAGAAGCGTTGATGATCGAGCCAACGGAGACCGAGAGCAAAGAGACGCTCGATCAGTTTGCCGAAGTAATGTTGACGATTGCCAAAGAGGCGCACGAAAGCCCGCAAGTGCTCAAGACTGCGCCGCACGTGACGCCCGTGGCCCGCCTCGACGAAGTGCGCGCGGCGAAGGAGTTGGTGCTGTGTTGCCGGCCACTGCCGGAGTGGGCGGAGTGAAATAGTGCTGCGAGTTTGAGTCTTGATGCCGGGCGCTTCGATGGATGAGGCGCCCGGTTTTTGTAGCCCTGCCGCCGGGCCGAATGTGCGCTGTGATGCCTGCGTGATAGAATCCTCGCAACGTATGAAAGGCGGTTGTATGTCCAGAGTCAAGTTGTTAGCCGCGTTGGCATTGGCGGCGTCCATCGCAGTTGCTGGGTGCAAGCCGCGAGAGAGTGACGTGCCCGGATTCAGCGTCCCGCAGAGTCCGCTCCTCGCCGCCTTCGAGCGCAAAGTGGGATTGATCGCTTACGTTGGAATCGATGGCAATGTGTATACGGTGGATCAGGGCGGGCAGAATCCGACTCAGCTCACCGACGACGCCAAACTGGAACAGAACGATTTTCACTACTACGAATTTCCGACGTGGTCGCCCGACGGCCAGTCGTTAGCGTTTTACGGCATCGCCGGAACGAGTCAGGCTGATATGAAAGCGGCTCTGTACACCACCGACACCGAAGGCAAGACTCTGATCGAGACTTTCAGCAGTGACCGGCACATGCCCATCTATCTTTCATGGTCGCCCGACTCAACGAAGGTGTCGTTCATCGCCACCATTGTGGGCGGCAGCGGGCTGGTGCTCAACATGGTTCCAGCGGCGGGCGGTGAAGCGCAGGTGCTCGACGTGGGCAACCCGTATTATTGGGATTGGTTGCCCGATAGCAGTGGCGTGGTGGTGCACACCGGCGGCGCGCAGAGTCAGAACGGCGAAGCGCGGCTGGCCCTGCTCACGCTGGGCGACGGCGTCGTCGAGGACACGCTGGCGCTCAAGCCTTCGCTCTTTCAATCGCCGGCGCTCTCGCCCGATGGCTCGCAATTGTTGCTGGCGGTGGAAGATGATGGCGGAAAGAATACGCTGGTGTTGACTGACCGGCTGGGCAGTGTGCAGAGCGCAGTAGCAACGCTCAACAACTCGGTCGCCTTCGCGTGGTCGCCCGATGGCAAGCGCGTGGCTTACATCGAAAGCGACGGATCGAGTCAATTGACACTGGGCAAGTTGATTTTTGTTGCGTTGGGCGATGAGCCGAAAACCGTTGCGGCGGATCAAGAGGGGGTGGTTGCCTTCTTCTGGGCGCCCGACAGCAAACAGGTCGCCTACTTTGTTCCGGTGCAGGTGACGGCGACTCCGGAACCGGGCAGTGACACTGCCGCCGAAGACACTGCGCTGTTCTTCAAGATGTATGTGACCGATGCGGACTCGGGCGTGAGCAAATTGATCGCCTCCTTCGTGCCCACCCAAGATTACTTGCGGACGATCCCGTACTTCGATCAGTATTCGCGATCCACAACCATTTGGTCGCCCGACAGCCAGAATCTTGTGGTGTCGGCCTATGCGCCCGACGGCACGCCGGGCGTGTTCATCGTCCCGGCTTCGGGAGTCACTCAGCCGCGTTTCTTACAACCGGGCACGGTGGCCTTTTGGTCGGGCAAATGAATCGCTCCCTCCCCCGTCGGTGTTTTTTCCGACGGGGGAGGGCTGGGGTGGGGGTCAACCCGCTCAACTGAAAAGAGCCGCCTGCGTTTTCACGCAAGCGGCTCTTTGGTTCTAACTCAATGTGAGTCTAGCTTCAATCTGTCGAAGGCGCTGGCTCCAGCTGTTGCACGTCGGTGGGCTTCTGTTGATGTTCGGGCAGCAACTGCATCACCATTTCCGGCAGGGCATCGGGCACGTGCTGGCCGCGCGCAATGGCTTCGGCGCGAGCGTTCTCCATAATCTCCACCGCTTCTTTGCCGCTCAGATCGTTTCGCTCCAAGAGCGCATTAGCCACCGCATGCACTTCGGTAGCGTGATCTCGAAGTATCTGCTCGGTTTGGGCTTCGAGTCTCTTCCAGTATTCCACCGCTTGCGGGTTGTTGCCCGAATTGTGGCTCTCGCCGCCAGCCAGCATAGACATGCCGCTGGTGAGCGGCGGCGGGCCGAACATGCCGGTGTTGATGAGCAGTTGCAAGTTGCGGCGGATGTTGGCAAAGTCGCCGCCCACGCTGTTGAAGTATTCGCCGAAGAATACCTTTTCGGAGGCGCGCCCGGCGAACGACACCATGATGTCGGCGATGTAGCGGCGGAGCGGGATGATGTGCCACTCTTTCACATCCACCGGCAGCACGTAACCGTACGCGCCGCCGCGCCGGATGATCGAAACGCGCACGATGCGCTGGTCGGGCATCACGTAATGCTGAACGACGGCGTGCCCGGCTTCGTGATAGGCCAGCACGCGCTTCTGATCCTCTTCCATCTCTTCGATGGGATTCTCGATGCCGAAGTATTGCTCTTGAAAGGCGAGATCAATATCGCGCTGGCCGATCTGACTCTTGCCGCTGAAGAGGGCAATGCGCACCGCGTCTTTGGTGATGGCCGACATGATCCGCGCCGGGGTGGCGCCATTGGTGTCGGACACGATGGCTTCCACATCCACCGTTTCGTCGTGGGCGATCTTGCTCAAATAGTATTGCACGATCTCGCGGCGGCCCGTTTTGTCGGGCACGTTGACTTCGATGGAGCGGTCGAACCGGCCGGGGCGGGTGAGCGCCGGGTCGAGCACGTCGGGGCGATTGGTCGATCCCATGTACAGCACATGCCAGTTGCGCACCGGCGGCTTCTTTCCGAGCAGCTTGTAAAGGCGGCCTTCCCATTTCTCCCACCGGCTTTGCTCGCCGATGCCGTCCATTTCATACAGCAAACGGGTGAGCGAGCCACTGCCGCCGCCGAACCCGGCCATCATGCCGCCCATCACCCCGCCGCGGCTCGCGCCTACCGCGTCAATCTCGTCGATGTAGGCAATGCACGCGCCATACTCGCGGGCCAGCTTCTTGGCCTTGCCGCAAAACTGGATCATCTTCAGCACGTCCACGCCCCAGAACATGGCGCGGAAGCCGGAGCCTTCCATCGACATGAAGGCGATGCCCGCCTCGCCGGCCATGCACTTGGCCAGCATCGTCTTGCCGGTGCCGGGCGGCCCGTAGAGCAGGAGGCCGTTGATGAAGTTGCCGCCCATCTTCTGAAACTGGCTTCGGTCGGAGAGGAGCGAGATCCATTCCTTCACCAGTTTCACCAACTGCTTCTGGCCTTTGTAATCGGCCAGCGTCAGCGATTTGGGATCGCCGGGCAGAATGATCTCGGTCTTCGAGCGGGACATGAACCAGAAGATGGCGACGAATTGGATGATGGCGAAGAAGAGGGCGAACAAGATTCGCCCGGCGAACTCCAACGCGATCAACACCATGTTGAGCACGTCGGCGTCGAAGTAGGACCATGTGGCAATGACGATGATCAGCACCCACAGCCACACGGCCTTGACGAATCGCCACAGGCGGTTGTGCCAGCGGTTGCGGCGCGAGGCGATGTCGTTCTTGCGCCGGGAGGCTGTCGGGCCAGTGGGCCCCTCATCTTTGGGAGCGTGGCCGAGCCAGTTGGTGCGAGGGGTGCCTGTGCTGCTCATGTTCATTCTCCAATCCGCGAGTCCACTGTTGAGAAAGTGTACTCGATTTTAGGGTGACCGACAAAGGCTCTCACACATTTCTCATGGCCTGCAAGTGAAGTTCGTCGCCAAGACTCAGAATGTGCACGTGCCCGTCGCGCACGCGCACACGGGCAACGGCAGTGTTGCCCGCCGGAAAGTGAACGGGATTTTCCGGTGGGAGGCCGAGCAGGTGAGACAGGGCCGCGCTCAACGTGCCGCCGTGCGTGACGACCGCCACGCGATTATTGGGATGGGCCGAGAGGATGTGGGACACCGCCTCGGCGGCGCGAGCCGCCAACTCAGCCTGCCTCTCTCCACCGGGCGGCCCGGCGATTCGCCAATCCCGATCGTTCCAGTGTTCGGGGAACTTTTCTTCGGCCTCGCTTCCCGTCAGCCCCGTCCATTCGCCGAGATTGCGCTCTTTCCATCGGTCATCGAGCTGAACGGGCAGGTTGAGCCGCGCGGCGATGGCTTCGGCAGTTTGGCGCGCGCGGGCCAGCGGGCTGCTGTACAGGGCGCGAATGTCTTCGGCCTTCAATCGTTCGGCCAGCGCCGCGGCTTGCCGCCGCCCAAGTTCGTCCAGCGGCGCATCGGCCCAGCCTTGCATTCGGCCATCGGCGTTCCACGTCGAGCGCGCGTGGCGGATGAGGTAAAGGTAAGTCATAATCGGCTCGTTCCGAAAAAAGGATCGCCTCCGAGTCTACACTATGAATAGGCCGACGCGGTTTCCGAAACCGCGTCGGCCTTGCGCCCTCGGAAATTGCATATTGCAGTGCGCCGCAATTTTGGTACAATGTGGCCGGCAGTAGTTTCAACTATCACTGGCGGAGGCGCAACAGCGCAAAAGGCTGTCCGTTACCGTTACTCAAAGTGCAATTTGAGGTCAGATCAGAGCACACGGCGCTGGTCTGGCCTTTAATTTTGACGCAGGATCCGAGGGAGGTTCTATGAGATGAACATGACTATGACCGTTGACGGCGATGGCGCGACGTTGGAAGCGCCGGTGGGCGTGCACTGTATTCTGGAGTTGTATCAGTGCCCGCCTGCTTTGCTTAATGACTCAGAGTTTGTCGAGGCGGCGGTGGAGGAAGCCTCGCGCCAAGCCAACTCGACTCTCCTGAGTCTGCGCGCGCACCGCTTCGAGCCGCAGGGAATCACGGCGATTGCTTTGCTAGCCGAGTCGCATCTTTCCGTTCACACTTGGCCCGAACGCGGCTACGCCGCTGTGGACATCTTCACCTGCGGCCAGCGCACCACCCCCGAAGCGGCCTGCCATTTCCTCGCCGGACGATTCGCCGCCGGGCGCTTTTCGTTTTCGGTGTTGCGGCGCGGCGGGCGATTCACTACCGAAGAGCCGCATTTTATTCAGCATGAGGTCGTTTAATGACACAAGAACACGTTTCGCCCCCCATCTATTGGATTGCCGATTACCTCACCCCGTCCGACATTCTTTACCACGCTGTCCATAAAGTCATCGTCCACAAGCGCACGCCGTATCAAGAAATGTGGATCGTGGACTGCGGCACGTACGGCAAAGGGCTGATCATCGACGGCATATGGCAGTCGTCCACCGGCGACGATTTCATTTATCACGAGACGCTGGTTCAGCCGGCCTTCGTCAATCACGGCGGGCCGCGCGCGGCGCTGGTGCTGGGCGGCGGCGAAGGCGCAACCATCCGTGAGGCGCTCAAATGGCGGACGGTTGAAAAAGTGGTGATGGTGGATTTGGACGCCGAAGTGGTGGCCGCCTGCAGAGAACATCTGCCCGAAATGCATCAAGGCGCATTCGACGATCCAAAGGTGAAGCTGGTGATCAAAGACGCCGTGGACTATTTGGATGAGACGGTGGGCGAGTGGGATGTGATCATTTCTGATTTGACCGACCCCATTGAGCACGGCCCGGCGTACAAATTATTTACCAAAGAATACTTCGAGAAAGCGCGCAAGGCTCTGCGCCCCGGCGGATATTTTCTTCTGCAAGCGGGGCCGGTCTCGCCGCCCTCGATGGGCATGCACGTGCGGCTGGTGTCCACGCTCAAAGCCGTGTTCGCCAACGCGCACTCGTACCACGTTCACGTCCCGTGTTTGGGGCATCCGTGGGGCTTCATTCTCGCCAGCGACATGCCCATCAATACCCGCCCCGACCCCGAGGCGGTGAACAAACTGCTGGCCGAAAAGACAAACGGCAAATTCAAAATGTTCGACGGCATCACTCTGCTAGGGTTGATGCAATCGCCGAAGCATGTGCGCGATGCGATTGCGGCGGAACGACACGTTTATACCCTCGATGCTCCGCCCGTGTTCAGCACGCAAGAGTTGCCGAAGTAGGGGTGATTCGAGAATCGCCTTTACAATTTTTCGCAATCAATCGCCGCCCCTCATCGGCGAAGCCAAACTTTTCATAGAATCGAGTCAGCCCGTGCGCGGCCTCGCCTTCAGAAGTGATGCACACTTCCACCGAAGAGCAACCGCGCTCTTCGCACCACTGCACTGCGGCCTCGATCAGGGCGGCGCCAACGCCCGCGCCCCGCGCCGAAGGCAGAACATACAAATCCTCAATCTCTGCATACAGCCCATGCTCGATGCTGGGCCGCGAAGCCATGGTGGCCATGCCCACTGCGGTTGCCTCCCGCCACGCGAGAAACACAGCAATGCCCGGCTCGGTAAGGAAAGTTTGCAGTGAGGATCGGATTCGGTCGGGCGGGGTAGAAAAGCCCTCCTCGGCGAAGAAGCGGCAGAGGAGGGCGAATGCGGGTTCGATGTGTCCGGGGCCGATCTGAGTGATGCGGATCACTTCTTCTTCGGAAATCGACTCAACACCGTCGCCGCTTCGGGCGGGCGCGACTCGCCGCCGTTTCGAATCAGGATCGGCGTCCCCTCTTTGCCGTATTTCAATCCAATATACGCTTGGCCGCATCGGAAGCCTTCGGTGTCAATCGAACAGCACGTCACTTCGCCGATGGCGTTGCCCTCGCTGTCGAACACCGCGTCGCCGTTGTGGGCCATGCGCCCGGCCTTCGCTGTGAAGCGGAAGCGCACGACTTCGCTCTTGCGATTCCGCTCTTGCTCGATGAAGGCTTTGCGCCCGATGAACCACGGCTTGTGCATCTTCACATACGATCCGAACCCGGCATCGCCCACGCCGAGGTTGAGATGCCCGGCCATTTCGTCGCCGTACAACGGAAGCCCGGCTTCGGTGCGGAGCGAATCGCGGGCGGCGAGGCCAACAGGTTTGAGGCCGAACGGTTTGCCCGCGTCGAGCAATGCATTCCACAGGCCCACAGCATTATCGGGATGCACGAACAACTCGAAGGCCATTTGCTCGCCGGTGTAGCCGGTGCGGGCGACGATGAGATCGAATCCGCCGACGGTGGCGCGGCAGAGTTCGGTGTGTTGGAGGTTGGTAACTAGTAATTGGTTATTAGCGTTGCTGCCGAGAGCCAAGAGGATGTCGCGCGACTTGGGGCCTTGCAGGGCGATGTCCACGCGCTGATCGGCGCCCGACGACTCGGCGCGAAGGTTGCGCAGGGCCACGGCCTTGCGCGCGGGGGCGGCTGCCCACGGGTGATCCGAATCGATCATCACTTCGCCGCGTTGAACGGCATTGACCCACGCCCAATCTTTGTCGTCGTTGCTGGCGTTGACGACGACGAGGAAATGATCATCGGCGAGGCAATAGAAGTAGCAGTCGTCGAGCACGTGGGCATCGGGCGCGAGGAATTGCGAATACATGCTCTGGCCGGGCTTGAGCGCCGACACTTCGTTGGTCGTCACCGCGTCGAGGAAGGCGCGCGCGCCGGGGCCTTTGGCGTCCCACACGCCCATGTGACTCACGTCGAAGAGTCCGGCGGCGTTGCGTGTGGCCTGATGCTCTTCGAGCACGCCGGTGTATTGCACGGGCATCTCCCATCCGGCGAAGGGCACCATGCGCCCGCCGAGCGCCCGGTGAGTTTCGTTGAGGCGAGTCTTTTTGAGCGGGGCGTCGGCGGGTTCGCGCCATTCGAACTTGGGCAATGGCGAATGGCCGCTTCGCGTGGCGAATGGCAAATGGCCGATGAAGTATGGCTTCGAGGTGTCCACTGAGTCACCCTCACCCCCGGCCCCTCTCCCGCTGGGAGAGGGGAGTGGGTCACGGACGACGATGGGGCCGGGGAGTTTGCGATAGGGATCGTCGTCGAAGGCGATGTATCCGTCGGAGAGATCGCGCAGCCACGTGGCGACGCGCACGGAGAGATCGGCGGGGACACCGAGTCGATAATGGCGGCGTCCCACGCGAGTGAGGCCGCCTTTGGCGAGTCGTTTCCCGGCCCGGATCTCGGTGAGTTGCGTCTTTCCGCTTTTCAGCGAGTACACGTCACTGCTCAAAGCCCAATACAAAAAGTCATCGGCGCGTTCGCCTTCGATCTCGATGGCCGCGCTCTTTCGTTTGGGCGCGGGGTCGTCGAGGTAATAGAAGTGCGGGTAGCCGTGCGTCGTTGGCTCGAAGTCGATGCCGACCGATTGCGAGAGGTCGCGGATTTTGATCTTCGCGTCGTTGAGCGCCTCGAAGTCCACTTTGGCGCGATAGAGCGTGCCTTTGCGCCCGGTCTGCGTGTACGGCGTGCAGGCTTTGAGCACTTGAGCGATGAGGGCGGCGAGTTTGTCGATGTGCTTTTCGCGGAAGCCGCGCTGGGTGATCCACGGCGTTCCCAAACGGAGGCCGGAGGGGTTGAGCGCGGAGCGGTCGCCGGGGATGGTGTTGCGATTGACGACGACTCCGGCGATGTCGAGGATGCGCGCGGCGAAGTCGCCCATGAGCGGAGCGCCGTCGGGGCCGCGCACCGATTTGCAGTCGAGGTTGAAGAGGTGCGACTCGGTTCCGCCGAACGGAATCTTGAAGCCGTGTTCTTTCATGCGCCCGGCGAAGCGGATGGAGCTCTTCACCGTTTGGGCTTGCAGTTTTTTGTATTCGGCGGTTTGGGCGAGTTTGAAAGTGAGGGCCAGGCCGAGAAAGACGTTGACGTGCGGGCCGCCCTGTTCGCCGGGGAAGACGGCGCGATCGATTTTCTTGGCGATGACCGGATCGGTGGTGAGGATGCACGCGCCGCGCGGGCCGTTGAGGGTCTTGTGGGTGGTGAACGAGATGACGTGGGCGTGGCCCATCGGCGAGGGATACACACCGGCGGCGATCAGCCCGGCGACGTGAGCCATATCGGCGACGAGGTACGCGCCCACCGAGTCGGCAATTTCGCGGAAGCGTTTGAAGTCGCCCGCCCACGGATACGACGAGTAGCCGACGATGATCATTTTGGGCTTGTGTTCTTTCGCCAGCCGCTCCACTTCATCCATATCGATTTTTTCGGTCTGAGGATTGATGGTGTACGGCACGATGTTGTAATACTTGCCGCTTCGGTTGACGGGCGAGCCGTGCGAGAGGTGGCCGCCGAAGAGGAGGTTCATGCCCATCACCGTGTCGCCCGGATTGACGAGGGCGTGATAGATGGCGTTGTTGGCCGGGCCGCCGGAGAGGCCCTGCACGTTGACCCAGATTTGATCGGCGCTCACGCCGTTGGCGGCGAAGGCTTCGGCGCAACGGCGGCGGGCGAGGGCCTCGACGATGTCGGCGTATTCGACGCCTTTGTAGTAGCGCGGGTCGGCGTAGCGGCGGTAATGGCCGAGCCGGTTCTCGTAATCGAGAATCTCTTCATCGGCCATCCAGCGCGTGTCGTCGTCGGGATAGCCTTCGGCATAAATGTTATGGAAGTTGGAGCCGAGGGCTTCGAGGGTGGCGCGCGGAGCAGTGCTTTCGGAAGCGATCAGAATCAGTTTGCGGTATTGGCGTTCGGCTTCGATGTCGGCCAGTTCGGCGAGTTGCGGGTCGAGGTCGCGGAGGGCGCCGCGAAAGAGGTAGTCGGTCATGGGGTCTCCGGTGGTTGGGTGGTTCGATGGCTGGATTGTAGGCGGTGGAGGAGGGGAAGTCAAGGAAGGGAGAGGAGGGTAGTTTCACCGCAGAGACGCAGAGCGCGCAGAGTTTTTTTGGAGATGTTCTCTGTGTTCTTGGTGACTCTACGGTGAATTCTTGGAATGATTTGAGCTGGCCCCTGAACTGACATTCCCCGAAGCGATTTGTGAGGAAGGGCGTATAATTCGGGGGCAGAATCGCTTTATAGATTGAAGGGTGCCGTAAAATGATAACCGTTGATTTGTCTCTCGAACAACTAATCAATGCGTTGCGCTGCTTGCCGGTTGGCGAAAAGATGACGCTCTGGCGGTTGCTGGATGCTGAAATAGATCGGGCGGCAATAACCCAAAGGTTTTCCGAAGCGCTTCAATCGATCCGTTCCACATATCCTTCCGTCAGAGAACCTGAAGTAATGACCGATGCTCTCATTGCAGTTCGAGAAGCAAGGTCTGCTCGGCATGACGGTTAAGATCGTTTTGGAAATAGGCTCTAACCACCAAACCACCGAACAACCTAACCACCCAACAACCTGATTTCCTCCACCGCCATCGGGTTCTCCAACGAGCTTGTGTCCCCCGCCTCCTGCCCCAAATAGGCGGCGCGGATCACCCGGCGCATCACTTTGGCGTTGCGCGTCTTCGGCAGATCGCGCACGAATTTAATATCGCGCGGCTTCAGCGGCTTGCCCAACTCGGCGGCCACTCTTTCCTTTAGCGCGTCGCGCAACTCGTCGCTCGGAGAGTGATCGGGCTTGAGGACGCAGAAGCACACCACTTCACTGCCCTTCACCGCGTCGGGCACGGCGATGGCGGCGGCCTCCGACACGGCGGGATGGCTGACGAGAATCGATTCCACTTCCGCCGGGCCCAGCCGCTTCCCGGCGATTTTGATCGTGTCGTCGGAGCGGCCCAAAATGTACCACTGGCCGTCGTCGTCAATGGCCGCCCAATCGCCGTGCACCCACACATCTTTCCAGCGCGACCAGTACGTTTCCTCGTACCGTTTCGGGTCCTTCCAGAATCCCCGCGTCATTCCGATCCATGCATTGCGAATGACCAACTCGCCCACCCGGTTGCGGACGGGCTGGCCCTCTTCGTCGAACACGTCGGCGGCGAGGCCGGGGCAGGGCGCGGAAAAGGCGCACGGTTTGAGGGGCATGAGCGGATTGCCCATCACGATGCCGCCGCTGATCTCGGTGCCGCCGGAATAATTGATGATGGGCAGTCGCCCGCCGCCGACGGTGTTGAACAACCACAGCCATGGGTCGGGGTTCCACGGTTCGCCGGTGGAGGCGAAGCAACGAAGCGAGGAGAGGTCGTGCTTCTTCACCGGCTCGTCGCCAAATTTGATGAGGGCGCGGATGAGGGTGGGGGAAACGCCGAGCGCCGTGACACGGTGGCGGCTCACCATTTGCCACAGGCGGTCGGGGCCGGGCCAGTCGGGCGCGCCGTCGTAGAGGAACATCGTCGCGCCGAGCAGAGTCACGCCGAAGACTTGCCACGGACCCATCATCCAACCCATGTCGGTCATCCAATATAAAACATCGTCCCTCTGCACGTCGACGCCGAAAGCCATATCCTGCGCGCTCTTCACCGGGAAGCCGCAGTGGGTGTGCACCGCGCCTTTGGGTTTGCCGGTGGTGCCGCTGGTGTAAATGATCATCAGCGGGTCTTCGGCAGAGGTGGGTTCGAGCGCGGCGAACTGCGATTGGTGCGGCATCTCTTCGTGCCACCAGTGATCGCGCCCGGCGCGCATTGCCACCGGGTTGCCGGTCTGCTTCACCACGAACATTTCTTGCAGGGTAGGCGTTTGCGCGGCGGCCTCATCGGCGATGGGTTTGAGGGCCACGAGGTTGCCGCGCCGCCGGACGCCGTCGGCGGTGAAGAGGGCTTTGGCCCCGGCGTCGTTGAGCCGCGAGGCGATGGCCGAGGCGCCGTAGCCGGAGAACAGCGGCAGAACGATGCCGCCGATTTTGGCGATAGCCAACAGCGCGACGACGATCTCCGGGTTCATGGGCATGAAGAGGCCGATGGCGTCGCCCTTTTTGAGTCCGCGCACGCGTAGCATGTTGGCGCAGTGATTGACTTCGATATACAGCTGGTTGTAAGTGAGCGACCGGGTTTTGCCGTCTTCGCTTTCGTAGAGCGCCGCAGTGCGCTTGCCCGCCTCCGTGCCATAGTATTTGTCCACGCAGTTGTGGGCAATGTTCAGCATTCCGCCCACGCACCACCGCGGCCACTGAATGCCGCGCGACAGATCGACGATGGCGGTGTACGGCTTCTGAAAGCGGATGTCGAGAAACTTCAGCACCGACTCGGTGAACCACGCCGTTTCCGTTGTGGAGCGGGACATCAATTCGTCGAACGAGGCGAGGCCGTGCTTGCTCATGAACTTCTGCAAATTGGATCGGGCGATGGTTTCGGGCGAGGGCCGCCACACGATCTCGCCGCCGAAAGTGAAGGAGGTTTCGTTGGTCATGGTCGTATCGGGAGTCGCCTCACGCGGATCGATTCATCATCCACGGAGATGACTGCGCCTTCCTCTAATGTCCTGCGCGCACTGGGCCAATACATCTGCCAGCCGCTCGTTGACGATTTCGGATCGCTCGTCGCTCAAGCGAAAGATGACGACGCTTGGCAGTTTCTCGTTGCTGACAGCGAGCAGATGCCCAAAGTCCAAATCCATCGTCAGCAGAACGCGGCCTTCGGCGCGCGCCTTTGCCAAAATTTCATCATCGGGCGCGCGTTGCAAGTCTTGTTCGCGCAGGTGAACAGCGTTGTGTCCTTGCTCACGCAGCCATTCGACAGTGCGCGAGGATATGCCCATGTTCGCAAGAAATCTCATGGGACGCTCTCCGGCCGGCGCGCATAAACCTGATCGCGCGTGAGCCACGCGGCGTATTCCAATGCTTGCCGAACATCTTCGGTCTCGAGGTCGGGGTATTCTTCAAGCACTTCGGCAACCTGCTTGCCGTGCGCCACGAGGTTGACTATCAGCGACACCGGAATGCGCATGCCGCGAATGCAAGCCTGCCCTCCCATGATGCGGAGGTCAAATGTGATGCGATCAAAGCCGAACATGTTTCTGCACCTCTTTCGTTTGCGCTTTGCAGTTGCCGCTATTGTAATGAACAATGAACAATGAGACAATGAACAAAAGAGAAGTCAGAAGGAGAGCGGCGAGATGGGATTCGTGAAACGATTGCTGATGATGGGGCTGTTGGCCGTCGTTGGGGCGGCGTGCGGGGGGCGGGCGCAGACGCCGCCGACGGTGGTGGGAGACTTGCTTTTCGCGGGAGAGAGATTGAGGGTGGTGAAGTGAAGGATGAAGGGATGAAGGTGAATGCGGAATGCGGAATGCTGAATACGGAATGCGGAGTGCTGAACGCTGATCACCAACCACCAACCACCAATTACCAATTACCAATTACCAATTACCACCCTCCCTTCGGCGGCGCGGAAGAGTCGATCCCAAATGGCAAGCCCCAGTCCTTCGCGGGGAAAGTCGTGGGCGAGAATGAGGTCTGCGCCGGATGAGTCGAGTTGGCGCAGGCCGGTGAAGAGTCGGCGGGCAACAGAATCCAAGTCGTCGCCGAGATCGAAAGTGATGACGGGGAGATCGGCGAACAGAGAAATTTCGGGAGTGGCGAGGAGCATCGCCACTCTTTTGTTTTCGGCCAGCAGTTGCTGTGCGGTTCGGCGCATCTCGGCCAGCATCGAATCGCGCGGGCCGGTGAAGAGCAGCAACGGCGACTGCGGGGAATAGTGCTTGAGGAATGTTCCGGGCGATGAGGCGGACTCGGCGGGGCCGGCCACGCGGGGACTCACATCGAGCGTTGGAATCATCTCGCGCAGAATCTCTGCCGGGACTCCGCCGGGGCGCAACACGGCCGGGGGGCTGACGGTGAGATCGAGCACCGTCGATTCCACCCCCACCGGAGTCGGGCCGCCGTCGAGGATGAGATCGATCCGGCCATCGAGATCGCGCAGGACATGCTCGGCGGTGGTGGGGCTGGGGCGCGAGAAAAGGTTGGCCGAGGGCGCGGCGATGGGTGTGCCGGCAGATCGAATCAAGGCGGCGGCCACCGGGTGAGCGGGCTGGCGCACGGCAACGGTGTCCCGCCCGGCAGAGAGGTTAGCGGGCAGGCGAGGGTTTCTTTTGAGAACCAACGTGAGCGGGCCGGGCCAAAGCCTTTCTCCCAAATCAATGGCGAGTTGAGGAATGTCGAGGGCGAGGCCGCGCAGTTGATCGGGTGAGGCGATGTGGGCGATGAGCGGATCGGTGGGCGGGCGGCCTTTGGCTTCGAAGATGCGGGCGACGGCGGCGGGGTCGAGGGCGTTCGCGCCGAGACCGTACACCGTTTCGGTGGGGAAGGCGACGAGGCGGCCTTCGCGGATGGCACGGGCGGCGATCTCGATGCGGTCGGGCTCCGGCGCGTTCGGGGTGACGTGAAGGACGCGGGTCATCGGGGGACGCGGATTGATTCAGCGAGGGGGTCACGCAGTGGGGGAAAAGCAACCACGGATTTCACTGATGAATACGACTCCGTGAGATCTGTGGTTCCGACCCACGCGAGATGTGCAAGCCCTGTCAACAATTGAGCCGCATGACCGCGTTTGGAGATTTCACTGTACTTCCATTCACGCCTTCTTGAGTTTCCTCACCCCAACGCCAACGAGGCCGATGAGGATGAGGGCGAGGGAGCCGAAGGCGGCGGCCCATTTGACGAGGGTGAAGAGGTTGCCGACGACGGCCACTGCGGTGATCTGCTGTGGATAGGTGAGCAGCAGGGTCACGATGCAGACGTTCTCCAGCATATCGAAGGCGAAGGCGGCGAAGGGGAGGAGATGCAGTTTTTGCAGAGGGCTGTTGTGATCGAAGGCGGTGCGGAAGAGGATAGTGATGATGAAGGAAAAGGTGAGGGTGTAAACGATGGGATAGGCCAAGTCGCCGGTGAACTCGAAGAGGGCATAAAAGGATCGGGCGTCGCCGTAGGACTCGACCATGCCGAACACTTTGTCGGGGGTGTAACCGAATTGCAGATCGATGGGGCCGACTCCGCCGGAGGCGGCTTTGATGCGCGCCTCGGCGGCGGGGAGGACGACGATGTTGATGAGCAAATAGACGGCGAGGAGTATCAACGTGTTGCGGCCGGCGGCAAAGCGAGTGACGGCGGCGGACAGTTTGTCGAGCATGGGTTTCATCCTTTCAGTATTTTCTGGAGGAGGGCTTTTTCTTCTTCGGCGGCGGCGATGTCCCCATCGAGCCATGCGGTTTGCAGTTGGGCGAGGATTTCGCCGTAGCGCGGGCCGGGCGGCAGGCCGAGCGCTTTGAGGTCGTCGCCGGTGGCGAGGGGTTTGAGCGCGCGCAGGCGCTCGGTGTATTGGCAGAGGCGAGCGCGCAGGGCGTCGTCATCGCACAGGGCAATGGCAATGTTCAACGGTTCGGGGTCGAAGGTTTGCAGAACGGTGTGCATGTCGCTGAAGCGCGTGTCGGGTTTGAATTGCACGATAGCGATGCGAAGCGCCGCCACCTGCCGAACGATGCGGCCGAGTTTGGCCGAGAGGGCGAGGCGGGCGAGAATCGAATCGAGCGAGGCGGACGAGACGGAGGAGAGCCACGCGGCCCAAAGCGCTGAGTGCTGAGTGCTGAGTGCTGACTGCTGACTGCGGATCGCCGAGAGCGCGCGAGCGGCGTCGTGATTGGCAGTGAGATCGGGGTGGATTTCGGTGAGGATGCCAAGTTCGGCGAGGCGGGCGAGGTGGCGCTCGGGCTGGTCTTCCCGAAGAATGAGATCGAGCTCGTGGCGCACGCGGTCGCCGCTGACGCGATTGAGCAGGGGCAGGGCATGGGCGATCAGTTCGGCGGTGCGCCGCTCGATGCGAAAGCCGAATCGCTGTTCGAAGCGCACGGCGCGGAGGATGCGCGTGGGATCATCGACGAAACTGATCGAGTGCAGGACGCGGATGAGCCGGTCGCGCAGATCGCGCTCGCCGCCCCAAAAGTCGAGCACGTCGCCGAAGTGGCTGCGGTCGAGGCAGAGGGCGAGGGTGTTGATGGTGAAGTCGCGCCGATGCAGATCGAGTTTGATGCTGGCGTGCTCCACTTCGGGCAGGGCCGAGGGGTGAGCATAGAATTCGGTGCGCGCCGAAACGAAGTCGAGGTGCGCGAGCGGGGCGTTGGGCGGCAGTTTCCATTTGGCGGTGCCAAAGCGTTGGTGGGTGACCACGCGCCCGCCGAGCGCGGCGGCCACCCGTCGGGCGAGGGCGATGGCATCGCCTTCGACGACCAGATCGAAATCGGCGGCGGGCAGGCCGAGCAGAAGATCGCGCACGAAGCCGCCGACGATGAACAGCGACACGCCGCCGTTGATCTGCGCGGCGATGCCGGAGATTTGGCGCAGGAGTATGAGTTGATTCTCTGGCAGGGCGGCGGCGAGTTGATCGGCGAGGTTGTGTTGGACGGAGACCAGGCCGGGCCGCGCGGGGGCGGCGAGCCGTTTGAGCAGATCGGTGCGGGTGACGATGCCGACGATACCCCCTTGCGGATCGATGACCGGCACTTGCCCCCAACCGTGAGTCGTCATCACTCGCTGAAGGTGTTCGAGCGAATCGACGGGCGCGACGGACACCTCGCCCGCTTCCATGATCGAACTCACCGGCTGCGCTTCGAGGTGATGATGGATGGCGCGATCGACGGCGCGGCGGGTGAGCAGGCCGACGACTCGCCCATTGGCGACGACGGGATAGCCTTCGTATCCATGCCGTTTCATGCGGGAGGCCGCCTCTCGAATGGGCGCGGCGGGGTCGAGCGTCTGCGCGCCGCGCGACATGATCTCGGCGACGGTGACGGCGGGGCGCACGCAGTCGGCAAGGCAGTCGAGGAGCGCGGCGCGGGCTTCGGCGAGGGTTCGGTTGCGGATGAGCGCGGCGGCGGCGCGGTTGTGTCCGCCGCCGCCGAATCGAAGCGCGGCCGCGCCCACATCCACATCGGCGGTGGTGGAGCGGGCGATGAGCTGCACGCGCGGCTCGTGCCCGTGCAATCCCACGAGCATGAACACGGCGGCCACGTCGAAGGTGTCGCGCAGTTTGTGGGCGAGCAGTGAGAGTTCTTCGTCGGCCTCTCCGGCGTCGATGGCGGCGAGGATGATCGATTGGCCGTTGATGGTGTGCGTCTCGGCGGCGGACATGAGTTGATCGAAAAGAGTGCGCTGGCCGGGCGTGAGAGGGTGCTGAAGGAATTCGCGGACGGTGTCGAGGTAAGCGCCGTTCTCCAAAAGAAAGGCGGCGGCGCGAGCGTCGCGCGGGGTGGTGGCAAGATAAGTGAGCGAGCCGGTGTCTTCGTGGAGGCCGAGCAGGAAGAGAGTGGCTTCAACAGGCGAGAGGTTCTGCCCGGAGTCGGCCAATCGCTCGACGAGCAGGGTGATGTTTGCGCCGACGGCGTTGGCCGAGGAGTCGTGATGATCGATCGCGGTGATTTCGGTTTTGGGCGTCATGCCCTTCACCGACGAGGCCGATTGCGCGTCCACGACGATGACGCGCTCGACGGCGCGGCGCGGCAGGTCTTCGGTTTCGGTGAAGTTGAAGTGCTCGCCGAAGAGGGTGAGGAAAGCGCGGACGTTGCGATTGATGCGGCGCGGGAGGACGGGGATGGTGGCGGGGTAGAGGCGGTGCGCGGCCCACATCGAGGCGACTGCGTCGAAGTCGGCCTGCTCGTGGGTGAGGATGAGGGTGGGCATTGAAAGGATGAAGGATGAAGGAGGAAGGAGGAAGGATGAAGGATGAAGGATGAAGGATGAAGGAGGAAGGACGAATGCTGATTGCTAATGGCTAATCGCTAATTGCTAATGGCTAACAGCCTTAGTGCGAGAGGACGGAGAAGAGGAGGATGAGCAGGATGGCGGCGGCGAGGAGGATGGCGGCGAAGGCAATCCACATCCATTTGAGGATGCGATCGGATGAGAATTTGGCGCTGAAGGGCAGGGAGGTTTTGATCTCGCCGTTGACCACGCGGCCTTCGAGGATGGCGCGGGCTTTGTCGCGGGCGGACTTCGGCTGCTTGCCGCTGGCCGCCGACTCTTTGCCGCCTTCCTTTTGGCCGATCGCTTCAGTCTCGGCGTGCGCCGCCTGATATTCGTCGTAGGAGACGATGTGCGAGTCGCCGCACTGAGAGCAGGTGTAAATGATTTCGCGCTTGAGCGAGATCAGCGGAATGAAATAGAGCGTGAGCCGCGTGTCGTGTTCGGTGACGGCGTGCTCGGTGACCGAGAGGCAGTTGGGGCACACCTTTCGCTCTGGCGGCAGTTGCTTTTGCGCCGTCTTGGCGCCGAAGAGAAATATCATCGCAATGTTATTCGCTCATCTCGCGCAAACCAGCAGATTTCACCCCCTTCGGGGAGTCGCGGAGCACGCCGAGTTTTTCTCGAGAACCTTCTCTGCGTTCTCTCTGCGCTCTCTGCGACTCGGCGGAAAAAACGCGGTTGGGAGAGTTATTCGTATCGCAGCGCTTTGATGATCTCCATCTGCGAGGCTTGGCGCGCAGGGAAGAGGGCGGCGATCACGCCGAAGAGCAGTCCCACTGCGGTGGCGGCCAACACTCCGGCGAACGGGAACGAGTATTCCATTCTGAAAATGCCGGTCGCGGCCATGCCTTCCACCATCACATAACTCAGATACAGCCCGGCCATGATGCCGAAGGCCGTGCCGATGGCGGCGAGCAGAAGCGCTTCGGCCACAATGGTTTTCCACACTTGGCCGCGCGTTGCGCCAATGGCGCGTAGCATTCCGATCTCGCGCGTGCGCTCGATCACGCCGATGGCTAACGTATTGAGAATAGCGATCAGCGATGGCAGGGCCAACACGCCCAACAGCACATACGTCCCGGCGAAGATCGCATCGAATTGCTTGCCGAACTCGGCCATGTAGTCGCGCCCCGACACGAGCCGGAACTGCGGATAATCGGCAACAATCATGTTCAACCGCTGTTCCACTGCCGCCGGGTCGGCTCCGGGCGCAAGATTGACCTGAAAGAAAATGTCTTCGCTCTTGCGAAAATCCTCGCGCATCAGCGTCTGCGAAATATAGGCGGTGTTGATTTTAGCGCTCAACACATCTCCGGCCACCGCGACAATGCGATACTCGCGCTGGCCTTCGGGCGTCGCCAGCGCGAGGCTGTCGCCGACTTTCAGGCCGGCTTGGGCGGCGAGGATGCCGTTCACGATCACGTTGCGCTCGTCGCGCGCCAGCGCGGCGAAGGCCTCCTGCTGGTTGCCCTGTTGGAAATCCATCGAGGCTACTTTGAGATATTCCACAGGATCGATTCCCAGCACCGAGATGGTGGCCTCGCCCGCGCCTTTGATCGACGCGGACTGAATATACGATTGCGCGTAGCGCAGGGTGCTGACCGCGCCGACTCCGTCAATCACCCGAATCCGGTTGCCCAAACTTTGACTCGCCCCCACGTTGCCCTTCCACACCGAGACGGAAGGCGGAAGCAGAAGATAGTCGCTCCCCATCGTTTTCTGGAACATGACCAACAGACTGTCATTGAGGCTGAACATCATGCCGCCTGCGCCGACGACAATCGCCAGCCCGATCATCGTTGCGCTGGCGGTGATGGCCGCGCGCGACGGCTGGCGGGTGAGGTTGCCCTGCGCGAGCTCGCTCGTGCCCTCCCGCGCAAACATCAACGCAATCAACATGCTGAAGAGGCTGGCAATGGGCTTGACCAGCGCGGGCGCGACCAGAACCAGACCGATGAGAAACAGCAAGCCGCCGAACGCGATCAACGAGAAATTGCCTGACAGCAAACCCACGATGGCGGCGGCGACCATCACCGCCCCGATGATGGCGCCGACTCGATCAATGCGCTGAACCACTTCGCCGAGCGAGGGGCGCAGGGCCTCGATGGGCGTGACGCGGCCAGCGCTGAACGCCGGCAGCAGCCCGGCAACCAAGGTAACACCCATGCCCAACACAATCGAAGCAACAACGAGCGCCGGCTCAATCACGAGCGTATCGAAGCTCATGCCGCTGATAATTTTTTTCAGCATTTCTCCGGCGCCTGCCGTGACCGCAGAGCCCAGCAGATAACCCAGCCCCAGCCCAATGATCGTGCCGACGACGCCCTGCACCAATCCCTCCGCCAACACGAGGGCGATGATGGCCCCGCGACTCGCGCCGATGGCGCGCAACATGCCGATGTCGTGGCGGCGCTCGGCGACGATGGTGCGGAAGGTGTTGAAGATGATGAAGCCTCCCATTAACAGCGTGAGAAAGCCGATGGTGTTGAACATGACTTGCCCGGTTTGCATCGCGCCCAAAAACTCCGAGCCGCTCGACAGCCCGCCAAAGTGATAATTCTTTCCGAGCAGTTCTTTGATGGAATCGACGATGGCTTCGCGTTGCGCTTCGTCGGTAGCCGTGAGGTTGGCTTCGATCACGTTGACGCGCCCCGATAGATCGAGCAGGCTCTGCGCCTGCGAGAGCGTGATGAGCACCTGTTCGTTGCCTACCAACGCCCGGCCGGGGCGCAGGCCGACGATCTTGAATTTGACGACGCCTTCAGTCGTCGGCAGTTTCAATGAATCGCCAAGTTTCAATCCGAGAGAGTCGGCCAGGCTTTGCGTGATCACGGCGGCGTCGTTGTCGCCGCGTTTCAGAAAGCGGCCCTCGGCGAGGGGATAATCGCGCAGAGTCGGCGCGGTTTCGGGATCGAGGCCGATAATCGTCACACCTTGCACGGTCGAGTCGCGGCCATAGAAGTTGGGCGGGAAGAGGATGGGACGTTCGACCGAGCCGGCAATGACGCCGATGCCGTCGAGGGCTTTGACGCGATTCATCACGCTGGTCGAAAACGCTTCGCCCGTCTTGTGGGTGATCATCACATCGGCCTGCCCCGACGCGGAAAGGAGGCTTCTTTGGAAGGCGGCCATAAACGTCGGCAGGTAGATGCCCGTGCCGAAAATGACCATCACGCCGATGACGATGGCTAATGTGGTGAGGCCGGTGCGAAGTTTGCGGCCCCACAAGTATCGAGCGGCGAGCAAAAATTGGATGTTCATTTCACCCTTCGCTTTTTGAGTTGTGCTTGTCTTCGACGATCTTGCCGTCTCTCATCATCACGATCCGTTCGGCATGAGCGGCGATGTGCGGATCGTGGGTCACCATCACCACAGCGCGGCCCCATTCTTTGGCAACCTGCTGTAATAGTTTGGCGATCTCGTCCGACGATTTGGTGTCGAGGTTGCCGGTCGGCTCGTCGGCGAGGACGAGAACCGGGTCGGTGATCAGCGCTCGCGCAATCGCCACGCGCTGTTGCTGTCCGGCCGAGAGTTGATGGGGCCGACTCGCCAATCGCTCGCCCAACCCCACTTTGGTGAGCCACTCGGCCGCCTTTTGTTTAGCCTTCGATGCGCCCGCGCCGTCGAGCATGAGCGGCAAGGCGGCGTTCTCGACCGACGAGAGAATGGGGATGAGATTGAAGAACTGAAACACGAATCCGATTTTGCGCCGACGCAATTGTGTGACCGCGTTATCGGACATTGCCGCCAACGGTTGCCCGTCGATGCGCACGCTCCCATCGGTGAGGCGATCCAACCCGCCGAGCATGTGCAACAGCGTGGATTTGCCGCAGCCGCTCGGCCCCATCACGGCCACGAATTCTCCGGCGTTCACATTGAGGTTCACGTGATCGAGCGCGGTGATGGCAGTTTCGCCGTTGCCATATATTTTGGTGAGCTGCTCAGCTTGAATGAGCGACATTGATTTTCTGCTTTCCGAATGGAAATGCGTTCCGCCTTTCATTATACTGCCGTTGGGCTATACTGGGCGTGAGGCGTGGAGCGTAAAGCGCGGAGGGTGAAGCGATACTGATCGGGTTTCCAGAGATGAGGGAAGACCCTGTGTAATCCGTGAAATCTGTGGTTCCCAAAGGAGCGCTGATGAGAATTGTGCGTTACGAGTCGGCGGGGGGAATTGTGTTCGACGATGAGCGGATATTACTCCTGCGAAAGCGGGCAACGGGTGAGATTGTGCTGCCGAAGGGGCATATCGAGCCGGGCGAGACAGCGGTGGCGGCGGCTCTGCGGGAGACGATGGAAGAGACGGGCTATACGAGTCTCGAAGTGCTGGCCGATCTCGGCACACTGCAAGCCCAGTTCCCCTTCAAAGGCGAGTGGCACATTCGCACTGAGCATTATTATTTGTTGCGGCTGCTGAATCATGAGCGCGGACAGGTGGGCGAATACGACGACGCCGACCACGATAGACTCGCGTTCGAGAGAGTGTGGGCTGCGCCCGAAGAGGCGGTGGGGATGATGTCGTTCGAGCCAGCGCGCAGTTTTGTGCGGCGAGCCATTGCCTCCCGCTGATCGCCCCTCAAAAAACTCTACAAATCCAGTCGGAAATTGGCCGTTGACACGCGGCTAATTTTGATTTACCATGCTATAAATTTAGGCCAGACTAAAAGTTTGTTTCGAGAGTCAAAAATGGAAGCCATCTCCCACGCCGTCGAAGACTACCTCAAGGCCATTTATGAATTGCAGGAGGACACTGGCAAAGTGTCCACCAATGCGCTGGCCGAAAAATTGGGCGTTGCCCCGGCCTCCGTCACCGGCATGATCAAAAAACTGGCCGAAGACCGCCCGCGCTTCGTGGATTACGAAAAGCATCGCGGCGTCACCCTCACCTCCGCCGGGCGCAAAATTGCGCTCGAAGTCATCCGCCATCATCGCCTGCTCGAACTGTATTTGCATCAGGCTTTGGGTTACTCGTGGGATGAAGTGGACGCCGAAGCCGAAAAACTTGAGCATGTCATCTCGGAAGACTTCGAGGATCGCATCGCCACCATTCTCGGCAACCCGGAGCGCGATCCGCACGGGGATCCGATTCCCACCAAAGAAGGCACCATCGCCGATCCGTGCGGCCAACCATTGAGCGGGCTCACTGCCGGACAGCAAGCCCGCGTGGCCCGCGTGCGCGACGACGACTCAGCGTTGCTCCGTTACTTGGCCGGAATCGGCATCGTGCCCGACGCGGTGATCGTCGTCGCCGACAAAGCCCCATTCAATGGCCCGCTCCACGTCAGAGTCGGCCCCCAATCCGATTCGCCCGCGCATGCTCTCGGCAAGCAAGTCACCGACAGCATATATGTCGAACTGAAACCATAGGAAAGAATCATGACTGAACTCACCTCGCTCTCTCGGCGCAAGTTCCTCAAACTCGGCGCGCTCGGCACGTTGGGCGCCGCCGGAGTCGCCGCGCTCGCGCAGCCACATGCTTCGGCAACGGAGTCGCCGCCCCCGCCGGACGCGGGTGTGATCGATCACGAGGCGCACGGCGGCAATCTCACCGTCGGTGATGTAGACTTGACGAGTCCCGGCGCGTTCGATCCGCTGAAGTATCTCGCCGCGTTCGATTACGGCCGGGTGAGCACACTGCCCGGCGGGCAAACATTGCGCGAGTGGGACATCTTCGCCGCCGACAAAGAGATCGAAGTTGCGCCGGGCGTGTACTTTCCGGCGTGGGTGTATGGGACGGAACAGAGCGGCGCGCACGTGCCCGGCCCCACGTTCCGCTGCGCCGAAGGCGACCGGCTCCGCTTCAACTTTCTCAACGCCGGAGCGCATCCGCACACCATTCACTTTCACGGCATTCACCCGCCGAGCATGGACGGGCTTACGCCGGTGCTCAATCGCGGCGAGCGCTTCACCTACGAGTTCGAGGCCAAGCCGTTCGGCCTGCATCTTTATCACTGCCACGTGCCGCCGCTCAAGCGGCACATTCACAAGGGCCTGTACGGCACGTTCATCATCGACCCGCCGGGCGGCCGCGCCCCCGCGCGCGAAATGGTGATGATGATGAACGCTTTCGACACCAATTTCGACGGCGAAAATGAAATCTACGCGGTGAACACGGTAGCCTTTCACTACGCCAAGCACCCCATCCCGATCAAAGTCGGCGAACTCATCCGTATTTATCTCGTCAACATCACCGAGTTCGATCCGGTGAACTCGTTTCATCTTCATTCTGCCATGTATCGCCTCTATCGCACCGGCACCCGGCTCGACCACTATGAGCACACTGATATGGTAACGATGGGGCAGGGCGAGCGGCACATTCTCGAATTCACAGTGGAGTATCCGGGCCGCTACATGTTTCATGCCCATCAAAGCGAATTGGCCGAACTGGGATGGCTGGGGATGTTCCACGCGACGGAGTGATCATGGACACCACGCGATCCAATATCTCGCCTTCAACTGAATCCCGATTCGGTTTGCCCGTGTGGGTGTCGGCTCTGCTCCCGTTCGTTTTGCTGGCCGCGCTCATCGCCGTCTTCTTCAACACCAATCCGCTGGCCGTTTTCAGCGGCGAGCTTCCGCCCATCGAGTCGCTGGCGCTCGAACGAATCGAACTGCGCCCCGGCCAATTCGTCGTCACCGTGTTCAACAGCGGCCCCGAGCCCGTTGCCGTTTCGCAAGTGATGGTGGACGATGCCTTTTGGCAGCACCTCATTTCGCCCTCCGGCGCACTGCCCCGATTTGGCCGGGCGACGATCACCATCCCCTACAACTGGGTGGAAAGCGAGCCTCACGTTATCACGGTGATCACCGAAACCGGCGCGACGTTCATCGGCGAAGTCGCCGTCGCCGCCGAGACTCCGCGCCCCGACGCGACTCAGTTCCTTGCCTACGGCCTGCTCGGAATCTATATCGGCATTATTCCGGTGGGGCTCGGACTCTTATGGTTCCCGGCCATGCGCCGCATGGGGCGCAAAGGTTTGAACTTTGTTCTCGCCCTCACCGTCGGCCTGCTCATCTTTTTGCTCATCGACACCGCGCTCGAGGCCGTTGAAGTTGCGGGCGATGTGGCCGGAGTATTTCAGGGCCTGCCGGTGGCCGTGTTCGCCGCGCTGATCGCTTGGTTGGGGATTACGGCAGTGAGCGGCAAACAGCCCGAAGCCGAGCGCGACAGCAGTGGCGGGCGCATGCGGATCGCCGCGCTGATTGCCCTGAGCATCGGCCTGCACAACTTTGGTGAAGGGCTGGTGGTGGGCGCGGCCTTTGCGCTCGGCGAAGCGGCGCTCGGCTCGTTCCTCGTCATCGGCTTCACCCTGCACAACGTCACCGAAGGTATTGGCATCGCCGCACCAGTGACGAAAGATCGCCCTTCAATCAAATCGTTCATCGCCCTCGCCGCGCTGGCCGGCCTCCCCGCCGTCGTCGGCGCGTGGGTGGGCGGCTTCGCCTATTCACCATTGTTGGCGACAATCTTTCTCGGCGTGGGCGCGGGCGCGATCTGGCAAGTGATCGTGGAAGTGGGCCGCCTGCTCCTCCGCGATGCGGAGCGGCGCGGCGAGTCGGCGGCCAACTGGCTCAATGTGGCCGGGCTGGCGCTCGGCCTTGCGGTGATGTACTTCACTGCCTACTTTGTGAAATTCTAAAGGGAGGCTACCATGATTCAATCCACTGCGCTGTCGCGCATCCCTGCCCTCAAACTTTTTCAAGACTCGGTCAAAAAGAACGGGTTGCGCTTCACCCTCAAACGCATCGTCACTTTTCTTGGCCCCGCTTTTCTCGTCAGTGTCGGTTACATGGATCCGGGCAACTGGGCCACCGACATCGAAGGCGGATCTCGTTTCGGCTACACCCTGCTGTGGGTGATCCTCGCCAGCAACCTCATGGCGATACTCATGCAGACTCTGTCGGCCAAACTCGGATTGGCTACCGGCAAGACTCTGCCCGAACTGTGCCGCGAACAGTATTCCAAACCCGTCGCCATCTTCCTGTGGGGCACCGCCGAGCTGGCCGCCATCGCCACCGATCTCGCCGAAGTGTTGGGCGGGGCGGTAGCCTTTCATCTCCTCTTCGGCATTCCGTTGTTTGTCGGAGCGTTGATCACCGGCGTCATTGTCGGCCTCATCCTCATGCTCGAAGAGCACAACTTCCGCTACGTCGAACTGACCATCATCAGCATGGTGGCGATCATCGGCGTTGCCTACCTCGTCGAAATCTTCCTCGCCCGGCCCGATTGGGGGCAGTTGGCCTTTCACACCGTCGCGCCGCAGTTGCCGGGCGGCAGTGTGCTTGTGGCGGTGGGCATCATCGGCGCAACGGTGATGCCGCACAACTTGTATCTGCATTCGGCGCTCATTCAATCGCGGCGGGGCGACGACCTCGCCGCCAACCGGCGCGCGCTCACCCTCGCCAAACTGGATTCGATCATCGCCCTCAACGGCGCGTGGCTGGTCAACTCGGCCATCATGATCATGTCGGCGGCAGTGTTTCATACCAACGGCTTGCAGGTGATCTCCATCGAAGACGCGCACCGCACCCTGCAACCGCTTCTCGGTCCGCTCTCGGCGGGCGCATTCGCTATTGCTCTGCTCGCTTCGGGGCTGTCGTCGTCCACCACGGCCACCATGGCCGGGCAGGTGATCATGGATGGATTCTTGCGCGCTCGGGTCAACGTGTGGCTGCGCCGCGCCGTCACCATCCTCCCGGCGCTCATCGTCATCGGACTCGGACTCGATCCGTTGCGCATTCTCATTCTGAGCCAAGTGAGCCTCAGTTTTCAATTGCCGCTGGCGATGATCCCGCTCATCCTCTTCACCCGCAACAAATCGCTCATGGGCGAGTTCGCCAATAAACGGCTCACTACCGCCCTCGCTTTCATCTCCGCCGGGCTGATCATTGCCTTGAACGTGTTGCTGGTTTGGCAAACGTTGGTTGGGTGAGGCGTTGCTGATCCAATTTCTGCGGAGGGCATGGCCGACGGCATGTCACGCTTCCGCCCCCCAGTCTATAATTGCAGGCATGGATTCCACACAACCTTCAGTTCGTCCCCTCAATTTCTCGCAACTGTTCAGCCAAATCGATCGGCGCAAAGTTGAAGTGGCGCTCACTGCGCTGACGGCGGTGTTCATCGCCGCCAGCCTCGCTACCGAAACTCTGCGCGCCGATCCCGGCCTCATACTCATCCTCAACGTTCTTTCGTATGTGTGCGGCGGGTGGTTCGGCGCGCAAAAAGCCTTCGGCGATTTGCGCGAAGGCAAGTTCAACGTCGATTTGTTGATGATCGTTTCGGCATTGGGCGCGGCGCTCATCGATCAGTGGCACGAGGGCGCGACTCTGCTCTTTCTCTTTTCGCTCTCGAACACCCTGCAAGATTTTGCGATGGAACGCTCGCGCAACGCGATCAAGGCTCTGCTCAAACTGCGCCCCAACGAAGCGACTGTTGTGCGCGACGGCAGGGAAATCAAAGTGTCCGTCAGCGATTTGCGAGTCGGCGACCACGTGATCATCCGCCCGGGCGAGAGCGTGGCAGTGGATGGCAGGATCGTGGCCGGACGCTCCACACTCGATCAGGCCTCCATCACCGGCGAGTCAGTTCCGGTCGAAAAAGGAATCGGCGAGGCGGTGTTCGCCGGGACGATCAACGGCGGCGGCTCACTGGAAGTAGCGGTGGAAAAACTGGCCGCCGATACCACGCTGGCGCGCATCATTCATTTGGTGGAGACGGCCCAACATCAGCGCGCGCGCACCCAACGCTTTCTCGACGAGTTCGAGTCGCGGTACGCCGTCGGAGTGATGATCACTGCCGCGCTGCTCATCCTCGTTCCGTGGCTTGTCTTTGGGCAGGCCTTTCAACCGACTTTTTATCGGGCGATGATCGTGTTGGTGGTCGCCTCGCCGTGCGCGCTGGTCATCTCCACCCCGGCCTCGATCCTGTCGGCGATTGCCAACGGCGCGCGGCGTGGCGTGCTGTTCAAAGGCGGCGCGCATTTGGAAAACATGGCCGATGTGAAAGTGGTGGCCTTCGACAAAACGGGGACGCTCACCCAGGGGCGACTCCGCCTCACCAACGTGTACGTGTCGCGCGCGAATTGCCCGCCCGATTTCGCCGAGAACGATTTGATCGCGTTAGCCGCCGCGCTGGAGAGCCGATCCGAACATCCCATTGCCAAAGCGGTGCTGGCCGAAGCCAAAGAGCGCGGCTTGATTCTGCCGGAGATGACTCACTTTGTGGCTCTGCCGGGGCGCGGTGTGCACGCCGAAGCCGATGGCTTTTTGGTTTGGATCGGCGGTTATCGAATGTTCGAGGAGCATGGCGAAGTGATTCCGCCGGATGTGATGGCGGTCAAAGAGGAATGGGAATCCGAAGGCAAGACGGTTTTGATTTTGCATCGCGAGATCGAACGCGATGGCGACGAAGGCGTGCACGAGGATGAGGGCGGCTGGCTCGGATGTGTGGCCGTCGCTGACTCGGTGCGCGCCGACGCGAAGCACACGGTGGCCGAGCTCAAACGATTGGGCATCGAGCGCGTGGTGATGCTCACCGGCGACAACGCAAAGGTGGCGCATTCCATCGCCGAGCAAACGGGCGTGGACGAGTTTCACGCCGACTTGCTGCCGGAGCAGAAAGTTGAATTGCTGAAGAGGCTGGAAACGAAATACGGCCCGGTGGCGATGGTGGGCGACGGGGTGAACGACGCGCCCGCGCTGGCGACGGCAATGGTAGGGGTGGCCATGGGCGCGGCGGGCGCCGATGTGGCGCTGGAAACCGCCGACGTGGTGCTCATGGGCGACTCGCTCGCCAACATTCCCTATGCCGTCAATCTGAGTCGGCGCGCGCGGCGAGTGGTGTGGCAGAACATCGCCTTCTCGCTTTCGGTGATCGTGGTGCTGGTGCTGGGCGCGTTTGGCTTCTCACTGCCCCTGCCGCTGGGCGTGGTGGGGCACGAAGGAAGCACGCTGATTGTGGTGGCGAACGGACTGCGACTGCTGAAAGGATAAAGGACTCTTGCGGAAACGAGAGTCCGTCCACGAAACACACGAAGGAACACGAAGAGCGTCTTGAAAACTTTGTGTTTCTTGGCGGCCTTCGTGATAAAGAGATTCTCGACAGACTTCGAACGCTACCCTCCCGACGGTGCGCCGAACAACGCGCCGATGGCATACCCGGCCAACGCCGATACGATGCCGATGACGGCCATTTGCAGACCGCTCTTCATCGGGCGGCCCACGGTGATGCGGGCTTTGTAGGCGCCCACCCCGAACAGCGCCAACGCCGAAACAGTCAACGACGTGACAGTGGCAATGCCGAGCTGCTGTTGAAGGAAGAGGAACGGCACGAGGGGGATGAATGAGCCGACGATGGCCGAGAAGCCGACGACGATGGCGGCGCGCAGAGCGTTGCTGTCCTCGATGGGCGCGAGTTTCAACTCGTTGCGCATCATCACATCCACCCACGCCTCTTCGCTTTTGATTACCTGCGCCACCGAGCGCTCCAGCAAATCGCCCTCGAACCCCCACGCCGAAAACACGCCGCGCACTTCCTGCTCTTCGGCTTGCGGCATATCACGAATCTCGCGCCGCTCGCGCTCCAACTCCGAGCGATAGTGATCGTGTTCGGCCAACGTGGAGGTGTAGGCCACCGCGCCCATTGAAATGGATTCGGCGAAGGTGGCGGCCAACCCCCCGGCGATGATGATGCGCGGATCCGATGAGGCCGCCGCCACTCCCAAAATCACCCCCAGTGTGTTCACCAATCCATCTTGCCCGCCGAGAATAATATCGGCCAGCGCGGCGGATGCCGGGCGCGGCTCAAGATGCTTTATGACATCGCCGAGTTTGGTGGGCGGCAGGTTTTGCGGCGCAATGATGATAGACATTTTGCTAACCCCAGTGATTTATCCCGAGTTCGAGCAGAGGCGGCGAATCATTTTTATGCACGGATGAACACAGATGGACACGGATTCTCTGCTAGGTGTTCATCCGTGTGAATCTGTGCGCCGAAACATTGTTACTCTATTGAGTTGCAGCGTGGCAGTCAATTGACAGATGTCCGCTTTTCTCTCGGCGCATTGGCAGGAGTGACGGCGAAGCAAAAAAAGAGGGAGCGCCGTGCGCTCCCTCGCGTTTCCGAACCAACAATGGCCGATTACTTGCCGATGGCTTTGTAGCCGGGGCCGGTCTTGAAGTAATCGTAGTTGGCTTGAATGTCGGGGCGCAGATCGACGACGTCCCCGGCGTTGAGCGTGCGCACTTTTTCGAGATGCACCGCTTCGCCCTTATCGTCGTGGCCGTCGTACACCTCGCTGCCGTCGTTGCGGCTGAACTTTTGATCCGCTTTGGCGGAATGATCGCCCGGCACCTCATCTTCGGGGAAGATGGCCTCGAAGGGACACTCGGGCACGCACGCGCCGCAGTCAATGCACGTGTCCGGGTCGATATAGTACAGAGGCCATTCGGCCTCCGGTTTGCCGGGCACAATACATTCCACCGGGCAAACTTGCACGCATGCGCTGTCGCGCAAGCACAGAGCGGTAATAATGTGAGTCATCGTGAGTTCTCCTGAGGGCCTATGCCAGAATTATTTTTTAGCCGCCGCATATCGCGCGGCCACAGCATCCCAGTCCACTACATTCCACCATGCTTTGAGATAATCGGCGCGGCGGTTTTGGTAGTTGAGGTAATAGGCGTGTTCCCAGACATCGCAGCCCATCACCGGGGTCTTGCCTTCCATCAACGGGCTGTCTTGATTGGGCGTCGAGTGCGCTTCGAGAGCGCCGTTGCTTATCGAGAGCCACACCCAGCCGCTGCCGAAACGGCCCACGCCGCCGGCCTCGAATTTTTCTTTGAACGCCGCAAAACTGCCAAAGGCCCCGTTGATGGCCGCCGCCAGATCGCCGGCCGGCTCGCCGCCGCCGCCCGGTTTCATGATCGCCCAAAAGAGCGAGTGGTTGGCGTGGCCGCCGCCGTTGTTGCGCGCCGCCGTGCGAATGTTTTCCGGCACGCTGTTGAGATCGGAGATCAATGCTTCGACGCTTTTGGCGGCCAGAGCATCGTGCCCTTCGAGGGCTTTGTTCACGTTGGTAATATAGGCTTGGTGATGTTTGGTGTGGTGAATTTCCATCGTTCGCGCGTCGATGTGCGGCTCGAGCGCGTCGTAGGCATAGGACAACTTCGGCAGTTCGTAAGCCATGTTTGCTCTCCTTTGCTTGAAAAATTAACTCCGGTTGAGTGGTCGTGATTTTAGCCTCATAAAAAATCATTGTCAAGCAAAAACGCCCGCGCAGCGACTCGCGGGCGTTTCTATCTTCAAACGATCCTCTCAATTCGACGACACGGTTGCCGGATCTCCGGCAAACAGTTTCTCCACTTCGGGGCGGGTGGCCGGCAGGCGCATCGCTTTCACCACCAGATCGGCCAACGCCGTGATCTCCACTCCGAGTCCGTACTGCTCGCTGATCTCGCCGATTTGCAGGCGGCAGTTTTCGCAGGCGGCCACCACGATGTTGGCTCGCGTCTTGCGAATCTGATCGGCTTTGGGCTTGCCAGCCTTCAGCCGCCGCTCGGTGTATTCGGGCAGGGCCACGAGGCCGCCGCCCCCGCCGCAGCAATAGGCCTCGTGCCGGTTGGGCGTCATCTCCACAAAGTTGTGAGCGATGGCTTTCAGCACCCGGCGCGGCTCTTCGATGACGCCGCCCGTGCGGGCCATGTTGCACGAGTCGTGATACGTGATCAGTTCGGGATTGGCCGACGGATCCAAGTGGAGCCGCCCCTCGGAAACGTATTCGTCCAACTTTTCGATGAGGCTGGTCACTTTGAAAGGGAAGGTCTCGCCGAACCAATTGGGCGCCTCCCAGCGGAACGAAGCGTAGGCGTGACCGCACTCGGCCAACACCACTTCCTTCACGCCCAATCGTTTGGCCTCATCAATGATGCGCGCGGCGATCTGTTTGGCTCGCGCCACGTCGCCGAGAAACACGCCATAGTTTGCCGCCTCGAAGATGCTCAGAGTCCAATCTTCTTTCACCGCATTGAAGATGATGGCCGGGGGCATGATGGTGTGTTCGCCCGCCAGCGGCACGTACAAAATCTTTGCGCCCTCGCGCTCCACCGTGATCCGCGCCGCCGGGTCGCCCATTTTAGTTTGCAGTTCTTTTTCGAGATCGGCCATTTGCTCCACGAACATGTCGCGGAAGAACGAGGGGTCTTTGCCTTTTTCGATGGCGGCGTCGGCCAGCATTACCAGCAGTTCGGGCGCGGTTTCGGAGGCGGTGGCCATCGCGCGCACGGCGCGCATCATCAATGGCGTGTCCACGCCCATCGGGCAATTGAAGGCGCATCGGCGGCATAATGTGCATTGGCTGAAGGCCATCTCGGCCAACTTCGCCAGCGACTCTTCATTCAACTTTTCTGCGCCCGTCCACTGCGGAAAGATGCGGCTGAGAAAATCGTGCTCGGCGCGATAAGCCCGGCGCAAGGCTTCGCCGCGCGCGGCGGGAACGTGATCGATGGACGGCTCGGCCAGGTAATAGTGGCAGGCTTCGGCGCAGAGGCCGCAACGGGCGCAGGCTTCGAGCGCGACCACCAGTGGGCGGTTGAGCTGCTTCTCCAAAACTTGCAGGGCGGTGTCAACTTGCGCGCTCATCGCGTGGCCTCCGAATGAATGACGGCTCGCCGCCCGACGAACAGGCCGAAGAAACGGCGCGAGAAGAAGAAGTATACGCAGTGACGAATTTTTCCGAGCGGGGCATAGATCAACATCAATGCGCTGGCCAGATACATCGCCGGAAGCCAACCCACATTGATCAGCGCAATGCTTGCTGTTGCCAGAAAGACGCTCACCAACAATACCGAAGCATGATCATCGGGGGTGCTGAGGGCGCGCAGATTGTGTTCGACCTGGCGCATGATCTCGCCGACGAAACCGAGCCATGCGCCGAAACCGATGACGAAGGCGAACAGCCAGCGCGCGGAGTCGGGGACGAGCGGCCACCACGGGCTGGTGAGCAGAGCCGCCAACCCGGCGAAGATTCCGATGTGGAAGCCGACGCCGCGAAGGTAGGCGATCATGTGCCGCCGCGTGCTTTCTTTGGCCCACGGCGCCATGCCGAAGGTGAAGGCGTACAGCACGCCGCGCGCGGGCGAGCCTTTCATCGGCGCGCGGTCGTCGGCGAGGGGCCGTTGGGCCGCCCAGCGCCAGCGCAGGGCAAAGGCCGCCGCCGCGAAGAGCAGGGCGAGGAGCGCCAGCAGTTGAGTGAGGGAGAGGAGCGCCATAATTTTCTCTGCCACCTGCGCGTTATCTGATTCGCTTCACGACGAAGCGGATCACTTTGCCTTCGACCTTTTCCATTGTCACCAGCTCGTTGCCGCTGCTGCGCGCCCACGCCGGGATGTCGGCCAGCACGCCGGGATCGGAAGCGGTGGCTTCGATCAGTTCGCCGATTTCAACTTTCTTGATTGCGTTGGCGATTTTCACTACGGGCAGAGGGCACATCAATCCTTTGAGATCCAACACTGTGCTCGACATTCTTATTCTCCTTGTTTTGTACACTGATTGACACACTTGGACACGGATCGGACATAGGACTATCCGTGTTTATCTGTGTTCATCCGTGTACGAACTATATGAATAACGACACGTCCGCATCGGCGGCGTATTCGAGGAAGGCCGCCGCCCCGGCCACTTCGATGTTGGGAATGAAGTCCTCTTTCTTGAAGCCGAAAACATCCATCGTCATTTGACAGCCGATCATCCGCGCGCCAGATTCGACGCAGATGTCGCGCAGTTCTTCGATGGAGGCGACGCCTTTGTTCTTGAACGTTTGCTTCATGAGGCCGGTAGCCAGCGCGTTGAAACCGGGCACGCCCATCATCGCCGTGGGGATCGGCCAATTGATGTCTTGGAAGCCCTGCGGGCCGAAGGGCATCTTCATGGGCATGGCCGGGTTGCCGAGCGGAGTCACTTCGGCGTCCACTTTGTTGAGCAGGAGGGTGAGTCCGTAGAAGGTGAAAAAGACTCCGACCTCCCAGCCCATGGCTGCGGCGGCGCTGGCGAGGATGAAGGGCGGGTAGGCCCAATCGAGCGTGCCTTTGCTGGCGATGAGGGCCAGTCGTTTGGGGGCGTTGGGATCAGATTTCATGAAGGTCTCCTTGTGTGGGTCAGGCAAGTTGTTCCACGAGTTCACTGCGGCGGGCGAGGTGATCGCGCAAGACAGCGCGCAGAAGATCGAGGGCTTCGGTGAGCCGCTTGTCGCCGAGTCGGTATTCCACCGCCGGGCCCTGCCGGGTGGCGATGACCATGCCGCGCTCGCGCAGAACTTTGAGGTGGCGCGATACCATCGGCTGGGGGAGGTCAATGGCGCTAGCGAGTTCAGTGACGTTCTTCGTCCCTTCGGACAGCACGTAGAGGATCATGATCCGTTTGGGGTCGGCCAGCCCGGCGCACACTTCGGCGTGCAGGGTGTTCACTTCTTGTTCGAGGATGCGGTTCATGGCTTCTCTCCGTCATGCGCCTTTGGCGTTGGATGCTTATGCGTATGAGCGCATAAGCATTGCCAGTATTCTATTTCGGGCGGGGATTGCCGGATAGTGTAAAGTGTCACAATTGGAGATGTGACAAGTGTCACTCGGAGGGGGTTGCTGGGTTGTTGGGTGGCTGGGTGGTTTGGTTGTTGGGTGGTTGGGTGGTTTGCGATTGGCGGAGTTGCGCGCGCTGTTCGGGAGTCATGGCGGCGAGGCGGCGGGCGGCTTCGAGGGTTTTGCGATCCTGTTCGAGATCGGGGTGGCGCGTGTGCACGTCGATAGCGACGACTTCTTCGAGGGCGCGCACGGCATCGTCGTGGCAATCCGCTCCGGCGTAGTATCCGGCGAGGTTGTAAAGCAGAATGCTGAGTGTGATGAGGGGTTGGTTATCTCCCTCACCCGACCCTTCGGGTCGCCCTCTCCCGCTGGGAGAGGGCAGTTGGCCCTCCTCTTCCCCTCTCCCTTTGGGAGAGGGGCCAGGGGTGAGGGCCGCCCGCGCCACCCCCACCGCCCGCTCCTGCGACTCAATGGCCGAGGCGAAATCGCCGCGCCCGGCGGCGGCGCGCGCGGCGCTGATGGCTTGCGCCAGCGGGTCGCTCAGACCTCGCGGGTCTCGCAGACCCGCGAGGTCTCCATCGCCTTCCAATCTCGCAATCATTTCGCGCACTTGCGCGCTTTCACGGGGCATACCGATGCGCTCGAAGAGGGCGAGGCCTTCGCGGTAACGAGCGAGCGCGCTTTCTTTATCGCCGCGCGCTTGCGCCAACTGACCGAGTTTGACGGTGGAAAACGCAACGTGCTCAAGAGACCCTGACTCGGAAGCCAACCTCGATGCCTCGACTAGCACTGACTCTGCCTCATTCCAATTCTTCCTTGCCATGAGAATGTTTGCCATGTTGTGGAGCGAGGCGGCTTTGCCTTGTTTGTCGCCGAGTTGCTCCTTTAGTTGCAGGCTCTCCTGGTAGAGGGCGAGGGCGCGGTCGAGGTCGCCGCGGGTGAGGAAGACTTGGGCCATGTTGTGGAGCGAGGCGGCTTTGCCTTGTTTGTCGCCGAGTTGCTCCTTTAGTTGCAGGCTCTCCTGGTAGAGGGCGAGGGCGCGGTCGAGGTCGCCGCGGGTGAGGAAGACTTGGGCCATGTTGTGGAGCGAGGCGGCTTTGCCTTTTTTGTCGCCGAGTTGCTCATCGAGTTGCAGGCTCTCTTGGTAGAGGGCGAGGGCGCGGTCGAGGTCGCCGCGGGTGAGGAAGACTTCGGCCATCGCGTGGAGCGAGGCGGCTTTGCCTTTTTTGTCGCCGAGTTGCTCATCGAGTTGCAGGCTCTCTTGGTAGAGGGCGAGGGCGCGGTCGAGGTCGCCGCGGGTGAGGAAGATTTTGGCCTGTTCGTATCGCAGGCTGGAGTGGGCCTTTGCCAATTCGGGATCAGTTCGCGGGTCGGGCAGGGGCGCGCCCTCGGGCAGAGCCGAGTCCAGCAAAGCGAAAGCCTTGCGCGTGTCGCCGTACGCATTCTGTATCCACGCGAGGCGGCGGATGTGCCACAAGCGATCCGTGCCGTCGAGATGATCGCTGGCGGCTTCGAGCGCGGGCAGGGAGGCGCGCACGAGGCGGTTGAGGGCAAGGTCGCGGTGAATGTCGAGATAGCCGCGCCTCGCCAGCCACGCACCGTAGGCGGCGTATCCGGGGATGAGGGCCGCACGTTCGTCGTCGGGCAGGCGGCGGGCAATCTCCCGGCGCATGGCCGGTTGCATGCGGAAGGTGGCCGGGGTGTTGTCTTCGGCATACACCGCATCCACTTCCAGCAAACTGCGCAGGGTGAAGTAGGCGAGGGATTGAGGATCGGGGGGAGGGATGGTGAGTAGTGATTGGTAATTGGTGAATGGGGAGGGGGGAGGAGTCCACACGAAGGAAGCGGCGACGGCGAAGAAGGGAAAAGGAAAGAGGCTGAGGGCGCGCAGGCGTTTCTTTTGCTCGTCGGGCAGGCGGCGGTAACTGCGCTCGAAGGCGGCGGCAAAGGTGCGGTGGTGCGCGGCCAGCCCGGGGCGGTCGGCGGCGGCCAGTTCATCTTCCCAGCCTTCGAGGAATTTCTCCGCGCTCACCCCGCTCACATCGTATTCACCGGCCAGCAATGCAACGGAGAGCGGGTGGCCCTCGGCGGCCCGCGCCACTTCGTTTGCAAACTTCCATGCCGATTCGTCTTTGGCTTTACTGCTGTGTTGCAAAAAGAGTCGCGCGGCTGGTTCGTCGTCGAGGCCTTCCAGCAATTTGCCCGCGCGCGGGTAAAGGATTTCGCCGCGCAAGCCCGCCGGTTGTTGGCGGCTGGTGAGCAAAAGATTCGCGCCGCCATTGGCCAGTTGCGCCACGATGCGGTGAACGGACTCGGCCTCGGG
>VGOW01000008.1 GCA_016875735.1 Chloroflexota bacterium | reverse complement strand
TTTCTTACGCCGCTTCGACCGGGGGCGGTCGGCTTTCCAATCCCGCGAGGGAGGCTGGGACGAATTGTGCGAGGTCGGCGGCGGTTGTTTGAGACGCTCGACTTCTGCTTCCAAACGCCGGACTTCTCCGAACAGGCGTTGGATCAGCGTTATACCGAGCGCGGGCACAAATTGCGGTTTTTGGGAGAGGCTCGCATAGCCTCTAGTATGATTTTGTCTATGACGATCCAACTTGAATTCACGCCCGAGATTTTGAAAGAGTTGTACTATCATCGCTACCGGCATCTGGCTCCGCTCGTCCAACGCCGCATGGACGCGCTGTGGTTGAAAGCGCATGGGTTGCCCCATGCGCAAATTGCGGAACTGGTTGGCATCACCGAAAACACCCTGCGAGAGTATTTCGAACTCTATACTGCGCGCGGTCACTGATTGCGCTTTTTGAATGCCCTGACGGGGCGGCAGTTGCACTGCCGCCCGGCGCCGCAGTGCAACTGCGGCGTGAACACAAAAGCGCAGTTTGTGCCCGTGAGCAGTATAGTACAACTCTTTCAAAATCTCGGGCGTGAATTCAAGTTGGATCGTCATAGACAAAATCATACTAGAGGCTATGCGAGCCTCTCCCAAAAACCGCAATTTGTGCCCGCGCTCGGTATATCATTTCCTCCCGTGACAAGTCGCGCAGGGCATTCACCGTCGGTTCGGGCAGCACGTCTTGTATAACACTCAACTCTCAAGAAAGTCGTGAGCAGTTACTCCAATTTTACCTGAACGTCCAGCATGTGAAGCAGTGCCCGCTTTTGGGCAAACGTAGCCTTGCCCAATTTGCGATTCACTTCGGCGGCCAATTCCTTGATCGCTTTTCGTTCGGCTTCTGTCATCTTTCCCGCAGCCAGCCTCGCCCGCAAACTGTCCCGCTCTGCAATCAACGCATCTCGCTCCCGCGCCGCCGTCTTCATCTCCCCACGCAAAGCCGCCGCTATCATGTCATCTTGTTCATCCGCAAATGCCGTAGCCAATCGCTTTACCTTGCGCTCAGTCTCAGTGAGCAAGTCTACAACAATAGCCAACCGCGCGGCCTGAGGCTGTAGTTCTATCTCTTGCTGCTCGGCCAATTGATTCAGCCCCCGGTCAAGATTCTCCTCGTTGCCAAGCAAGCCCATCAGCCAATCCCACACAAGCGGATCGGCGGCGTCGGCTCGTGTTTGCTTTTCCTTGCAGGTAGTCATGTGTCGTTGATTGCGTTTGGTATTGCAGTCGTAGTATAGGTGTCTGCGATGTGGCGGCCCCAACGCCGTGCCCGATACGTTCCTCCCGCATGTGCATCGCATGTGCCCCACAAGCAGGTAATCATACTTGCGCTCTTTCACCGCGCGCGCCCGGCCTTCTGTCATTCGCCTCTGTGCCAACTCAAAAAGGTGAGGGTCAACGATAGTCAGTTCGGGCAATATCACCGTGTGCGCGCCGTAGTGAAATTCACCGTAAGCATATGCTCGCCGTTTCAGAATGCAGCGCACAGTGCCCCTCCTCAGCCTCATGCACGACAAGCCGCGCATCACGGCCTTTGCCTTCTTTGCGATAACCGTAAGCCGCGTGCCCATCACACGGCCATTTGCCATTGGCGGCTTTCGACAGTCGCCCCCGCCTGCTACTCTCGATAATCTTCTCGCGCCAATAGTCGCCAAACACGGCCTCGATGTTTTCAGTCATCCGGCTTTCGGGTGTGTTCTCTGACTTGCCCCGATTGCAGTAGTGCAACTCAATGCCTGCCCTCTGCAACTCCTCGCGTAGAATGAGTGAATGCGCCAAGTTGCGAGTGAGTCGGTCAGGCGAGAAAACAATCACCGCCTCGATCTCACGCCGCCGAATCATCTCGCGTAGTCTGTCCAGTTCGGGGCGATCAAGTTTTGCGCCGCTGTAATCCTCGCGCAATTCCGCCACAACGGTCAGACCGTTCCCCGCCGCATAGGTTCGACACGCCTCTACTTGCGACTCACGCGAGTAGCCATGCTCGGCTTGTTCGTCGGTTGAAACTCTCGCATAGATTACCGCCCGCTTTGTCATCGTGTCACCTCCTGCTTTGCAGATTGCCCACCGTGCCCGGCATGACGGGCAATCTGCAACTTGATTCAGTCCGATACCAGAACAAAACGCGCTTCACCGTCAACGGCCTCCGCTTTGCATCGGGGCAGGTATAGCGTGAGGCCGTGCGCCGTGTCGTTTGTGTAGTTCACTTGCAGTCCGGCCTTCTGGCAGTAGTTCACTGCCGACTGCAATATCTCCAACGACTCGGCGGCGGTGATGATGGTCTCTCGCCTCTTGCGCTTGGTTGCGCCTCGCTTTGTTGCGCTCATACTCTGCTTTCCTCTCTGCGGTCAGTGTGTCAAACCGCCCGCCGTATCGTGATTGCCTCGCCTGCCCACTGCCCCGCCGCCATGTCCAATACCGCCCGTTGTGTGTCACCTCAATCCGCCAATCTGCGCGCGCCACTGGCAGGGGTTCTATTTTGGGTTGGCGGTTTCCTCTTCGGCCTTGCTCCCGTTCTTGTTGCTCATGGTGGGGATCCTCCCGGCCTCGGCGTGTACGATGCTGGCCTTCTCCGGGTTGACGATGACCGAGGCGGTATGAAGTCTGCGAGGGGCAGACCCCAACGCCCTCGACATTCACACCCTTCCTCGCCGCCGCCGGAAAAATCACCAACCCCGATCTCACCCAGCGAGTGCTGGCCCTGCAGCATCGCCTTTCTCTTCAGCCTGTTCAGTTACGATGTGTTGTTTTTGGATATTCTGCCGACGGGCTGGGCAATGACCGCAGGCAGTGCGCTCATCGCTTCGGCCTTCGGCCTGAGCGCGGGGCTGGCAAAAAGCAAGTGGCTGAGGATGTTCGTTAGCGGAGTCGGCGTGACCTTTGCGCTGTGGCTCGCATGGGCACTGCACCTGTCCACAGATATGAGCCCGATTCTGTTTTACGAGTCCGCATGGTCAACCGCGCAAGTGTTGGGCATGGCGCTCCTCACCGCCGCGCCCATTGCGATTTTGGGAAACATCAACGAGCTCGATTCCCCCTCTCCCGGTGAGAGATGAGGGCAACACTCACGACCGCTCTCTTTTCAAATACACCACCGCCAACGGCGGCACGGACATTCTCACCGAGCACGGCTGGTTTTGCCACGCCGACTCATCGGCGGAGAGACTACCGGCGTTGCCCATGTTGCTCCCACCATAATACGTCGAATCGCTGTTGAAGATTTCGCGGTAGCGGCCCGGGGCGGGCACGCCCACGCGGTAGCCTTCGCGCGGCACGGGCGTGAAGTTGGCGACGACGATGACGGCCTCCTCTCGATTCTTCCCTCTGCGAATGAACGACACTGTGCTCTGATCCACATCCCGGAAATCAATCCACTCGAATCCTTCCCAACTGAAATCCTGCTGGTGCAGGGCCGGCTCGCTCACATATAACTGATTGAGATCGCGCACACAGGCTTGAATGCCGCGATGCGTGTCGAAGTCGAACAGTATCCAGTCGAGGCCGGTGTCGTGGTTCCACTCGTTCCACTGCCCAAACTCGCCGCCCATGAACAGCAGTTTCTTTCCCGGATGCGCGAACATGTATGCATACAGCGCGCGCAAGTTGGCGAACTGCTGCCACTGGCCGCCGGGCATCTTCGCCAACAGCGCCCGCTTGCCATACACCACCTCGTCGTGCGAGAGCGGCAGGATGAAATTTTCGGTGAAGGCGTAGAGCAGTGAGAAGGTCAGGCTGTTGTGGTGGTGTCGGCGATGGATCGGATCCTTGCTCATGTATTCAAGCATGTCGTGCATCCAGCCCATGTTCCATTTGAGATCAAAGCCGAGCCCGCCGAGATACGTCGGGCGCGACACCATCGGCCACGCGGTGGACTCTTCGGCGAAGGTCAGCGCGTCGGGAAAATGCAAATGCGCCAGTTCGTTGAAGCGTTTGATGAAAGCCACCGCTTCGAGATTCTCGCGCCCGCCGAACTTGTTGGGAATCCACTCGCCCTCTTTGCGCGAATAGTCGAGATAGAGCATCGAGGCCACCGCATCGACGCGCAAGCCGTCGATGTGATATTTGTCGAGCCAGAACAAGGCGCTGTTGAGCAAATACTCGGCTACTTCGTTTCGTCCGAAGTTGAAGATGAGCGTGCCCCAATCTTGATGCTCGCCGAGTCGCGGGTCGGCGTGCTCGTAGAGATGCGTGCCGTCGAAGAACGACAGGCCGTGTTGATCTTTGGGAAAGTGCGCCGGAACCCAGTCCACGATGACGCCGAGTCCGGCGCGGTGGGCGGTGTCCACGAAAAACGCAAAGTCGGCGGGCGAGCCAAAGCGCGAGGTCGGCGCAAAGTAGCCGGTGTTTTGGTATCCCCACGATCCGTCGAAGGGGTGCTCGCCGACGGGCAGAAGTTCGAGGTGCGTGAAGCCCTGCTGTGTCGCGTACGGCACAAGTTGATCGGCCAGTTCACGATACGAGAGAAAACGGTTGCCTGCGCCGCGCCGCCACGAGCCCAGATGCGCTTCGTAAATCGAGGTCGGCGACTCCAAACTCTGCCGCCGTTTGCGCGACGACATCCATTCGCCATCGCCCCAGTCGAAATGATTCACGTCGGCGACAATGGAGGCCGTGTTCGGGCGCGCCTCAAATGCAAAGCCGAACGGGTCGCTCTTCGTCACCATGTATCCCATGTATCGCGTTTTGATTTCGTATTTGTATGGCTCGCCCTCGCCGAGTCCGGGAACGAACAGTTCCCACACGCCGCTGGCGCCGCGTGGGCGCATAGGATGACGGCGGCCATCCCACTGGTTGAAGCCGCCAACCACGCTTACCCGCTCGGCGCTCGGCGCCCACACCCCGAAGGCCACGCCGCGAACCCCCTCCACTTCCGCGATCTGCGCGCCCAACTTTTCATACAGTTTGAGGTGCGTGCCTTCGTTGAAGAGATAGAGATCGTCTTCGCTCAACACCGGCGGGAAGCGATACGGGTCGTCGGTTTCATGCGCCGCGCCATCCGGCAATGTGATTCTCAATCGATACCGAAACACATCGGCGCGATCATCGAACACGGCTTCGAAGAATCCATCGGCGTGAAGCCTCTCCATCGGGCGCGCGAGGCTATCCTCCGCGATCACCGCCACTTCTTTGGCCTGCGGCTGAAACGCGCGCACCGCCGTTCCGCGCGGCGTGCGGTGAATGCCCAGCACCTCGAACGGCGAGCCGTGATACCCGCCGACAATGGCGGCAATGGATTCGGAAGAGAGTGTTGTCATCATGCCATCCTGTCATCTTGTCACTTCACTATCGCCCGCGCCTCGCACGACTCGCCCGGAGAGCGAACGATGCGCGGCAGGCCCCATCCGGCAAGGTCGCCGGTGAAGTCGCCGCTCGGACCCGGCCCGGTGGCAAGGGTCAGCGACACTGTTTGCCCAGCCCATCGCGAGAGGTCAACAATCATGGGCTGCCAGAATCGATCCGCATCCGTGTTGCCCACATATCGCTCGGCGGCTTTCTCGCCATTCACCGACACGGCGAACGTCGCCCCGTCGCCGCCCCAACCCCAACTCTGCGGATCGAGGGCCAGATCGGCCCGGAAGCAGAGGATGCCCTCCGGCAGAGTCACATCGAACACGGCGCGGCCTTCGGGGTGCATGAGCAGAGTCGGCAGAGGCGGTTCGTCGTGCAGTGCAAAGTCGGCGGCAACGATAGGTTGGTTGGGCGCGGGAGTCAGTATCGCCGAATCAAGTTGCCCCAACAGATCAACGGCGGTGACGGCGTCCAAATGATCGGGCGGGTTGAGTCGGCTCCACCACGGAGTCAAACGATGAACGGCAAAGCGCCCCATGAACGTTTCGCGCCGATAGTACCGATCCAAAAAATTTTGATAGCCCGGTATCTTCGCAAACTCATCCACGGGGTTTTCGTAATCGAACCACGTGCGGTCATACCACGTGATGACGATGTACGTCGGCGGATTGGCGTACAGCGCGGCAAGCACTTCTTCTTTCCAGCGCGGCTGATAGTCGTTGGGGCCGATGACGGCCATGAGCGGCGAGTTGAAAATGAAGCGCGTTGGCGCGCGGCGGTCGGCCCAATAGTACATGATCGAGTGGTTGCCCCACACCCAGATGAGATCGTCGGGCGCGGTGCGCTCGCGCATGTATTCGGCCACTTCGATTTCATCTTGAATGGCTTGCGATTCGTAAAACTCTGATTTGGTTTGCTGGCCGGTGAGATACCTTTCGGAAACCAACCATTGATCCTGATAGAAACGGGCTCCGATGTTGGCCGCCGCCAGCAGTGACGCCGCCGCCATTGCCCACCCGCGCAAACGCGACTCCCGAACGACTCCGCCCGCCGCGATCATCAACGGCGGGAAGCCGAGCGTCCAATGATAGAGGGTCATCACTTTTTGCGGATAGACCGACACCAGTGTGGCGATGAGCCACAGCGTTGCCAGCCACGCCCATTCGCGTTTGCGAACGACAGCAACGGCACAGCCGATCAAACCCAAAACATAGAACACGGGCAAACGGAGAAACTGCGAGGCCGTGCGTTGAAGATAGAACAGCGGCGGCCCGGACTCGCCGGGGAAGAGAAGCAGAGTCGGGTTCACGATCACTTTTGGAAACTCGGTGAGCATGAAGGCGATGTGTTCGAGCGCCAGAGGCAGGGCCCCGCGCGCAAGGAGGTAGAGGGTGAAGAGGGCAAAGGTGGAGAGGAAGCCGACGGCGGTGAACAGAAGATGATAGAAGTTTTTTTGCGCACCGATGAACACAGACGGAAACAAGTTCTTTGATCTGTGTTCATCCGTGTTCATCTGTGTGCCCAACCCACCTGCCGCCAGAATCGCTCCCAGCCCGACAGCCATTACTGGAATGATGATCGTGTATTTGTAGGCAACGGCGAAGGCGAAAGCAATTCCGGCAGTGATGGGCAACCAACGCCAGCCACGCCCCGCTCCGGCCATCATTCCCCACACGCCCAACGCAATGAACAAATTGGCGAAGCCTTCGCTCTGCGCGTTCATATCGAACGGGATGCTGACAACGACGAGCGCATAAGCCAGCCCGATGCCCCACCCGATGCCATCACCGAACCAGCGGCGGGCCATGCGCCACAACACAATGCCGGTGAGCGCGGCAGTGACTGCGCTGAGGATGACCGGCCCCCGCAGATCGATGCCGAAGAGCGCCTGCGCCAACGCATATGTGTAATGCGTCATCGGCGCTTTCGTGTCCCAACAGTCGCGATACGGCGCGCCGCCGTGAAGCAGAATGCTCCCGCACGCCGCGTACACGCCCTGATCGCGCTGCATGGGCACATCGAAGAACGGCGCGGCGAGGGCGAGGGTGAGCGCGAGCAGGCCGGATGACAAGATGATGGGGTGAAAGGATGATCGGATGTGATTCATCTTGTCAATGAGCATCGCGCCTCTACTCCCCCTCATCACTCGCCATTCCTGCTGATTCCATCCTCACCACTTCGCCGTGATAATTCACCACGATCCGAAACCCCAACATGCCCAGCCACTGCCGCGCCTGCTCCGGCAAACCTACATCCATCAGTTTGGCAAAGTTCGAGTCCATGTTGTTCAGCGAGGCGTCAATCATCGCTTTGGTGAACAGGTCTTCCGAGCCCATCATCTTCATCGCGCCCATCGTCACCGCGTTGCGGTTTTCCATGATCTGATCGCGCAGTTCTCTCAACACAGTGCGATCAATCTCTTCCGCCGGAACGTGCCGATGAAAGCCGTCGTCGTCCACCACATAAAACGCCTCGCCGCCGATGGACGCCGCCTCCACCGCGCGCCCGGCCTCGTCGAACACCAATCCGTCAAACAATGCTGTTCTGCTCATAACGCCGCCACCACCGCCACAATCAACGGCGCAATGGCGAGGGCCGGTAAAAAGTTGCCCACGCGAATCGGCTTGAGTTCGAGCAGACTGCTGACGCCAATACCCACAATCAGCACGCCGCCCGCCGCCGTCATCTCGGCGATCATCGGCTCGGTGAGAAAGGCTTGCGCCTGCGCCGCCAACAGGGTCAACGCCCCTTGATACACCGCCACCGTCAGCGTCGAAAACAGCACGCCGATGCCAAGCGAGGAGGCGAAGGCCAACGAGGCAAACCCGTCGAGCGCCGATTTGATCGCCAGCAATTGAATGTCGCCCCTCAACCCATCGTTGATCGATCCGAGAATCGTCATCGGCCCCACACAGAACACCAGCGAGGCCGTCACGAACCCTTTGATGAATCGGCTTCCCATTCCTCCATCCTCTTCCCTCGCCCCTCCACTTCTTTTCTCAAGCCATGCTCCGGCGCGCGTCAATCCGGCGTCGATGCCCCACCACTCGCCGAGGATGCCGCCCAACAACACACTGCCCAGCACGATCAGCATATTCTTCGATTGCAGTGTCATTTGCAAACCCATCGCCATCGTGAACAAGCCGAGACCGTTGAGCACCGTTTGGCGCACCCGCTCCGGCAATCGCGCCCCAAAGGCCATGCCCAGCCCGCCGCCGATGAGAATTGTGATGATATTGAGTATCGTTCCCATACCAGTTTAGAGTTCGAGTTTGGAGTTTGAGGTTTGAAGTTTGGAGTTTGGAATTTATTCCCCGCCATTATACCGTTGACCTCCGCTATAATTCACCTCGTGCTCGATACAATCAAGCAACATTGGAAATCGTTCCTCTTTGGATTATTCGTCGGCCTGCTTTCGGTGCCGCTCATCATCCTCATCAATCGCCGTCCCACCGGCGTCCCCATCACCCTGCTTCCTCCGCCGCCCACCATCACACCCGTGCCACTGCGTGTTCATGTCACAGGCGCAGTGAAAACGCCCGGCGTGTATCAACTCCCCAAAAGCGCCATCGTCAAAGATGCCATTGAGGCCGCCGGTGGATTGACCGATCGCGCCGACGTGTCGAGACTCAATCTCGCCGCGCTCCTCATCGACGGGCAAGCGTTGTTCATCCCCGAACTGCCGCCCACCGCGCCGCCGACTCCCACTGTGGGGCCCGGCACCCCCACGCCCACCCCTGAACCGGCGACCGCAACACCCCCTGCCCAAACCACCCAACCGCCCGGCAACCCAACCACCAACACCGGTCAACTGATCAACATCAACACAGCCACTCAAGCGGAACTCGAATCTTTGCCGCGCATCGGCCCGGCCATTGCCCAGCGCATCATCGACTACCGCAACGCCAACGGCGCGTTCACCAGCATCGAGCAGATCATGAACGTGAAGGGCATCGGCTCGGCTACGTTCGAGGCCATCAAAGATTTCATTACGGTGAGGTAGGAATCAGAAGTTAGGAGTCAGAAATCAGAAGTTAGGAGTCAGAAATCAGAAGTCGGAAGTCGGTTGACTGATCACCGATTACCAATTACTGATCACTGATTGCTGAATGCCCCTCCACTCACTCGCCCTCCTCAAGCCGTGCTGTTTCGGCGATGTGATGTTCACCACGCCCCTGCTCGGCGTGCTTCGCCGCGCGCATCCCGAGTCGCGTATCGATTATCTCGTGAGCGCCTACGCCCGCCCGGCCATCGAAGCCAACCCCCTGCTCGACAACCGTTTTGAAATTCCAAACTTCAAATTTCAAATCTCAAACTTGTCACCGATCATCCGCGCTCTGCGAGCCGGAAGTTACGACGCCGTTTTCGTGCCCGACCGTTCGCCCCTCCTCTGCCTCGCCGCCTTCCTCTCCGGCGTTCGTCACCGTGTCGGCCTCAACAGCGGCGGGCGCGGATTGCTGTACACCCATCGCGCGCCGGTCTCTCCCCGCGTCATCCGCCACGAAGCCGACATCTATCTCGATCTCGCCCGCATCATCGGAGTCCCCACTGAATTCGCCGCCGTCGAATACACGCCGCCCGCCAACGACCGCAAAGCGGGGCTGGCCGCGCTCGAAGAGACGCGGCTGGCCGATAAACCTTTCGTGCTCATTCATCCCGGCGGCGGGCGCAACCCCGGCATGGCCTTCGACGCCAAACGATGGCCGCCGCCGCACTTCGCCCAACTCGCGCTCGGCATCATGCGCGAGGCCGGGCTGGCCGTCGCCCTCGTCGGCGGACTCGGCGACGAAAAGATTCTCGACGGAGTGAGCGGACTGATCAACATCCCCTTCGCCAATCTCGGCCCGCGCCCGTGGGGGCAGATCGGCGCATTGGCCGAGCGGTGCGCGTTGTACATCGGCAACGACACCGGCGCAACGCACATGGCCGTGGGCGCGGGCGCGCGCGTGGTCATGATTCTCGGCCCCAGCGACCCGCGGCGGTACGGGCCGTATTGCAGTGGCAACCGTGTCGCATATGTTTGGCGCGAGTGGAATGTGCCACAAGCCGGAGTGCGCGCCGGAGCGCGCGGCTTTTCATGGGATGACGGCGCAACCGTCGAAGAGGCGATGAAGGCGACGATGGAATTGTTGAGGCAGTAGAAAACAAAAAGGACTCCGCCGATGATCGCTCGATACCACGCCATCATTCTCGCCGAGTCCGTCGGCCAACACTTTTCGCCCGAAGCGCTGAATGAAGTTGTGGCCGCCAACATCGGGCAAGACTCGCCGCTCAACTTGCTCAACTCCGTCATTCATTTCGACAACTCACTCATCCGCGAAGCGCCGGCCTACATCGAAGAACAGCACGCCCTCCTCGCCCGCGCCGACGATCCTCGCGCGATGCGCGCCGCCTTCGGGCGGCTGACTCACACCGCGCAGGATTTTTACGCGCACTCGAATTATGTGGATTTGTGGCTGGCGGCGCGCGGCGGCATTGAGCGCGCACGCCCGGAGGGCATCGACGGCCTCGACCCGGCCATTCTCGACAGCCCGAACTTGAAAACGGCGCACTTCTATCTGTGGCGCGACTTCATCTTCTACGTTCCCCTCTTCCAACGATTCGCCCGCAAGCATCTCGTGTTCCCCAACTCGCACGAAGAAATGCATTTGGACGATCCCAGTCGCGGCCCCAAGTTTTATTACGCCATCGCCGCCGCCAAACAGCGCACACTGGCCGAATACCGCCGCGCCATCCAATCGCTCGGCGCAGAGAGAGCCGCAGACTTCCACAGAAAACATCGGGAATGATTTTTCCACGAAGGGCACGAAGAAACACGAAGGCCTTCGAAACTCTTCGTGCTCCTTCGTGCTCTTCGTGGGCGAAATACAGCGCCCCCAAAGAGTCTCATGATAGAATGCCGTGAAATGGGTTTCACCCCTGAGCGCACGGAGTTCACAGAGACTCATGAAAATCATCTCTCCGTGTTCTCTGTGCGCTCAGGGGTCAAAAATGTCTTTGCCTGCTTCGCGCCTTCGCGGTGAAAATTCGCCTTCACAGGAGTCCCCATGCCCGAACGCTTTCGCCCACGCGGCTTTTACTTTGAAGATTTCGCCCTCGGCCAGCGCATCGAAACCGCCGCCCGCACCGTCACCGAAACCGACATCGTCTCGTTCGCTGGACTGTCCGGCGACTACAACCAGATCCACACCGACGCCGTTTACTCTGCCGGAACGATCTTTCAACAGCGAGTCGCGCACGGGATTCTCGGCCTTTCCATTGCCTCCGGCCTCGCCGTGCAAACCGGGTTCATGGAAGGCACGATCATGGCCTTCCGCGAAATTACCGAATGGAAATTCAGCAAGCCGATCTTCATCGGCGACACCATTCACGTCGAGCTGGACGTGACCGATCTCAAAGCCCTGCCCCGCCTCGGCGGCGGCGCGGTGACGATTAAGTTGAGCGTGAAGAATCAAAAGGACGAGGTGGTGCAACAGGGAACGTGGGTTGCGCTGATGATGAGCAAACCGAAGGAAGGGTAGAAAGCAGGAAACCGCTCACGAGACAAGCATCCTGAGCGGCGCGGCGGCGCAGTGCCGCCGCAAAGTCGAAGGATGCGGCCCTCGCGCTCGACCCGCACCCTTCGACTTCGCGCCGAAAACCACGGCGCTCGCTCAGGGCGCTCGATGCGTGAGCAGTTTATGAAAGCAGAAGGCCGGGCAGTTGCCCGGCCTTCTTTCATTGTTCGGCGAAGGTGTCCGGTGGGACCAATGTTGGGTTTCATCGGCTGTTGGCCCCCTTTCCCCTTATCGCCGGGTTTCGTAAGTCTCAACCGACTCATTCACAAACGTTGCTTGATAATCCTTTCGGTTCAGCACCGTATCATACAAACCAATATCTTCGCCTTCGTGTTTGTTGACGCCCGTATACACGAGGCTGGCGTCTTCGTAGCGTTTGAACTTGAAGACGGCGTCGTTCATCAGGGCGCTGTTGAAGACATTGAGGCTGACGAGCAATTCAAAGTCTTTTACTTCCAAGCCTGTGACGCGTTTGAAGAGACCCGGCTCCAGCAAGGTAATCACATCACGCAGGGTGCGCTCGCGGTAGTCGGTAAGGTACATGAAGATGGGGACGCGGGTGGCGAATTTGATCAACTTCTCCTGAATCAGTTTGCGCTTGCTCTTGTATTCCTTTTCGGCTTCGGTCAATTCGCGCTTTTGCTTTTCGCTGAGTTCCTTGTCGTTGGCGTCGCGCTTGGCTTTCTTGACCGCTTCGGATTTGTTGATGATGGTTTCGATGTCCTGATTCAAATTGCGGAAACCTTCGATGCTCATCAACGCGTCCATCGCCAGTTGATTCGCCATGAGTCTTTGAAGCGTTTCGTTGTCCACATTGACCAGCAGGGCGCTTTCCCATCGGCGGGCGAGCAGGGTCGCGGTCGTGCCGCTCATGGCGATATCGAGGATGCCCGCCGCGTCCACTTGCTTCATGGAACTGCCGTCATACGCCAGCACGGGCAGGAAATTGATGAACTCCGCCACTTTGGCTTCGGGGCTGACGGCTTCGTTGACGTTCAGGCGCGAGGCGTATTCGGCGATCTGGCGCAGGGCGCGGTCGGGGGCAAAGTCGAAGACGTAGCACTCGTGTTTGATGACTTCTTCGGCGTTGGGATGCAAGCCGTCGGGGTTGTTGATCGTCCACGGGGATTGGACGCGGAAGGCGGCCTGGAAGTAGGTTTCGGGGCTGGATGAGTTGCGGAGCATGAAGATGCCCGTCCAGGGTTTGACGGTGACGCCTGTGGTCAGTTTGCCGCACGAGAGGGTGATGGTCTTGGATTCGAGCGGGTCGCCCATCGCTTCGTAAACGGGCGGCAGCGCGTCCACGCCAATGCCTGCCGATGCGCCGGCGGCGACAATCACTTTGTAATCGTGATAGAACTTGTTTTGCTTTTGCGCCAGCAGATTCGCCATGGCGTGACACGCCGCCACGCTGGGCAAAAACCAAAAGGTGTGCGAGAGGACGTTGAGCAGGCGCACGTCCGAGAAGGGCATGGGCGGTTTCTTCGCGCCGAGTTTCAGGTTGTCCACCGTCGTTTCGAGGAACGCGCCGCGAATCAAGTCGAGCCATTTTTGCACTTCGTCTTCGTATGTGAAACGCGCCAACACGCCCGCGCCTTCGGCGGAGAAAAAGACGTTGAGATCGAACTCGTTGAATTCGCCCTGCATGGCAATCTCGCGGATGGAGTCGGGCAATTGGTAGGTGAGCAGAACCATGCGCGGGAGCATGGCGTAGGGATTACTCGCGCTGAGCGGAGTCGAAGCGTTGCCGCCATCCCAATGGGCTTTGGCGCGTTGCTCGTCAGAATACGTCCAGTTGAAGATTTGTTCTTCGATGAATTCACCCGAGGCAATCGCGCGGAAGGGCGTGCCAGAGAGATAGAGATAATGATCGGTGGTGATGGGCAGGATGTCTTCGATCTCTTCGGTGACTTCGGTGAGGAACTCTGCGCCTTCCCCTTTGGCAAACTTGATTTCTTCCTTGTCTTCGGCTTCGAATAGGTCTTTGGCTTTCTCGCGCCACGCGCCGTAGTGATATTCGTCGAGGATGACGCAATCCCAATGCGTGGCGTGAACCCACTCGTTCTTGGTCTTGATGCCGCCCGTGCTTCGGTTCCTGCCGAGATAATCCTGAAACGAGCCGAAGCAGATGATGGGTTTGCGCCTGTCGGCGTCGGCATAGGCTAAACCGTCGGGCGAGATGAACTGCCAACCCTTAAAGTCCCGATGCGTTTTCAGGTCGGATTCCCACGCGCTTTGCACGGCGGGCTTGAAGGTGAGGACGAGGATCTTTTTCCAGTTCATCCGTTTGGCGAGTTGATAGGTGGCGAAGGTTTTGCCGAAACGCATTTTGGCGTTCCATAAAAAGTGCGGGGTCTTGCCCTTGTTGGCTCTGTCTTTTCTGAAATCGAGGAAATAGGCGGATGTTTTTTTCACCGCGTCGGCTTGTTCGGGGCGCACGGAAAAGTCGAGCGTGCGTTCGGCGTCGGCGTCGCCCGTTTCGCCGCTCTTGACGGCGAGATAGGCGGCTTGCAGTTCTTCGAGCGCGCAGGCGAACCACTCGCCATCGGGATTTTGGACGCCCATGCCGCGCAGTTGACGGTGAATCTCGCGGTCGGTGAAGGTCGTGCCGTCTTTGCGCATGGCGGACTGCTCGAAGACGATGCGGTAGGGCAATGCCCCAGGGCGGGCGGTGGGATATTGCTCTGCCACCCGTTCCGCCGCCGTGCGCGCCGTGTAGCCCACTTTGAGCAAGCCTTTGTATTGCGGGTGGGTGTCTGCGTAGGCGTAGATGACGGGACGCGACTCGGGGCGCGGCGGGAAGAAGCCGTTACTCATCGCTTTCGTCTCCATTGTCCATTGGACGAACCATTTTTTCGATGAACTCGATTTCCGCTTTGGTCAGTTTGTATTTCTTGTAGAGTTTTTCGTCTGTCCAGGGTTCGGTGAAGTCTTGTATGGGGACGAATGAATAAACACCGCGAAGAGCGTTTTGTGTGTTCTTTTTGAGCAACACCAAGAACCTAAGGAAGCGAGTATGGATGTATTGAATCGCGTTCTCGGCAAAGGCTTTTGAATCGAAAGGCCCCACAACAAGATAGGTTTCTGTGCAACAACTGTTTTTCTCGCCAAGATAGGGAAATGCCAGAACACGATACGGGAAACTTCCTCTTTCTCCGTAGGCTTTTGCTATAAACACCTTGTATTTACGAATCCAATCAGCGTTTTTTTGAACAGCGGTTTTTTCTACAAACCCTACCCCAAATCTTTTCCAACCGTTGTAATAAAAAGCTACACTGTTTTCAAAGCGTTTCAGAGCAAATTCTGGCTTTACTCTTTTCCAACTGTTTTCGGCTCGCACGTCAAAACCGAACGGGTCATTGGAACTAACAATATCTACGAAACCTTTTTCGTTTTTCTCTTGAACCTTTCTCAATATAGATATGGCTTCGTTGTATCTAATAAACGTACCTGCGTCTTTTTCTAGCAGTGGTCTTTCTGTTTCAGAGGTAATTTTTCCGCTTTCACTCGTGCTAACTTTACAGTTTCCTTTATTGTCTCTATCCCAGAGAAAAAAGCAGACTCCGCCTGATAAATCTACACCGGGAAAACAATCAGCGGAATTTGGGAAATCAACAACCTTCCTAATGCTAGTGTCATGCAACATTTCATCTCGAAAATCATCTAATCCTTTGCCTCCTGAAAACCACCTAGATGGAACAATCATTGTCAAATAGCGCGGGTTCAACTTTTTGGCTTGTTGTACAAAAAGTTGATAAATTGGTCTTGCGCTTGTACCTGTGCCGCCCCCATCACTCAACTGGTACGGCGGATTGCCGACAATGACATCGAATTTCATGTTGAAAATCTCCTGCGGGTTGATAGTGTGAATGAACTGGTAGGCGTGGCTTTCCATCGTGTCGCTTCGGCTATATTCTGCGACATTTTCACTTGCCCCACAGTATTTACAACGCTCACCTTCCCATTCATGCGCCATCCATTTGAATACAATGTTGCCTTCGGGCGTGTCGAATCCTTCGCACACCGAGTATTTGCCGTTCGCTTTTTTGGAGCAATACACGCTTCTGCGCGAGAGCAGGGCGGTGATTTCGGTGATGGCAATGCCATACAATTGCTTCGTGAAAATGTGATTGATGCGCTTTTGCCTGTCGGGGATGGCTTTTTCCAGTCCAACCATCAGGCGTTTGGCAATCTCCCGCAGGAAGATGCCTGTTTTTGTAGCAGGATCGAGAAATGTGGCATTGGGGTCGCACCAAATCTCTGGCGGGAGCAAGTCCAGCATTTGGTTGGAGATGGTCGGCGGCGTGAAGACTTCGTCGCTGGACAGGTTGGCGAGGCAGGAGAGGACATCGGGGTTGTAGTTGACGAGCATACGCATTCATCCTGATGTCATTGCGAGCCGCCGCTCTTTGGCGGCGAAACAATCCCCTTGCTGGCGGGGAGATTGCTTCGGGCTTCGCCCTCGCAATGACATATCGAAGTTCCTGCTTGAAAAACGGGCAAATCCGATTATTAATGAAACTACCAGCGGACAAAAATCGGCTCCATGCCGTGTGATTGCAAGGCTACGGTCTGCGCAGTCCTATATCCACTGGTTTTTTATTTTCTCCATGAAAGAGCCGCCGCGTTGAGCGGCTTTTTTTGTGTGTAGTACGCGCCGTAGCCAGCCTTGCGCTTATCGTCAATATCTTGCGTCAGATGAAAGGAAGACCACAAGTATTCCACGTAGCGGTCTTCGCCCGATTCATATAAACGTTGTAATGCCCAGGTGAAATAATCCACTGCCTGCAACCCCGCATGAGTTTGCGGCGCGCCTGCCGTCACATTCATGGGCGCGTTGCTGGCTATGTTCCATTGTTCAGCAAACCTCAGGCGGGCGGTTTCCAATGCGTTTTTTAGCGCGGCGGTCCGGTCTGCCTTTCCGCGTTTGGAAAACATGATTTCATAACTGCCATCCTGATGGAGCCTGTCTTTGAACAGCCGCCTGGCCAAATAATCATACAATTCATTGGGGTTGTATCTGTAGTTGGCCTTGCGCTCGTTTTGCTGGCGCACAAATTCAAGCACGCTCAATTTATCGGTGACAACGGCGAAGAAACGCAAGCCATCCAAGCCGTGCAAGAGATTGAACACTTCGCGCCGCACTTCGGGCAAATCGTCTTTGGCATGAAAAGCCAGCGCCGTTTTACCCCAGCATGAAAAACCGTGAGCAACCCGGCGTTCCGATAATGACCCTGCCCTTACTGGCAAATAACGTGCCGTCGCCGCCTTCATCTACGAAGTAATGGCGGGTATCAACGCTTGAAACCTTTTTCGGTCTCTTGTTCATAGATGCCTTCGCTGGCCGCAATTCCTATCAGGCTGTTTCATGCCAACTTGATACGCGCTTAATCGTTTACTCTATTCCACCAGTTCTTCGCCGATCTTCAGGAAATGAACCAGCGGGTAGCTATGCGTCTCAGTGGGCAGGAAAACTTTCTCGCCCAAATCGGAGACCAGTTCGGGCTTGGAAAACAAATCGGGCTGGCGGGTTTTCTTCGATTCGTCGGGCAGTAATTCCGCAAAGACGAAGTCGCGCCGTTTGATGAGGCTGTTGTGCAGGGGGAAAGACCATTCCGAAAAGATGATCTGGTGCGGTTCAGCGCCCACCGTTTTCAGATCCAGCGCGTCTCCCCAAATAATGTTCTTACTCAGGATGAAGCGCAAGACTGTCCGCACATCGTCTTTGGCTTTTTTCTTGAAGATGGCGGTATAACGTTCATCCGCAATCTCGAACAACCGCTGGCAGCAGGCGATGACGTTGTCTTCGAGAATGTCAATGCCATAGATGGATGAAATTGCAGAAACGAGATTGCGCTCAAAGTCCAGTTGACTGCGCCGATATTTCTTTTCCATCACTTGCAGTTTACGGCGCAAGATTTCGGTCAGGAAATTCCCCGTCCCGCAGGCGGGTTCGAGGAAGCGCGAGTCAATCCGCTCGGTTTCCTGCTTCACTAAGTCGAGCATGGCGTTCACTTCGCGTTCGCTGGTGAACACTTCGCCGTGGTCGGCGACGCGCTGCTTTGACTTGACCTGTTCTTTCATTAATTTCCGTGTTCGCAAACTTCAGAGGCTAACTCGGGATTCGGCAAATGAAACTTCGCATGATATCCCCCACGAGGAGGCTAGGCGAAAGGGTTTCACCCAATATGTCGATGAATGAATCACATGCGCTCACAACCCGCCTCCCCACAACGATTATACTCCCCGCAACTCGCCCCTCCCCACCGAGTATAATGCCCCCAACCCGCAAATCGCGCGACACCCTTCCATCAACACTTGCCACCTGCCACTTGCTACTTGCCACTCCCCCTTCATCCTTCATGCATACCCTCTCCCTCCCCACCCCCTTCCCCGTCGGCCCGGTGAACGTATATCTGCTCGACGGCCCTTCGACAAGCTCAGGGCAGGCTTCACTCACGCTGGTTGACTGCGGCCCCAAAACGCCCGAAGCCCTCGCCGCGCTCGAAAGCGGACTCGCTCTTCACGGCAAACGAATCGAAGACATCCGCCAACTCGTCCTCACCCACCATCACGCCGATCACGTCGGCCTCACGAACGTCATCGTCGGACGCTCCGGCGCAGTCGTTCTCTCGCACCCCTACAACATTCCCTACCTCGCCGATTACGAAACCGAGCGACTCCGCCACCTGCCGTTCTACGAAGAGATTTGGGCGCAAGGTGGAGTCCCGGCGGAGATCATCGGCGTGATGGAGAAGTCGGGGCGCGGCATGACTCGCTGGCACGAGCCGATGAAAGTCACGCGCACGGTGGACGAAGGCGACATCATCACGGCGGGCGGCGCGGAGTGGCGCGTGTATCACACGCCCGGCCATTCGGGCGGGTTGATCTGCCTCTTCAACGAATCGACTCGCGAACTGCTTTCCAACGATCACCTTCTGCCGGACATCACCTCCAACGCGGTGATGGAGCCGCCGCCGTTGGGCGGGGCCGGTGGGCCGCGCCCCAAACGACTCGTCGAATACATCCATCACATGCAGCGCATCGCCGATCTCGATCCGGTCATTGCCTACCCCGGGCACGGCGATCTGATTCATAACGCCCGCGAACTCGTCCGCAAACGCATCGCCTTTCACCGCCGCCGCGCCGATAAAATTTACGCCGCCCTCTGCGACCGCCCCCTCACCCTGTGGGAAATCGTCCAGCCCACCTTTCCCAAACTCTCTCACGGCATGGACTTCTTCCTCGCCCACTCCGAAATCATGGGGCATCTCGATATTTTGGTTGATGATGGGCGGGTGGAAGCGGTTGAGGATGGGAGGCTGGTGAGATGGAGGGCGAAGGGCAACAGCTAGAAACCCGATAACAGAATCATGCGAGCGCCTTATACTCAACTTTATCTGCACGCCGTGTGGGCAACTTGGGATCGGATGCCGCTTATCACGCCCGATATTGAACTGCGGGTTTACGGGGCCATCAACGAGAAATGCAGAGAGCTGAAAGCCTATCCACTGGCGCTGGGCGGCGCGGACGATCATTTGCACTTGTTAGTGCGCCTGCCGACGACCCTCACCGTTGCCGATTTGCTCAAGGGAGTCAAAGGCGCTTCGTCTCATCTCGTCACACACGTGATCACGCCCGGCAAGTTTTTCAAATGGCAAGGAGCCTACGGCGCATTCACGCTGTCAAAGAACGATGTGCCGCGAGTGATCGACTATATTCGCAATCAGAAGAGTCATCATGCTTCTCAAGCCCTGTGGCGAGAGTGGGAGCAATGCGAAATTAACGATGTAGACGATGTGGACGGGCAATAACACAGCAGTTGAAACTGCACCAACAAGAAGCAAAGCCCGCCTTCGCGGGCTGAGGTTGTAACCCAAGTCGGCGAAGGCCGACTTCGCCTTCTGGTGTCGCGATTTCCAATCGCCGATGAAGGCCGGTTATCCGCTCGGCTTCTCCACGTTATAATCTCCCCATGTCCCCGGACGAGCCGACCAAACCCAGCGAACCGCAAAAGCCCGAAACCCCGCCGCACGACGACGCGGAATCTCAAACCCCAAACTCCAAACCTCAAACCACCCAACCGCCCAACCACCCCGCGACAGCGCCCCGAAGCGATAGCGGAGCGGGAACCACCCACCCACCCTCCCTCCCCGTCTCGCCCAAAGTTAACCTTGACGCCAGCGGCATGCCCCTGCCCAAACGCGTCCCCGAACGCGACCCCGAAGCCACGCGCGCCGCCCGCCCCGCCATCCTCGACAAACCGTGGAACCCCGAAGCCAGCATCCCCACCGTTCCCCACGCCCCGACCACTCGACCACTCGACCACTCGACTACTCCACCATCCGACCACCCGACCACCCGGCCACCTCACTGGAAACGCCTCGCCCTCAACCTGACCCTCGCCGCCTTCGCCCTCGTCGCCATCGCCATCGTCCTCGCTGCCTCGGCGGCCATCGTCGAGTATTACCGCATCGCCCAAACCCTGCCCGACCCCGACGACCTCTCGACTCGCGCCGCGCAATTCGAGTCGACGTACATTTATGACTCGACGGGCCAACTGCTGTACGAGCTCAACGATCCCAACAAAGGCCGCCGCACCCGCATCCCCATCGATCAAATCTCGCCCTACCTCCTCGCCGCCACCATCGCCACCGAAGACCGCGACTACTACAACCATCCCGGTTTCGATGCCATCGCCATCCTCAAAGCCGTCTATCGCGCCTATCGTTACGGCGGCGAACTGGCCGGAGCCTCCACCATCACCCAACAGCTCACCCGCGCCCTCTACCTCCGCCTCGCCGAGTGCGACGACCCCGACTCCGAATCATCGTGCTACGAGCTATCGGTTGACCGCAAGATTCGTGAGATCATCCTCGCCGCCGAAATCAATCGCCGCTACAGCAAAGACCAAATCCTCGAACTCTATCTCAACGAAATTTATTACGGCAACCTCGCCTACGGAATCGAAGCCGCCGCCAAAACCTATTTCAACAAAGACGCCAAAGACCTCACCCTCGCCGAGGCCGCCTTCCTCGCCGGTCTTCCGCAGTCGCCGGCCGTGTACGATGTGTTCACCGATCCCGAAACCACTTTCGACCGGCAGAAGCAAGTGCTGTTGTTGATGGTCGAAGCCAGCGGCGACTGCGCCCAACCCGGGGCCGGCATCCCCGTTCGAATCGGCGGCGAGGAGCAACGCCTCTGCGTCACCCAATCCGAAGCCGCCGCCGCGATCATCGAGATTCAGAATCACACCTTCATCCCCCCGGTCATCGATGCCAAGTATCCGCACTGGGTGAATTACGTTCGCTTCATTCTCGAAACGCAGTTCGGGCAAGAACTGTATCGCGCCGGGTTCCGCGTGCGCACCACTCTCAACCCCCAGCTGCAAGACCTCGCCGAAGCGGAAGTGAAAGCGCAAGTGGAGTCGTTGGCCGCCTCCCACGTCACCGACGGCGCGCTCATCGCCCTCGACCCGAACACGGGCGCGATTCTGGCGATGGTCGGCTCCGACAGTTACGATGATCCGGTGGACGGCCAAATCAACATGGCGATCCGTCCGCGCCAACCGGGATCGTCAATCAAAACATTGACGTATGTGGCCGCGTTCGAGAAAGGGTGGACGCCCTCGACTCTGATCTGGGATGTGCCCACAAAATTTCCCGACGGCGCGAACCCGCCCTACGAACCGGTGAACTACGATGGCCGCTTTCACGGCCCGGTGCGCGTGCGCGACGCGCTCGCCAATTCGTACAACATCCCCGCCGTCAAAGCCCTGCAATTCGTCGGCGTGTACGATGACCCCAACACGCCCGGCCCCGATGGGCTGATCAAGTTTGCCGAACGGCTCGGCATTGCCTCGCTCAACCGCAACGATTACGGACTCGCGCTCACGCTCGGCGGCGGCGAAGTGACTCTGCTCGAAATGACGAACGCCTACGGCGTGCTCGCCAACGGCGGGCGCAAGATCATCCCCGTGGCCATCACTCGCATCGACAGTTCCAACGGGGCGCAAGTGTGCGAGCAACCCACCGATCTCGCCGCCGCGCCGACTCTGCCCCCGTGCCAAGCCGTGCCCGGCGATCTCGGCCAACCCATCGTGCGCGCTCAACATGCTTTCCTCATCTCCTCCATCCTCTCCGACAATCACGCCCGCGCGCTTGCCTTCGGCCCCAATTCGGCGCTCGCCCTTTCGTTCCCCGCCGCCGTCAAAACTGGAACCACCAACGACTACCGCGACAACTGGACGATTGGCTACACTCCGAATCTTGTGGTGGGCGTGTGGGTGGGCAACGCCGACTTCACCGAAATGGCGCAGGGCGTGAGCGGAGTCACCGGCGCCGGGCCCATTTGGCACAACGTGATGCAGAATGCGTGGGAGGCGCTCGGCGCGCAACCCGAATCGTTCGCGCAACCGCCGGGCATCATCACCGCCAACATTTGCGCCGCCACCGGCGCGGCAGAAAACAACTACTGCAAGAACATCGTCGATCCGCGCCGCCCCAACGAGCCGCCGGTCGTCCCCGAAGTCTTCGCCGCCGATCGGCCGCCCGCGCCGCCCGAAAAAGATATTGTCGTCAAACTGTTCATCGACAAATTCTCCGGCCTGCGCGCCAGCCCCGAATGCAACAACGACACCTCGAACACCGAAGAGAAAACGTTCGTCACCATCGCCGATCCGTTCGCCCTCACCTGGCTCGAAACGAATGAGCAGGGCCGCCAATGGGCCGAGCGACTCGGAGTCACATTTCCCATCACTCCGCCGCCCACCGAATTCTGCAACCCCAACGCCGCGCGCCCCGTCGCCGCCATCGTCTCGCCTTCCGAATTCCAAACCCTCGACGGCCTCGTGCCCGTGTACGGCGTGGCCGACATCGCCAACGGCGAATTCGATCATTACATTGTGGATTGGGGAATCGGATACGACCCGCAGGGCTGGGGCGGCGTGAGCGGCGAGGTGCGCAACCCGGTGAAAGATGCCGGGCTGCTCGCCCAATGGGACACCGCCAATGTGCCGGACGTCGAAGCCACTCTGCGCCTCACCGTCTTCGACAAGCAGGGCAACTCGAAAGAAGCGCGCGTGCGCGTGATCATTCAACACCCGGCGACCGAAACGCCGATCCCATCCACCGACACCCCCGTGCCGCCGACTCTCACTCCCACCGACACTCCGAGCGCCACGCCGACTCTCGCCGCGACCGACACACCGACCGCGACGGACACTCTCACTGCCCAGCCAGCCACCGCAACGCCGACCGATACGCCGACAGCATCCGACACACCCACGGCGACGGAGACGACGCCCCCCGCGCCATAAAAGGCGCGAATCTCGAATCTCAAACTCCCAACTCCAAATCATTGCTGCGCACTGTTTGGCAGTTTGATTCTTCGGAGTTGGGAGTTTTTGTTTGTCCCGGCTAAATCGGGACACCCGCCCCATGACGGCGGGACACCTTTGCTTCTACAGTGGCGCCATCGTATTCAACTTCATCAGGAGGCAAACTTAATGATCGTAAACATCCTCATCTTTCTCGTTCTCGTTCTTCTCACTATCGGCGCAGGCTGGCTCACGTGGAAGGCCGTGCGCGCCAGACGGCTATGGGTGAAGATTGCGGGTGGACTCGGCGCGGGCATCCTCACGCTGATTCTGGCCGCCGTCACTTTTGCGGGCGGCAGGGGTATTGCCATTCTTTACTTCCCCGGCGCTAAACCCGCGCCCGGCCTCAAAGTGGAAGGCACGCCGGATCAAATTGCGCGCGGCGAATATCTGGCAAACATCAACTGCGTAGGTTGCCACGGCCAGGTGGACGCCAACGGCGAGCCGACCGAAACGTTTCCGCTCTCCGGCGGCTACAACATCGGCGAGGCGGAAGGCTTTGGTTTCATGGGGCAAGTCGCCACCGAGAATCTAACCCCCGTCGGCAAGCTGGCGAACTACAGCGACGGCGAATTGTTCCGCGCCATCCGGCATGGGGTGAACAAAGACGGCCAGATGTTGGTTTTCATGTCCTTGCTCCCTTATGGCGAATTGAGCGATGCCGACACCGAAGCCCTCATCGCCTTCCTGCGCTCTCAGCCCGCCGTCACGCCCAATGGCCCCACCGGCGACAACGCCAACTTCATCGGCGCGCTGTTGTTCGGCGCGGGCATGTTCCCCGCCCCGGCGCCGAAGCCCGATACCATCGCCGCGCCGAGCGCGGACACATCCGTCGAATACGGCAAGTATGTGGCGACCTACGGTGAATGCCGGGGCTGTCATGGGCCAGATGCGACGGGTGTGGCCGAATCGTCTTTTGGCCCAGCCGTGCCCAATCCGCGCCCATTGGTCAGCACACTCTCACAAACGCAATTTGCGGCAATGATGCGCTCCGGCCTCAAGCCGAACGGCGTGCCCTTCCCGGAGGCTATGCCGTGGGAGAACGCCTCGAAGATGACCGACGATGATCTGGCGGCGCTGTACGCCTATCTCACCATCGCGCCATAATCGGGGCAGACCTCACAGGTCTTGCCCATTCTGTTCTCAATTCACCCAAGGAGACTCTCATGAAGAAACTCATCTGGTGGTTCCGCATCGTCGGCGTATTCTATCTGTTGTTGGCGCTGATGAACATATATTTCGTCCTCCTCAACCCAAGTTCTATCGGCGACATGACGACGTTTCCCTTCCTCACCACCCCCGACACTATTATGGCTTTCGTGGGTGGTTGGTCGCCCTTTGCGTTTGAGATATTGGGCATCTCCACCTTCATGCTGTGGGCCTCGCGCAATCCGCGCCGCTACCTCGGCTCGGTCTGGCTGCTCGTCTGGCTGGAGTTTCTGCACGGCGTGCTGGACGACATCTATTTGATCGCGCGCGGTTACGATACCGTCGGCTACATCGTCTTCATCGTCACCGGCGTGCTGTTTGCGCGGCAGGCCGAGGCGGAGAGCGCCTGACCCAATGCTATTCTCCCCCTGCGGAGGCGCGCATGAAATGGTTTTACAACTTGCTCTACAGCAAAATGCGCGCCCCGTGGGGCATGGATCGAGGACGACCTGACCAATTTGCAACCCACCACCGGCCCGTTCGATTTCTTGGTGGATTGCGTCCATCCGCGTTCCCCGGAGAAGCCCATCGTTTCAAGGCGACGACTTTAGGCAAGCCGTAGATCGCCCGACTCCCTGCCTCACAGAATTACGCAGAGCCGGGTAAAATGCAGGGCAGTATCACACTCTGTCATCATGACCCGCTCTCAACTCACCCGCCGTGTCCTCCTCATCGTGCTCGGCCTCAACGTGCTGATCACGATCGTCAAACTCATCATCGGCTTCGCCACCGGCGCTCTCTCCGTCATCGCCGACGGCTTCCATTCGATCATCGATTCCTCTTCGAACATCATCGGCCTCTTGGGTCTGTGGGTTGCCTCGCGCCCCCCCGACAGCAACCACCCCTACGGCCATCGCAAATACGAAACCGTTGCCACCCTCGCCATCGGCGGCATGTTGCTCCTCGTGTCATGGGAGATCGTTCAAAGCATCATCGCCCGGCTCACCGCGCCCGCCGCGCCCGAAGTCTCCCCGCTCGACATCGCCATCATGGCCGCCACGTTCGTCGTCAACCTCGCCATCGTCCTCTACGAGACTCAGCAGGGCCGCGCCCTCCACTCCGACATTCTCCTCGCCGACGCCGCCCACACCCGCACCGATCTGTTCGTCACCGTGTCGGTGGTCGTTTCCCTCATCGCCGCCCGGGCCGGATTCGGTTGGGTCGATCTCATCGTCGCCGCCGGAGTCGTCGTCCTCATCGTCTTCGCCGCCTACGACATCCTCAAACGCACCTCGTACATTCTCACCGACGCCTCGGTGATCAACCCCTATCTCATCGAGAAGACCGCCAGCGCAGTGCCGGGCGTGCGCTACGCCCATCGCGCTCGCTCGCGCGGCGCCGCCGACTCGGCTTACATTGATGTTCACGTCAAAGTCGATCCGGCCATGTCCACCGCGCAAGCGCACGCCATCGCCAGCGAAGTGGAGAGGCGGCTCCAATCGGAAGTGCCCGGAGTGGTGGATGCCGTCGTTCATATCGAACCGGCCACAGGGGCGCCGCCAACCGAGTGGGAAGCGATCACCGTGCGTATCCGCGCCGAAGCCGACGCGCTCGGAGTCGGAGTCCACGATCTGCACATTCACGAAGAGAAGTCGGGGTTGTATTGCGTGGAGATGCACGTTGAAGTTCCGGCAGCTCTTTCGCTGGGCGAAGCGCACGCCATCGCCGACACATTGGAGCGGCGCATTCGCCAAGCCATGCCACGCATAGATTGTGTGACCACGCACATCGAGCCACTGCGCGATACGGTGCCGGATGAAGATGACCCGACTCAGCCCGACGCGCTCGAATCCCGAATCCGCGAAATCACGGACTCGGTCACCGGCGCAGGCGCGGCGCACGATATTCAAGTGCATCACATCAGCGGGCACATCGCCGCCACCGTGCACGTCACCCAATCGGCCGCCGAGCCGCTCACGGCGGCGCACGCCCTCGCCGAAGAAGTGGAACGCAGATTGCACGCCAACCTGCCGCAGCTCAACCGCGTTGTCGTGCACATCGAGCCGCCGGAGTGAACCAACGATGAGCGATGAATGGCAACCCGTCATTCATCATTCATCATTCGTCATTCGCCATTCGTCATTCGTCCATGCTTCTCGCCATTCACTCCCTCGCCGAAAGAGCCGAACGCATCGATCAACCGTTCGCGCTCGTGCTGCTCGGCCTCATCGGCGATATGGGCGCGCATCTTTATGTGGCGCAGGGGCAGCTCGATTGGCACAAGCACATTGACGAGGATGAGATATTCCTCGTCCACGAGGGCAGCCTGCGCCTCGAAACCGAACTGGGCAAAGCCACCCTCTACCCCAACGAAGCCATGCTCATCCCCAAAGGCGTGGCCCATCGCTCACAATCGGCTCTGCGCTCGGTGGTCATCCTCTTCCGCCAACAAGTTCTGCCCCAAAGAAAAAACGGCCACCGCAACTATTTGGTGACCGATGACTCGGCGCCGTTGGTAAAAGCCCGCTTGAGCGGATTCGCCAACGAGAGCTCGCGCCCCTTCGAGCCTGCGGCAGTGGCAATGATGGAAGGCCACTGCCTCTCCGCGTTTCTCGCCAATGGATTCGGCAGCAGTCAAACCAGCCCGGCCAGCGGGACTCTGTTATATGCAATTCAGGGCGCAGTGGGGATCGAACTCGACGAGGGCGGCGCGCGTCTCGAGCAGGGGCAGCTCACCATTCTGCCCCCTCGGACCTCGTATAAACTCCACGCCGCGCAACCGGCCATGGTCGTGCGCTTCGAACGGGAGTAACGGCCCCACCCCGTTACGGACTCTGCTTCACCACCGCCCCCATCTCCTTCGCCATTTCCAGCAAAATCGTTTCCACGTCGTCGAGCGTTTCGGCAAAAGCGGTGTCGGCCACTTTGATGCGGATGGGCACACTGAGGCTCACCGGCACGGTGGCGTCGATGGGCAGTGTTCGGTCTATCGGCACATCCACCGTGAGACTGATGGGGATGGTCGTCGAAATCGGCACAGTGATGGTTCGCTGGCCGACAATGGGAAACTCAATCGGCACGTTGACGATGGTGTTGATGGGGATGCTTTGCTCGATGGGCACCGACACCGTGAAGTTGACCGGCACATCGGCAGCGATTGGAATCTCCTCATCAATCACCACGTTGTAGCCAAATGTTACTTGTTTCAACTGAGCCACCACCGCCGCCGCTTGTCCAAAGGCAGTGGCCGCCTGCCTTCGCGCGTTGAGCAGCGAGGCGATGACGATCACATTCAGTGTGAGCGAAATGAGGGTGATGATCCAAAGAAGATAATAATCGAGAGAGCGTTTTTGGTTCATAGGCCTCTATAGCAACGGCAACTGCGCCGCGCTTTGTTCGACGATGGGATCGCGGCTGAGAACAGTGAGCAGATCGGCGCGGTCGAGCATCGGCTCTTCGAGCAGGCGGCGCACGTGCCGGAACTTGAGAAACATCCAGCCGCCCTGCGCCACGGCGGCCCGCAAACGCGGATCGCGCTTGAGTTTGTAATCGATGAGCCCGGCGCGCCCGCCGGGAATGACGACCACTCGATGTGCGCCGCCCGGCCCCGCCTGCCCTTTGGCCGGAAGACACACGTAGCGCGCAATCTCCGCCGAGTCGGACACATTGAAAATATACGCAGGCGAGCCCACCGCCGGATTCTGCCACACGATCTCATCACTGCGTTTCGACTCGACCGAATAACCCAACCTCCGGCCCAGCGTTCCCAAATTGCTCACAATGCGCTCGAAGTCACCCGCGCGCTCCATCGGGTTGTCTTCGGCGCGAAAACGCCACAGCCCATCTTTCTCTTCGCCGTACGATTCGAGACAGCGCCGAAAAAGATTCCCATCGGGGAAACTGAAGCCGTTGAAACTTTCGCACACGCGGCGCTCGATCATCGCCGAATCCGATTCGGCGCGAAGGGCCGCCGCCAACGCGCGCGCCACCGCGTGTTCCACGCGATCGGCAAACGGGGGTTCGGGGGCGGCGTCCCCCGGAAACGAAAGCCACCACCACACGTTGGCCGCCCGAACGGTTTCGCCTTCATGTTCATCGGCGCGCAGATCGACGAGCCGCCGCGAATTGAGGCACGCCGTCTCCACCGTGTCGGTGACGAAGTTGAGCGGCTCGGCGACGATCTCATCCACCGCGGCGCGCAAAAGATGATCGCGGGCCAGCGAGATGAAGATCGCGCCGCCGAGAATGTTCCAGCGGGTGGGCTCGCCGCGCTCGCGCAAAACGGCAAAGGCCGACTCTTCGGCGCGGGCTTTGATGGCCGCTTCGAGATCGTTGGGTGATTCGGCGGCGAGGGCATCGGGCTGAAAGACGAATTGCGCTTCGGACGGATCGGCGCGCAGGGCGTGGCGGATGAGGGTGAAGTTTGCGCCGTCGGCGGCCATGAGCGCGGCGTGGGCGAAGCCGGGTTCGGCTTCGGGCAGAAGGGTGACGAGGCGGCTCCCTTTGGCGAGGAGCGGGTGCGCGGCAGAGAATCCGCTTCGCAGTGCGTTCTCGTGCCACGCCCAATCGTAGCGTCGGCGGCGGATGAGTTGGCGCATGGCCCGCGCCGACGGCTCGCCCCACAGCCAACCGGCCCACGCCGTGGAGAGAGTCCACAACACGAGGTTGGGACGCGGCAGGGCGGTGATCATGCAAGGCGCCGATTTGGGCGGCACTGCTTTCGCCAGATCGCGGATCGATCCATCGTGCAAAACAACGGCGGGGGAGGAGTCTGAAAGAAGTTCGGCAAGGGAAACGAATTTCACCGCCGGGCCGCCGTCGGATTGCCATGCCTCGTCGCGCGCCAATCGTTCGAGGGCCAGCCAAATGTTTCTCTCGCGGAAACGGACGTGAGGTTTGAGGGTGCGCGGGCGCGCGCCTTCGAGCGACGAGCCTTCATCGTAAGCCATGAGCAAAAGCAGTTCGATGGCGCGGCGTTCGAGCGGATCGAAGTTGAGGGCGTTGCTTTTGTGAGTGATGGTGAAGATGACGCTGAGGGCGCGCGGGGTGTAGGCTTCGAGGGCGTCGGCGATGAGTTGGCGGTCGGGGTCATCGGGCGGCGCGATGCGATCCATCGCCCAATGGTAATGCGGGCCGCGCGCAGGGAAGCGAGCGGCCAATTCTTTGTCGGCCACATCCACCGGGCGAGTCTTTTCTTCGTGGCACGATTCGCAGTAATACGATTTTTCGGCCAGCGATTCTTTTTCCCAGTGGAACACGTCCACTTCGACGGCGCTTTTGCAATCGGGGCAAATGGAACGATAGACTCGGCGCAGATAGGTTTCGAGCCGGTCGTTGGCGAGGCGCGAATCGGCCAGGCGGGTGAGGGCGGCGCGCAGTGTTTTGGCCGGGATGGGATCGAGCGCGGCGCGCAGAGCAATGCGCAGAATGGGGTTGTTGTTGGCGACGATGACTCGGCGGCCGGTTCGGGCCAGTTCGAGGGCCACACGCGGGGTTTGGCCGAAGGTGTCGATCACCACATCACCCGGCGCGCTGAACTGTTCACCGTAAGCGGCGGCGATGCCTTCGCCCAACGGCGGCAAGTGCCGCGAGAGCGGAAACGGGTGTGGCGGGTAGCCGGGGAGGAACATGAAAAGGATGAAGGAGGAGGGAGGAATGGATTTCAGGATACCCACATTATATGCGCATCGCATCGTGGGTCAATTAAAAGGTGACAGTCACTTAAAAAGTGACTGTCACCTTTTGATTGAGTGACGGCGGTGATTGTATCCGAGATTGCATGAACGGCAAATAGATAGAGTATCATTCCTCTTGCCAATGCGTTTCCCTATCACCCTTCCACTTGCCCCCTGCCCCCTGCCCCCTGTCTCCTACCTCCTCGCCGCCGCCCTCTTCCTCGCCTCCTGCTCCGCCTCCCCTCAATCCGACGCCTTCCTCTCCTCCCGCTCCACCCCCACCCCGCTCGTCGTCGTCGCCGTCATCGGGCCAACCAACACGCCCACCTCGCCGCCGCCCACCGCCACCCCCATCCCCGACGCCACGCAGGGCATCGCCGAAACACTGGCAACCTACATTCCCGCCGAAGACCCCGAAGGCTCGAAAGGCGAGGCCTTCAGCACCCTGCGCGACTTCGCCGATCCCAACGGCGTGTACCGCGCTGAGTGGTGGTTCGCCGACGACGGCGTGGCTGACATTTACGAAGTGCTGGCCGTTGTCTTCCACACCGAAGGCGACTCGCACGCGCAAGTGCAACAAGCCGTCGCCGCCCGCTATCTTTGGTTTTGCGGCGGAGTGGGAGTCTATTGCAGTGGCTCGGCGCTCATCAACTTCCTTTCCTACTTTCAACCGTGGCGCGAACCATGGGCCGCCGGAGCGCGATTCGCCGAACCCGCCGCGCAAGATTTTCTGCCGCTGGCCGAAGACCTCGTCCTCCAACGGCCCGGCGTGCTCACTGCCCTCATCCCCGGCGCCGACACCTACGTGCGCGACCCCAACGGCCTCTCCCGCCCCTCCTCCATCGACTGGCTCAACACCCCCTTTCACTTTGCCAATGTGCATCCCACGTGGGATACTTACCTGCGCGAAACATTGGGCCGCGGCTCCAACGGCGCGAACCGACTGTGGGTGCTAACAATGGGCGAAGCCAGCCGCGTGTGCCCCTCAATGTTCATCTGCGAAAACATGACCAAGGAAAGAAAACCATGAGCCAATATGATCTCAAAGCCGTCAACCTTCCGCGACTCGCGGGCGCAGGCCTGCGCGCCTTCACCGAACTTGTGGAGAACCCCGTTACCGCCTCATTGCTCATGGGCAACCTTTTGGAGTCGGGCGGCATCACCAAACTCCGGCGCATGACTCTCGACGAATCGCCCACCTTTACGCCGCTCGTCGAATCGACCGAAACGGGATCCGCCCCTGCGCCCGACCTCGACTCCATCGCCCGCGCGCCCGCCACCGCCAATGGCTTTCGCTTCGCCACCGTGCGCGATTACGCCGACGCATACCGCGCCAATCGTCTCACTCCCGAAGACGTTGCCCGCCGCGTGCTCGACTCGATCAAAGAAAGCGACTCGCGTTCGCCCGCCCTCCGCGCCTTCATCGCCGTCAACGCCGACGACGTGATGGCCCAAGCCCGCGCCTCGGCGCAACGGCACCGCGACGGCAAACCCCTCAGCGTATTCGACGGTGTCCCCGTCGCCATCAAAGACGAAGTGGACATGATCCCGTACCCCACCACCGTCGGCACAAAATTTTTGGGCCGCTCTCCCGCCCGAACCGATTCAACGGTGGTGGCCCGACTGCGCGCCGCAGGCGCACTGCTCATCGGCAAAGCCAACATGCACGAGATCGGAATCAATCCGATGGGCTTCAACGCCCATCACGGCACCGCGCGCAACCCCTACAGAGTCGGCCACTACACCGGAGGCAGTTCGAGCGGCCCGGCGGCGGCAGTGGCCGCAGGCTTGTGCCCGGTGGCCATCGGCGCCGACGGCGGCGGATCGATCCGCATCCCCGCCGCGTTTTGCGGAGTCGTCGGACTCAAAGCCACCTATGGCCGCATCAGCGAACACGGCGCGTTCCCGCTGTGCTGGAGCGTGGCGCACGTGGGGCCGCTCGCCGCCGCCGCCGCCGACTGCGCGCTGGCTTATGCCGTCATCGCCGGAGCCGACCCGAATGACCCAAACACGATGCACCAGCCGCCGATCACTCTCGACCGATTCGGGGACGCCGACTTGCGCGGACTCACATTGGGCGTGTACCGGGCGTGGTTCGATCACGCCGCGCCGGAGATCGTCTCGGCCTGCAACGCAATGCTCAAAACTTTCGAGAGCGCCGGGGCGCAAGTGCGCGAGATCGAAATCCCCGAACTCGACGCCGTGCGCATCGCCCACGCCGTCACCATCCTTTCGGAGATGGCCGCAGAAATGGAGAAGTATCGCGCCGAGCATGGCCGCGATCACGCGCCCGACGTGCGCGTCAATTTGGTCATTGGGCGCGCGTGCACCTCGCGCGATTACGTTCAAGCCCAACGCGTGCGCGCGCGGGCCATGGCGCATTTCGCCGAAGCCATGAAACACGTGGATGCCATCATCACCCCCACAACCGCCATCACCGCCCCGCCCATCCGCCCCGACGTGTTGCCCGACGGCGAGTCGGATCTGAGCGTGGTCACCGAAGCCATGCGCTTCATCGTGCCGGGCAACTTCGTCGGCCTCCCGGCCATTTCGTTCCCGGTGGGTTACGATTCCGGCGGCCTGCCCATTGGCATGCAGGCCATGGGCAAACATTGGAGCGAACACACCCTTCTGCGCCTCGCCCGCCTCGCCGAAAAAAGCGTTGCCCGCAAAGCGCCCGAAGTACGCTACAATATCCTCCGAGAGTAACGCAGTTTAGACTCTATAGGAAATAACGAGCGAGCGACGGCAGTGCCGTCGCTCGCGCCGCTATCCATGAACGTAGAGGCGACCACCTGCCCCGCCTTTGGCGGGGTTGCGTCGCCCTGCAGTGGGCAGGGGCAAGCCCTGCCCCAAGCGGTTGGCGGAACGGCGCGTTCGGTTATTCGCAACGCCCGAAAAAATCACCTTCGGCATTCGGCAATCAGTGGTCAGAAAAAATTGACTGACGGCTGATGGCTGATAGCTGATGACTAAAAAATGGCCGATCAGTTAGCCGTCTTCATTGACTTTGAAAACGTAGCCATTTGGGCTGAGCAAGAATTTTTCGACTTCGAACTCACCCCGCTTATGGAATATCTCCAGAGCCGGGGGCCGGTGGTGATCAAACGCGCCTACGGCGACTGGAGCCGATTCTCGCGCTACCGCGACGAACTGATGAACAACGCCGTGGACTTGATTCAGATCTATTCGGTGCGCGCCGGAAAGAACCGCGCCGACATCCGCATGGCAATAGACGCGCTCGAAACAGCCATGAGCCGCTCGCAGATCAGCACCTTCGTCATCATCTCCGGCGACAGTGACTTCGGCCCGCTGGTGACCAAACTGCGCGAGTATGGCCGTTATACGCTGGGCATCGGCCCGCGCAACATTGCCCATCGCCTGCTGGTCAAATCGTGCGACGAGTTTGTGTATCTCGAAACCGCGCTGGGCGAAATCAACGGCGTCTCCGAGCCCACAGCAACCGATCAGGAGTCGGCGCGCACCGTGCTGTTGAGAGCAGTGCAGGCGCACGGCCAGCGCGGCGAGGTGCCGGTGCTGGCGGCCAAACTCAAACAAACGATGCTGTTGATGGATCCCACATTCAACGAGGCGAACTTCGGCTACGATCAATTCAAGAGCTGGCTCGACGACCAGCGCGAAGTGGCGAATCTGTTGGTCAAAGAGATGCAGTTGTATGTGGCGCCGAAGGATTTCGCCGCCCCCGGCGGATTCGCCCTCAGCCCGGTGGAAGCCCTCGCCGAGGAGTCCGCGCCCAAACACACCCACGAAGTTCTTTACCGCCAGATTTTCAATCGACTCAAGATGACGTCGGTGGATTACGCCACCCGCCGCGACGTTCTGCGCGACCTCTACCGCGAACTGCGCGAACAGCCGGGCCGGCGCACTGCCGATCAACTGCTCGAAGAATTGCGCGAGCGATATGAGTCGCACGGCCTCATCCGCAGCAAAACCACTCTGCGGCAGATTTGGCAAATGGGTTTCCGCCAGCGCGCGTTCGATTATCGGGGCGGCCAAACCACTTCCTTCCACGTGCCGGTGTGGCTGGCCGAGGACATCGACAGCGAGGCCACTTTCGTGCGCCGCGCTGAATCGGGGTTTGTGTATGCAGTGGTGAATGCCGGGTTGGAGATCGATTCTGCCGAACTCGCGGCAATTTTGCTGAGCGACCGGCACGAAACCGATTACATCCAAACGCTTCTCGATGATCTCGTGGCGCGGGGGCGCATTGTGACCGACGGCAAGCGATACTCACTGCCGGGGCGCGGGGCGATTCCGTTTTGCGATGAGCCGGCCCTGCAACCCATCTGCGCCGACATCGAAAAGGTTCAATTATCGGAGACGATGCCCCTTGATCCGCATCAAGCGCACACGTGGGCGCAGAAGGCTATGCTCCAGCGGTCGCAAGATTTCGCCGCCTCGGCCAGCAGTTATCTTTTGGCCTGCCGCATTCAAGCCGAATCGGTGAAGGCTGGAGAGGAAGGGGCAACGCTCGAAGACTTGCGATGGTATATGGCTTCGTATGCGAGCGTGAAGGCCGGAGAGCTTTCGCAAGTGCATCACAACTACGCCGGGTCGCGGCCATACTATTTGGCGTTCTTCTCGCTGGTGCAGGAGGATGATCCGTTGTGGAGCCGGATGCGCGGATTGATCAACCCGATGCTCAGTTACTATTGGGCGAACGCCGGGCGCGAGCTGGGCGAGAACATCGTGGTCTCCGGGTCCAACGCCTCGTCGCCCGCGCAGATCGCGGTGCTGGCCGCCACTCACTCCAACCCCGATCTGCGTCAGCTGTGGCAGTCGGCGACGAGAGCATTGGCGCAAGTAAATCCATCCATTCTGCGCCGCGTTGCCAATCAACTGCGGATGAATCAATCTGAGACGAGCGACGCGGTGCAAGTGGCGGCGCAAATCGAGGAGATGATGGCGGGGTGAAAGGGGTAGTAATTGGTGATTGGTAATCAGTGATCGGTGATCGGTAAACAGTGGTCAGCAACCGCCACTCGCTACCTGCCACTTTCATCCTTCACTCCCCCTCCCCTTTCGCTAAACATGTATCCCTGCCCGCGCACGCTCACCAAGCATTTCGCGCTGTGCGGGTACGGGGCAAGTTTGCTTCGCAACCGGCTGATGGTGGGGCGAATGATCTCGCGCGCTTCGCGGTCGTCGGCCTCGTAGCCCTGCGCCTCGCGCACCAATTGCCGCGCCGTCATCACTTGATCGGGCCGAGTCATCAACGCCGTGAGCAACCGGAACTCGGTGGGGGTGAGGTGCAAATTCTTCCCGCCGATAGTGGCCTCGCGGCGGTTGAAGTCGAGAAGGATGCCGCCGCCGCTCACCAGTTTGGGGGTGGCCGGTTCCGCAGTCGCCGACGACGAATCGGTGCGCAGTTCGTGGAGACTGCGCTCGATCTGATCGAGCAGTTGGCCCTTGTGCGCCAACTCTTGCCGCTTCGCCAGCCCACGCCGCACCTTGTCCAAAATCACATCGGGCGGCGAGGGCTTGAGCAAATAGGCAAAGGCCTGACTCTCGATGGCCTGCATGGCCGTGTCGAGCGTGCCGTGCGCCGTGAGCATGATGACGACGGTCTGCGGCGAAATGCGGCGAGACTCGGCCAGCACGCGCATTCCGTCCATGCCCGGCATTTTGATGTCGAGCATCATCAAATCGATCGGCTTGTTCGCCAGCAATTGCAAAGCCTCTTCGCCGGAGGCGGCCATTTGCACATCGCAACCGTCGAGCCGCAGTATTTCGCTCAACGACAGCCGCGAGGCGCGTTCATCATCCACTACCAATACTTGGGGCGGGGCCATAAGAAGTCCTTCCTTTCGCAATATAGTTCAACACCAAGACTCAAAGGCGCGAAGACACGAAGGCATTTTTATTCTCTTTGCGCCTTTGGGTCTTCGCGCCCTCGTGGTTAAACAACTACTTGTCCACTCTCTCTATCGGCAGAGAGACGGTGAATGTCGTGCGCCCGGCGGCGCTGGTCACTTTGATCCATCCGCCATGCTCGCGCACGATGCCGTAACTCACCGCCAGCCCGAGGCCCGTGCCCTCGCCAGTGGGTTTGGTGGTGAAGAACGGCTCGAAGATGCGCTCCATATGTTCGGGCGGAATTCCCACTCCGGTGTCGGTGACGAGGAGGCACACGCCGCGCTTGCCATCGCGTTCGCACGGCTCGGTCGTCACCGTGAGCATTCCGCCTTTGGGCATGGCCTGCATCGAATTGTTGAGCAAGTTGAGCACCACTTGCTTGAACTGATTCACGTCCATGCGCGCCCAGGGGAGATCGCGCGCGTAATCTTCCGTCACGCGCACGTGTTTTGTGGCCGCCGCATTGCGCATCAGCGCCACCGTGTCGCGCACCACATCGTTCATATCGGCGGGCTCGCTGTGCGGGCCGGTCTGCCGGGCAAAGTCGAGCAGGCGGCGCACCACATCGCGCGCTCTCTGTGACTCGCGGCGAATGAGGGTGAGATCGTTCCGCATCGGGTTGTCTTGCGGCAAATCGCTCAACAGCAATTCGCTGAAGCCGGAAATGGTGGTGAGGGGGTTATTGATCTCGTGGGCAACGCCCGCCGCCAATTGGCCCACCGCCGCACCGGCCAACTGCCCGGCCACAATGCTCAGCAAATGAACATCGGCATCGTTGAATGCCGACGGGCGAAAACTATGCGTTTCGATTACGCCGATCACGCGCTCGCCGATTCTCATGGGCACACAGAGTTGTGAGCGCAGGCTCGTGACTCCGAGCGACACCGCCTCCGATTCATTTTGCGGGGAGTCGTTCATCCACAACGAGCGGCCCTGCGCCGCCGCTTGCCCCACGAGTCCGTGCCCCCACGCGATGGGAGCGGAGTCGGTGTCCACCGGGCGAAGGCCGAGATGCCCGCCGGTGTCGGTCGCCATCCACAGAGTCAGGTTTTCGTATTTGAGCGCGCGCCGCAAAGCCAACGCCAATCGATGAGCGATCTCGTCGAAGTCGAGCGTGGAAAGGGCGGCGCTGGAAATTTCATTGAGCGTCGCCATTTGCTGGAGGCGGCGCGTAGCCTCGCTGTAGAGCTGCGCGTTTTCGAGAGCCAACGCGGCTTGGCGGGCCATCATCTCCAGCACTTCGGCTTCTTCAATTCCGTAACTGGCAGGGATGAGCGAGCCGAGCGACACTTGCCCGATCATGCGCTCGCCGACGATGAGGGGCGCGGCCAGCCAGCCGCGAACGCGTTCGGCGTCGGGCACGGCCACCACTCGCACATCCGATTGCACGTCGTCGAGCCACACCGGCGAGCGGGTCATCATCATTTGCTCGGCCAGCGGCCAAGCCAGCGCGTATTCGGCGCCGATGATTTCGGCGGGCAGGTTGTGAACGGCGCACACGCGCATCACGTCGCCATAGCGAAGGAAGAGCGAGGCCGTGTCGCACGGAATCATCTTGACGATGGCGCTGAGGACTCGGTTGGCAACGTCGGGCAGTTCGAAGGCCGTGCCCACGGTGGCGGTGACGTTTTGTTGGGCTTCGGCCCACGCATGCAGGCGATCCGAAAGGGGCTTGGGCCGGGGAGTTCGGGCGATGTCTTCCGAATTCACACGGCGGATTGTATATCAGAAGTCAGAAGACAGTAGTCGGGAGACAGTAGTCAGAGGTTGGAGGTCAGAGGCGGAATCAATGTTCGGGCTTCCGACTTCTAACTTCTGATCACGGCGCCGCTGTCGGCGTTTCGGCGGGGGTGGCTTCGGGGGTTGCGCCTTCGAGGGTGGGTGTGGGCGAGGGCACGCCGGGGATGTCGCCTTTGTCGCGTGGAGATTTGTGGCGCACGATCCAGTTCGCGCCGTCGGTGACGGAGTCGCTGTAGAGGCCGACGACTTGATACCACGTGTTTCCCGGTTTGAGGGGGATGACGTTGTTCTTCGCGTCCACGAGTCCCACCATATCGCCTTTGTTCAATCGCACCCACGTGGCCTGATACGCCTGCCCATCGCGCAGAAGCCACGCCGGGCCGGTGGCCCACAGTTGCACTTCGGTGCTGAAATGGCCGGTGAAGCCGTCGGTGTCGAAGTCTTCGGGGATGCTGAAATCGACGACATGATTGACGAAGAGGACAATGACGTTAGCCGCCGTGATTTGCTGTTTGTTGGCTGCGTCGAAGTGGGCCTGCATGTCGGTGGCGCTCGTCTCCGACCAGCGCTCGTATCTTGCAGAGACAGGGTTGTAGTGCCACTCGGTGTGCGCTTCACCGCTGTATTCAACGCGCAGTGTGCTCACCGCCGCGCCGCCCGCTGGCGGCTGATTCAAATAAGCCACGCCTCGAAACGATTGGCGAGTGTCGAATCCCTTTGCGGCGAGGGCTTGCCGGATGGCGGCGGTGGAGCTGAACAACGAGTTGGCATCTTCGCTTTCGGGGCACAGCAGAGTCGGGCAGCCGTAGCCGCTGGTTTCGGCCACGAACACATCGGCCCAATCTTTGTAAGCGATGCGTTGAAGCACGCCGGATGAACTGCCCGAAGCCACCAACGCGGCGCGAAACATTTCGGGAATCACGGTGTCGATGAGCCGCGCCGAACGGATGGGGCCGATGCGATCGGCGTTGTTGCCGTAAAAGACGGCGGTGAAGCGAGTGGTGCCGCCTTCAGAATAATGCTCGAAGACGATGTCGGCCAGTGAGAGTCCGGCTTGCGGGCGGACGTATCGCGGGAAGTTCGAGATTTTGATCGCCAGCGGGCGATGATTGAGCGCCGCCTCGTCGGCAGGGAGGCCGGTGAGCGGGTTGACTCCGGCGGGATACGTTTCGGGGCCGATGGCCGCGAGTGGCGTGGCCGACGGTTGAACGGAGTCGGTGGGGGAGATGAGAGTGACGGCGGGCGGCGGCGGCGTGAGGGTGGGGCCGTTCAGGGTGACTGCCGGAGGAAGGGTGGTTGGGTGGTTGGGTGGTTGGGTGGTTGGGTTGGTGGCTGAATTGCAAGCGGAGAGGAGAATCAAAAAGAGAATGAGTGAAAGAGGTAAAGTTGTTCGGGACATGGCGCGGGGAATTTTATCATAGGCATGATCTCGTTGGGACTACGGCGCGAATTTGTGTGCGCGCGAAATATGGTGGTGGGGAGGCAGGCCGACGCAGTTTCGTAAACCGCATCGGTCTCGCTAATATGGGAGGCCTTTGGCGTGGCTTTTTTGAGTCGGGTCGAGTTCAACGCCGAAGAGGTTGGCGTCGGTCAAGTTCGCGCCGCTCAAGTTCGCGCCTTTGATCTTGCAGCCTTTGAGATTCGCTTCTTTGAGATTCGCGTTGACCAGCACTGCGCCTTCGAGGTTGGCGTCTTCGAGCTGGGTGTGGCGCATGTGGGCATAGGTGAGGTTTGCGCCGGAGAGGTTGGCGCGGATCAAATCTGCGCCCGCGAAATTCAGGCCGCTCAAATCCAAGCCCGATAGATCGACGCCAGCGAGCCGGGCGTTTTGAGTGGCGGCCAAGATCATGATCACGTCTTTGCGAGAAAGGTCGGTCATAGTTCCTCCAGTAATCTCGGTCAAGTATAGTCGGGTTACGGCGCAACGCAAGCGCAACACTCGCAGGAACGGTGCAGAACGATTTCACCGCAGAGCCGCAGAGAGCACGGAGAAAAAACCAGTGCATGTCACAACGTTCCCAAAGTCCATTGACAAAAGCCCGAAACGTCATTCTGAGCGCCATAGGCGCGAAGAATCTCAGGGCAAATCTTGAGATGCTTCGGCGCTTCGCGCCTCGGCATGACACTCCAAGATGACTTTGAGAAAGTCCTTCGATGCATTTTGCATCTTCAAAAAACTCTGCGCGCTCCGTGTCTCTGCGGTGATACTTTAGGATGGATCGTATGCAAAGCTCCAATTGAAGTGCATCACTTACAATCCGCCGTTCACGGCGTCTCTATCAGCCGCGTCGGCGCAACTTCCCACGCTTCCGCTTCGGGCTGGGTGAGAGGCGAATCGAGCGGGGCAAGTTGAAACCAAGTGTTGCCCGGTTTCAGCGGAAACAGCTGCCCGGTGGCGGAGTCCACCAACCCCAGCACCCCGAATCGATCCTGCCTCAACCACGTCACCGAATACATTTGCCCGTCGCGGAACACGAGCGCAGGCCCCGTGCCCCACAATTGAATCTCAATCGAGTGACTGCCGCCCCTGCCGGTGCGCGGATCGTAACCAAACGTGTTTTCGAGGATGTCGGTGAGCACGTGATGGGCAAACACCACGACAACATTGGCGGCCATGATCTGCGACTCGGTGAGGGCGTCGGTGTGCTGTTGTCCGTTGGCGTATCGGTAGTAACGCCCGGCGGTCTCGCTATACGTCCAGCGCACGTATTCGCCATCGTAAGCGAGTGAAGCGATCTTGGCGGGCAGGCCGCCGGACGGCGGCTCGCCGTTGAAGGCCATGCCCAGAATGGCCGGGCGGACGTTCACGCCTTTGGCATCGGCGTCGGCCCACAAACGATCGGCGCTGGTGAACAGGGTATGCTCCAATGCTTGACATTCCGCCGCGAGCGACTCGATGGGCACGCGAAAGAAGGCATCGTGACCCGGCTCGAACTCCGGCGAGAGAATCCAATCTTTGAAGTCGGCTTCCTTCAGTTTGTTCAGCACGCCGGAGCTTGCGCCGGAGAAGGCGAACAGCGATTGATACATCGCCGGGATTTCGAGATCGATGAGCCGCGCCGAGCGCACCGAGCCAACCAACGGAGCGTCGTGGCTGTAGAAGATGGCGGTGAAGCGAGTGGTGGGGCCTTCGGCGTAATGCTCGAAGACGAGATCGGCCAGCGAGAGGCCCGACTGTGGGCGCACACACGAGGGATAGTTGGAGACTTTGATCGCCAGTGGTCGCCGATTCAACACCGCCAGATCGGACACCGTCTCTCCGGTGAGCGGATTGACATCGAGCGGGAAACTGAAGGGGCCGATTTGTCCGGTGGGGACTGGGGTGAGAGTGAGAGTTGGAGTTGGAGTTTGGGTGGAGGGCAAAGCGAGGGGATGAGGGGTTGAGGGGATGAGAGTCGGTTCGATGAAAGGGAGTGTCGGAGTCGCGGCGGAGGAGGGGATGGGGACGACGAGGGTGGCGGGGGCCGAGTCGCGCGCGCAGGCAACGGCTATCCACGCGAGAGCAGGCAAAAAAATCAATCGGCGCATCGCTGAGTTTTGCATTTATCGGGCTTACAGGTATAATCCCGCTCGCGTTTCGCAGTTCATCGCTGAGAATCATTCTGGGTCGAGGGATACATGCCACTTCGAGGCAACCTGAGAGATTTTAGCACCACTCAATTGCTCAACCTCATCAATCTTGCACGCAAATCTGGCACGCTGACGATTGAAGGCCCTACCGAGGCGGCGCGCATGGCCTTCCGCGAGGGCAAGTTGGTGTTCGCCCAACTCGGCAGTGAGGACGCCAGCCTGGCCTTTATTCTGCGCAAGGCCGGGAAACTCAACGACGAACAGACTCGCGCACTGCGCCGGCGCCCGGAGGCGGCCAACGATAAAGCGCTCGGCCTTCTGCTCATCAACGCCGGATACGTCACCCAAGCCGAGATTCTTCAGGGCATCCGCCAACACATCATCGACGTGGCCTTTCGCCTGTTTACGTGGGTGGAAGGCATGTTCAATTTCGAGGCGGATCTTGCGCCGCCGGTCGAACGCATCACTGTGTCGGTGGATTTGGAGAACGTGATCATCGAAGGCACGCGGCGCATGAGAGAGTGGGAGCAACTGCAGGAAGAACTGCCCAACCTCGACATGGCCCTCCGCTTCACCGACAAGCCCGACGCGCGGCTCAAAAACGTCAACCTCAGCGTGGAAGAGTGGCGCGTCGTTTCCTATATCAATCCCAAGAACTCCATTCGGCAGATTGCCAAAGCCAACAACTTAAGCGACCTCGACATCCGGCGGATCGTGTACGGCCTGCTGCAAGCCGGGCTGGTGGAAGTGGTGCGCCCCACCGTTCAAACCGGCGCCCTGCCCCAGCGCAAGCCCAAAACCGAGGCCGCCAAAGAGCAAGAGAAATCATTGGTCAACAAACTCATTTCGCGCATCCGTTCATTGTGATCGCCACGAAGTAGCCTCATGCCGCAATCAGTCAAAATGGTCGTCACCGGGCCGTTCAGTTCGGGCAAAACGCAGTTCATCCGCTCCATCAGCGAGATCGACGTCGTGGCCACCGAACGGAAAATCTCGTCGGACGCCGAGAAGATCAAAGACAGCACCACCGTGGCAATGGACTTTGGCCGCATCACTGTGGACAACGATCTGGTGTTGTATTTGTTCGGCACGCCGGGCCAGCGCCGCTTCGATTTCATGTGGGAGATTCTTTCCGAAGGCATGTTGGGGTTTGTGGTGATGGTGGACAGTTCGCGGCCCGAAACCTTCCGCGAAGCGAAAAGCATTTTAGAGACGTTCCGCGCCTACGCCCCCACCCCCTACGTGGTGGCCGCCAACAAACAGGACCACCCCGAAGCATGGTCTATCGACGACTTGCGCATCGCCCTGCGCCTCGACCCGAACATCAAACTGCTGCCGTGCGTGGCCACCCGAAAAGAAACAGTGAAGAGTGTTTTGCTCGAACTGCTCTACAGCATTCTGGCGGAGATGGAAGCCTAGCCGCTGGAAAGAACATTTACACGTGAGTTCAATCGTCACCGATCAGGGAATCGTTCACTACGAAACCTATGGTCAGGGCAAACCTGTGGTGCTCCTTCATGGGTGGCTCGGGTCGTGGGGCTTATGGCAGAGAACGATGGAAGAACTGGGGCGCAGTTACCGAACCTACGCGCTCGACTTTTGGGGCTTCGGCGATTCGGGGAAGAAGCGGCAAACCTACGCCGTCTCCGATTTCGTGAGTCTCGTCGATCAGTTCATGGCCCAGCTCGGCATCGCCTCGGCGCCGCTGGTGGGCCACAGCATGGGCGGCACCGTGAGCCTGAGCGTGGCGATGCGCTACCCTGAGCGCGTGCAAAAAGTAGTGGTGGTCGGGTCGCCCATCGTCGGCTCGTCGCTCAACATCTTTTTGCGGCTGGCCGGATACCGGGCCATCGCCTTTGTAGTCTACAACATGCCCTCGGCGCTGCGGCTGGCGGTGCGGTCGTTCTCGCCGTTCATCGTCAACAAAGAGCCGCTGGCCTGGTATCGGGCGTTGGAGCGCGATCTGTCGAAGACCACGTTGGAATCATTCTTCGCTTCCATCGGCAGTTTGCGCCGCACCGATCTGCGCCCGCGATTGAACGAAGTGAACGTGCCTACGCTCGGCGTGTACGGAGTCGGCGACACCATCGTTCACCCCAAGCAGTACGAGCCGCTGAAGGCCGGGGTGCCGCACGCGCAGATCGAAGTCCTGCGCGGGTCGCGCCACTTCCCCATGATCGACGAGCCGGAAACTTTCAACGCCGTGCTCAAGAATTTTCTCGACAGTTAAGGCCGCCTCTTATGACTCAGCCCGAAGCCGTACAGCAGCAATATCACTACCCCAACAAAATGGGGCGCATCGTTTTGCTGGCCATGGAAGAGATCATGGGGCGCAACGGCGTGAACGCGGTGCTCAACTTAGCCAAGATGAGGCACCTCATCAACAACTACCCGCCCAACAACTTCGACCGGCAGTTTCGCTTCGAGGACATTGGCGCGATCATGCAATCGCTCGACGACATGTACGGGCCGCGCGGCGGGCGCGGGCTGGCCCTGCGCGCCGGGCGAGCCTGCTTCAAATATGGCCTCAGAGAATTCGGCCCGGTGCTGGGCATCGCCGATCTGGCCTTCCGGCTTCTGCCGCTGAACATGAAACTCAAAGTGGGCGCGGAAGTGTTCGCCGACACGTTCAACAAATACACCGATCAGCGTGTGCGCCTCAGCGACGATGAAGATCAAATCTATTGGCACAACGAGCGCTGCCCCATTTGCTGGGGCCGCCAAACCGAAATCCCCTGCTGCCATTTGGCCGTCGGCATCCTTCAAGAGTCGCTCTATTGGGTGAGCGGCGGAAAGAACTTCACCGCGCAGGAGGTGGCCTGCATCGCCCGGGGCGACGAAGCCTGCACCATCGTCATTGACAAGAAGCCGCTCGACTGAAACCGAGCGGCTTTTTTTCCTCCCTGTCCTCAATTGCCCGACGGGCGCCGCCACCCCGAAACTGAAACGCACCCGCAACGCTGATACAACTCGGCAGGCTTTACTTGCCGTGCTCAATGGGCTAGTATTCTATAGAATCGACACGGTGGACGGAAGGCGACTGGCCGAAACCAAATACCCGGCCATCGTCTGTCGCCATCTGCCTGCGGCCAAACCCTCATGCGCAAAGTCATCCTCCAAAACAAGAATTTCATTTCGCCGTTCAACGAACCGGCGCGCGATCTGCGAATCCAAAACAAGCCGCTGTGGCTGCACCAACGCGATCTGCTCGCGCCGTACACCACCGAAGAGCGGGAAGTCGACTCCGGTTCGTTTGTCGAAGTGCCGCCCGACCCGGTGGAGCAGATTGTGTACCGCGACAATCTGTTCTTCGACAAGCCATACATTGATGCCTTCTTCGCCGAGGCCGTTCGGTCGGGGAAGCCGCGCCGGGCCGCCATCAGCAAAGATAACAAAGCCTTCATGCAGCACGCCCTGCCCCTCGCGCACGGCTACACTCAAGTGGGCGATCTCTATTTGGCCGATCTGTGGTATTTCCCGCGCGGGCCAGTGTCGGGCGCCCAGCCGTTGGTGATTGACTTCGAGCCGAGGGAGATTGGCTATTACCGCATCCCCGAATACATGGCCACCGAGAAAGGCCAGCTCACTTTTCAGGTGCCGCTTCGCAGCTGCATGTCCATCGAAAGCTGGACGCACATCTTTATCGCCGACGCCATCTTTGGCCTCTTCAGCCGCGCCTCCCGCACCGATTTGAAGATCGCCCAGAGTCTCACTTTCAAAATGCAAGTGTTGTGGCAAGCCCTGCTGGAGCAGAGGCAAGTGCTGGCGTGTTCCAAACTGGTCAGCGTGGGCCGCAATTGCAGTATCCATCCCGCCGCCGTCATTTTGGGACCCACCACCATCGGCGATAACGTGGTGATCGAGCCGGGCGCAGTCATCGACAACTGCATCATCGGCAGCAACGTCACCATTTCGCAGGGCTGCCAACTCATGCTCAGCGTCGTTGGCGACGGATCGTTTTTGCCTTTCCGCGCCGCCCTCTATCTCACGACGTTGATGGAGAACTCGATGGTGGCGCAGAACACCTGCCTGCAAATGTGCGTCATCGGGCGCAACACTTTCATCGGCGCGGGCAACACCTTCACCGATTACAACCTCATCCCGGCGCCCATCCGGGCGTTGAGCGGCGCGGGGGCGCTGGAAGAGTCGAACCGGCCCGTTTTGGGCGGCTGTGTGGGTCACAACTGCCGCATCGGCAGCGGCATGATTATTTACCCGGCGCGGACGATTGAGTCCGACGTGGTGTTGTTTGCCTCGCCGGAACGGCGAGTGATCGCCAAAAACATTTCGTATGAGGAAAGCGATCACCACACGCTCAAGGCCGCCGGCCGGCACGAGCGCCTGTATCCGCGCGCCGGAGAGGCGGCGAAACAGTCGTGGTGAGGTTGCCGCGAAAAGGGGTCTAAAGTAAGATTGAAGTCCCGCGCACGAAGGGGCATAGTTTCATGGAGGCAGTCACATGGCAAAAGGCAGAATTCTGATCGTAGAGGACGATTTCGACATCTCCAACATGCTGAGGATTTACTTCAGCGGCCAGGGGTATGACGTGATGGTGGCCCCTCGCGGGAGCGAGGCGTTCAACACCGCCCGCCAGCAGTTGCCGCACTTGATCATCCTCGACATCATGCTCCCCGATATGGATGGCTACTCCGTTTGCCGCCAGCTGCGGCAGACCATCCGCACCAGCCACATCCCCATCATCTTCCTCACCCAGAAAGATGAGCGCTCCGACCGCATCGCCGGGTTGGAATTGGGCGCCGACGATTACATTACAAAACCATTCGACATCGAAGAACTAAAACTGCGGGTGCAAAACGCCATCGCCCGCGCCCAACGCGAAAACCTTTCCGACCCGCGCTCCGGCCTGCCTTCGGGCCGCCTCATCGAAGATGAACTGCGCAAACTCATGCGCTCCAACGGCTGGGCCTTCCTCGACTGCAAGATCGAGCAGTTCAACCCGTTCAAAGAAGTGTACGGTTTCGTCGCCAGCGATGAAGTGCTGCGCGCCACCGCCCTGCTCATCCGCGAAGTGGTGGACGAACTGGGCACGCCCAACGATTTCATCGGCCACCCCGGCGGCGAAAACTTCATCGTCATCGCCTCCGAAACCACCGCCGCCGTTATCCGCGAACGCCTCAAAGCCCGCTTCGCCGATGAGGTGAAAACTCATTACTCGTTCATCGATCGGGAACGGGGCTACATCATGAGTCGGGGAAACGACAACGCCGACGTGCAGACCCCGCTCATGATCATGAAAGTGGGCATCGTCACCGCCGAGCAAGAAATCTCCGATATCCGCGAGATCACTGAGTTGGCCGCCGAAGCGCGGCGGAATGACAAGGACTGAAAGGCGACGCCGGGCCGAACGAGTGACGTTGGATGGCAACATCAACGATCTTTGGGATTGCGATCGCCGCCGTCATCATCGGCGGCGTGCTCTACGGCCTGATCTTCCTCAGCGCCCGCGCCCTCTCGCGCACCCGCGCGCCCGCCGCCGTCGAGTCCATGCCGGTGATCCTGCCCGACGTTGCCAGCCTCAACAGCGCCGTCGTCATCGCCCGCAAAGGCGGCCGGGTGGAATACGCCAACGATCACGCCCGCCAACTCTTCGGCCTCAACGGCGAAACCCCCAACCTTCACCGCATGGCGCGCATGGCCCAGCCGCAGGAGGCCTTTCTCGAGCTCTTCGCCACCGAGGGCCAAACCAGCGTCACCATTGGCAACCGCTCGCTCGAAGCCACCTCCGTATTCATACCCGGCGACCCTCAGCAATTCGTCATCACCCTGCGTGAAGGCGGCCAGCTCACCGGCCTGCGCGGCGATAACCGTTCGGCGGAAGCCGTCGGCGCCCTCGTCGAAGTGGGGCGCGCCCTCTCCTCCAGCCTCAATCTCGACATCACCCTCAACGCCGTTTTACAGACAGTGGGGCGCATCGTCCGCTACGACATCGGCGAGATCAATCTGTGGGACTCCGACTCACAAGTGCTGTGGCCTCGCGCCCATGCCGGAGACCGCACCTACATCATCGCCCTCGAGCGGCGCGTGCAATCGTACCAAATCGGCGAAGGCCTCACCGGCTGGATCGCGCGCAACAAACGCCCTCTGCTCATCAACGATCTCGAACACCACGCTGAGGCTCAGCCAAAAATCGATCGCATCGATTTTCCGTTCCGATCCGTTGTCGGCGTCCCTTTGTTGTTCGGCAAAGATAGCGAACTGATCGGCACCGTCGAACTCGCTTCTTTCGAGCGAGAGGCGTATTCGGATCGAGACGTGACTCTGCTCGAAACGGTGGCCGGGCAGGCGGCCATCGCCATTCGCAACGCGCAGTTGTACGCCCAGCAAGAATCGCGCATCGCCGAACTTTCGGCGTTGGCGCGAGTGGCGCAAACTGCCGCCACCCTCGCCGAGCCGCGCGAACTCTATGCCAGCCTCGTGGACAGCATCGCCAAACTTGCCGGAGTGCAGTTGTGCGGCTTTCTGCTTTTCGACGAAGGCGAGCGCGCGCTGGTGAGCCAGCCGCCGTTTCGCGGCGTGCCCGAAGCCCTGCGCGAGCGATACCGCATCCCTGTCCTGCCCGACAACAAATCGGCGCGGCTGTGGCGCGAAGGCGATCACTGGCGCACCGACGACATGCGCGCCGATCCCCTCATCGAAGAACTGGGGCTGAAGGAGCAAGCCGAAACCATCGGCATGACTGCTTCGCTGATGGTGCCGCTCATCGTCGGCGGCAACCGCGTGGGCGTTCTGCAAGTCGCCAACAAACTCAACAAGACTCTTTTCAACGACGAAGATGCGCGCCTGCTGAGAACCCTGGCCGGGCAGGCCGCCGTGCTCATCGACAATGCCCGCCTCGTGCGCGAAGCCGAAGACCGGGTCCGCCACGCCGAAGTGATGAGGCAGATCGCAGAGATCACCGGCTCGGCGTTGAGCCTCGAACAAATCTATCAGGGCGTGATGGAACGCACCGCCCGGCTGATTCAAGCCGAACTCGGTGTGGTGCTCCTGCTCGACGAAGCCAAAGGCGAACTCGCGCCCCAGCGCGGGTCGGAGCTCGGCGGCGGCGTGGGCGAAGCCGAGTTCGCCACCCTGCGCAGTGACGACCCCGACTTCAAATTGAGCAGCACCGCCACCCGCAAACCCTTCTATTCGTGGCGAGCCAGCCACGACCGGCGCATCACCAAACTGCACCGCCGAATAGTCGAGCATTATCAGATCGAAACCGTGATCACTGCGCCGCTCATCGTGCAAGATCGCAGCATCGGCGAAATGTGGCTCGGCTCTCGTTACGAACGACGGTTCTCGCGGAGCGACGTTCAACTCGTCGCCACCGTCGCCGCGCAGTTGGCCTCGGCCATCGAGCGCACCCGCCTCGCCTCGGCCACCGATGAAACCCTGCGCCACCGCGTCGAGCAGCTCACCGCCCTCACCCGCGTGGGCCGCGAACTCAATCAAACGCTCGAACTCGATCACATCCTCAAACTCGTTTACAACGAAGCCGTGCGCGCCACCCGCGCCGATTGCGGAAGCATCGTCCTCCTCAATTTGGAATCCACCATCCCCGCTGCCCGCCTCCGCATCGGCGATCACAACAGCAACTTGGCTTTGGACTCGATAGAATTCGACGTGGCCCTCAGCGGCAACACCCACCTCATCGCCGACCTCGCCGCCCCCGATGCGCTGGCCGCCATCCCGCCCGAACATTACGCGCCGCTGGCCGCGCCCGGCCACGCCGGAATTCGCTCACTGCTCGTCACCCCCATCTCCTACGAAGGCTCCATCGTCGGCGTCGTCGAACTGCACAGCCGCCGCGCCAACGGCTTCGACCGCGCCATGCTCGACTTCTCGCAAGCCGTCGCCGCCCAAGCCGCCATCGCCGTGGGCAACGCTCAACGGTACGAAGAACAAAAACGCCGCGGCGAACTTCTGCGCCGCCGCGCCGATCAACTCTCGCAGCTCCTGCAAATCTCGCGCTCCGTCCGCTCCGACCGCCTGCTGGCTGTCAACCTCGAAGCCATCGCCTACGGCGTGCAAGAAGCCGTCGGCTTCAACGTGGTGCTCATCAGCGAATACGACTCGGACACCGGACTCCTCCACCGCACCGCCGCCGCCGGCCTGCCCATCGCCGAATTCAACCGCCTCCAACAAACCCCCGCCCGTCTCGACGACATCCGCGCCGCACTGCAACGCGAATTTCGAATCAGCCAATCGTATTACGTGCCCCACACCCGCGCCCCCAAAGAACTCATGCAGTTGGACGCAGTCATCATCCCCCAAGCCGAAGAGCCAACGGCCTCGAACAAATGGCACCAAGACGATTTTCTGTTCGTGCCGCTCATCGGCTCCGGCGGCCAAACGGTGGGCATGATGTCGGTGGACGATCCGCGCAGCGGTCTCGCCCCCGATCTGGCCATCATCGAGACTCTGGAAATCTTCGCCAACCAAGCGGCGCTGGCCATCGAAAACGCCCGGCTCTTCATCGCCGCCGAAAGCCGCGCCGCCGAACTGAGCAAGAGCCTCGACGACCTGCAAAAGTCGTACCGCGATCTCGACCTCGTCTCACGCACCCTCAGCCGCAAAGAACAGGAACTGCGCGACCTCATCGAGCAGACTGAACTGCGCGCCCGCCGCTTGCTCGGCCTCCACCGCATCGCCAGCACCACCGCCGAAGCCCGCGCCGAAAACGCCCTGCTCCATCGCGCCGCCCGCTCCACCGTCGTCGAAATAAGCGTGGATGCCTGCGTCGTCGCTCTGCTCAAAGACGGGCAGATACTGCAAGTCACCGCGCAGGCTTCGGTCACCAACCCCGGCATCGATCTCAACCCACTCCTCGCCGAACGCAACCCCCTCTCGCACATCATCGAGATCCATTCGCCCATCCTCGCCCGCGACCTGCACGGCTGGAGCGACTCCAAACTAGTGCAGAGCCTGCAAATCCGATCCTTCGTCGGCGTGCCCATCTTCATGGCTCAACAGCTCAGCGGCGCACTGCTCGTCGGCAGCCAAAAAGAGCCCACCCCCTTCTCCACCGAAGACATCGATCTGCTCACCATCCTCAGCGGGCAAATCGGCGCCAGCCTCGAAAACATCCGCCTCTACACCGAAATCCAACAACGCCTCGCCGACAACACCCGCCTCTTCAACGCCACCCGCGAACTGCAAGAGTTCAGCGCCTCCGTATTCGAATCGCTCCAGCAGGGCCTCGTCGTCCTCGACACCGAAGGCAAAGTGCTCAGCATCAACGGCTGGATGCGGGAACGATTCGGATGGGCGGACTCCCTCGTCGGCCAAAACCTGTTCGAGTTCCGTTCGTATTACCGCGACGTAGGGTTGGCCGACTCCGTCATTCAAGCCGTCGTGTACGACCGCCCCGTCGAGCGCTTCGGCGTCCGCGACTCCGCGCCCGACGGATCGCTCATCGTCAGCAACTTCTATGGCTACCCGCTCCGGCGCGACGGCAAAGTGACCGGCGTGGTGCTGTTGGTGGACGACGTGACCGAGCGCGCGCATTTGGAAGCCGACGTGCGCGAACGAGCCACCCAACTGCAAGCCCTCACCGAAGCCTCGCGAGTCATGTCGTCGGCCCTGCGCGAAGAAAACGTCATCGCCCTCGTGCTCGATCAAGTGGGGCGCGTGGTGCCGTACGACAGCGCCACCCTGTGGCTGCTGCACGAAGAAAATTTCCTGCGCGTGGCGAGCGCGCGCGGCTTCGAGAACGACGCCGAGCAATTGGGATTAATCGTGCAGGTGGAAGACAGCGCCCTCTTCAAGGAGATGACCGCCACCGGCCACCCCATCCTCGTGCCCGATGTGCGAAACGATCCACGTTTCCCGGCGGGCATGATCAGCCGCACACGCTCGTGGCTCGGCGGGCCGCTCATCAGCAAAGGCAAAGTGATGGGCCTGCTGGCGCTCGACAAAGTGGAAGCCAACTTCTACACCGCCAATCACGCCGACCTCGTCATTGCCTTTGCCAACCAAGTGGCGGTGGCCCTCGACAACGCCCAGTTATTCGAGCAAAGTGTCCAGCGGGCCATGCAGCTCAACGAACGCACCCAGCGCCTCGTTTTGCTTAATCGTGTTTCGGGCGAATTGAGCGGCACGCTCGACCTCAACCGCATCCTCGATATTTCGGTGCGCGAGATGAGCAGCGCCATGGGCGGAGCGCACACAACGGCCACACTATACGACGGCGAGTCCGCTTCGGCCGCGCACGGGATGACCGAACGCCTGCAAGAACCCGCTCCCGCCGATCTGCTCGGCCCGATCACCCAAGACGAGTCGGTGACCCAGCGCCTGCGGGAAACAATGGCCCCCATCGTGATCGACGATGTGGCCCTTTCGGAATCACTGCAACCGGCGGCGCGCCTGCAATTGGTGAACCGAGGCGCCAAAACAATGTTAGTGGTGCCGCTGACGGCTGGCGGCTCATTGCTGGGCAGCCTGGCTATCGAGCGCAAAGCCGACGGGCCGCGTTTCCGGCTCGGCGAAATCGAAGTGGCGCAGACGATTGCCAATCAAACCGCCGTCGCCGTTCAGAATGCGCGGCTCTACGAAGAAACCCAGCGCCTGCTCACCGAAACCCGCCAGCGCAACGCCGAGTTGGCCGCGCTGTTCGATCTCGGCGTGAGCGCCTCGCAAGTGCTGGAAGAGTCGCGGCTGATCGATGTCACCCTTGACAACGTGCGAAAATTGTTGGGGGCCGATTCGGTGGCGCTGGTTCAAGTGACGGAGGCCAACGAGATCCTGGCCGAAGCCGTCGAAAAAGGCCGGCGGCTGGAGCCGTTCAAGATTCCGCGCACGGGCAGTTCATTCAGCGAGCACATCATCAATTCGGGCCAACCGCTCCTCATCGGCGATGTGCAGAAAGACAAATTTCCGGTGGCCGGATACAACCGCGGCGACCTTGCCCGCTCATGGCTGGGTGTGCCGCTGTTGGTGCGCGGACGGACGATCGGCGCGGTGTTGGTGCAGAGCACCGAGCCCAACCGATTCAGCGCCGGGCAGTTAAGGTTGTTGAGTCAGGTTGGCAATCAGGCGGCCATTGCGCTGGAGAATGCGCGGCTGTTCACCACCGTGCAAAACTATGCGGCTAGCCTCGAACAGCGCGTGGCCGAGCGCACCGCCGCGCTGGAGAAAGAGCGCGACCGCGTGGAGACTCTGCTGCGCATCACCAGCGAGTTGTCAGCCAGCCTCGATCTCGACCGCGTGCTCACTCGCGCGCTCGGCCTCGTCAACGACGTGATCGGCGGCGCGCGCGCCGATCTGTTCCTCGTCGAACCCCAGACGACTCAGCTCATTCATCGCGCCACGCTCGGCCATGAAATGCACCTGCCGCCCGGCGGGCAACCGGCCGGGTTTGGGCGGGGCGAGGGATTGGTGGGCTGGGTGATCAATTCGCAGGAGTCGGCCATCGCCTCCGATCTCGAAACCGACTCGCGCTGGCGGCAACAGCCTCTCGATGGCGCATATCGTTCGGCCCTCTGCGTACCTCTCCTTTCGAGCGAAGACTGCTTGGGCGCGATGCTCTTCCTCAGCGATGTGAAAGACGCCTTCAACATCGATCAACTGCGGATGGTGACCGCCGCCGGAAATCAAGTCACGTCGGCCATCAACAACGCCGAGCTCTACCGCCTCATTCGCGATCAGGCCGAGCGGCTGGGCGGCATGTTGCGCGCCAATCAAGTGGAGGCAACCAAGAGCCGCGCCATCCTCGAATCGGTGGCCGACGGCGTGCTTGTGTCGGACGCCTATGGGAACATCACCCTCTTCAACGCCACCGCCGAGCGCATCCTCAAACTCAACCGCGATGAAGCGCTGGGGCATCCGGTGAGAGATTTTATGGGGCTCTACGGCGCGCGCGCCCAATCCCTCTCCGACACCATCGACAAATGGAGCGCCGATCCCTCGACGTATCGGCCCGGCGAATACATCTCCGAGCAGCTCAACCTCGAAGACAATCGCATTGTGTCGGTGCTGCTCGCTCCGGTGACGACCGCCGACGAATATCTCGGCACCGTGTCCATCTTCCGCGACATCACCCGCGAAGTCGAAGTCGATCGGCTGAAGACCGAGTTCGTGACGACGGTGAGCCACGAACTGCGCACGCCCATCACACCTATCAAAGGCTACGCCGATATTCTGCTCATGGGCATGGCCGGGCCCCTTCTGCCCGATCAGCAACGAGCGGTCGAACTCATCAAGACTAATGCCGACCGCTTGAAAATTTTGGTGGACGATCTGCTCGACATTTCCAAGATGGAGTCGGGCAAAGTAGAATTGAACCTTGAGCCTCTCTCCGTCGCCGATGTGCTCGAAGACGTGTCCAATCATCTGCACGGGCGCATCACCGCGCAAGAGAAGCCGATGAAAGTGATCGTCGATGTGGAGCCGGGCCTGCCGCCAGCGCTCGGCGACCGACAGCGGCTGACGCAGATCATCACCAATCTGGCCGACAACGCCTTCACTTACACGCACCCGGAGGGCGCTGTCACCCTCTCGGCGCGGCGCGACGGCGACACCCTGCTCATTGCCGTGAAAGACACCGGCATCGGCATCGCGCCCGAAGATCAGATCCGCATCTTCGAGCGTTTCTATCGCGGCGAAGACCCGTTGGTGATGGCTTCATCGGGAACGGGCTTGGGCCTGAGCATCGTGCAGCGGCTGATGGAAATGCACGGCGGACGCATTTGGGTTGAAAGCGAAGGCATCGGGCACGGCAGCACTTTTTTTGTGCGGCTCAAGCTGGCGTCCGGGAACGAATCGGCGGCGTAAATTTCAATGGAGCAAACTTCTTGACATGGCAAAAATTCTGATAGCCGAAGACGAGCGCGACATCCGCGATCTTGTCACCTTCACCCTCAAGTACGCCGGGCACGACGTGCATCAGGCCGCCAACGGCGAAGAGGCCGTTACCATGACACGCGATCTCCTGCCCGACCTGATTCTGATGGACGTGCGGATGCCGAAGATGACCGGCTACGAGGCCTGCCGCCATTTGAAAGCCGACGACAAACTCAAACACATCCCCGTCGTCTTTCTTTCGGCCAAAGGCCAGGAAACCGAAATCCAAACCGGACTCGAAGTGGGCGCCACCGATTACATTCTCAAACCCTTCGCGCCCGATCAACTGATCAAGCGCGTGAGCGAGATTCTCGGAAAGAAGTGATGATAGACGACAGCCGCCTGCTGTCAGTAGTCTTTCGTCGCAAAACATGAGCGCACTCGTCATCAACGACGACATTGTTCACTACGAAGTGCTGGGGCGCGGCCCGGGCATCCTCTTCGTCCACGGCTGGCTCGGCTCGTGGCGTTATTGGATTCCCATCATGCAGGCCGTCTCCACAAAGTATCGCACCTACGCCATCGATCTGTGGGGCTTCGGCGACTCGGGCAAAAAATCGGCCAACTACTCCCTCGACTCGCAAGTCGAACTGATCGCCAAATTCATGGATCATCTCGGCGTGGCAAAACTGGCGCTAGTGGGGCACGGGCTCGGCGGCGCGGTGGCATTGCGATTCGCCAGCCAGAATCCTCAAATGGTGGCGCGGTTGATGACCATCAACATGCCGCTGAACGGTGCGGCCATCAAACCCCGCTTGGCCTCGTCCAACGTCGCCGCGCTCCTCGATTGGCTGGTGGGCAAAGCGCCCGGCAGTGATGAGCTCCTCGCCGAAACGCGCAAACTCGATCCCACCGCTATCCAAACCTCTTTCGACTATTTGAGTCAAGCCGACTTCACCGCCGATCTCAACCAAACCACTGCCCCCACCCTGCTGGTGCACGGCGAGCGCGACGAAGCCATCGCCCTGCCTGCCGACGAAGCCCTCAACGGCGCTCGCCCCAACCTGCACCAGATCATCTTTGAGGATGGCCGCCACTTCCCCATGCTCGACGACCCGCCCAAATTCCACCGCCTCCTCGCCGACTTTCTCGAAGCAAAGGATTTGACGAGTTTAGAGTTGAAAGACGAGTGGAAGCGGAGGATGAGGTGAAGCAATCTTCAAACTTCGGGCCAACAACATGTTGTTGTCGCTCACACGAGTGGCGAAGGTATAATACGCCCCAATGACAACTGAGCAGGAACAGCGTTTACATCAGATTCGCCAAATCCTTGTCGAGCGCATTCGGCCCGAAAAGATCGTTTTGTTCGGCTCGTATGCGGGAGGCGAGGCAAGGCCGGAAAGTGACATTGATTTGCTCGTCGTGTTGGAGTCCAATCTGCGGCGTGATAAGCGGCAAGAAATGATTAGCCGCGCCCTGCGCCCGCGCACGTTTCCGATTGACATTCTCGCTTACACGCCTGCCGAGGTGCGCGCTTGCGTCAAAGATCCGCAATCCTTTCTCAGTTACATTCTCAAAACCGGAAAAGTCCTCTATGAGCGCCAAAGCCAACGAGTGGCTGACCCGGGCTAAAGCCGACCTCACCGCCGCCGAAATGCTTCAAACCTTCGAAGAGTATCCGATCGCGATACTGGCGTTCCACTGTCAGCAGGCGGTCGAAAAAAGCCTGAAAGCATTTCTCACCGCGCAGGATGTTCCCTTTCTCTTCCGACATGATCTCGGTTACTTGCTCGATTTGTGCATCAACGCCGATCCCGATTTAGCCGAACTCGAATCGGAAATCGCTGACCTAACCCCGTTCGCAGTTGAAGGACGCTATCCCACCGACATTCCGCTTGAACCAACGAAAGAAGAAGGCCGAGCATTTTACCAGCAGGCGAAGAACGCCTTTGCTTTTGTGAGCAAGAAGATCGAATCTGGAGAATCTGCTTGACGCTCCCTGTTTAGCCTGCTATATTTCCGTCAACAAACCCAACACGGGGAGCTCGGCGGCAACGCTCCGGGCTGAGAGGCAGAGAGCGCACTCTGCGACCCGCGAACCTGATCCGGATAATGCCGGCGGAGGGAATGCGCGCACTCACTCATCTCACACCCTCCCCGGCGGAGGGTGTTTTGTTGCCCAACACACACGCAGTCATCATCGCCAACGGCGAACTTCACAATGCGGCCCTCGCCCGCGCCGCTATCCACCCCGGCGATCTCATCATTGCCGCCGATGGCGGAGCGAACCACTGCCGCGCGCTCGACCTCACCCCGCGCGTTCTCATCGGCGATCTCGACTCTGTCCTCCCCGCCGAACTCGACGCGCTCGAATCGCTGGGCGCACAAATTATCCGCTACCCGGCGCGCAAAGATCAAACCGATCTGGAACTCGCGCTCGATTACGCCACCGCCAACGGCGCAACCGAGATCACCGTCATCGCCGCGCTCGGCGGGCGTTGGGATCAGACGCTTGCCAACTTGCTCTTGCTGGTTCGTAGTAGCGACTTAAGTCGCTTGACGACTAAAGTCGTCACTACGAGCGCCCGCATCCGGCTGATCGACGGGTCGCAACAAATCATGTTCGTGCGCGGGCCCGGATCGCTCACCCTCACCGCCTCGCCAGGCGACACGGCCTCGCTCATCCCCATTGCCGGAGATGCCCACGGAGTGAACACGTTTGGGTTGGAGTATCCGCTCGAAAACGGAATTCTGCGATTCGGTTCCACGCTCGGAATCAGCAACGTGATCCGATCGAGTCCGGCAACGGTATCGCTCGCCGAAGGCTTGCTCGTCTGCGTTGTGATCTCTTCTGCTGAAGGAGTTGTCCCATGAAACTCAAACACATCCTCACCCTCATCCCTCTTCTCGCCGCGTGCGCCGCGCCCACACCCGCCGGGCCGCGCGCGCTCACCGTGATGACTCACGACTCTTTTGCCGTCACCGACTCGGCGCTCGAAGAATTCGAGTCGGCCAACAACGCCACCGTGCAAATTCTCAAATCGGGCGACGCAGGCGGGATGCTCAACACCGCTCTGCTGAATAAAGAGTCGCCGTTGGCCGATGTGATCTACGGCGTGGACAACACGCTCCTCTCGCGCGCCCTCGACAACGATCTCTTCGAGCGATACGACTCGCCTGCCCTCGCCGCCCTTCCCGCCGAGCTCAAATTGGATTCCGAGAACCGCGCCCTGCCCGTCGATTACGGCGACGTGTGCCTCAACTACGATAAAGCCTACTTCGCCGACAAGGGTCTGCCGCCGCCAGCCAATCTCGCCGAACTGACTCGCCCCGAATACAAAAGCTTGCTCGTCGTCGAAGACCCGGCCACTTCTTCCACCGGCCTCGCTTTCATGCTCGCCACGTGGGCCGCGTTCGGCGACGACGGCTTCACCAAATTTTGGGCCGACTTGCGCGCGAACGATGTGAAAGTGGTGGCCGATTGGGAGACGGCGTATTACACCGAGTTCAGCGGTTCGAGCGGAAAGGGGCCGCGCCCTCTCGTCGTATCATACGCATCCAGCCCGCCCGCCGAAGTGGTATATGCCTCCGCGCCGCTCGACGACGCGCCCACCGCCAGCATCACCGGAGCGAAATCGTGCTTCCGACAGATCGAGTTCGTGGGCATCGTCAAAGGCACGAAGAACCGCGGCCTGGCCGAAGCGTGGGTGGACTTCATGTTGAGCAAAACGTTTCAAGAAGACATGCCGCTCAATATGTTTGTGTATCCCGCCCTGCCCTCGGCGCAGCTGCCCGATGCCTTCGTCAAGTATTCGGGGCAAGTCGAGTCGCCCATCATTCTCGATGCAACAACCATCGCCGAGCGGCGCGAAGCGCTGATCGAAACATGGACGGAGATTGTGGTGAAGTGAGGAGTCAGAAGACAGAAGTCAGTAATCAGAAGTCAGAGGGCAAAAGTCAGAGGTCAGAGGGCGGGGTTTCCGACTTCCGACTTCTGACCTCTATCGCCATCATCCTTTTCTTCGTCGTCTTCTACTTTTATCCGATGGCGGCGATCATCGGGCGTGGAGTGAGCCCGGCCATGCTCGACACGCTGGCCGATGCCGACACGTGGCGCATTGTCGGCTTCACCTGTTGGCAAGCGGCGCTATCCACACTGCTCACTCTCGCTGTCGGTTTGCCCGGCGCGTATCTCGTCGCCCGTTACACCTTTCGCGGCCAGAGTCTTCTGCGCGCCCTCACCGCCGTGCCGTTCGTCATGCCCACCCTCGTCGTCGCCGCCGGGTTCAATGCTCTCATCGGCAAGCGCGGCTGGATCAATTTACTGCTCGCCTCACTGCGACTCCCAACCCCCGCTCTCACCCACTCGCTCGCCGCCATCCTCCTCGCCCACATCTTTTACAACACCACCATCGTGATTCGACTCGTCGGCGATTATTGGAGTCATCTCGACCCGCGATTGGCGCAGGCCGCCCGCACACTGGGGGCGAACCGACTCCGCGCCTTCGCCGCCGTCACCCTGCCGCTTCTTTCCCCCGCACTGCTCGCCGCCGCACTGCTCGTCTTCATCTTCGATTTCACCTCATTCGGAGTCGTCCTCGTTCTCGGCGGCCCGCGCTTCGCCACCCTCGAAGTCGAAATCTATCGGCAGACCTTCGCCTTCTTCGATCTACCAGCGGCGGCGGCGCTCTCGCTCCTTCAACTCGCCTGCACCTTCGCCCTCACCCTCATTTACACTCGCCTCTCCGCGCGGTTGTCCGCTCCCGCCAACCTTCGCTCCACCGAATTCACACAAAAGCCACTGCACACCCTTCGGCGCAAACTCGCCGCCGCGATCATCGTCGCCGGGCTGTTCGCGCTTCTGCTTTCGCCGCTCGCCGCCCTCGGCGCGCGATCGGTCACTCGCCTCGAAGCCGAACGAGGCCAGCGCGGCGAGATTCAACGCGGCCTCACCCTCGACTACTATCGCGCCTTGTTCGATAACGAACGCGGCGAAGCCTTCTTCGTTTCGCCCATCGCCGCGCTCGGCAACTCGATTCGATACGCGCTCATCACCGTCATGCTTTCACTGCTGTTGGGGATTCCGACCGCGTGGGCACTAGCGACCCCCTCCCCTGTCGGCGCAGTTTCGACGGCGGAGGGCCGGGGAGGGGGTCTCCTCGAATCCCTCATTCTTCTCCCTCTCGGCACCTCAGCCATCACACTCGGTCTCGGCTTTCTTCTCGCCTTCAATCGCGCGCCGCTCAACCTGCGCGCCTCGCCCCTGCTCATCCCGCTGGCGCACACGCTCATCGCTTTTCCGTTCGTCGTGCGCACACTGCTCCCCACGTGGCGAAGCATCCGCCCGCAGTGGCGGCGCGCGGCGGCCACACTCGGCGCGTCGCCGGCCAAAGTTTGGCGGCGGATCGATCTGCCGATCATCGGGCGCGCGGCCATCGTCGCCGCCGCGTTCGCCTTCGCCATTTCGCTCGGCGAGTTCGGCGCCACCGCGCTCCTCACCCGTCCCGAGTTGCCCACCGCCGCAGTCGCCATCTATTCATTCATCGGCAAACCGGGCGCGCTCAACTTTGGCCGCGCATTGGCGATGAGCGTGCTGTTGATGATCGCCACCGCCAGCAGTATTCTGTTGATTGAAAAGTTGCGAATCAAAGGGGTGGCCGAATTCTGATGCTCACCGTTCATCATCTCACCAAAACTTTCGGCGCCGTGCTCGCCCTCTCCGAGGTGTCGTTCGCAGTGAAGACCGGCGAAGTGATGACCGTGATCGGCCCGTCGGGTTGCGGGAAATCGACACTGCTTTCGATCATCGCCGGACTCGACACGCCCGACTCCGGCGACGTTCACTGGAACGATCAGTCGCTCGCCGGGGCGCCGACCCACGAGCGCGGCTTCGGGCTGATGTTCCAAGATTATGCATTGTTCCCGCACATGAGCGCGGGCGACAACGTGGCCTTCGGCTTGAGCGGAAACGACAAGCATCGCACCGCATCGGAAATTTTGGAGCGCGTTGGGTTGGCCGGATTCGAGAAACGCGACGTGCAGACTCTATCGGGCGGCGAACAACAGCGCGTGGCGCTGGCGCGCGCGCTGGCCCCGCGCCCGCGCCTGCTCATGCTCGACGAGCCGCTCGGCGCGCTCGACCGCGCCCTGCGCGAACAACTCACCGGCGAACTGCGCGCGCTCCTGCGTGAGTTTGGGCAGACGGCTATTTATGTGACGCACGATCAGCAAGAGGCCTTCGGCATCGCCGACACGGTGATGGTGATGAACGGGGGCCGGGTGGAGCAAACGGGCAACCCCGAGTCGGTGTATCGCTGCCCGGCCAATGAATGGGTGCGGCGGTTTCTCGGCCCGGGGCGGCTGATCGAAGGCCGGGTGGAGAGAGGGGCCGACGGCGAGATCGGGATCAGCACCACGATCGGGACATGGCCTCTGCCGCCCCACGAATGGTCGGCGCCCATCGGGGGCGAGATCATTCTGCTGTTGCGCGCCGAAGGAGTCCGCAAGAAATGATCACGGTTCATAAGCTCGATCACAACGGCGTGGAGAAGATTGCCTATGAGGGCAAGGTGATCGAACGCGGCGAGGGGTGGGTGATTCTCGAAGCGCGGTTCGCGCGCGAGCGGATGGAGTTGGGCTACGTGACGCTGACGACGGGCGACCGATTCGTGGAATGGTTTTACGCCGATCGCTGGTACAACGTGTTTGCGATTCACGACGCCGCCGATGATTCGCCGAAGGGCTGGTATTGCAACATCACGCGCCCGGCGCGCATCGAGGAGGGGCAGGTGTGGGCCGAAGACCTCGCGCTGGATTTTTTTGTTCAGCCTTCGGGGCGCGAGTTTGTGTTGGATGAGGATGAGTTCGAGGCGCTGGCGCTCGCGCCGGAGGAAGTTGCGGCGGCTCGCGCCGCGCTGAGCGAATTGAAAACACTGGCCGCGCGGCGCGAGGGGCCGTTTACAGGGAAAGATTTCAGATCACCATCGGCGCTGAAACAGTCCGGCCCAACATCTCCATGATCTGATCGCCGTAGAACCAGCCGACGAGGCCGATGGCGGCGCAGCAACAGCAGAGCAATAAAACCACGACGACCACAATGATGATATTCCGTTGATTGCCTTCCATTGTTCACGCTCCTTTGAATGAGGTTGACTTCCGGTAGAGTCAGGACGGGGACTCCGGTTTGTCGAACGCCAGCGCCTGCCCCAGCGCGTGGCCGGTGACCATGTATATCCAAAACACGCCCGCCGCGCTGAGAGGCAGGGCCAGCACACTGCCGAGGCAGGGAATGAGGTACACGATTGAGGCTGCCATCGAATACACGATGCCCGCCAGAATGGCGCTGACCCACACGGTGATGTAGTTGGAAGCGTTGCGGCGAATGAAGCCAACGATTTGCGGAAAGTTGAAGCAGGCGGCAAACGTGCCGTGCCGCAAAAAGTTGGCGGTCATCGCCGGGTAGATGAAGCCGAGAGCCAGCGAGCCAATGGCCGCGACTCCGCCGCACAACAAGAAGAGCATCATTCCCATTCCGAACGACAGCCCCATCGCGCGATCCACATCGGCATTGGGAGCCGACTCGGTGGCGATGGCCGCAATGAAGGGAAAGCCGAAGAAGGCCGCGAGGGGAAGGCAGATGAAAATAGTGAGAGGCAGGGCCAGCACCCACCGCGCCAAAGCCAACTGCAATCCATCGGTGAACATTTTGCCGATGTCGTCCCACTGCGGCATCGCCTGCGGCTCGCCGCTGCTCACGTTGCGCACCACGCGCAGTTCGTAGCCCACGACGGCGAAGTTGAGAATCGGCGCCATCGAGAGGCACGCGCCGACGGCGGTTTTAGAAATCCAATCTTTGTCGTCGAACAAGTGCATGAATGCCTTGCCCATGTCCACCGAGTCGTTCATCGTACAGTCTCCACCATCACCAACTGCAATCCACGAAGGGCCACGAAGTTTCACGAAGAGTTCTTCATGCCCCTTCGTGCAACTTCGTGGATCACGATCGTTACGTTCCCGGAATCACGAACCCATCCCACGTGCCCGTCACCGTGTAACGGCCCACATCGATCAGCAGAATGAGGGCCAACGAGATGGCGAGTCCGGCGGCCACTGGCACGACGGCGTCACGCCAGTGGCCGGCTTTGTTCTCGGTGCGAGTCGCCAGCATGAAAATCACCGAGTTGGTCATGGTCATCAAAAACAGCACGCCGCCCGCGCTGATCAACGCCAATGGATACAGAATGTATGGGTTGCCGCTGAGGACGAGCGCGGCCACGATCATCGCCGCCAGCACGATGGCCGCCAGTTCTCGCAAGTTGCCCACCACCGGAGTCTCGATCCAGTTGCGCCATAGTGTTTGATTGAAGACGGGAAAGATGAGGCCGCTCACGGCCACGCCAGTGAGGAGGCCGGTGAGAAGCCGAAGCCAGTTTTGAGGCTCATAAGCGCGGGGCAATCCGGGAAGGAGGGTGAGATACGAATTGACTCCATCCACACCCATCACGGTGATGAACAGCACCAGCGCCATGATCGCTCGTGTGGGCGGCAATACCCCCGCGCGCCCGCGCCCGATGATCGCCATAAAGGCCACTCCGGCCATCAATCCGAGATAGATGCCCGTGCATCGGGCGCACAGCGGCAGTTGAATCTCGCCGGCGAAAAAAGAGCGCACGCTGATGCGATGGCAAATGGCGTAGCCGATGGCGGTGGCCTTGCCCATTGCGCCGGGGGGCGCGTACAAATACCAAGCGGTGAACACAAGCGCCAGCGCGATCAGCGCCAGTGTTATGGCCGGGCGGGATGTGACTTGCGATTGTTGTTCGGTAGCAGGGTCAGCAACGGCCATGTGGGAGTGTCCTCGAGACGACGATTATAGAGTAGGACAGAGGGGAATACAACATCGCATCGGCGCGCGCCAAAAGTTGCATTACGCAATTCGATTCATTCTTACCCACGAATTGCACGAATTTCTCGAATTGCTCGTCTCAAACTTCGTGTCATTCACGCGAAGCGATTCATGGGCGGCTCTTCGACAACTGCGTAACTCCTACTGCATTTTGCTTGACATGCCCGCCGCCACACTTTATAATCGCCCTCACCTTCCTCGGTAGCTCAATCGGCAGAGCAATCGGCTGTTAACCGATCGGTTCGTGGTTCGAGTCCACGCCGAGGAGCACACCCAACCTGCAAGGTTTCCTCACTTGCAGGTTTTCGTTTCCCCTTGCACGCAACTCGCGCCGCCCGTAGAATCATTCATAGCGTTCAGCATTCAGCATTCCATATTCATCCTTCATCCTTCCCCCAATGCCCGAACTGCCCGAAGTCGAAACCATCGTCCGCAACCTGCGCGCGCCGTGCGTGGGCCAGCGCATCGAACGGGCCACGGTCAAATGGAAGCGGCACGTCGCCATGCCGGGCGCGGCGCAATTCATCCGCCGCATCGCCGGGCAAACGGTTCTCGGCATCACCCGACGCGGCAAATACCTCGTCTTTCAACTCAGCGAAGATGTGCTCCTCATCCATCTCAAAATGAGCGGCGACCTCACTGTGGTGTCCGCCGCCACCCCGCCCGACAAACACGCCCACACCGTCTTTCATTTCGGCAACGGCCACGAACTGCGCTTCAGCGACACGCGCAAGTTTGGCCGCGTGTACCTCGCCCGCCGCGCCGACGATGTCACCGGCAGCCTCGGCCCCGAACCGCTCGACGACTCCTTCACCGCGCAGAGCCTCGCGTACATCCTGCAAAGCCGCCGCCGCGCCCTCAAGCCACTGCTCCTCGATCAAACCGTCATCGCCGGGGTGGGCAACATCTACGCCGACGAATCACTGCACCGCGCCCGGCTTCACCCCCTGCGCCTCAGCCACACTCTCGCCGCCGCCGAAGCGCGTGCGCTCTGGCGAAGTTTGCGGTACACTCTCAACCAAGCCATCCGCAATCAAGGCTCCAGCATCGATCGGGTGTATCGCCAAGGCCAGCATCAATATCACTTCCGCGCCTACGACCGCGCGGGCCAGCCCTGCCCCGCTTGCGGCGCCGCCATCCGGCGCATCGTCGTCGGCGGGCGCGGCACACACTACTGCCCTCACTGCCAACGCCTATGAACGGACTCGCTACCGTCGTTCTCGCTATCGGCATCGTCGCCGGTGTTTCGATTTTGGGCATCGCCCTTTGGATGATGAGAAATGAAGGCAAACCGTCGGGAACGGCCCCGGGCGCGGAGACGGCAGGCCCCGTGATGGAAGCCGACCCCGCGCTGAAATCGGAGATCGCCTCCCCACCGATCCCCCCCGCCCCGTCCGCCGAATCCGTTGCCCCGATCCCGATCCTCGATCCCCCGCCGCAAACCGAATCGCCCGCGTGGCTCAACAGCCTCGCGCCGAAAGCAACGAGCAAAGAAATTCTGCGCTTGCGTCGTTTGCCCAACGGCGATTTGATGGTTGAAGTGGATGGCCGGCAATACCGCACGCGATTTGAGATCGACGATGAGGCGGTGTCCAATCGCGTGCTCGATGCGCTGAGCGACCTCAACTATTTTGTGAACAGCATTGCTCCCACACCCACCATTGCTTCACTGCCGCCCATCGCGCCGCCCGCGCCCACTGCCGCGCCCGCATCGGCGCCGCCGCCCGCCAACGAAAAGCCGGTGGTGCTGATGAGCGCCGAAGAGGCGGCCAAGATGCCCATCACCGTGCCGCGCATGGACATCATGGCTCAACTGCGCTATCTGCGCGCGCAGGAAAAGAAGCCGCAGATCAAAATCAAAAGCATGATGGAAGAGATCGATGAACTTCTGCAAGCGGCGATCTCCGGCGCGCCATTGAGCAAGCGCGGGCTCAAAGTGACAGAGACCGCCGCCGATGTGCTGTTTTGGATTGACGGGATGAGTTACGACTCGGTGGAGGGTTTGCCCGACGCCGACGCGCGCGCCGCCGTGCAGGCTGTGATACAGGAATGGAATCGCAAACGGTGAGGCGTTCTATTGAGCGTCATTGCGAGGCGTGATTTTTGCGCCGAAGCAATCTCAAAACCAATCACAAGATTGCTTCGCTCACTTCGTTCGCTCGCAATGACGAATCTGCTATGCTTTCTATACCCCCAGCTCCGCTCTAAACTGCTCGATCAATTTCTGTTTCTCATTCGGCGGCAAAAAGCTGGCCTCCGCCGCCGTGATCGTCATCCGATTCAAGTCGGCCAACTCCAACCCAAACGTCGCCGCCACGATGTGCGCCTCATCCGAAAGGGTGATGTTCGACACCGACGGATCGTCGGTGTTGAGCGTGGCCCGCAGGCCCACATCGCACATCGTTTTAATCGGGTGATTGATGAATCGCTGAAACACGCCCGACTGCACGTTGCTGGTCACGCACACCTCGAAGACGATGCCATGCTCGCGGGCCATGGCCACCGCCGACGAGTTCTCCATCACCCTCACCCCATGCCCGATCCTCTGCGCGCCGATCATCTCGATGGCGTACATCACGTTTTGCACTCCGGCCCACTCTCCGGCGTGCACGGTGAGGCCCAGCCCGGCCTCGCGCGCCTCGTAGAATAGCCGGGTGAACGGCTCCGCCGAATAGTTGGCCTCGTCGCCCGCGAGATCGATGGCGACGACGCCGCGATGCATGTTGTCGATGGCGATGCGCGTGGCCCGCTGGCCGATGCTCACGTCTTCGTTGCGGTTGAAACTGACGATGAGCCGCACTTTGATCGGCAGGTCTTTTTGCGCCGCATCCACCGCCTCGATCACCCACTCGGTGACTTCTTCCAGCGCGAAGTTCTGCGCTTTCGCCAATGCCATCGGCGTGAAGCGCAGTTCCATGTAATGGATGTTGTCGGCGGCGGCGTCGGCCACTGCTTCGTAAGCAAAGCGGCGGATCAGTTCGGGCGATTGATAGAAGCGGCGCAGGTTTCCAAACTTGGAAAGGAAGAGTCGAAAGTCGCCGCCCTCGTCGGTGATCTGCACGTAACCGCGAAAGACTTCCAAATCATCTTCGGGGAAGCCGAGTCGATAGTCGCGATTCACTTCGGCCAGAGTCGTGAGCCGCAGTGACCCTTCGAGGTGCCGATGCAGTTCGATTTTCGGAAGCGCCGCTATCGTGGCGTGGCTGATCATGGCTGCGAGTGATGCTTGCGCACCGTATTGAGCAGGGATTATAGCATGACGACCTCAAGCCATTGCCCGGCCTGCGAGTCTGCGGCGAACCACCAACGTTGTGTTGCCAAATTGAAATGCGCCGGCAACAAGCAGCGATGAGCGTTGCCACCGAATCGAAACACAACCGGACTACAGCCGTAGGTTGGCTGAAGGAAGAGACGGTGGGAAATAGACTCAGCCAGATACTGAACAAGATCGGCGTTAGCAATCGCACCCAAGCGGCGCTGTGGGCGCGAGAGCAAAGCCTTGATTGTGAATAGAAGGTAGTATGCTGAAAGTTGTGTAATAAGGCGGGAGCCGGTATTCTCCGGGTTATCACACCACAACAGAGGACACCATGCCTTCTTGCGCTGATTGCTTTTGTGCGTTGGGCAAAGCGTCAGTGATTGCAGGAGCGAACAAACAAAAGCGCGCGGAGTCTCACAACTCGGCGCGCTTCTTGTTTCGCTATCCCTTCGCTCACCTCTTCCCATCACTCGCCATGTGGCAATTCTTGTATTTCTTCCCGCTCCCGCACCAGCACAGATCGTTCCGTCCCAATTCGCGTTTGGGTTGAGTAGGCGCTCCCCCGCCGGGTTTCGGTTTCGCCGCCGCCGCTTTGCCGCCGCCCGACGCGGGCCGCGCCGTTTCCCGTTCCACTTCGGCCCGCACGTCGGCCAGCGAGCGTGGGCGGAAGGTGAGCAATCGGCTCACCACCCCGGCGCGCATGTCCACCAGCAATTGCCGGAAGAGATCGTAGGCCTTGCTCTTGTAAGCCACCAACGGATCGCGTTGGGCGTACGCTTCCAACGAGATCGACGTTCGCAACCCTTCGACGTTGGTGAGGTAATCCACCCACAACTGCCCGCTCACGGCCAGCATGAGCTGCCGCTGGATGTTGTGCGCCACCTGCCGCCCCAACTCGGCAGACACGCGCCCGCGCAAATCGCCAACGAGCGAGCCGAGGGTGAGCGTGTTGATCGCCTCGAACTCATCGCCGAGCGCGCGGCGCAAGCCGTTCTGTGTGTCGGCGTCCAACGCGCCGACGGCCACCGTGCCCAGCCGGGCCACTTCGCTTTCGCCCCACATGCTCTGCCACATGGCCTGCGCCTCGCGCAAATGCGCCAGCACATCGGCCAGCATCTCATCGCGTTTGCGTTCGGCCACCAACCGCGCCGCGTAATACACATACGGGAATCGCTGGCTGAGCCGCGTCTCGCGTTTGTGAGTCTTCACGTTGAACACAACCGACTGCGCGTAAGCCATGTCCCACATCAACCGCCCCAAATAATTGTGGGCGATATGTTCCGATGAGCGCACTCGCTCGTCGAGCAATCGCCCAATCTCGGAAAGATGTCGCTCGGTGCGGGCGTCGCCTCCGGACTTAACCGCCTCGATCACCGCGTCCCCGAATCCGTCCCAATCGAATCCATCGGGGGCCGCCGCCGTGAGTTTCAACTCCAGCCCGGTGCGCGCCTCGGCAAACTTGATGAACCGCGCGGCGGCGTCCATTTGCAGTGCGGTTTCGATCTCGCCCGCGACCGCCTTCTTCAGAGTCTTCTCGGTGAGGCCGTTGAAGAAGTCGGGGCGCAAACGCAGAGCGGGCATCTCGGCGGCGTCGAGCATGGCTTTGGCCGCCGCGCGCAGAACGAGCGGCTGGCCGGTTTCGCGCGCTTCATCCCTCGCGCCGTCGAAGGCGTTCTCGGCGGCCTCCACTTTGGCCTTTGCCAAATTGTCCACTCGATCCGGCAGGGACTCCAATTGCGACTCAACGATCCCGATCAACTGATCGCGCGCCGAATCCGAAGCGCCCCGCGCCACGTCGAGCAGTTTGGCGCGCGCCCCCGCCGGGTCGGTCACGCCCTCGAACTGCCGCAGAATGAGCTCGATGCTGAACGGAAAGTACAGCGTGCCGTCGGGCTTGGGCAGTGCCGGTTGAACTTCGTCGAGCCAGGCCAAAAGTTTCCACCAGCCCTCGCCCTGCCCCGCGGCTGCCGAGACTTCGGCGCGAGCGTTCAGTCGAGCGCTTGCCGAAGCATCCACGCGGCGAGTGGCTTCGGCCACCAACATCTCGTCGATGTCGTCGGTGAGATCGGCTTTGGTGAAGATGCGTTCGCGCTGTTCGTAAATTTTCGTGCGCTGTTGGTTGAGCACGTCGTCGTATTCGAGCAGATGCTTGCGCACGTCGAAGTTGTAGCCTTCCACCCGCTGTTGCGATTGCTCGATGGTTTTGTTGACGATGCCATGCTCGATGGGCAGGTCGTCGTCGATCTTCAACGTCTGCATCAAGTTGGAGACGTTCGACCCGCCGAAGCGGCGCATGAGTTCGTCTTCGAGCGAAAGGTAAAAGCGGCTGGAGCCGGGGTCGCCCTGCCGCGCCGCGCGTCCGCGCAATTGGTTGTCGATGCGCCGCGCGTCGTGCCGCTCCGAGCCGATGACGTGCAGGCCGCCGAGGGCGCGCACGGTTTGCTCGTCGGCCATGTGCTGGCGAAAGGCGGCGATGTTCTCGGCATAGATTCCGAACTCGGCCGGATCGATCTTCTCCAGCGCGGCCAATCGATCTTCGTGGCGCATGTCGAAGGCGTTGGCGTGGCCGGCCTTTTCGAGCACGCGGTTCACTCCGGCCAGCGCCGTCTCGTCGAAGAAGCCGCCTAACTTAATGTCTACGCCGCGCCCGGCCATGTTTGTGGCAATGGTCACCGCGCCCAACTTGCCCGCGTCTTTGATGATCTCCGACTCCTCATCGTGCTTCTTGGCATTGAGCACGCGGTGTTTGATTCCGCTGCCGAGCACAGCGCGCAGTTTGGGCAGAGAGTCTTCGGGCAGATCGAGCAGAGCCAACAAACGCTGAAGGTTTTCTTCCAGAAGCGGATTGGCGGACACGCCGAGTTCTTTCGCCAGCGCTTTCGTGTCCTGCGTATTGAGCGAGTCGAGCGATTTGTTGAGCGGCGTGAGCGCCGGGATCGCCTGCCCCTCTTCATCCACATCGTTGGCCGCGAACCACGCCTCGCGCAAAAGTTTGACCAGCGCCAGTTTGCGAATCGGCTCCCCCGCGAATCGTTTGGAGAGATGTTCCGACGACTCCACTGATGTCGTGCCGATGAGCAACGGTTGCCCCAAGACGTTGCGCCGGAGCGCATCCCACACAATCGATCTCAGTTTGGCCTCTTCGGTGCGATAGACCGAATCGGGATAATCCTTTCGGCGATACCACACCGGCTTTTCGGGGTCGGCCTTGCGGGCGTAGTAATGAAACTTGTAGCCGTTCTCTTTGAATTCGCGGGTGATGATGTTCGCGTCGCGCTCGGCGATGTATTCGACGTTCTTCGGAATCGGCACCACGTCGATCTTGTAAATTTTGTCGAACTCTTCGGCTTCGGTGAGCGCCGTGCCCGACATGCCCGCCAGTTTGTCGTAGAGGCGGAAAAAGTTTTGCAGGGTGATGGTGGCGTAAGTGACGTTCTCGGCTTGAACCGGCACGCCCTCTTTGGCTTCGACGGCTTGATGGAGGCCGTCGCTCCAACGGCGGCCCGGCATCACTCGCCCGGTGTGCTCGTCCACGATCAACACTTTGCCGCCCTGCACGAGATACTCTTTGTTTTTCTTGAAGAGGAACTCGGCGCGCAAAGCCTGCTCGAGGTGGGCCATGATCTGCGCCTGCTCCGGCGTGAGGTCTTCGGGGCGGTCGGGGTCGCGCAGGGGGCGGCCCAACAGTTCTTCGACTCGGGCGTAGCCTTCATCGTTGAGCGAGATCGCGCGCTCGCGTTCGAGGATCTCGTAATGCTCCGGGCGCAATTGTTTGACGACGCGCGCCAATTCTTGATAGAGCGAGGCGCTTTCGCCCGCCGGGCCGGAGATGATGAGCGGGGTGCGGGCCTCGTCGATGAGGATGTTGTCCACTTCGTCCACGATGGAGAAGAAGTGCCCGCGCTGACGCCGTCCGGCCAGCGTGTTCTCCATGTTGTCGCGCAAGTAGTCGAAACCGAATTCGGTGTTGGTGCCGTAAGTGATGTCGGCGGCGTAGGCTTCGCGGCGATCCACCACGCGCATGAAGCGCGTGTCTTCGTTGTCGGTGTCCCGCGCCGGATCGAAGAGGAAGGCTTTGCGCGCGTTCTCGGTGCGCGAGGCGTCCTGCAAAATCCCCACGCTGAGTCCGAGCAGGTGATACATAGGCGCCATCCAGCGCGCGTCGCGCCGGGCAAGGTAATCGTTGACGGTGACCAGATGCGCGCCGCGCCCGGTGAGGGCATTGAGGTACAGCGGCAATGTAGCGACGAGCGTTTTGCCTTCGCCGGTTTGCATCTCGGCAATGCGCCCGGCGTGCAATACCATGCCGCCGATGAGCTGCACGTCGTAATGGCGCAGGCCGGTGGTGCGCGACGAGGCCTCGCGCACAAGCGCGAAGGCTTCGGGGAGGACGGACTCGAGCGCGGATTGTGTGGCCTTCTTCCGTTCGTCGGGCTTGGCGTCCGGGGGAATCTCGCTCAATTCCGCTTGAACTTCGGTTCTGAGCTCGTTGCTTTTTTCCCGCAGGGAGTCGTCGCTCATGGCCTCGAACTGCTTGGCCTTGCCGTTGATGAGATCGACGATCTCGGTGTACTTGCGGACATCCCGTTTGTTCGGGTCGCCGCCGATGGCTTTGATGATGGATTTGAACATGGAGGGGTGTGAGAGTCCTTCGGGTGCTGCTTTGTTGGCAAGAAATGGGGAACGCGGATGACGCCGGTTGTTGCGGATGAACGCTGATTCTTTTTGTGTTAGTGGCTGAGTTGTGTTCCGCGCCCCGCGTATCTGCCCGTCGCGCGAGGATTATAGCATGAGGGGATGAGCAAACTGTAAGCGCATCAGCAGATCGAAAACACAACCGCCTTCCGGCTCTGCACCGAAAGGCGGCACTTTCGCTAGTCGCTACCCGCTATCCCCCATCCGCTACCCGCCATTCGCTATCCGCTACCTCGCATCGAACACCACAAACTCGGAGAACGGCCCGGCTACATCGGCAGAAGCGCCGCCCACTTGCGCCGCGCGCACGCCCCAGTGGCCGTTGAGCTGGCCGGAGAACACCGCGCTGTTCGCGCCCGTCCACTCGAACGATATCGTCACTTGCTGTTGGGCCAAAAGTTGTCCCACGCCGTTGAAGCCGGCCACGTACAGCCCCTCGTCGTGAACATCGTAAGCAACCCATAACGAGTCCGGCGACCAACTGTGCAGGCTTGTGCCCAGCGGCGTTTCGCCGCCGCTGTCTTGCGAGCCGTCGGTTCGCGCCACTTGCAGAAAGAGGTGATTGTTCGTTCCGTCGAAAGTGTTTTTGAGATACGCCACCCACTGCCCATCCGGCGAGGGCTTCACCGATGGATCGAACAAGAATCCGCCGGAGAGCGTGTCGAGTCGCTGTGTCGATCCATCCACCGACACGCGAAACAGAGTCGTGCCGGCGTCAGCGGCCATTGGGTCGGGCGAGGGAATGAGGGCGATGAAATATGAGCCGTCGGCTCCCCACGTCACCTGCGGCTTGTATTGATATTCGCTGTAAGTGATGATCGGCTGGAAGGCCAGGACATCGGGCCGGGTCGTCGCGCCGTCGGCGCTGATCAACCCAATCGAATCGGGATCGGACACGGCCACCCACGCCCCATCCGGCGAGACCGAAAAGAGGCCGCCGGTGCCGGGCGTGAGCATTTGCGAAAGCCCGCCCGTGTCGGCGTCCACCACCCACAGATCATTGTTGATGTATTCGCCCGGCCCCTGAATGCCGCCCACCGGAGTCCAGCCGGTGTCGAAGAAAATGTTGTGCGTTCCGGCCTGCCACTGAATGGCGCGCGGCCAATTGACCCCAGCGGGATCGCTGGCGGGCAGTTGTTCCGGCCCGGCTACTTTGCGCGCGTTCGATCCATCGGCGTTGACAACCCACAGCTCCGTCCACAACTGCGAGCCGCCATCGGATTGGCTGGCGAGGTAAGCCACCAGCGTTCCATCGGACGACACCGCCACAGCATTCACGCTGAGCGTTCCCGCGTCGGCGAGCTGAATCTGATCCGCCCCATTTTGGCACAGCACGGTGTGGCCGTCGGCGACAGCGACGGCGCATTGCGCGGAGGGCGGCGGGGATGTGGGCGGCGTATCGGTGATGGCAGGCGCGGGAGTCTCGGTGGGCGCCGCCACCGTGACTCCGGGTTCGCTGATCGGAACGCTGGCCGTGAGCGTTGCGGCGACGGCGGTCTGCGCCGCATCCAACGGCGGCGGCGTGGGGGCCGATTCCAAACCGGGCAGACTGCACGCGAGCGCGGTCATCAACAACACAGCGAGGATCAAAGGTTGGCGATTCATCGAGCGCCTCCGATGCGAAAAGATAAACGCCGCGCCATCGCGGTTAAGGTGTGTCACTCGTTGAACATCTCGCCCACACTGCGGCCTTCGTGCGCGCGGCGAATCACTTCGCCGAGAAGCGGCGCGATGGAAAGGATGGTCATGTTGGATAACATTTTGTGCGGCGGGATGGGAATAGTGTCGGTAGTGACGATCTCTTTGATCTCGACCTGCCGCAGGCGCTCGATGGCCGGGCCCGAAAGCACCGGATGCACAAACGAGAGATACACGTCGCGCGCGCCGTAGTGCCGCACAATGTCCACCGCCTGCCGCACCGATCCGGCGGTGTCCACTTCGTCGTCCACGATGATCACGTCGCGGCCTTCCACTTCGCCGATGACCGTCATCGCTTCGGCAGTCGAGTCGTTGCCGGTGCGCCGCTTTTCCACAAAAGCAATGGGCGCAGAAAGTTTGGCGGCGAAGTTGCGCCCTTTCTTGGCAAAGCCGAAATCGGCGGTGACGATCACCGGATCGACGAGTTGGGATCGCTTCGACACAAAATAATCGCTGAGGAGGTGAAAGGCGGTGAGCACGTCGCCGGGAATGGAGAAGAAGCCCTGTATTTGCCCGGCGTGCAAATCCATTGTGATGTAGCGATCGGCTCCGGCGGCTTGAATCATATCGGCCACGAGGCGGGCCGTGATGGGCACGCGCGGCTGATCTTTTTTGTCGGAGCGCGAGTAGCACATGTATGGAATGACCGCCGTGATGCGCGCCGCCGAATCGAGCCGCAGGGTTTGCAGCATGATCAGCAGTTCCATGAGGTTGCGATTCACCGGCACGGAGGTGGTCTGGATGACGTACACATCTTGCCCACGCGCGCTGGAGTGCAGACGCACGAACAGATTCTCGTTGGGGAACTCGATGATGTCGCGCCCGCTCAACGACGCGCCAAGATAATCGCTGATCTCCTTCGCCAGATCGGGCGTGGAGGCGCCAGTGAACAACCGTATCCCGCCATACATCGCCGTCACATCGTGATGCCGTTCGCTCATCCTCTGTTCTTCTCCCATTCGTCGCGCAATATGCCCATGATCAGTGTGTCGTCATACCGGCCCGCGTGAAAACGATCTCGCCGCAGGCGGCCCTCATGCGCGAACCCGGCCTTTTCGTAGCAGCGGATCGCGCGCAGGTTGGTGTGGAACACGCGCAGATATATGCGCTCAAGATTCAATTCGCCGAAACCAAACCCTATCAGTGTCCGCACCGCGTCGGCGCCATAGCCGGTGTTCCAGTATTGTTTGTCGCCAATGGCGATGCCAAACTCGGCGTTGCGATTGCGCCAATCGATTTGATGGAATCCGGCGGAGCCGATGTGCGCCCATCCGTCCACGGCCCGCGCGTCAATCGACAGAGGTCGCCGCGCCTTCTCTTCCTTGAGCATGGCTTCGAACCATTGCTCTTCTTCGGCGAGGCCGATGGGCATGAAGATCGACAGCCCATCCCGAACTTCGGGGTCGGCGAACCACGCCACAAACCGGGGCAAGTCGTCGCGCTCGATGGGGCGCAAACGGATTCGTTCGCCCACGATCATTTGATCATCTCCTCCACCGCCGAGTATGGATCGACCCGTCGATCCATCACCGCCTCCACCGCCGCATCCAATTCTGCATGGCCCCCGTTTCGGCTGATGAAGCGAGCGTACAATTGCTCGCGCAGCATCGTTTCGATCTGGCGGCGGATGCGCGCCCGCGTTCGCTCGATCATTCCGCCGCTGGCGTTGAGATGCGAGCGGTGATCGTCGATGGCCGCCGCCAACTCGGCGATGCCTTTGCCCTCGGTGGCGACCGTCTCGCAAATGGGCGTGGGCCGCGCGCCCGACTCCGGTTGCGAGAGCGCCAACATCCCGCGCAGAGCGCGAACAGTGATGTCGGCGTTGGGCTGATCGGCTTTGTTCACCACCAGCACATCGGCGATTTCGAGAATGCCGGCTTTGATGGCTTGCACGTCGTCGCCGAGTCCGGGCGCTTCCACCACCAACACCGTGTGGGCCAACTGCGCTATATCCACTTCCGATTGCCCCGCCCCCACCGTTTCGATCAACACCACATCGAAACCGGCGGCGTCCAACGCGGTGGCTACATCCGCAGTGGCTCGCGCCAGCCCGCCCAAACTTCCGCGCGTGGCCATACTGCGGATGAACACACCCGAGTCGCCGGAGAGGTCGCGCATTCGAATCCGATCGCCAAGGATTGCGCCGCCGGTGAACGGGCTGGTGGGATCGATGGCGATGATGGCAACGGTGCGGCCCGATTGGCGAAAGGCGCGGGCGAGTTCGTTGACCAGCGTGGACTTGCCCGTGCCCGGCGCTCCGGTGACGCCGACGAGGTGAGCGCGGCCAGCGCGCATGTATAACGTGGCGAGCACATTTCGGGCTACGGGGAGATCGTTTTCGATTTGGGTGATCAGCCGGGCGAGCGCGCGCCGGTTGCCGGAGAGGAGGGAGTCGACCAAATCCATTGACGAGATGGCGAGGTGACAAGATGGCGAGATGACAAGATGACGCGGTTTTATCTGGTCACCCGCTCATCCTGTCATCTTGTCATTCCTTCACCGCCTCTCGTATCGCCCTCACAATCGTTTCGGTGCTGGTGCCGGGCCCGAACACTCCGGCGATACCGAGCGAGCGGAGCATGGGAATGTCTTCGTCGGGGATGATGCCGCCCATGAACACTTTGACATCGCTCAAACCGCCGGTCTTCAGCAATTCCATGATGCGGGGCGCAAGGGCGTTGTGCGCGCCGGAGAGAATCGACAGCCCGATCACGTCCACGTCTTCTTGCAGTGCGGCTTCGGCGATCATCTCTGGCGTTTGGCGTAGGCCGGTATAGATCACTTCCATCCCGGCGTCGCGGAGGGCGCGGGCAATCACCTTCGCGCCCCGATCGTGTCCGTCCAGCCCGGGCTTGGCAACGAGCACTCGGATGGGTAGAGTTGTCATGCGGATCAACCTGACTCAGAGGGATAGTGTGTGAACGATGTCGCAAAAATGATTATACCGCAGGTCGTTTCCATCACCTTCGCTCTCTCCGAGTTTAGCCACAGGCGTAAACTGCAACGCAACCGTAACCCGGCTCGCTTGCCCGCGCGCCCCCGCCAAAGTACAATCATTGCGAATGGCAACTGCCCGAACTGCACCCGCCGGAACGACCGAATCCGATCTGGAATTCCGCGCGACGCTGGAGCGACTGGCGACGCTGATTGTATTCTGCGTGCTTCTGCTCGCCGTCAGCATGCACATCATAGCGCCGGCGCTCGCCCTGCGCTGGGCCAGCCAACCCTTCATCGGCGCGTTCGTCGAACCCACGCTCATATTGAACGGCACCGGCCCGAAGGAGTGGGCGCTCATCGCCGATGACACCGCCGACCCCAACGGCGCCAGTTACCCCGACCGGCTGATCAGCATTGGCGGCATCCCCGTTCGTTCCACCGCCGATATCGATCGAGCGCTCTCTCGCTTTTCTATCGGCGACACCGTGCCCATCGTCTTCGGCGATTCGTCGGGGCCGCCGTGGGGGCCGTATGCTCCCGAAATCGAGCGCACCGTCGAAGTTCAGCTCATCGCCTTCCCCGCCAACAGTCTCTTCGGCATTTTCGTCGTTCCATATTTTGTGGGCCTGGCCTATTTGCTCATTGGGTTGTGGGTGTTCCGCCTGCGCCGCCACGAATTCACCGGGCGAATGTTTGCCCTCTTCTGCGCCAGCATGGCAGGAATGGTTGGCGGCATTTTCGATCTCTACACAACCCATGCCTTCTCGGCATTATGGTCGGTGGCGGTTCCGGCAGCGGGCGCGGGCATCTTCACCCTCAGTTTCATCTTCCCGCAAGAAGTGGATTTGGTGATGCGCCGTCCGATGCTGCGCTGGCTGGCCTTTGCCCCGGCGCTACTCATCGGCGCAGTCGGCGCGTTGGCCGTCAACAACTTTGCCAACCCGCGAGTGTATGCCGCCGTGTGGCTGGTTGGTTTTCTGTACAGCGCCGTCAGCGCTGTGTGGTTTTTTGCCATCACCGCCTACCGCTGGCTCAGAGGCAAATCGCCCATCGTGCGCGCCCAGAGCGGATACATTCTGCTGGGCAGTTTGGGATTCTTTCCGGCAGTCATTTGGGTGATCGCCTCAACCGCCGCGCCGGAGTTGCGATTCAACCCCGTCTACTTCGCGCCGATGGCGCTCTTCCCGGCAGGCGTGGCCTACGCCATTCTGCGCTATCGCCTGCTCAACACCGATTACATCATCCGACTCACCCTCATCTACGGCATTCTCACCGTGTTCACCGCCGTGGGGTATTGGCTGTTCGTGTACGGCGCGAGCGTGTTGGCCGGAGCCGCCGTCACCACCAACTCTCCGTTTGCCATCGGCCTGCTCGTGCTCGTGCTCGTCATGGTCTTCAACCCAATTCGCAATTGGGCGCAAAGCAAGATCGACTTCTACTTCTTTCGGGGCAGTCAAGCCTATCGCGAACAATTGCTGGCCTTCGGCCACGCCCTCACCGAATCTTCCGAACTGCCTTTCATCGCCGGTGAGCTTCGCCAGCAAATCGAAACCACGCTCAAACCGAATCATCTGCACATCTATCTGCGCGACACGAGCGGCGCAGAGTACAGCGCCTACGCCGCCGTTGGCCGCCCCGACACCGACATCCGCTTCCCGGCCGAGGGCGCATTGGCGCGCGCGTTAGCCGCACAGCGAAGCACCCTTTATCTCGCGCCCGATTCTCCTCTGCCCGCCGCGCTCGCGCGCGATCGAGCGCGCATTGCCGTCGTCGGATCATCGCTGTTCGTGCCGCTCAACAGCCGCACCCGATTGATCGGCTGGCTCGCGTTGGGCAGCCGCCTCTCCGGCGAACCGTATTCGCAACGGGACATCGACTACCTCGACTCCTTGGCCGATCAGAGCGCGTTGGCCGTCGAGCGCGCGCTGGCAGTGGAATCCCTCGAGAAGCGCGTGAACGAACTGAACGCCCTCAGCCAAGTGTCGCAGGCAGTCAACTTCTCCATTTCGTTCGACGATCTGCTCGAACTCGTGTATGCCCAAGCCGGGCGCGTGCTCGACGTGCGCAACTTCACCATCATCCTGCACGACCCGGCCACCCAATCCTTCCGATACGCCTTCTTCATCGAAAACGACGAACGCGACCCGACGCGCGAAAACCAGCCGTGGCCCTTTGGGCAGGGCCTGGCCAGCGAAGTCATCCGCTCCGGCCAACCTATCCTCACCGACGATTATCTCGGCGAATGTTCGCGCCGCCGTGTGTCGCCGCTGAGCCGCCCGTATCGGGCGTGGATGGGCGTGCCCCTCAGCGCCGGCTCGGGCGCCATGGGCGCGATGACCATCGCCTCGCTCGAAGCCGGCCACACCTTTGCCGAAGATCAACTCAAGATATTCGCCGCCATTGCCGATCAGGCCGCCACCGCCATCGACAAAGCCCGCCTCTACCGCCAAACCGAAGAGCGCGCGCGGCAGCTCGCCACCCTCAACGTCGTCGCCCAAGTCATCACCTCCACGCTCGACCTCGAGCCGCTTCTTCAGCGCGTGCTCGAAAGCGCGGTGGGCATTTTGGATTGCGAAGCCGGGAGCCTGTTTTTGCTCGACGAGGAAACGAACGACTCGATCCTGAAAGTCGCGGTGGGGCCGGTGGCGCGGGATATTATCGGACTCCGTGTCCCGGCCGGCCGCGGAGTCGTCGGCTCCGCCGCCGAGAAAGGCGAGCCGGTGATCGTCAACAACACGGCCAACGATCCGCGCTGGTTTCAGAAACCGGATCAGAAAACGGGCTTCGTGTCGCGGGCGATGATGGCCGTCCCCCTGCGAATCAAAGAGCGAACCATCGGCGTCGTCGAGGTGATCAACAAACGCAGCGGCGCGCCGTTCACCGACGACGACACCACTCTGCTCACTGCCTTCGCCGGTCAGGCGGCGGTGTCCATCGAAAACGCGCGGCTGTTCAATCTCACCGATCAAGCATTGGCCGCCCGCGTCGAAGAACTGTCGGCCATGCAGCGCATCGACCGCGAGTTGAACGCCGCGCTCGACGTGAAGCGGGTGATGACCGTGATTCTCGAGCGCGCGCTCGCGGCCTCCAAAGCCAATGCGGGTTTGGCTGGGCTGGTCACACCGGAAGGCATTCGCATCATCGCTCATCGAGGCTACGGCGGGGCCATTGCTCAATTCTTAGATGCGCCGTTCCCCACCGATGCGGGTTTGGCGGGCAAAGCGATCAAATCGCGTTCCACCGTGTTTGCGCGAAACGTAAAGAATTATCCGGAGTATATTGAATTTTTGCCCGACACGGCCACGCAGCTCACCGTGCCTATTGTGCGCGAGAATGAGTCCATCGGTGTGCTGTTGATCGAATCACGCCATGTGGATTGCTTCACCGACGATCAAGTGACCTTCCTCGCGCGCCTCGCCGATCACTCGGTGGCGGCCATCACCAACGCGCAGCTGTACGACGAAGTGAACGCGGCCAATCAAGCCAAGAGCGAATTTGTGTCGATGGTGTCGCACGAGTTGAAGAACCCGATGCAGTCCATCAAAGGCTACACTCAATTGATGTTGGGCGGGGCGGCCGGAGCAGTGAGCGAAGGACAACAGCAATTTCTCAACATCGTGCAGGGCAACGTCGAGCGGATGATCACCATCGTCTCTGACCTCACCGACATCGCCCGCATCGAATCGGGCCGCTTGCAGCTCAACCTCAAGCCCGCGCAGTTTCAGGCTGTGATCGACGAAGTGGTGCGCTCTCTGCAGAGCGCCTGCGACACGAAACAGCAGTTGTTGGCGGTTGAAGTGGAGGGCGAGTTGCCGTTGGTGCTGGGCGATCCGATTCGGTTGACTCAAGTGCTCACCAATTTAGTGAGCAACGCGCACAAGTATTCGCCCAACGGCAGTCAGGTGACGATTCGGGTGCAGCGAGCGAAGAATGTTTGGGATACGAAAGCCGCGATCGACGTTTTGCACGTGTCGGTGCAGGACACCGGATTCGGAATCGCGCCCGACGATCAAGCCAAACTCTTCACCAAATTCTTCCGCGCCGATAACAACAGGAATGATGCGCCGGGCACCGGACTCGGCTTGAACATCGTCCGGCAGATGGTGGAACTGGGCGGGGGCAAAGTTTGGTTCGAGAGCGAATTGGGTGTCGGCAGCACCTTTCACTTCACTGTGCCATTGGCCGGCATTGCGTAACCTTCTTGGGGCGCACTCCCCCATTCTCTGAGCGAACGTTCAACTCCTTTTCTTGACTACTCCGCCAGCAACGTGGTATTATTTTTCCAACATCGTTAGCGCTCACCAAAGAAGAGTGCCAAAGAGTTGACCGATTAGTTATGAAGATCACAGGCCGCCAAAGAACATTGCTCGGGCTGATCATCCGAGAATACGTGGACTCGACATCCCCTGTCAGTTCCAAAGGGTTGCGCGAGAAATACTCGCTTCCTTTCAGCCCGGCCACCATTCGCAACGAAATGGCCGCCCTCACCGAACGCGGCCTCATTCGCCAGCCGCACACCTCGGCTGGCCGCGTCCCCACCGAAGAGGGCTACCGATACTTCGTGCAACAATTGATGGGCGAAGTTGAACTGCCGCTGGCCGAGCAGAACACCATCAGCCATCAGTTTCATCAGGCCGGGCCGGAAGTGAGTCAGTGGATGCGGTTGGCGGCTTCCGTCCTCTCCCAGCACACGCGCGGCGCGGGACTCATCACCGTGCCGCAAAGCACATCGGTCTATTTCAAACATGTCGAGCTCATCGCCACGCAGGGACGGCAGGTGCTCATGGTGCTCGTCCTTATGGGCGGTGAAGTGCGCCAGCAAATTCTTTCGCTGGCCGAGCCGGTGCCGCAGGAGCAACTCAGCGAAGCCGCCGCGCACATCAACATCGCCTTCATCAATCTCGACAGCGACACGATTCGCGCCGCCGCCGCGCACCTCAATACCTTCGAGCAAGAAATCGTGCGCCTCATCGCCGATGTGATGCAGCCCGCCATCGCCTCGAAAACGGGCGACATCTTTTACGACGGCGTCAGCCGCGTGCTCTCCGAGCCCGAATTCGCCGAAGCCGACGCGGCCATGCACGCCCGCCGCGTGCTCGAAGAGCAGGCCTTCCTCAAAGAATTCCTCGCCAAAGTGCTCAGCCCCAACGTGGGCAGTGTGCAAGTCGTCATCGGCGGCGAGGGCGATTGGGAAGAACTCAAAGACTGCTCGATGGTGCTCGCTCGTTATGGAGTCACCAACGTTGCCACCGGGGCGCTCGGCGTGCTCGGCCCCACCCGCATGTCGTATGGCCGCGCCGTCTCCACCGTGCGCTACGTCGCCGAATTAATGACCGACCTCATGCAAGAAACCTATGGAGAATCCTGACCCAATGGAAACCGTGCTCGAAGGCGAACCCACCCCGCCCTCGCCTTCCCTCGACTCTCAACCCGCCCCGTCGGCTCCGTCGGAAGCCGCCGCGCCCGACCCGGTCGCCGAACTTAAAGCGCAGATCGAAGCCGCCAGCGCCAAAGCCGCCGAATACCTCGACGGCTGGCAGCGCGCCCGCGCCGACTTCGCCAACTACAAAAAACGAATCGAGCGCGAGAACGCCGACCTGTCGCAAACCGTCGCCGCCACCGTGCTCACCCGCATCCTGCCCGCGCTCGACGATTTCGATCTGGCAATGAAAACCGCGCCCGCCGACGGCGACGGCGCCAAGTGGGCCGAAGGCATCGCCCTCGTCCATCGTAAACTCAAAGCCATCCTCGAAAACGAAGGCATCCAACGAATCAATGCCGACGGCCAACCCTTCGACCCCAACTTTCACGAAGCCGTCGTCCACGAAGAAACCGACTCGCACCCCGAAGGACACGTCATCGAAGTCCTGCGGCAGGGCTATAAATTGGGCGACCGAGTCATCCGACCAGCGCTCGTCAAAGTTGCTAAATAGTGGTTAGCGATTGGCTGTTCGCTTTTAGCCGCATACAGCCAATCGCTAACAGCCAATTGCTAATTGCTTAGGAGAGTCTATTATGGGCAAAATCATCGGCATCGATCTCGGAACCACCAACTCTGTCGTCGCAGTGATGGAAGGCGGCGAACCCGTCGTCATCCCTTCCTCCGAAGGCTCGCGCCTCATTCCTTCGGTCGTCGCCATCAACCCCAAAACCGGCGAACGCCTCGTGGGGCAGGTGGCCCGGCGGCAAGCCATCACCAATCCCGAAAACACGATCTTTTCGATCAAACGATTCATGGGGCGCAAGTTCAACGACGCCGAAGTTCAGCGCGCGCTCAAACTCGTTCCGTATAAAGTGACCGCCGCCCCCAACGGCGACGTGCGCGTGCACATGGGCGGCAAAGAATACTCACCGCCCGAAATCAGCGCGATGATCCTCGCCAAACTCAAAGCCGACGCCGAAGCCTATCTCGGTGAAGCCGTCACCCAAGCCGTCATCACCGTGCCGGCCTACTTCAACGACTCACAACGACAGGCCACCAAAGACGCCGGGCGCATCGCCGGACTCGAAGTCATGCGCATCATCAACGAGCCCACCGCCTCTTCGCTGGCCTACGGCCTCGACAAAAAGAAAGACGAAACCATCGCCGTGTACGATCTCGGCGGCGGCACGTTCGACGTTTCGATCCTCTCGGTGGGCGATGGCGTGTTCGAAGTCAAATCCACCAACGGCGACACGTTCCTCGGCGGCGACGATTTCGATCAGCGCGTGATCGACTGGGCCGCCGACGAATTCAAGAAAGATCAGGGCATTGATTTGCGCAACGACCGGCAGGCCCTGCAACGATTGAAGGAAGCCTCCGAGAAAGCCAAGATCGAACTCTCGACCGTGATGCAGACGGAACTCAATTTGCCGTTCATCACCGCCGACGCCTCCGGCCCCAAACACCTCACCATCAATCTCACCCGCGCTAAACTCGAACAACTCACGCACGATCTCATCGAGCGATCCATCGGCCCGATGCAGAACGCATTGAGCGACGCCAAACTCAAGCCCGCCGACATTCACGAAGTGGTGATGGTGGGCGGCATGACTCGCATGCCCGCCGTGCAAGACATTGTGCGCAAGACCTTCGGCAAAGAGCCGCACAAAGGCGTGAACCCCGATGAAGTGGTGGCCGTGGGCGCGGCTATTCAAGCCGGAGTGCTCGGCGGCGAAGTGAAAGACGTGCTGCTGCTCGACGTGACTCCGCTGACGCTGTCCATCGAGACTCTGGGCGGGGTGGCGACTCCGCTCATCGAACGGAATACCACCATCCCCACGAAGAAGAGCCAAGTCTTCTCCACCGCCTCCGACATGCAAACGTCGGTCGAAATTCACGTGGTGCAGGGCGAGCGCCCCATGGCCGGCGACAACAAATCGCTGGGCAAGTTCATCCTCGACGGCATCCCGCCCGCCCTGCGCGGCATCCCGCAGATCGAAGTGACCTTCGACATCGACGCCGATGGCATTCTCAAAGTGTCGGCCTCCGATAAAGCCACCGGCCGCAGTCAGCACATTACCATTCACGCGTCGTCGGGCTTGAGCAAAGATGAAGTGGAGAAGATGCGCAAGGATGCCGAGTCGCACGCCGCCGAAGACCGCTCGCGCAAAGAGGGCATCGAGGCCCGCAACGCCGCCGACTCCGCGATCTACGTTGCCGAGCGCGCGATCAAAGACCTCGGCGACAAAGCCGACGCGACGGCGAAGGCCGAAGTGGAAAGCAAGATTCAGGCCGTGCGCGCTGCGTTGAACGGCAGTGACAACGCGAAGATTCAAGAGGCCACCCAGGCGCTGTACAAAGCCGCCGAGAAACTCGGCGCGGCGGCCTACGGCCAAACGGGCGGGCCCGGCATGGGCGGCCAGCCCGGCGGCCCGGGCAACAACGGCGGCCCATCGGACGATGGCGTCGTCGAGGGCGAGTATAAAGAAGCGTGATCCAATTATGAATGATGAAGGATGAGCTCGTTTCATCCTTCTGAATTCATCCTTCATCCTTTTGTGTCTAAACGCGATTACTACGACATCCTCGGCGTCCCGCGCGAGGCGAGCAAAGACGACATCAAGGGCGCATACCGCCGGCTCGCCAAGCAATATCATCCCGATGTCAACAAAGACAAGGGCGCGGAGGAGCGATTCAAAGAAGTCAGCGAAGCGTACAGCGTGCTCTCCGATGACGAGAAGCGCGCGGCCTACAATCGCTACGGCCACGCCGCCTTTCAGGGCGGCGCGGGCGTGAACGATTTCGGCAGTTTCACCGTTGACGACATCTTTGAGCAATTCTTCGGCGGCTTCGGCAGTGCGCGCGCATCGGGCGCGCGCCGCGGCCCCCGCCGCGGCGCCGATCTCCGTTACGAACTCAACATCACTTTCGCTGACGCCGTTCACGGCGCGCAAAAAGAAATCGAGATCACCCGCGCCGAAGTCTGCCCCACTTGTGTCGGCACGGGCGCCGAGCCCGGCACCTCGCCCACTCGCTGCTCAACCTGCAAAGGCGCTGGCGAGGTTCGCCAAGTGCGGCAGACGTTTCTCGGCTCGATGGTCAACGTTTCCACCTGCCCCGCTTGCCATGGGACGGGTGAAACCATCGCCACTCCGTGCCACACCTGTAAGGGGCGCGCGAAAGTGCGCAGCACCAAAAAACTGATCGTCAACATCCCGCCCGGCGTGGACACCGGCACACAGATTCGGTTGAGCAACGAAGGGGAGCCGGGCGCGAGTGGCGGCCCGGCGGGGAACCTTTATGTGGTCATCAATGTCGAGCCGCATCCCTATTTCCGCCGCCGCGGCGACGACATTTGGATGGAGTTCAGCGTCAACATGGCCCAAGCGGCCCTCGGCGCAGAAGTGCAAGTGCCCACCGTGGACGGTGAAGAGCGACTCAAGGTGCCTCCCGGCACCCAGCCCGGCACTGTCTTCCCCCTGCGCAGCCGCGGCGTGCCGCGTCTCCAGCGCAACGGTCGAGGCGATCAATTCGTCGTCATCAACGTGCTCATCCCCACCAATCTCACCGCCGAACAAAAGAAGACATTGAAGGAACTCGGCAAGACTCTCGAAGGGCCGCACGCCGGAAGCGAGGAGAAAAAGAGTTTCCTCGACTCGCTGGCCGATTTTTTCAGCGGATAGCAGTTAGCATTCAGCGGTCAGCAATCAGCATTCAGCGCAAGGCTGACAGCTGGCGGCTGATTGCTGACCACTCCCATGAATTGGCTCGAAATCTCTCTCACCCTCGATGGTGAGCTGGCCGAAGCCGTCGCCGATGTGCTTGCCAAACACGCCCATCAAGGCGTCTCCATTGAATCCACTGCCATCGAAGTCAACCCCGACGACGAAGGCCGCCCTATCGGCCCCCTGCGCGTGCGCGCCTATGTGCCCGCCGATGACGCCGCCGCGCTCGAAGCCGCCCGCGCCAAAATCGAACACGATCTTTTTTATCTCGGCATGATCCAGCCCATCCCGCCGCCGACATACACCCGCGTCGCCGACGCCAACTGGGCCGAACTGTGGAAAGCAAACTACAAACCGATCCGCATCGGGGAGCGCCTCACCATCCTCCCCGCGTGGTTAGCCACCCAACCACCCAACGCCATCGAACTCCTCATGGACCCCGGCATGGCCTTCGGCACCGGCGCGCACCCCACCACCCAACTCTGCCTCGCCCTGCTCGAAACCTATGTTCAACCCGGCCAAACTGTTTTCGATCTCGGCTGTGGCTCCGGCATCCTCTCCGTCGCCGCGATCAAACTCGGCGCGGCCTCGGCGCTGGCAGTGGACATCGATCCCGAAGCCGACCGCGCCACCCGTGAAAACGCCGCGCTCAACGGTGTGAGCGACCGAATCGAATTCAGACTCGGCTCGCTCGAAACGGCGCTCAACTCCAAACTCCAAATCTCAAACTCCAAATCTCAAATCTCAAACCCCCAAACTCAAACTCCAACTCAAACCTCACACCCCGATCATCAATTACCAATCACCAATCACCAATTCCCCCTCGTCGTCGCCAACATCCTCGCCCGTGTCATCATCAAACTTCTCGGCGAAGGTTTGGCCCGCGCGCTCGCCCCCGACGGCGTTCTCATCCTCTCCGGCATTCTCGCCGAGCAAAAGGCCGAAGTGATCGCCGCCATTCACTCCGCCGGATTGTCTGTCGTCGAACAGCGAGAGGATCGCGGGTGGGTGGCGTTGGCGGTCAGGCCACGCGGATAGAAATAAGGGACGATTTGCCAAGCGTTCCCGACGGGATGCCCCGCGCCAACGCCTGCGCGAGGGCGCGGGGCTGTTCGATATTTGCCACCCCCACCCGCGTGCGCCTTCCCCCATCGGAGCAGTCACCGATAGGGGAAGGCCGGAGAGGGGGTGACGGGAACGGGCCGCGCTAACTTTCGTGTGCGCGCCGGTGTTCGTGAACACACGGCATTCTGCATTCGAGTGAAAGTTATCGGGAGCGCGGGCGATTGATGGCAAGCAAATCGTCGCCCGCAAACCAACGCATCTCGTATTCTTCATCGAGCACGCCCATGCCGGTTTCGAGAATGCGATCGCACAGCCACAACGTACCCTCGTCGCCAATCACCCGACTCAACTCGGATCGCAGAAGGGCGTGATCGATGCTGGGGAAGAATTGGCGGATGTCGCACTGCAGGGCGTAACGGCTGTTCCGTAGAAATTGCGTGCACCGATCGAGCGCGCGGTGTGTGCCCTTGCCTTTGCGGTTGGCGTACGAATCAAAGATGAATCGCCGCTCGAACAGCGGCTCAATCGTATCCACCAACGCGTGATGAACCACCCGATCTCGAAATGGCGCGGCGCTGATCAATCTGCGTTTTGAGTCGGTGAGGTAGAAACTACGATAGCGGCTCGGGCGATAGGTTTTGGATAGCAGTTCGTCCTGCAAACGAAACAACTCGATTTCCAGATCGCGCTCGAACCGCGCCACGCTCTCCTGTTTGCGCTTGCCGCGCCGCGCGCAGTGGAAGGCGTTATAGAGGTTTTCGTATTCACAGATTCGTTGATAGAGTTGCATTATCTGCCAGCCCCCTCACCCCCGGCCCCTCTCCCCCGCTTCGCGGGAGAGAGGGGAGACGCTGGGGGGCTTCGCCCCCCAGACCCCCCAGAAGATCAGAAATCCAGAACTCAGTTCAAACATTACGAAAGGTTAGCGGGAGCAACGAAAGCCGAGGTCGTAGCCCCCGAAGTCGGGGAAGAACCTGAGGCGACCCGAAGCGCGAACGTTCCGCGCTTCATTGTACCAGGAGCCGCCACGCAGTACGCGATAGTCGCCCGACGACGGCCCCGGCGGATTCTCGGTAGGTGAGGTGTTGTAGTAGTTCTCGCTGTACCAATCGTTCACCCACTCCCACACGTTGCCCGCTATATCCAATGCCCCGTACGGACTCGCGCCATCGGGATAACTGCCCACTGGCGCAGTGAACTGATAACCGTCGTCCACTGTTTTGTCCGCCCAATCCACGTTCAAATTGCTGTCGGCAAAGTCCAACAGGTTGCCCGCGACGTTGCCATTGCCCCACGGATACTTGCGTCCGTCATCCCCCCGCGCCGCCTTTTCCCATTCGGCTTCGGTGGGCAAGCGACGGTCTGCCCATTCGCAATACGCCGTTGCGTCATTCCACGACACGTTGATCACCGGATGCTTCTCCAATCCACTCAAGCCCGAACTTGGCCCACGCGGATGCGCCCAATCTGCGCCATTCGTCTGTTCCCAACTTGCCGATGACGGATTGAACACGTAAGACCAGCCCGCTTTCTCGGCGTCGGTTTCATAGCCGGTGGCCTCAACAAATATGCGAAACATCGCACTCGTCACTTCGGTTTGGTCTATCCAAAACGCATCGAGCGTTACGGCGTGAACGGGTTGTTCGTCACTGTCGCCTTCATTGCTTCCCATCTCGAACGTCCCGGCGGGAACGTACACCATCACCATGCCGTCCTTCTCCGCGATCCGGGTCGCGCCGGGGG
>VGOW01000007.1 GCA_016875735.1 Chloroflexota bacterium | reverse complement strand
ATTGATTTGGCTGACCAGAAGATACTGGCAATAGTCCAAGCGGGTGACGTTTTGAGTTTTGGGTCGCATACTCCCAAACTTATCGGCTTTTTGCCTGTTCGTCAAACACTCAGTTTTGCGTAAGTCCTATGCTTTCTCATTTTCGCTGTTTTAATCTTCTCGCCCAGAAAGCAAGTGTTGCTTGGAGGAAGCAGACGGCTGGTGCTTCCTTTGTTGTCGGTTGCAAGTATTGTTATTTACGTGGGAGGCATATTCTCATCATTCTATGTCGAACCGACTTCCAGTGCGCAACTGGAGGGCCGTGGTTATCACCTGATTCTGAGCCAAGATTTTGACTTTGGCATCTATACAGGCTACTATTTCTACGAGTGCGATCGCTTTAGTCTTGTCTGTAAGCGTATAGAGACTTTGCCGCCTCGTAGATCCGATCAGGATTGGCGTGATCCGGTGGAGCCAACTTTACTCGCCGATCCTTCTGTCAGTCGAATTGTCGTGATGTGGATGGATGTGGTGATTTACGAATATTATCCTCGCTCCACTCCTCCTCCATGACTCAACTGTTTCAGCCGCTGACACGATATCGTTGGCTTTTCCTCGCCCTTGCCGCCCTCGCCGCGTTGTTCATTCTCTCATTCTTCATTGTTCATTGGGATGACGATGAGGCCTGGGCCCGTATTCAACAGCGCAGGGTGATCACGTTTGCCACCGATCCCACGTATCTGCCGTTCGAGGCGCTGGACGCGAATGGCGACTTCTTCGGCTTCGACATCGATCTGGCGCGGGCGTTGGCCGAACGGTTGGGGCTGAAAGCCGAGTTCGAAGCGGTGTCGTACGACGGGCTGATCGGCACGCTGGTGACCGGGCGCGACGACGCGGTGATCTCGGCGTGGGTGATCCAGCCGGAGCGGGGCCGGGAGGCGAGTTTCACTCCGGCCTATTTCAATGCGGGGGTGTTGTTGATCACACGGAGCGATGTTGAAGTGGCGCGGGATGACATCGCGCGCTACGAGTGGCAGAGCGGAAAAACGCTGGCGGCGGAATACGGGTCGAGCGGCGATGCCATCATCCGCAAGTGGTCGCGGCTGGTTGCGGGGTTGACGCCTCTTGCCTCACCCGATGCGGCGATGGCGATGCAGGCAGTGGAAGATGGATCGGCGGATGGGGCGTTGGTGGATGCGGTGGCGGCCTATGATTTTCTGAAGAGCCACCCCTCTCTGAAAGTGGCGGCATCGATTCCAGAATCGGATGCGCCGTATGTGATCGCTGTGTCGGCCAAGAGTCCGACTCTGTTGCGCGAGTTGACTCGGGCGATCAACGAAATGGAAGCCGACGGGAGTTTGGGCGAATTGAGGGTGAAGTGGTTTGGGGAGGCGGCGAGGAGAATGATGAATGGCGAATGATCATTCGTCATTTGTCATCCGTCTGTATCACCACAAAGGCGATCTCGCCGGGGGGCACGTAGGCCGAAGTACGGTAGGTTTTGCCGTTGATGGTGGTCTCGATGTTGCACACGCTGTTAGGGATGTCGGACATGGCGAAGTTTTCCATCATCCAATTGTCGGGCGGCGTGCCCTGATCCCAATACGTGTCCACGAAACGAAGCGAGTCTTTGCAATTGATGAACAGCCGCGCGCCGGGGATGAAGCGCCCGCTGGCGTTGATCACCCGTCCGGCGATCACGCCCGCACCGTCGATGGGCTTGTACCACAGTTCGGGGTTGCGCACCGCGCCGAAGTATGAATAGGGATCGTCGAGGCGCACTTCGAAATGCAAGTGCGGGCCGTAGGCCACGCCCGCCGAGCCGGTGTAGCCGATGAGGTCGCCGGTGTTCACTTGCTGGCCCACCGCCACGGTGACGGCTTGCAAGTGGCCGTAGAGCGTGTAGATGGCGTGGCCTTCCCACGTTTCGTTCATTTGAATGACGACGAGGTTGCCGTAGAAGTCGGTCTTCGTGCCGAAGGTTTGGGTGAGATCGTCTCCGGCCCAGAACACCGTGCCCGGCCCCGCCGCGCCGATTTCGATGCCGAGTCCGGGGGCCATATCCGCGCCGTGATGCGGGGCGAGCTGCCCGTCGAAGGTCATGCCGAAGCGGTACTGCGATGAGGGGGCGGTGTTGGCAATGGGGCGCACGAAAAGGAGGTGCGGTTTGAAGCGCGTGTCGTAGGGCGGCTTTTTGAGTTTGCTCGCGTCGCCAGTGGGAAAGACCGCCGGGCCGTACGGTGTGTAAGTGGCTCGCGGCGTGATGCGCGGATCGGGTGTGCTGGAGGGCGTGCGCGTGGGCGTGTACGTTGGGGTGGGCGTGTTGCTCGGCGTGAAGGTGAAGGTGGGTGTGCGCGTGGCCGTCGCCGTGTTCGTGGGAGTCTTGGTTCCGGTGGCGGTGTGGCTGGGCGTGAGCGACGGCCCGGTGGCGCTGGGCGTGAGCGTTTGAGTGGAAGTGGAAGTTTGAGTTGAAGTTGGAGTGTCGGTGGGAGTGGGCGAGGGCACGGTGGGCGTGAGAGTCGGCGAGGGAGTGATCGTCGGCGTGTTGGTGGGCAGGGGAGCGACGGCGCTCGGTTGCGATCCGGTGTAGGCGGCGGCGGTGGCGCAAGCAGTAGCCAGTAAGCAGATGATAGTAATCAGAGTGAAGCGTGAGGCGGGGGGCGTGAGGCGTGGAGGGTGGATGGTGGAGCGTGAAGCGGGAAGCGTGAAGCGAGGCTTCCTCTGATTACTGATTACTGGCTTCTGACTTCTCATGGCGTCGATGTGAGGGCCGCCGCCGCCGTTGCGGTTGACGTGATCGTGGGTGTAGCCGTGTCCAGCGTGCCAGTGGGAGTCGGAGTCCACGTGGGCGGCGGGTTGACGTTGCGGAATTCGACCCACGTGATCTGATCGGGTTTGATCACAATGGTTTGCTTGTATGTTTTCGTCGTCACGGCGGCGACGGTGTATGTTCCGGGCGGCAAGTCCATCACCACAAAATTTTCGCCGTAGGCCGAGTCGGGGTTGACGGTTTCGGCGGCGTAGGTGGTGAGGTAACGGTTCACGGGCGAGTCGGCGTTAATGGAGCCGGATCGGACGGAGACGGAGGCCAGCGGCACGGGCTGGCCTTTGCTGTCCACCACGCGCCCGACGAGCGTTCCCCATTTCGGGTAGGGCTTGAGCCACAGTTCGGGGTTGCGGGTGGAGAGGTAGTCATTGTACCCCACGCGCACTTCGAAGTGCAGGTGCGGGCCGCCGCGCGCCACGCCCGTGCCGCCCACTTTGCCGAGCAGTTCTCCGGCGCGCACGTATTGGCCGGGCACAGCATTGATGATTGAGAGGTGGCCGTAGAGGGTGTACACCGGCTGGCCGCCAATGGATTGCGAGAGTTCGACGACGATGACGTTGCCGTAGAAATTTGCGGAGGGGCTGAGAGGCACGCGCGTTGTGTCGGGCCCGGCAAAGATGACGATGCCTTCGGCGGCGGCAAGCACGGGCGTGCCCGCCGGATTGTAGAACTCCACGCCATGATGCGGCGGCAACGCCCCTTGCTGGGTGTTGCCATACGTGTACGTTCGCTCCACGTAATCGACTCCGTCTTCGCCGATGGGGCGTTCAAGCCACAGATGCGGTTCGGGCAAAGAGGCCATTGGCCGGAAGGTGGGAACTTTGGTGGCGGTGGCCCCCGGTTTTTTGGTGGGGTACGGAGTGCGGGTGAACGTCGGTGTGAAAGTGGAAGTCGGCGTGGGCGTGTCGGAAGGGGTGAGGGTGAATGTGGGTGACGGAGTCTCGGTCGGTGTGGGTGTGTTTGACGGCGTGACCGGCGTGGCGGTGAGGGTGGGTGTGTCGGTCGAAGTGAGCGAGGGCGTGAGAGTCAGCGTGTCGGTGGGAACGGGAGTGCTGGTGGCGACCGACACCGCCGGTGGGCGCGGCGTGTTGGTGAAGACGCTGATCGAGGGATCGCGCTGGCAGGCGAAAAGGATGAAGGATGAAGGAAGAAGGAGGAAGAGGAATCGGCGGGCGGGCGGCATGAGGCAAAAAATCCGCCGACGCGAGTCGGCGGGTGGCGAGATTATAACATGCGAGGCTTCATGCTTGCCCCGGTGCCGCCACACGGTGGACAGTCACTTTCAAAGTGACTGTCACCTGAACAAGCGTTGGCGCGCATCGCGTCTCGAGTACAATTCCTTCATGCGTTTGCGCCGCATCGCCGCCGTTTTAGTTTTGCTGTTCGCCGCCGCCCTCGCCTGCTCGCGCGGGCCGGTCGAGTCGGGTGACGGCAGTCACGTCACCGTTGTCGGCGGCCCCACCCTCGATCCGTTGGTGACTCCGATCACCAGCACGCCCGGCGGCGCATTCCATTTCAACGTCACCCCGTTTCCCACATTGCCTGTCGTCGGCACGCCCACGCCCGACGCCACTCGCCCCTCATCCATCGGCAGTGAGCAATTGTATGTGGTGGGCGCGGGCGACACGCTGGGCGGAATTGCCGAACGCTTCGGGGTGACGGTTGAAGAATTGATGGCCAAGAACGGTTTGCAGAGCGATGTGATTTCGGTGGGGCAGTCGCTCACCATCCCGGCCTCCACCCTGCCGGTTGCGCCGTCTTTCAAGATCATCCCCGACTCGGAACTCGTGTACGGTCCGTCGGCCATCGGCTTCGAAGCGCAGGCCGCCGCCGAAAAGTTTGGCGGCTATCTCGCCCGATACGTCGAGACCGATCGCGACGGCGTGACTCGCACCGGCCCGCAGATCGTGCAAGTGGTCGCCGAGCGGTTTTCGGTGAACCCGCGATTGCTCATGGCTCTGCTCGAACATCAATCGGGCTGGGTCACGCAAAAGTATCCGCCGGAGAACACGTATGTGTATCCGTTGGGGCACGCGGAGGCGGGGCGCGAGGGGTTACTGCGCCAACTCGGTTGGGCGGCCAACCAACTCAACGCCGGATACTACGGCTGGCGCGAATACAAAATCGGCACGCTCGAATTGGCCGACGGGCTGCTGATGGCCATTGCGCCCGGAGTGAACGCCGGCACGGCGGGCGTGCAGTATTTTTTCTCACGCCATTACAGCGGCGAAGAATTTCTCAGGCAAGTGTATCCGGGCGGGATCGATCTCACCTATGCTGTTCTCTTCGGCAACCCGTTCGCGCATGCCTTCGATCCATTGCTCCCGCCCGAACTGACTCAACCCGCGCTCCGTTTGCCGTGGGACTCCGCCGACACGTGGTACTTCACCGGCGGCCCGCATGGCGGGTGGGATTCGGGAAGCGCGTGGGCGGCGCTCGATTTCAGCCCCGGCGGCGTGTACGGTTGTGTGGACACCGATGTATGGGAAGTGGCCGCCGCCGACGGGATCATCGTGCGCGCCGAAGATGGCGCAGTGGTTCAAGATTTGGACGGCGACGGCGCGGAGCAAACGGGCTGGGCGCTGTTTTACATGCACGTTGCCACGCGCGACCGGGTGGCGGTGGGCACGTTCCTCCGCGCCGGAGACCGGATCGGACACCCGTCGTGCGAGGGCGGATTCTCCAACGGCACGCACTTGCATTTCGCCCGCAAGTACAACGGCGAATGGATCGCCGCCGACGGCGCGACCCCGTTCAACATCGACGGCTGGACGATGATCAGCGCCGGGCGCGAATACGATGGCTGGCTGAGAAAGGGCGACGTGCAGTTGGAAGCGTGCGATTGCGCGAGTGAGATCAACGAGATTGCGGCGGGGCAATGAATAGACAACAACTCCTCTTTCGCCTCCTCACCCCCGCAATCATCCTCCTCGCCGCCCTCCTTGCCTGCACCAGCGGCGCGGTGAGCGACGGCGGCGGGCACGTCACTCCCTTCGGCAGCGCCGTTCTCTCGGCCACACCCACCATCTTCTTCCCCACCGATTCGCCCACCCTCACCCCCACCGCCGCCAAAGCCTTCACCCCTCTGCCGCCGCTCGTGCCCGGCGAGACTCTGCTCTACCGTGTGCAGTCCGGCGACACGCTCGATCTGCTCGCCGGACGATTCAACGCGCCGCTCGACGAACTGCTGAGACTCAACAATCTTTCGGCCAGCGACTCGCTGGTGGAAGACGAACTGATTCTCGTTCCGGCCCGGCTCGATCAAACCGGCCCCGATTTCAAGATCATCCCCGACTCGGAACTGGTGTACAGTCTCGGCGTGGCCGGGTTCGACATCGGCGGCTTCATCGAGTCGCAGGGCGGCTATCTCGCCCGCCACCGCGAATACGTGCGCGGGGCGATGCGCACCTCTGCCGAGATCGTGCAGATGGCCGCGCTCGACAATTCGATCAGCCCGCGAATCCTCCTCGCCATTCTCGAATACCGTTCGGGCTGGGTGACGAACCCCACCGAACCCGAAGACAAAATGTTTCCCATCGTTCCCAATCAACGGCGGCAGGGACTCTTCAATCAACTCGATTGGCTGGCCGACACCCTCAACCCCGGCTATTACCGTTGGCGTGATGGGGCCGTCACCGCGCTTGACTTCCCCGACAGTGAGCAAATGCGCATTTATCCTGCGCTCAACGCCGGCACGGTGTCGCTTCAATATTTCTTCTCGCGCCTCTACAACGAGTCCGAATGGGAAGGCGTCGTCGGCCCCGACGGGCTGCACGCAACATTCACCGCGCTCTTCGGCGATCCGTTCGAGCGGGCGGTCGAGCCGCTCATCCCTCCCGGATTGACTCAGCCCGAATTTCAATTGCCATTCGAAAGCGACACGACATGGCTGTTCATCAGCGGGCCGCACGCCGCGTGGGAACCCGGCAGTCCGTGGGCCGCGCTCGACTTCGCGCCGCCCTCCGAAACCGCCGGATGCTTCGTGTCGGATCAATGGGTGACGGCCCCTGCCGCTGGAGTCGTCGCGCGATCCGAAGCTGGAGTCGTCGTGATCGATCTCGACGGCGACGGGCGCGAACAGAGCGGGTGGGCGATTCTGCTTTTGCACATCGCCGAAAAGGATCGCGTGCCCGCCGGGGCGAACGTGGAAGCCGGTGACCTCATCGGCCATCCGTCGTGCGAGGGAGGCCGCTCCACCGGCACGCACGTTCACATCGCTCGCAAGTTCAACGGCGAATGGATTCCCGCCGACGGCTCTATTCCCTTCGATCTCAGCGGATGGGTGGCGCACTTCGGGCCGCGAGAGTACAAAGGCACGATGACGAAAGGCGGCGACACGATCACCGCTTGCGAATGCTCGGCAGAGGTGGCCGGGATTTCAATCGGGCGGTGAGGATGGTGATCGGGAGTCGGTGATCAGTGATCGGTGATCAGTAGCCACCTGCCACCTGCCACTTGCTACTCGCCATTCGCCATCCGCCATTCGTCCTCCATCGCTTTTCGTTGTACAATCCCCCTTCGATGATCTACGGCACACTGCATCTGCGCCTTTCGAGCGGGCAACAGCAGTCGTACAACATCAGCCAGTCCAGCATCCTCATTGGGCGCGGTCTCGCCAGCGATCTCATCATCCCCGACTCGACCGTTGCGCCCACGCACGCGCGCCTCACCTTTCAGCGCGGCGAAGTCGTGCTCGAAGACCTCGGCTCCATCGGCGGCACGTTCATCAGCGGCGTGCGGTTGGAAGCGAAGAAGCCGTACGTGCTCAATCGCGCCGAGATGATTCGATTCGGCGGAGTGGACGCGGTGCTGGCCCCGGCCAACTCTGCGCCGCCCGAATGGCCCCCGGCGGCGGCCGCCCCCGCGCCCGAACCGGCTCCGCAACCGTCGCCGGAGTCCTCCGCCGAAGTTCAACCGCCGCCCGTCCCGCGTTACGTCAGCCTCAAACTTAATCCCAAACGATCGGCGCGCGATTTTTCCGTTAGCATCGTTCGCTCCGCCGACGACCCCGATCCCACCCCGCAGACTCTGTTGCTGGCCGGAAGCGACCCCACCGAAGATTTGGCCTTCACGTTCAAACCGCAAATTCTCAAACTCGAGCCGGGCCAAACGAAAACCTCGCAGTTACAAGTGCGCGGCCTGCCCGGCACGTTCACCATCACCGTTGCGGGCAAAGGTAAAAGTTATTCTGCCGCCAGCAAAGCGGCGCTCGTCGCCCCCGACCGCACGATGATCATCATGGCCATCATCGCCGGAGTGTTGGCCTGCGTCAGCGGCATGTTTGCGCTGGCCTCGTGCCCCACCGCACTGCGCGCCGTGTGCGGCTTCGTGCCCGCCAATCCCATCTCGATGGCGCTGTCCACTTCGACGTTCACGCCCTCGCCCACCTTCACCGCCTCGGCCACGCCCACCGCCACTTCGACTCCCACGCAAACCCCAACTCAAACTCAAACATCCGTCGGCACGCCCGTCGGCGCAGGCCTCACCGTCACCGCACAGCCGTCGGCGCAGTCGGGTGCTATTCTCACATTCAAGCGACAGCAGGCCAACGGCACGTTCACACTGCTGGCGCTGGCCCCGGGCGGTGAGCCTGTGCCGCTCATCGCCGATCAAAAAGATGTGCGCGTGCTCGACTATTCGAGCAAAGACAATTTGCTGGCTATCGACGTTTTCAATGGAAGCACGCGCACGCTGTGGCTGGTGAAAGGCGACGGCGTGCATGTTCGCGAATCGATCAACGACGGTTGGATCACCATTCGCAACGCTGACTTCGCGCCCGATGGATCGTTCCTCGTCCTCGACACGCTCAACGCCAGCGGCAAAGCGCAATACTTTTTCTACGGCCCGGATGGGATTCTCCAACGCGATCTCACTCTTCTCACTCCCACCCTCACGCCCACGATCACGTTGACGCCGACGATCACTCGCACGCCGACCAACACGCTCACGCCGAGCAGCACTCCCACATCGAGCAACACCCCAACGGCCAGCAGCACCCCCACCGCGACGAGAACGCCATGAGAGAAGCCAGAAGACAGAAGACAGAAGGCAGGAGGCCGAATAGCCGACACCCGACTTCCGTCGCCCATCGTCCATCGTTATTGTTTCATTGTTTATTGTTCATTGTTTCATTGCTCATTGCCTCGTGTATGCCTTCCGGTGTGGCCGACTTCGCGGCCAAAGGCGGGCGGATGGTGATCCTCAACAGCAACGATCTATATGTGCTATCGAAGGATGACCCCGACACCGACTTCTACACCTTCTTCCCCGACTCACGCTACCGCCCGGTGCTCTCGCCCGATGGCTCGGCGCTGGCCTATGTCGATCGGGGAGGCCGCCTCACCTATCAACCGCTCGACGGCTCCGCGCCGCGCGTGCTCATCTCGCAACCCATCGGGCGGCCCGGCCCCGGTATGCTCACCTTCTTGCCCGACGGCCACCTTCTTCTCTTCGACGCCAGCTCCACTGCCGACCGATACATCCGCGTCTTCGACGTGACCGACGGGCAAACGACTCTGTGGCTCACCGGCATCAATCACGTTTTCGTGAGCGTGGATGCGGTGGAGACCAAAGTTGCGCCCACGCAAGTGACTCCGTATGGAGTGGGGCGGGTGGATGCCAGCAAAGTCGAGAAGTTCAATTTTGTGCTCGTGCCCACCACCTGCCTCACCGAAGAGAAGACCTGCTTCTATTCATACACCGCCGACTCGGGCGGCATTCAGGATAACGGCCTCCTGCCCCGCGTGTACGATACCGACTCGCAGATCTTCTTCTCCCGCCGCGTCAACGACGATCTCACCGCCGGATTGCTCACGCCCGATGGAACGCATCTTGTTCTGCGCCTGCGGAGCATCGTCTCGCCCGACTCGGCGCAGAGCCTTTACGTCATTAACCTTGCCAGCAACGAGCCGCCCGTGCCGCTGATCGAAAACGCCTTTGGCCGCCCCGACTATTCCATTGCGCCCGACGGCAGTGTGATCGCGTACGAAGAAACGATCAACGGCGTGGCCTTCGTGCGCCTTTTCAACGTGGCCACCGGCGAGCGCACCGACCTCGGCCCCGGCACCTTCGACCCGCAGTGGTGGCGGTGACTCGTTTGGCTTGCGTGGGTATAATGATGGCTGAGGATTGTGAGGAGCGCCATGAGCGATTATGCTATTCCCTCCGATGTGATCCAACAATTGGAAGAAGTTGCAACTGACGAACACCGCAATGTAGCCGAGCTATTAGGCGATATTGTGCGAGCCTATATTGCTCGCCGCCACGATGAGAAAATCTCGGCTGAAACGGCTCGTTTTCGGGCCGCCCATGCTGAGATTCGCGCCGCCTATGCGGATCGATATATTGCGATGCGCGATGGCAAAGTGTTGGATCACGACAGCGATGTATCCCTTCTTCGCCAGCGCGTTCGCGGGCAATATGGCAATGCGGCTATCCTGATAGCGTTTGTTGCGTCGGAGCCTGTTCAGGAATTCCGCATCCGCCGCCCGCGCGTTGAACGGATCGGTTCATGAGTCAGCCGTATTCCCGCGATTACAATCCGTCTGCCCCGGTTCTGCCCGTATCCTTTGGCCCTCCGGGTGAGCGCCCTACCTTCGGCCCCTATCCGGGTTTGGTCGATTCCGGAGCCGATGTCTCGATTGTGCCAAAAGGACTTCTGGCTCGTATGGGCGTTCCTTCTGTCGAGGAAGTTTTCATGCGAGGCCAATGGGGTGAGCGGCGCGTTGCATGGCTATTCTTGGTTGATTTGGAAATCGCTGGACTCCGGTTTGGAGATGTCTATGTAGCTGGCGACGATGGCGATGAGATTATCATTGGGCGCAACATCATTAACAAGATTTCTCTTTTTCTGGATGGGCCGAAAGAGCAGACTGATGTGCTGGATGAGGCCGTTGCCAACCGAATTCGCGCCCGGCGATAATGCCTTTCACCCTCTCCAACCCTCACCTTCATTTCACCCTCGACCCCGCCGCCTCCTCGTGGTCACTCTTCACGCAAAAAACTGAAACGCCTTCCATCGAAGGCGCGCGCTTCAACGGCCTCTTCCGCTTCTCCGATTCCGGCTGGCCGCATCTCGGCGGCCTGCGAACGTGGCAATGGGCTGGCCGCCTCGACGGCGCGGACATCTCCTCGCGCAAACAAAACGAGTCGCCGCACGGCCCGCTGAACATCCTCACCGTTCGCGCGCGCTCCGGCCTCGATGCCCTCGCCGTCACCGTCGAATTCGCATTGCCCACCCGCTTCCCGTTTTTGCTCATCCGCCTTCGCGTTGCCAACACTGGGAGCAAACCGTTCCGCGTCGTGCGCCTCAACCCGCTGTTCGTCGGCGCACTGCATCACTGCGGCTCGCTTCGGCTCGCGCCTGATTCCGCGCCGCTGACGTTTTTTTCCAACGGCTGGCAATCGTGGAGTTTCGCCGGGGCGCTCACCGCCAACCGCACCCAACCGCGCACGCGACTCAAATTCATTCAGACCCCGCTCATCGAAAACCCGCTCACGCCCACCTCCGATTTCGCCGGGCAATTCTCCAGCGATATGTTCGGCGTGCTGGCCTGCCCCTCGCACCGCGCGGCCATCGTTGCCGGGTTCATCGCTCAGCGCGAGCAGTTCGGTTCGGTGGATGCGGTGGCGCGGCCCGAGTCGGCCTCCCTTCGAGTCCGCGCCCAATGCGATGATGTGATCGTCCCGCCCGGCGGCGAACTGCTCACCGATTGGGCCTACCTTCAACTGCTCACCGATTACGGACTTGATCCCCTCGCCGACTACGGGGAGGCCGTCGCCCGCGAGAACAGCGCCCGCGTTCCGGCGGAAACGCCTGTGGGCTGGTGCTCGTGGTATCACTATTTCAACAAAGCCACCGAAGCCGATGTGCGATCCAATCTTGGGCAGATCGCCGCCGGAAAAGATCGCTTGCCGCTCTCGCTGATTCAACTCGACGACGGCTTTCAACAAAACGTCGGCGATTGGTTTGTCGCCAACGGCAAATTCCCCTCCGGCCTCCGCGCCCTCGCCGACTCGATTCGCGGTGACGGCTTCACTCCCGGCCTCTGGCTTGCGCCGTTCATCGCCCGCCCCGACTCGGAGATCGCTCGCCATCACCCCGACTGGTTTCTTCGGAATCGAATCGGTCTCCCGGCCAACGCCGGATTCGTTTTCGATTCGTTCGCGCGCGGCCTCGATGTGACTCACCCCGCCGCGCAGGATCACCTCCGCCGATTGATCAGCACAGCAGTGAATGAGTGGGGCTTCCCCTATCTCAAACTCGATTTTGTATACGCCGCCGCACTGCCCGGCGCGCGGCACGATGCTACGCGCACGCGCGCGCAAGCCATGCGACTCGGACTCGAACTCATCCGCGAGGCCGCCGGGCCGCAAACATTTTTGCTCGGCTGTGGCTGTCCGTTGGGCAGTGCGGTGGGGCTTGTGGACGCAATGCGCGTGAGCGCCGATGTGGAGGTGCGTTGGCGGCCACAGTATCGGCGCGTGTCGTTTCCGTTTCGCAATGAGCCGGGTATGCCTTCGGCGCGCAACGCCATTCGCAACGACCTCGCCCGCGCCCCACTGCATCGCCGCTGGTGGCTCAACGATCCCGATTGCTTGCTCATGCGCGGCGGCCTCGCCCTCACCCTCGACGAACAAATCGCGCTCGCCACCGTCATCGCCCTCAGCGGCGGCATGTTCTTTGTTTCGGACGATATGGCCGCGCTTACGGACGAGCGGCGAAAAATGATCGAGCCGCTGTTGCCGGTGTTGGGCAAAACGGCCCTGGCCCGCGACTGGCTGGAAAAGGAAATGCCGGAAGTGATGCAACTGCCCCTGCGCGGCGCAACGGGCGAGTGGACAGTGTTCGGGATTTTTAATTGGGAAGATCGCGCCGCCGCCCGCTCTGTGCCGGTGGATTCCGACAGCCACCTCTTCGACTTTTGGACTCAAACCTACCATCGCTCTGCCGCGCCGCTCGCCCTCCCGATGATGCCGCCTCACAGTGGCCGCCTTTTCGCTGTTCGGCCCGTTTCCGCCGCGCCGCAGTTTATCGGCTCGTCGCTCCATTTTTCGCAGGGCGGCGAAGTGACCGAATGGGAGGGAACCGAACGCGGCCTCCGATTCGTCATTAACCTCAACCGGGTTGCCGAGGGGTTTGTGACGTTGGCGCTTCCCCACGCCTCTCGGACTCCCGCCGCGCGATTGGCCGACGGAATCTACCGTTTGCCCATCGAAGTGAACAAACGAGCCGAATTCACCGTAGAATGGTGAACGTCATCCCCGCCCGCGCTCTTCCCCGTAGGTGAAATCACCGATGGGCAGGCAAAGAGGGGGAGTAGCCATAACCATGTGCATGTGCTATCCTAAACCTGTGCTCAGGGCAAGACTCTTCGCGGCGTTTCTTCTCATCGCAGTAGCGGCGGCCTCCACGGGAGCCGCGGCCCGGGCGCAAACATCGGGCCTCACCATGTCGGTGCGCGCCGGGTTCGACGGATACTACAAAGATGGAATGTGGATTCCAATCCGCATCACATTGGCAAACGACGGCCCCGACGCCAGCGGCTCGGTGGTGATCGCCGCACCGCGCTACGATGGATCGACGGTGGATTACGTTCGCCCGGTGGAACTGCCCGGCGGCTCGCGCAAAGAAGTGAATATGTTTGTGTCGGTTGAGGGCTACGTGGGCAAGATCAGCGTGGCCTACATGTCGGGCGGGACTCAACTCGCTACGGCATCGGCGCGCATCACTCAGGCAACGACCTCCGATCTTTTGTACGGGGTGCTGGCCGCCAGCCCATCCACGTTCAATGTGCTCACCCGCATCGACCCGATCAACGGGCAGGGGCGAGTGGCGCAGTTGTCGGTGGAGGATTTGCCTTCGGCTGCGGTGGCGTGGCGCGCGCTCGATCTGCTCATCATCTCCGATGTGGACACCGGGCAGCTCAGCGCCGAGCAAAAAGATGCGATGCGGGCGTGGGTGGCCGGGGGCGGGCGGCTCATTGTAGCCGGAGGCCCCTCGTGGCAGAAGACGGCGCTCGGGTTGGGTGATCTGCTTCCCTTCGCTCCGTCGGGCGCGCAAACGGTGACGGGTTTGGAGTCGATGGTAGCGTATGCGCTGGAGGCGGGACTCGATGGCTCGGCGATTGCCGCGACGGGCAATGTGTCGCCGGGCGCCACTGTGACGGTGTCGGCCTCATCCCCGAAAACGCCGCTCGTCGTGGAGGGTCTGCACGGTTATGGCCGCGTGACCTTCTTTGCCTTCGATCCGAGTCTGGAGCCTTTTCGGCGATGGGCGGGGATGGAAGGCGTGTATCGCAATTTGCTTTCGCAAACCAGTGAGCGGCCCGGGTGGTCGGGGCCGTATCGCAATTGGTACAACGCGGGGGAAGCGGTCAACGCCATTCCGGGAATCGGTTTGCCCCATGTGTTGCAGGTGTGTGTCTTTCTCGGCGGGTACGTGTTCGCGGTGGGGCCGCTCAACTATCTTATCCTTCGCCGCCTCAAGCGCCGCGAATTGGCATGGCTCACTATTCCGGGAATGGTTGTGCTGTTCACGGCCATCACCTACTTTGCCAGCTTCGGGCTGCGCGGCACACGCGCCACACTGCATCGGCTGACGGTGGCGCAAGTGTGGGAGAACTCCGACCGGGCGCAAGTGGAAACATTGGTGGGCATCTTTTCGCCTCGCCGCTCCGAATACGATCTGCAAGTGGACGGCGATGTGTTGTTGCGGCCTCTGCCGTCGGATATGTATTACGGGACGGTGGACACTTCGTTGACGGGCGCGCGGATCGAGCAGAGCGACACATCGGTGATCCGCAACGTGCGTGTGGATGTGGGAGCGATCAAGCCGTTTGTGGCGCAGGGGCAAATCGCCGCGCCGAAGTTTTCGTCGTCCATCACTTATTCGGTGATTGGCTCGCAATCGGTGCTCGAAGGCAAGATCGCCAATCTCAGTGAGATCACTCTGCATGATGCAGTGGTGTTGGCCTTTGGCGGGTACCAAACCATCGGCGACGTTCCGGCGGGTGGAGAGGTGGAGGTGAACATCCCGTTCGGCGCGTACCGCGCCACGTGGACGGTTCAATCGCCCAATCAGATTCTGCCGCCCGGCGTGTCGTCGCCGTACGGTTTCCCCGGCGGACACTATTCGGGATACGACTCGACGATTGAGAATATTTTGGGCACGGTGTCGTATTACGACAATCGCGAAACCTATCGCCGCTACTCGATGCTCACGTGGATGTTCGATCCATACAGCAGCGGCGGGCGCGGAAGCGGCACGTATCTTGTGGGCTGGACGGACGAGTCTCCGGTGAATGCTTCGCTGGTGGGCGACGGGTTCAACACCGCCGATCAGACGATGTACATTGTGCGCCTCAATCCGCAGATGGTGGTGAGCACGGGCGCGATTGCCGTGCCGCCGGGATTGATGACGTGGGAGTTGATCGATCCGGATTCGGGGGGCGGCGGCTCCCCTTATGATTCCTATTTGAGTCAGGGCTACTTCTCTCTGCGGTTCAGGCCGTTCACTCGAATGGAGTATCAGCGCGTGGGGTCGCTCACCCTCAACCTTCTATCCTATGGCGCAACGGGCACTGCGCCGCTGACGCTGAGTCTGTGGGATCAGCAAGAAGGCGTGTGGGTGGCGCAACCGAATCTCAATTGGGGCAGTACGTTGATTTCAGCGCCGGGGCGCTTTGTTGCCAGCGACGGCCACATTGACGTGCGCGTGGAGAACTCCAGTTTTCAGAATTCGGTGAGTATCGAAAGTCTGGATTTTTCTTTGGTGGTGGAGAGGTAGTTGGGTGGGTGGTTGGGTGGTTAGGTGGTTGGGTGGTTGAAGTTGGCGGCTTGGTTTTCAATTCCTGAACCCAAATTACTTTTATGGCTCCGATCATCGAGATACATCATCTTCGCAAAACGTACGGCAAGTTGACGGCTGTGGAGGATTTGTCTCTGCACGTCGAGCCGGGCGCGATCTTCGGATTCGTGGGCCCCAACGGCGCGGGCAAAACGACGACGATGCGCATTCTCACTACGCTCATGTCGCCCTCCGGCGGCGAGGCGTGGGTGGCCGGCCATTCGGTGACCAAGGACCCGCGCGGCGTGCGCCGGGCCATCGGCTACATGCCCGACTTCTTCGGCGTGTACGACGACATGTCGGTGTGGGAGTATCTCGACTTCTTCGGCGCGTGCTACGAAATCCCCGAAGCCAAACGCGCTTCGATCAACAAAGATTTGCTGGAACTGGTGGATTTGGCGCATCGTCGAGATGATAGGGTGGAGGGACTCTCGCGGGGCATGAAACAGCGGTTGGCGCTGGCGCGAACGCTGGCGCACGATCCGCAAGTGCTCATTCTCGATGAGCCCGCCTCTGGCCTCGACCCGCGCGCTCGCATCGAGATCCGCGAACTATTGGTGGAACTTGCGCGGATGGGCAAGACGATTTTTTTCTCCACGCACATCCTCGCCGACGTGGCCGAGATTTGCACCGACGTGGGCATCATCGAGGCCGGGAAACTGGTGGCGATGGGCAAGCTGGAAGAGATGCAGAGGCGGCTCATGCCGCACCGGCGAATCCATGTGACGCTCATCGGCAAGATCGACGAAGCGCAGGCATTGTTGGCGGGGGTGGAAGGGGTGACAGCGGTGAATGTGGAGAGTCAAGTTGAGCCGCCGGGGCGGTCGGAGATTGTGGTGGAATACAACGGCGACGACACCGAAGTGAGCGCCATCCTCGCCAAGTTGATCGGCGCAAGCATTCCGGTCGTTCACTTCAGCGAAGACGTGCGCGATATGGAAGCCGTGTTTATGCAGGCGACGAAGGGGATTGTGTCGTAATGGCCGAATCAGCACTGCCCACTCCCAAACCCCAGAAGGCTCCCAAGAAGCCAACGCTCTCCCTCCGCGAGCGACTTGCCGCCAACCCGGTGATACTCAAAGAACTGCGCGGACGGATGCGCGGCAATCGCGGCTTCATCACGCTCACGGTGTATCTCGGACTCATGGGCTTGTTCACGGTGCTGTTGTATCTTGCTTACACGGCCTCGACGACCAACGTGTACGGCCCCAGCAATCAGATCGCGGGCAAGGTGGTGTTTGCCGGGCTGGTGGGCGTGGAACTGTTCCTCGTGTGCTTCATCGCCCCGGCCTTCACGGCGGGCGCAATCTCCGGCGAGCGCGAACGGCAAACCTACGAACTTCTGCGCACCACACTGCTCCCGGCGCGTTCGCTGGTGATGGGCAAACTGACTTCGGCGCTGTCGTTCATCGTGCTATTGCTGTTCGCCGCCGTGCCATTGCAAAGCCTTGCCTTTCTGCTCGGCGGCGTCGCGCCCGAAGAGGTGATGATCTCGCTTGTCGTTCTGCTCGTCACCGCGCTGGCCTCCGGATCGGCGGGCATCTTCTTCTCGGCCATCATGCGCCGCACGTTGGGCGCCAGCGTGCTCACCTATGCTTTCGCCCTCGTCTCGGTGCTGGGCCTGCCGCTGCTCATGCTCACCTTCATTCCGGCCTACGATATTTTCTTTTACGGCTACGGCAGCTCGCCCAGCCCGCTGTTGCAAGCCGTGCTTATCTACGGCTTCGGCGTGCTGGTGTGCCTCAACCCTCTCGCCACCGCGCTGTTCACCGAAGCCATTCTCGTCAATGAGCACAGCGCATTGGGCATGTCGTATTCCCTCAGCAACGGCGCAACCATTCCTCTCGTCTCGCCGTGGATACCCTACACATTCATCTGCCTCTTCTTTAGTTTGGCGATGATTCTGATCACCATTCAGATCGTGAAGAGGAAGGAGACCTCATGACAAGATGACTGGATGAAAATGATGACAGGATGAACGCAATGCCATCTTGTCACCTTCTTCATCTTGTCATCCCATCATTCTTCAAATTGGCCGCCTCCATCACCGACCTCGAACGTTCGCTGAGCCATTGGCTGACGTGGTATCGCACGCGGCAGACTGCCCGCTGGGCCGCGCGTGGGCTGATGCTGGGCGTGATGATTGCGTTCGGCTTCACTGTTGTCGCCCGACTGCGCCCCACCTTTTCACTGCAACAGCTGACTCAGATCGCCGCGCTGGCCGCCGTGCTCGGCGCGGCGTGGGCCGCGTTGGCCGCGTGGCTGTGGCCGCACTCGCGACTCGGCGCGGCGCGATATTTTGATCTCGCCTTCGATCTCGGCGAGCGAACGAGCACGGCTTTCGAGTTGGCTCGCCAAAAGATCGACGCCCCCCATTGGCTGATCCGGCAACAACTCGACGACGCGGTGGCCGCCGCCTCGCATGTGAACCCTCGCGAAAAACTTCCTATCCGATTCACCCGCGTGGAAATCCTCGCGCTGTTGGCCTCGGTTGCGCTGTTGATGTGTTCGCTGGTCATCCCCAACGAGCAGTTTGCGGCGCTGGCCCGCCAGCAGGCGGTGAAAGAAGCGGTGGCCGAGCAGGTCGAGCAACTCGAAGTGATCCGACAACAGATCCAAGAGAACGACTCGCTGACCGGCGATCAAAAAGAGGAACTGACGAAGCCGCTCAACGAAGCGATCAAGCAATTGCAGGAGGGCGATCTGACTCAAGAGCAAGCCCTCTCCACGCTTTCGCAGGCCGAACAGCAGTTGCGGCAATTGGCCGACCCCAATGCGTTGGCGCAAGCGCAAAGCCTGCAACAGGCGGGCGAGCAACTGGCTCAGAACCAACAGACCCAGTCGTTAGGCGAAGCGTTGCAGAACAATGATCTGGCGGGCGCGGCGCAAGCCTTGGCGAATATGGATGTATCGCAAATGACACCCGCCGAGCAGCAACAGTTGGCCTCATCGCTCGAACAGGCGGCGCAACAATTGCAGAGCACGAACCCCGAACTTGCCCAGCAATTGCAGCAAGCCGCCGATGCTCTGCGCAACGGCGACACGGCGGCGGCGCAAGCGGCGCTCAATGCCGCTTCGCAAACGATGGCCTCCACTGCGTCGCAGGTCGCGCAAGCGCAGGCGGCCTCCCAAGCGGCCTCGCAAGTGAACAGCGGGCAGCAGTCGGTGGCGCAAGCCGGGTCACAGGGTCAGCAAGGGCAGCAGGGGCAGGGAAATGGTCAAGGCCAAGGGCAGGGGCAAGGTCAGGGCCAAGGGCAGGGGCAGGGACAAGGGCAGGGTTCGAATCAACAGTCGGGGCAGGAGGGCGGCGGTGGCGGCGCGGGGCGCGGAGAAGGCAACGGAGAGACGCACGGCGGCGAGGCGGGCGATCAGTCGTCGAACAATAATGGCCCGGGCGATGGCGGCATCCGTCCACCCGAACCGATCTATTCGCCATATCGGTTGGGCGGATCGGGCGGGCCGGAAGTGAATTTGCCCGAAGGCGGCAACGGCGATTCCGGCAATGAGATCGTTGGCGAAGGCCCCAGCAACGTGCCCGACAACGGCGAGGCGCACGTCCCGTACAGCGACGTTTACAACGAATACAACGATGCGGCTCAGCATGCGATTGACAGCGATCAAGTTCCCTCCACGCTCAAGCCTGTTGTGCGAGATTATTTCAGTTCACTGCAACCGTGAACCCCTTCCCCCAACCCCTCCCCCATTTGCGAATTCACAAATGGGGGAGGGGCAGGGGTGGGGGTCAAGCTATGACCGAAGAACTCACTATTCAAGAATTTCGTAGCACGGCCTCGGCCATCGAAGCCGAAGTGGGCAAGGTGATCGTGGGCCAGCAAGAAGTGGTGCGGCACGTGCTCATCTGCGTGCTCACCGGCAACCACGCTTTGCTCGAAGGCGTGCCGGGTTTGGGCAAAACCATGCTCATCCGCACGCTCTCCAACGTGCTCGATCTGAAATTCTCGCGCATTCAATTCACGCCCGATCTCATGCCCGCCGACATCGTCGGCACCGACATCATCGAAGAATCTGCCGACGGCAAACGCGCCTTTCGCTTTCAGCCCGGCCCGATCTTTTCCAACCTCGTGCTGGCCGACGAGATCAACCGCGCCACGCCGAAGACCCAATCGGCTCTGCTCGAAGCCATGCAGGAAAAATCGGTGACGGTGGCCAAGAAAACCTATCGCCTCGACGAGCCGTTCTTTGTGCTCGCCACGCAGAACCCGCTCGAAATGGAAGGCACGTATCCACTGCCCGAAGCGCAATTGGATCGATTCATGTTCAAGGTTTGGGTGAAGTTCCCCTCGCCGCACGAATTGGTGGACATCCTCGGTCGCACCACCGGCAAAGAGATGCCCGTCGCCAGCCAAGTGGCCGACGCGGCGACGATCATCCGCATGGGGCAGATGGCGCGGCAGACGCCGGTGGCTTCGCACGTCACCGATTACGTCGCCCGGCTGGTCGTTGCCACCCATCCCGATCACCCCTCTGCCTCGCCGATGGTCAAACAGTTCGTGCGCTACGGCTCCAGCCCGCGCGGCGCGCAAGCCATCATCCTCGGCGCCAAAGTGGCGTCGATCATGTCGGGCCGCTACAACGTGGCCTTCGAAGATATTGAGATCGTCGCTCCCGCCGCTCTGCGCCACCGCATGATCCTCAACTTCGAAGGGCAGGCCGAAGGCGTGGCCCCCGACGACATCGTGGCCGAACTGCTCAAGACGGTGCCGAAGCAAGTTGAAGAACGGCGCGAAAAAGCGGCCGCGTAAGACTTCAAACTTCAAATTTCAAACTTCAAAGTTTGGAGTTGGGAGTTTGAAGTTTGAAATTTCGCCTCAGTGCTCTTCGACGAATCTACTCTCCGCAAACTCGATCAACTCGCCCTCGTAGCCGGGCGGGTGCGCGCCGGGCAAATGAAGGGCGAGCGCCGTTCCACCAAACGCGGCATGTCCATCGAGTTCGCCGATTACCGCGATTACGTTCGCGGCGACGATCTGCGCCGCGTGGATTGGAATGTGTACGCCCGCCTCGAGCGCCCGTTCATCAAACTCTTCGAGGAAGAAGAAGACCTCGCAGTGCATGTGATTGTGGACGCCTCGCGCTCGATGAATTGGCCTCCCGACTCAATGAGCGGGGACGCCGACTCCGCGAAGCAGCGCAACAAGTTTCAGTACGCCGTTCATCTCGCCGCCGCGTTGGGGCACATCGCCCTCGCCGCCGGAGATCGCCTCACCGTGACGGCGATAACCGGCGGCGGCCTGCCCACCACTCGATTCGGCCCCACGCGCGGCCGCGGCGGCACAGCGCGGATGCTCAAGTTTCTCGGCGACCTCAAGCCCGAAGGCCTCACCGATCTCGACGGCGCCCTTCGCAACTATGTTATCGCCTCCCATCGCGCCGGGCTGGCTTTCGTCATCACCGATCTTTTTTCGCCCGCCGGATACCAGTCCGGACTCTCGGCTCTGCAGAGCAAAGGGCACGAAGTGGGACTCATTCACGTGCTCGCGCCCGAAGAAGTAGACCCGCCGCTGGCCGGTGACTTGCAATTGCTCGATGTGGAGACGGGCGACCCGCAGGATGTGTCGGTGGATGGGCCGCTGCGCGACCTGTACAAGCGTCGCGTGCAATCGTGGCGCGACGAGATCGAAGCCCACTGCCTCAAGCGCGGCGCGCACTACGTGCCCGTCACCACCGACACGAAGTGGGATCAGATCGTGCTGTATCAGATGAGAAGGATGGGGATTGTGAAATGAGTTTCCTCACCCCTCTCTTCCTTTCCCTCTCGGCCCTCGCCGCTCCGATCATTATTCTGTACATGCTGAAGTTGCGGCGGCGCGAAACCGAAGTGTCGTCGGTGATGTTGTGGCGCATGGTTCTGCGCGACCGCGAAGCCAATGCGCCGTGGCAGCGCCTGCGCCGCAACATTCTTCTGCTTCTGCAACTATTGCTGCTGGCACTGCTCGTTGTCGCGCTCGCCCGCCCGTTTCTCCCCGTGCCTGTCGTCGCCAGCGGCCAGATTACCGTTTTGCTCGACGCCTCGGCCTCAATGAACGCCGCCGATGTTCAACCCTCGCGCTTCGAGGAAGCCAAGAAGATCGCGCGCGGCCTCGCCAACGATCTCTCCGACGAAAGTTTGATGACCCTCATTCTCGTCAGCGAACAGCCCGGCGTGATCGCCTCGGCCTCCGGCGACAAACGCGAACTGATCGCCGCCATTGATTCTGCTAAACCGAGTGTGGGCATCGCCAACTGGGAAGCGGCCTTTGCCCTCGCCGCCGGAGCCAATGGCAGTGTCGCCAACTCCACCACCGTGCTCATTTCCGATGGCGGCCTCCCCGAAAAGAGTCCGCCGCTCACCGGCGAAGTGCGGTACGTGCCCATCGGAACCGAGTCGGCCAACCTCGCAGTGAGCGCCCTTTCGATTCGGCCCGGGCCCGGCGGCCCGCAAGTCTTCGCTAGTGTCACTAACTACGGCGAGGCCGAAGCCAAAACGATCCTCACCCTCAATCTCGACGGCGAGTTATTCAACGCCCAACAACTCACCGTGTCGCCGGGCAAAACATCCAACGTGATTCTCACCGCTTACGAGGGCGTGGTGCGAGCTGAAGCCGTGCTCTCGCCGCCTGCCGGAGTGACGACGACCGACTACCTGCCCGCCGACGATCGCGGCTTCGCTGTGTACAACCCGCCGCAGTCGGGGCGCGTGCTCTTCCTCTCGAATCAGGGCAACCGTTACATCGAGCAGTTGCTGGCCGCGTTCCCCGGCATCGAGCCGTATCGCGCTCCGGTGGATTCGCCTCTGCCCTCCGACCCGTTCGATCTCTACGTTTACGACGGCGCGATCTCCAGCGAACTGCCGGCCAAAGAACTGCTCATCTTCAATCCGCCGCCCAACGCACTGTTCAACATCGACGGCGAGTTCGCGCCTGCCCTCGCCAGCGCCGTGACCACTGCCGAAGACGATCCGCTTCTGCAATTCGTGGACTTGAGCAATGTGCACATTCTCAAAGCAGTGGACGCACAGACTCCGGCATGGGCGCGCGCGCTTGCCTCCATCGAAGGCAAGCCGCTCATCTTTTACGGCACGCTCGAACGGCGGCGCATCGTCGTCTTCACTTTTGATCTGCGCGACTCCGATCTGCCCCTGCAAATCGCTTACCCGATTCTGATGTCGAATCTGATCGAATGGCTCACGCCCTCCACCGTCATCTCGGCGGATGACATCATTCATCCGGGGGACTCGGTCACCATTCGGCCGGCGGTGGGCGAACAGGCGGTGGGCATCTTCGCTCCCGACGATCAATTGTTCACCGCCGGAGTGACGAACGCTGGAGCGTTGTTTGCCGACACGACTCAACTCGGCATTTACGGAGTGGGCACGGCCTCGGCGCAAGAGGGCGGAAAGTTCGCCGGGTTCTTCGCCGTGAATCTTTTCAGCGCGCGCGAGAGCAACATCCAGCCCGCCGCCACGCTCACGGTGGGCCGGGCGCAAGTGGCGGCCTCAGTGCGCGATCAAGTGGGCCAACGCGAACTGTGGCCCTTCGTGGCCGCCGCCGCGCTTGCAATACTGCTCATCGAGTGGTGGGTGTATCACCGGGGGTCGTCACTGCCCGCCGCGCCGGGATGGAGAGGACTGTTTCAGCGAAAGAAGGCAGGGGCATGATTGTTCATTTTCTCATTGTTCATTGATCGTTAGATCGTGACTTTCTCCTCACCCCTTTTCCTCCTCCTCTTCCTTCTCACCCCGCTCATCCTGTGGTTGGGGTGGCCGTCGCGCGCCGTCTCGCGGCGAAGGGAGATCGCCAGCCTCGCTGTGCGGCTGATCCTCTTCGCCGCGCTCGTGCTCTCGCTGGCCGGACTTGAACTCGTGCGCACCGCAGACAACCTCGCCGTCGTCTTTCTCGTGGATGTGTCGGACTCGATGCCCGAAGGCGCGAAGGCCGGGGCAGTGGCATGGGTTCAGCGAGCCATCACTCAAATGGGGCCGGACGATAAAGGCGCGGTGATTCTCTTCGGCGGCGATGCGCTGGTGGAACACCCGATGACTTCGACGCGGACGATCAGCGAGTTCACTTCGATCCCGGTGACCAACGCCACCGATCTCTCGCAAGCCATTCGACTCGCGCTGGCCCTCTTCCCCGCGCAGGCCGCCAAACGAATCGTGATCATCTCCGACGGCATCGCCACCACCGGCAACGCCGAAGAGGCCGCGCGGTTGGCCGCCGCCGCCGGGGCGCAGATCACCGCCGTGCCCGTCGTGCGCGGCGAGGCCCAAACCAGCGAGTCCCTCGTTACCGATGTGAGCGCGCCATCGTCGTTGCGGCAGGGTGAAGAGTTCACCCTCAACATCCGAGTCAAATCGTCGGTTGCCCAGCGAGTGGGTGTGCGCGTGTTCGCCGGAGCCGAAGTGGTGTACGAGGGCACGCTCGAATTGATCGCCGGTGAGCAATCGTACCCGGTGACGCTCAAAGCGGGCACACCCGGCTTCATCGCTTACAAAGTGCAAATCGTTCCGGCGAATGGGCAGGATACGTTTTACCAAAACAATGAGCTGGCCGCGTTCTCGCAAGTGAAAGGCCCGCCGCGTGTGTTGCTCGTCACCGGGCAGAACGATGAGGCGATTGACGAGGGGCGCGAGTTGGCGGCGGCCCTGCAAGCGGCGGGCATCGATTTTGATCGCGTGCCGCCGTCGGGCTTGCCCTCCGAACTGCCTCTGCTCGCCGAATACGCCTCGGTGGTCATCGTCAACACTCCGGCGCGCGATCTCACCCAGCGGCAACAGATCGCCATCGAGCAATACGTTCGCGATCTCGGCGGCGGCCTGCTCGTCGTCGGCGGCCCCAACAGTTACGGAGTCGGCGGCTACTTCCGCACGCCGCTCGAAGACGTGCTTCCGGTCGAGATGCAGTTGAAGGATCAGAAACGGAGGCCGCGTCTCACCATCGTATTCGTCATCGATCACTCCGGCAGCATGTCCGAGTCCAGCGGCGGCGCAGAGAAGATCGAACTCGCCAAAGAGGCCGCCATTCGCGCCGTCGAACTTCTCGCGCCCACCGACAATGTGGGGGTGGTGCAGTTCGACGACAGCGCGAGTTGGGTGGCGCCCATCACGCCGCTCGACGATCCCGACAGCGTGATCAATCGCATCGCCTCCATTCGCTCAGCGGGCGGCACCGATATTCTCTCCGGCGTGCAGGCCGTCGCTTCCGAACTGCCCGACGACGACTCGCAGATCAAACACGTTATCCTGCTCACCGATGGGCAAGCCGATCCGACCGGCATCGCCTCGCTGGTCGAGCAAATGTATAACGACAACGGGATCACGATGTCGACGGTTGCGGTGGGGCGGGACGCCGATCAACAATTGCTCGAACTGCTGGCGCAAGTGGGCGGCGGGCGTTATCACTTCGCCGAGAACCCGACCTCCATTCCCGAAATCTTCACCGAAGAGACAACGCTTGCCACGCGCGCATATATCATCGAAGAAAGTTTCTTCCCCGAACAGATCGCGCCCAGCCCGATCATGCAAGGCATCGAGGCTGTGCCGCAGTTGCACGGTTACGTCGGCACGACGGCGAAATCGGCGGCGCAAACGATTCTCGTTTCGCAACTCGCCGACGGCGCGGCGGATCCGATTCTCGCTTCGTGGCAGTACGGGTTGGGCCGCGCGGTGGCGTGGACATCCGACGCGACGGGGCGGTGGGCGAGCGATTGGGTGCAGTGGGACGGCTTCGCCACGTTGTTCGCGCAGGCGATTCGGTTCACGATCAACGAGAGTGTGCAGTCTGACATCACTGCCGACGTGAAACTCGATGGGGAGACCGCCACCCTCGCGGTGGATGCCTTCGACAACAGCGGAGACTTCATCAACAGCCTCGCGCTCACCGCCAATGTTGTCGGCCCCGACGGCGCGACGCAAACGGTTGAAATGACGCAGGTTGCGCCGGGGCGGTACGAAGCCGAGTTCACGCCCACCGAGCAGGGCGCGTATCTCATTCGTGTGGCGGGCGCGGGCGACGGCGCAAACATTTCGGTCGGCGAGACTGCGGGATGGGTGCTCACCTATTCGCCCGAATACAAATTGCCCGACGACCCCGAAGCAGGCGTGGACTCGCTTGCGCAACTCACACTGATCACCGGGATGTGCGCGCCTAACGAGCAGAATGTTTTGAATCTCGCTGATTGCTTTGCCGACGACCCGAAGGAAGCCTTTGCCCACAATCAATTGGCGCGCAACGTCACCAGCCCGGTGTGGCCTTACCTTCTTCTGCTCGCCACCCTTCTTCTTCCATTCGACATTGCCATTCGCCGACTCGTCATCAGCCGATACGATCTGCGGCGCGCCGCCGCTCGAATCCAAACCTTCGTCGTCGGGTTGCGCCGCCCGGCGCTCGAACCCGAACGCGCCGAATCGCTTTCGCGATTGCGCCAAGCCAAACAGCGCGCAGGCTCCACCCTCGACTCGCCCCTCCCCTCCGTTCCTCAATCCGAAACGATGGCGAAACTCCCAACCACCCAGCCACCCAACCACCCAGCCAGCCACCCACCCACCGAATCCACTCCGCTGCCGCCCAAACCGGAAGGCGAAACCACTGCTTCTGCATTGTTGGCGAAAAAGAAGACTCGCAAATAAGGCGCCCCGCATGCGGATCGCCCAAAAATAAAACTCCCGAAAGGTCTTGCCATTCGGGAGTTTTATTTCGGCGGAGCCATTGTTTCCGGCTCTTGCCTCATCACCGCGCGAATCTCTTCAATCAGCTGCGCGGAGGCGATGTCCTTCAGTAAATATCTCGCCGCGCCGCTGTGGGCCATCGTCACTCGCTCCCACTCGCTGGCGTACGAAGTCAGCACAATCACTTTCGTTTTCAACTCGCTCTGCGCGATTGCTTTGACGATCTCAAGCCCCCGGCCATCGCTTCGTTTCGTTTCGACGAGCAAGATATCCGGTTGCAGAGTCGTGGTCTTTTGCAGGCCCTCATCGGCGTCCCCCGTGTCGCCCACCACGGCAATGTCGGGCGAGGTCTTCAGCCGGGCGGCGAGCGCCCGCCGAACTTCGTCGTGGCAATCAATGATATACACCCGCAGAGGGCCGTTCATGAATGCACTATAGCATCGGCATACTTTTGGTAAAGTGCCTGTATTCCTGATAAGCCTTTGACGAATGTCACCGCGTTTTCGGGGTGGGCGTTGGGGCGGCCAACCTGTGGAAGACCGTCACCGAATCGGGTCGAGGGGGCGGATAACCAATTATCAGGAAACTCGTCGGATTTTGCCCGTGATATTAGTCACTATTGTATAATGGGCGGGAAGGCGTAAAGTGATTGGCGAGTTGCTTTATCGGATTCCGTTATAAAAGGGAGAGGCCTGTGCAAATTACTCGACAAGCAGACTATGCGGTCCGCGCGGTTCTATATCTGGCGCAAATTGGCCCAAACGCCCGAGCCTCCACGGCCCAGATCGCTCGCGAGCGGCTGATTCCTACGACGTTCCTCGCAAAGATAGTATCGCAGTTGGCGGCGGCGGGGGTGGTGCGCGCCACTCGCGGCGCGCGCGGCGGGGTGTCGCTCGCCCGCGCTCCCGAGGAGATCTCGCTTCTTGAGATCGTTGAAGCCATTGACGGGCCGGTGATGCTCAACGAGTGTGCCACCGAGCCGCACCAATGCCCCATGAGCGATGAATGTTCGGTGCGCACTGTGTGGTGCGATGCTCAGGCCAAACTTGTGGCCCATTTGGCGCAGACGAACTTCGCGCAGATGCTGCAGGGCAACGGCGCGCAACCCGCAGTGACTTTGGTAGATTGATCGTGCGGAGAATCGACTGGCCTCCAACATATTGTTGGAGGCCAGTTTTGTTTTGTGGGGGCTCACTCACCCGCCGTGTCGGGGGATACGAACTTGCACTTGGGTGCCCCGTCCATCGCTGCCGGGGCCGACGTTGAAAATGCCGCCGATGGCGAGGGCGCGGTCGTGCATGTTCATCAGCCCGTGGCCCACACGCCGCTCCACCCGTTCGGGCTTGAACCCTATGCCGTTATCCTTGAGGAAGAGAACAATGTCGCCGCTGTCTCTCATCAGCCGCACTTCGATGCGCGAGGCTTGGCTGTGCTTGGCGGCGTTGCTCAATGCTTCCTGCGCAATGTGGAACAGCGCCAGCCGCGCATCGGGCGTGAGAGCCGCGTCGGCGGCGGAGTCGGCTCCAAACTCCACCGACAATAGTGTGTTGGCTTTGAATTCGGCCAGCAGTTGCTGCAAGCCGGAAATCAAATTGTCGCCTTCGAATCGGCGCGGGCGCAGATCGAGAATATAGGAACGGATGTCGCGGATGGTGGCGTTGAGCGAGTCGATTGCCCATTTCAATCGTTCGGTTGCGCCGAGCACGTCGTCGTCGGCCAATAGCGCATTGGCGTATTCTAAAGTGAGGCCGACGGCGTAAATGGATTGGATGACGCCGTCGTGCAAATCCATGCCGATGCGCTGACGCTCTTCCAGCACTGCCAACTGCGCAATCCTTTTGTACAGCCGCGCATTCTCCACCGCCACTCCGATCTGATGCCCGATGCCGGCCAGCAGGGTCAGAGTGGATTGGTCGAAGGCGACGTCGTTGTGCGAGGCCAAATCGAGCGTGCCCACTACTTTGCCTTTGGCGAACAGCGGTATCGAGCAATAAGCGCGGAAGCCGGCTTCAATGACTTCGCGGCGCACATAGCGCACGTCTTCGGCCAAGTTGGTGGAAACGAGGGGCTGGCCGGTGAGCGCTACCCGGCCCGGAAACCCCTCGCCGCGCCGGAAGCGCCGGATGGATTGAAACGCTTCGGGGAACGGGCCGTGATGCAGGGCCAGCACCATATCGTCGCTGGATTCGTCGAGCAGAAAAATTTCTCCCACTTCGGCATCCGACACAGCCAGCACGTGCTGAACTGCCTCATCCATCACCGTGCTCAAATCCAGATGCTGGCTGGTGGACACGGCCACCGCGTTGACGGCGGCTAATTCGCGGTTGCGCTCCTGCAATTCCTGACTGCGATCGAGCGTGGCTTGAAACAGCCGCGCATTCTGGATGGCGTTGGCGGCGTGGGAGGCCAGCAGTTCAATGATGGCTTGATCCGACTCGGTGAACTCGTCGCCGTGAATCTTGTTCGTGAGATACAGGTTGCCCAACAGCCGCCCTTTATGAATGATGGGCACGCCCAGAAAACTGGCCATGGGTGGATGGTTGGGCGGAAACCCCACCGAGCGCGGGTGCTGCCTCACGTTTTTTACGCGGAGCGCTTTGCTCTCGTGGACGACGATACCGAGCACACCGTAGCCGCGCGGCGGGTGCGAAATCTGCGCCGCTTCTTCGGGTGTGAGTCCTTCGGTGACAAACTCCATCATTTGGGCGCCGGTCTCATCGGGGATGCCGATCGCTGCATACTGCGCGTCGGCCAATTGCGCGGCGGCCTTCACGATGTGCCGGAGTGTTTCTATGGGCGAGAGGTCTGACGAAATGGCGAGGACGGCTTCTCGGAGGGCGAGAAGCTGCACGATCAGAATATCGGCGGCGCGAGAGGAGGTGGGGGGAGGGCTGTCCATCGCCCGGAATTGTATCCCAGTCACGCGCCGACGGCTATTTGATCCACTTGTCTTGCAAGGTAGGCAACGGGTAAAATACACCCATGCGACGACAGAGAATCATGATTGTTGACGACCATGAAGTGGTTCGTTTGGGATTGAAGGCATTGATTGATCGGCACCCGGATATGGAAGTGGTGGCCGAGGCCTCGACAGCCAGCGACGCTTTAGAGAAAGCCCTGCACTTCAAGCCCGATGTCATTGTTTTGGATATACGGCTTGGAGGTTCGAGCGGGATTGACGCTTGCCGAGAGATCACCAAACAACTCCCCGACGCCAAAGTGATTATGCTCACCAGCTATGCCGAGGATGGTATGTTGTTTGCGGCCATCCGCGCCGGGGCGGCGGGGTATGTGTTGAAACAGGCAGGCGGGCAGGATTTGATCCGCGCGATTGAAATGGTGGGGCAGGGCAATTCTCTGCTCGACCCGGCTCTCACCGAGCGGGTGTTTGCCGAAGTGCGCCGCGCGGCCCGCGAACAAGAATCAAGCGCGTTCTCTCAGCTCACCGAGCAAGAGCGGCGCGTGCTGGCCTTGGTGGCCGAAGGCAAAACGAATCGCGAAATTGCTCAAGACCTGCACTTGGGCGAAGGCACGGTGCGCAATTACGTGAGCAACGTCCTCAGCAAACTTGGCCTCGCCAATCGCGCCGAAGCAGCTTCGTACGCCACCAAACACAATCTCAAAGATTCGCTCTGAGTTATTCCTTTTCCCACATCCGCACGATCATGCGGAAGATGTCCGACTCGGTGAGGATGCCCGCCACCCGGTCGCTTTCAACCACTGGCAGCCCGGCGATCTTGTTTTTGAGCATAATGGTGGCGGCTTCCCCCACGGTGGCGCTCGGTGAAACGCTGAGCACGTCTTTGGTCATCAAGCGGTCGAGAGTGATCCGCCCGACGAGGTAATGAATCTCGAAGATGCTGAGGCTGGTGGCCTCCGAAGGTTGAGCGCCGCGCAGATCGCCGCGAGTGACGATGCCCACCAGTTTGCCTTTATCCACTACCGGCAAACGGCGGATGCGGCGCTCTTGCATCAATTGCAGAGCCTCGGGCAGGGTGGTGTGCGGCGTGGCGCACACCGGGTTGGCGGTCATCCAATCTTTTACAAGTTGTTGTTTCATCAGGACTCCTTCATGAACATGATTGCGATGAGCAAACGATCATCGGCGATTTCAGTTTAGGAATTCATAGTGGATAAAGAAAGTGAGAAACATCATTCAATCTCATGACAGAGTTCATTGAGTACATACTTCGTTTTCAATTTGGGAAGAACGTCACTGGAGCGCGGCGGGTTCGGCTTCTATCATCCACGTAATGTCACAGGGGCCGGTTTCGACCTCGCGCGACACTCGGCCCCATACTTTCACTTCAGGAGAGACACATGAGCAAACGCGAAGAATTGAGACGGAAGCGCCAACAGGAGGCCCGCCAACGGCGGTGGATGGTGATTGCCGGAGTGGCGCTGGTGGCAGTGGCCGCCGCTGGCTTTTTGGTGTATCAGAACACGCGCCCCATCGGCGAGATCACGACCATCGAAAAAGAGACGTGGCCGATGGCCGAGGGCAAAGCGCTCGGCCCCAAAGATGCACGGGTAGTGATTCTGGAGTTCTCCGACTTCCAGTGACCGTTCTGTCGGCAATTTGCCACTGACGTGGAACGTCAGATCATCGATACATACGTTGCAACCGGGCAGGTTCGTTTCGAATATCGTCACTACATTGTCGTTGATGGGAACGTGGGCGGCAGTGAGTCGCGCGACGCCGCCGAGGCCAGCCAGTGCGCCAACGAGCAAAGCGAGTTTTGGAATTACCACAAGATGGTGTTCGCCAATTGGAACGGCGAAGGCGAGGGCGCATTCGCCCCGCGCCGACTAAAAGCGTTCGCCGACTCGATCGGGCTGGACGCGGGGACGTTCAATTCGTGCTTTGACTCTGGCCGATACGCCGCCGCCGTGCGCGAAGACGAGCAACTGGCTCGCGCGATGGGCGTGACCAGCACCCCTACCATTTTCGTCAACAACCAGCGAGTGCAGAATCCGTTGGACTTCAGCGAGTTTCAACGACTGATCGACGCGGCGCTTGGGCAGTGAAAGCCCGGGCGCGCAGGATCGAGGCTCAACCATGAATATCGGTGTGCCACGCGAACGCCGGGCCGACGAAAACAGAGTCGGCCTCACCCCCGCGGGCGCGCAGCTGCTCGCCGCCGACGGCCATCATTGCTACGTCGAAAAGGGCGCGGGGCTGGGCGCGGGCTTCAGCGATGACGACTTCGTCAAGGCGGGGGCGACGATCGTTTACTCCGGCGAGGAGGCGTATGGCCGCGCCGATCTCGTGCTCAAAGTTGCGCGCCCCACCGCCGACGAGTTGAGTTGGTTCAGGCCGGGCCAAACGGTGATGGCCTTTTGGCATTTGGCCGCCGCCTCTCCCGACAACCTCGATGCTTTGCTGCGGCTCAAAGTCACGGCCATCGCTTACGAAACCATTCAGGCCGATGATGGCTCACTGCCCGTGCTCATGCCCATGAGCCAGATCGCCGGGCGGATGTGCGCCAGTATCGCCGCCGGACTCTTGCGCAACGATCGCGGCGGCAAAGGCATTTTGCTCGGCGGGGTGCCGGGCGTGCCGCCCGCCGAAGTGATCATTCTCGGCGCGGGAGTGGTGGGCACCTACGCCGCCCGCGCCTTCGCCGGACTCGGCGCCGCCGTTTACGTGCTCGACAAAGAATTGACCCGGCTCGAAAAGGTAGCCGCGCTCGATGGTAAATTCGTGACGATGGTTTCGCACTCGTTCAACGTGCGCAAAGTGGTGCGCTTCGCCGATGTGCTGATCGGCGCGGTATTGGCGCCGGGCGCGCGCACGCCCATCGTCGTCACTCAAGAGATGGTGCGCGAAATGAAACCGCGCTCGATCATTCTCGATGTCGCCATCGATCAGGGGGGGTGCGTGGAAACGAGCCGCCCCACCTCGCACCGCAACCCCAGCTTCATCACTGAAAACGTGATCCACTACTGCGTGCCGAACATGCCCGGCGTGCTGGGTCGCACGGCCACGCATGCGCTGAATAACGCCACCTGGCCTTACACTCAACTCATCACCGCGCTCGGTGTGGACGCCGCCGTTGCCCAGAGCCAGCCTTTGGCTCGCGGCGTGATGACACACGGCGGCAAAGTGATTTCGCGCGCCATCGGCGGCGGGAGATGAGAGCATGAACTGGTTCGAACTTTATCGAGATCGATTACTGACTCCGGAGCAAGCCGTCAGCCGCATCCAATCGCACATGCGCGTGTTCCTCACCGGCAACTGCTCGGTGCCCAAAACACTGCTGGCCGCGCTGTGCGCCCGCGCGCCTCTGCTCACCGAGGTGGAGATCACCCAAGTGCTCACAGTGGGCCCCGCCGATTACGTGGCCCCCACGATGGATGGCCATCTGCGAGTGAACACGCTCTTCATCAGCGACAATGTGCGCGGCGCGGTGAACGAAGGCCGCGCCGATTTCACCCCGTGCTTCCTCTCCGAAATCTCCGGCCTCTTCCGGTCAGGCGTGCTGCCTCTCGACGTGGCCCTCATTCAAGTCTCGCCGCCCGATGAACACGGTTTCTGCTCCTTCGGGGTCGAAGTAGGCATCACCAAAACGGCGGCGCAGTCGGCCACATTAGTTATGGCCGAAGTCAATCCGCGCATGCCGCGCACGCTCGGCGATTCGTTCATTCACCTCTCGAAGTTGAATGTGATCGTGCAAGTGGATTACCCCCTGCCCGAAGTGCATATGGGCGCGACTGATGAAGTGACCGAACGCATTGCCGATCACGTAGCCACGCTCATCCCCGACGAGGCGACTCTGCAAACGGGCATCGGCGCCATCCCCGATGCGGTTCTGCGCCGACTCACCAACCACAAAGACCTCGGCGTGCACACCGAACTGTTCTCCGACGGCGTCATCGATCTCTTTCAACGCGGAGTGATCACCGGCGAAAAGAAGACTCTGCATCCGGGCAAAATGGTGGCCGGGTTTTTGCTCGGCACCCAGCGGCTGTACGATTTCGTGAACGACAATCCGCTCGTCGAACTGCACCCTTCGGAATACGTCAACGATCCATTCGTCATCGCCCAGAACGAGCGGATGGTGGCGATCAACTCGGCGATTGAAGTGGACCTCACCGGCCAAGTGTGCGCCGACAGTATCGGGCCGCGTTTTTACAGCGGGGTGGGGGGGCAGGTCGATTTCATTTATGGCGCGTCGCGAGCAAAAGACGGCGTGCCCATCATTGCCCTGCCGAGCACGCTGGTGAAGAAAGACGAATCGAAGTTCAGCAAGATCGTGCCTATGCTCAAGATGGGCGCGGGTGTGGTGACGACGCGCAATCACGTGCATTACGTAGTCACCGAGTACGGAGTCGCCGATCTGTACGGGAAGACGATTGCCCGGCGGGCGAAGGCGCTCATCAACGTGGCCGCGCCGGAGTTCCGCGAAGAGTTGGAGAAGGCGGCGCGCGAGATGGAGTATCTGTAATCTTCTTGCATGTCACCGCACCCGTTGATCGATTCTGCTTTGGCCTTTGCCGCGCGCGCGCACGATGGGCAGGTGCGCAAAAGCACCGACGTGCCCTACATCGTGCATCCGGTGGGGGTGATGATGGTGTTGATCGAGTGCGGGGAAACCGACTCTGAACTTTTGGCGGCGGCGCTGCTGCACGACACGGTGGAAGACACGGGGGTGACGCTGGCCGAACTGCGCGAAAGGTTCGGGACGAGAATCGCTTTCATCGTGGAAGGGTGTTCGGAGCCGAATAAAAACGACACGTGGGAGCATCGCAAACAGCACACGGTGGCTCATCTCAGAACTGCGCCGCGCGATGTGGCTCTCGTTTCCGCCGCCGACAAATTGCACAACGTGCGCTCGATGGCCGCCGATTACTCGGCGATGGGCGAGAGGGTGTGGTCGCGCTTCAAGCGCGGCAAGCCGGAGATCGCCTGGTATTACCGCTCGGTGACGGAGAGTCTGAAGGCGAGCGAGTTGAGGGAGCACGAAGTGGTGAAGAAGTTGGATGAAGCGGTGAAAGGGTTGTTTGCGCCAGCGGGGAAACCTGCGGAGAAGAAGTGAGGGCGGCCTCGACGGGCCGCCCTTTTGTTTTAAACGTGATCGCGCGGGACGGAGAAATGCCAAGTCTTTGCGAACACGCGCACTTCGCCTTCGTAGGCTTGCAGGATGTTGGTGACGTGAAAGTTGGCGGCGTCCGAAGTCATCACGCTCGACGTTTCGATGCGAGTTTGCCATTCGCCGCGGCCAATGCGAATGGTGCGATCGGATTGGGCGGCGGCCGACAGAGGCTGGCCTTCGACAATGGAGAAGGTGTCAACGGTGGTGTAATCGTTCTCGAGGCTGCTGTCGAGGAAGCGGATGTAGCCGCGCTCGCTCTTGTCAACCGTCGTGAGTTTGCCGGTGACGTTGTCGAGATGCACGGTGCGCTCGCGGTTTTTGGCGGCGAGGGTTTCGATGGCGAGGGGTGGGGCGTGTTCGGGTTTGGCCCAGTGGTCGGGTAGTCGGGTAGTCGAGTGGTCAAGTGGGCGGAGGGGGAGGGTGAGGTGGCCGCTGTGGAGGGTGAGGGTGACGGGTTCGGGGGAGGGCCAGGCGTGAGGCCAATACGTTGGCGAGAGGGCGATGCGCCAGCAATGACCGGCGGGAAGCGAATGGGCGATGACGTTGAGTTGAACGGCGACGGTGTAGGGCTTGCCGGGTTCGAGCGGCGTCGGATGTTCGCGCGACTCGCGGTGGGTGAGATTTAACATTCCCCACGAGACGAGCAGTGACTCGCCGGTGGGGGCAACATCGCACAGCCGCGCGGCGATGAGCGCGTTGGGTTTGTCGGATGAAAGCGCGAGCGTGACTTCGGGGAAGCCGAGTATTTCTTGAGTCGAGTCAACGGGATCAGAATCGAAGGTGAGGCTGAGTCCGTCATCGGGGCGTTGATCGCGCGGGGTGTCGCCGGGCTTGCCGTAGGGGCACCAAATGCCGGAGGTGAGGCCGCAGTGTTGGGAGCCGAGGATGGTGGGTGGTTGGGTGGTTGGGTGGTTGGGTGGTTGGGTGGTTGGGGAGAGGCGGTGATCAACGAGGTGCAGGATTTGGGGTGAGATGTTGGGGGAGGGCCAGATCGATTCGGCGACCCAGCGGCCCGGACGGTGATCGTAAAATGATCGGGCGGGAGCGGAGTCCTGCATCCATGCCGTCAACATCGGCTCATCCATGATTCCGGTGTCGATCCCTTTGAGCCAATGATCCCACCAGCGCACACATTCTTGTTGAAATCCGATCTGCGGGCCGGGCAGGGCCACTTCGGGGTAGCCGTGCGACCACGGGCCGATGAGTCCTTTGCGCGGGCACGAGAGTCCGGCGAGGAGTCGCGGCACGGCGTTGGTGTATCCGTCTTGCCAACCGCCCACCGCATACACGGCGCATTCGATATCGGCGTAGGGGCGATTCACGAATCGCCCTTCCTCGCACACCGAGCCGTGTTTCCAAAATTCATCGCGGCGCTGATGCGCCAGCCACGCTTTGATGTACGGCGGAGTCTTTTCCATGCGCTCGAACCACACTTCGCGCCAGTCGGATCGGAAGCGCGGGTCGGGCGGTTGGGCGTTGCAGGCCAGCATCACCGAGGCCCATTCGAGCATTTCGGAAGCGAGCAGGCATCCGCCCATGTAATGCACGTCGTCGGCGTATCGGTCGTCGGTGGAACAGAGGGTGATGATGGCTTTGAGCTCGGGCGGGCGACGGGCGGCGATTTGCAATCCGTTGAAGCCGCCCCACGAAATGCCGATGATGCCGACGCGGCCCGTGCACCATTTTTGCGCGGCGATCCATTTCAATACTTCGAGCGCGTCGTCTTGTTCTTGCTTGAGGTACTCGTCGTAAAGGATGCCGTCGGAGTCGCCGGAGCCGCGCATATCGACTCGAATGGAGGCGTAACCGTGCCCGGCGAAGTAAGGATGGCGGATCGAGTCGCGGTAGGCCGTGCCGTCGTCTTTGCGATACGGCAGATATTCGAGGATGGCCGGGACGGGATTCGAGTCGGCGTCCGCTGGCATCCACATCCGAGCGGCGAGGCGCGCGCCGTCGGCGAGAGGGATGAACGTGTTTTCGATTTCGGTGATGGGGTGAGGAAAGGAGGATCGAATGGCTGCCATAGAAGGGGAACGCGGGTGGGCGCGGATGGAGTGCCGGAGAGGTTCAATCGCGGTGGAGAAAAGCGGCGTAGTATTCATCGCGCTCAAGCCAAGCAAGGCCGAAGTCCCCGTGAGATACGGCGACGGGGGCGTAATCCAGATCGGGATCGTTGAGGTATATGAGTTCGTCATCTATGCCGGAGACAACGACCGCATGGTTGATTGATAGATTCGAGTAGGGTAACTCAGACGATTTGACAAACGCGATGCAAGGGCGATCACTCAACAGATGTCGGTGAAGTTCCGCGAGGTCGCCTTGCTTATACACGACGGTGATACCCAAGTGCTCCAGTTCTCGGACTCGAAAAGAGGCCGCACCAATTGGGCTGGTCCTCAACAGCGCGAGCAAACGCTCATACCCAACCGCAATGCCCATATACTTGAGAATCATCGCGGCGCAAGCCGCAATGCAGTCGCCATCCGAACGCTGTTGGATGTGTTCGATTGGTAGAAGGGCTGGCGTCATTCTTTGGGCTTCAATTGGCTGTCTTCAGTGACCACGAAGACCTTCGCGGGCGGAACGTTCTTGGGGATGAATTCGGGCGGTGGTGTGTGTGGTTTGTAGGAGGGCAGTCGTTTGGCAATCTCCTGCGCTTGCCGTTCGATGTCCGCTATCTTATCGGGCGAGACCTCCATTTCCCCGCTTTGTGCGTCAACATCAATTGTCCCAACCGTCCCTGCATGGCCGACGCTGGGGAAGCTAATGTAGACCGGAACGCGCCATGCAGTTCGCTCCCCGGCCACCAACGTTGGCGTTTCGGCACCCATCTGCGAACTGATCTGATCCATCAGCCAGCGGTCCACCTTTTTGCGGGCCTGCTCCGCCGTCACCTTGATTTCAATGGTGAGGTGAATGGTCAATGTCCCCTGTTCGGGAATGGTGATGTTGTCGAGGAGGATGGTCATGGCCGACTCCTTGTTGAAGGCAGACTACTTTTGGCAGTATAGCACAGGCCTTGACGCATGGTTATAATGGCAACCTCGAAAACAGATCGAATTCTCAAAAGGAGTCCCTATGAACTTCGGTTTCGTTCTTCCATTCGGCGATGCGCGGGCGGCGGCGGAGGCGGCGCGGGAGGCCGAGAGGGCGGGGTGGGATGGACTCTTCGTTTGGGAGCCGGTGTGGGGAATCGATGCGTGGGTGCAGTTGACGGCGGCGGCCATGCTCACCGAGCGAATCAAATTGGGGACGATGATCACGCCGCTCTCGCGGATGAGGCCGTGGAAACTGGCGAGCGAGATGGCGGCGCTCGACCGACTCTCGAACGGGCGCGTGATCCTGTCGGTGGGGTTAGGCGCGGTGGATACCGGCTTCGAGCAGTTCGGCGAAGTGACCGACCGAAAGACGCGGGCCGAATTGCTGGATGAAGGGCTGGAAATTTTGACCGGCCTCTGGAAAGGCCAGCCTTTTAATTTCGAGGGCGCGCATTACAAAATCAGAGAGACCACGTTTTTTCCGCCCCCGCCGCCGGTGCAAAAGCCGCGCATCCCCATCTGGGTGGTGGGCGCGTGGCGGCGCGAGAAGTCGATGCAGAGGGTGGTGAAGTACGATGGGTTACTGCCGAACAAAATGAATGCGAAGGGTAAGATTGTTCCCTTCACTCCCGCCGATGTGCGCGAGATGAAGGCTTACGTGATGAAGCGGCGCAAACTCAAGACGCCGTTCGACATTGTGGTGGAGGGGGCGACGCCCGGCGACAAGCCGAAGCAAGCGGCGGCGAACGTTCGCAAGTGGGCCGAGAACGGGGCGACGTGGTGGATTGAGGCGATGTGGACGGCGCCAAGAGATGGGGAAGGGATGAGCCGGGTGATGGAGAGAGTGAGGCGGGGGCCGCCGAAGGGTTGACCTATGGTTTGATTAGCAAACACGCCGCTTCGTGATCGCCCGCAACGGCGGCGAGTTCGGGGTCGGCGTTGGGGCAATGGTCGAAGGCGGCGGGGCAACGGGGATGGAAGCGGCAACCGGGCGGAAGATCAATGGGGTTGGGAGTTTCGCCTTGCAGGATGGTGTGCGGATGGCGCTCGCGCGGGTTGGGCACAGGGATGACGGAGAGCAACGCTTGGGTGTACGGATGAGCCGGTTGGCGGAGGACGGCGCGAGTGGGTCCGATTTCGACGATGCGGCCCAAATACATCACCGCCACGCGATCCACAAAGTAAGCGGCGGTGCTGAGATCGTGAGTGATGAACAGAGTCGAGATGCCGCGCGTCTGCCGCAGTTCGGCAAGCAGGTTGAGGATTTCGGCGCGGATGGAAACGTCGAGCATTGATACAGGTTCGTCGGCGAGGAGGAGAGTGGGCTCGAGCACCAGCGCCCCGGCAATGACCACGCGCTGGCGTTGTCCGCCGGAGAGTTCGTGCGGGAGTCGGTTGACGAATGACTCGGCGGGTTTGAGTCCGGCATCTTCGAGGGCCTGCTTCATTCGCGCCTCGCGCTCGATTCGATCCGGCAGGAGTCCGTGAACGGTGAGCGGTTCGGCCACGAGTTGGCCGATGGTCATCATGGGGTTGAGCGACTCGTAGGGGTCTTGAAAGATCATTTGAATGCGGCGGCGCATTTCTTTGAGCTGGCCGCCGTGGGCGCGGGTCACATCTGTGCCATCGAAAATGATCTGCCCCGATGACGGCGTTTCGAGTCCCATGAGGGTGAGGGCGAGGGTAGATTTGCCGCAGCCGCTTTCGCCGACGAGAGCCAGCGCCTCGCCGCGATTCAAATCGAAGGATACGCCGTCAACCGCGTGAATGAATTTGGGCGCGGCCCACGGGAGATTGCGCCCGACGGGGAATAGTTTGTGGAGGTTGCGGACTTGCAGGATCGGAGATTGAGAATTAGAGAGTGGAGATTGGGCCGCCATGAGTTAATCTCCAATCTCCAAATTTTCGACCAGATGGCAACTTGCCGTGTGAAAGCCGCTCAACGAGTGAATGGCTGGCGGCTCGGTGTGGCAACGGTCGAAGGCGGCGGGGCAGCGCGGGGCGAACCGGCAGCCGGGCGGCAGAGCATTGAGGCGCGGGGGATAGCCGGGAATGGAGGTGAGGCGGCCGCCCGGATGTGAAAGATCGGGGAAGGCTTTGAGCAGTTCTCGCGTATATGGATGCTGGGCGTTGTTGAAGATCGTGTCCACGCTGGCGTATTCGGCGGTGACGCCGCCATACATCACCAGCACCGTGTCGCACACTTCGGCCACCACGCCGAGATCGTGGGTGATGAAGATGACCGAGAGGCCGAGTTGGCGGCGGAGGCGGGCGAGCAGATCGAGTATCTGCGCTTGGATCATCACGTCGAGAGCAGTGGTGGGTTCGTCGGCAATGACGACCTTGGGATTGCAGGCGAGCGCCATGGCGATCATCGCGCGTTGCCTCATGCCGCCGGAGTATTGATGCGGATACTGGGCGCGGCGGGCGGCGGCGATGCCAACGAGCTCGAGCAGTTCGGACACGCGCCGGTCAACGGATTCTTGAGGGGAGTTCGGCTGACGGCGAAGGACGGCTTCGGCAATCTGATCGCCAATAGTGCGCACCGGATTGAGGGCGTTCATTGCGCCCTGAAAGATCATGGCAATATCTTTCCAGCGCACCTCTTCCATTTCTTTTTCGCTCAACGAAAGAAGATCGTGGTCGGCCATGCTCACTTCGCCGCCGACGATGCGGCCTGCGGCGGGCAGGAGGCGCATGAGGGCGAGGGTGAGCGTGGTTTTGCCGCAACCCGATTCTCCGACGAGACCGAGCAGTTCGCCCTGGCGGAGGCTGAAGGAAACGTTCGAGACGGCGTGAGCGGGCGGGGCGGACTCGGAGACGAAGTCCACCGAGAGGCCGGCCACGTCGAGAACGACGGGGGCGCGGTTGAGATCGGGAGGCGCGGCGCGGTGTGAGCGGTCGCTGGCCGCCGGGAGCGAGTCGAGCGGGGACAGACGCCCGGTCAGCCGCGAAATCATCTGCGCGCCGACGGAGAGGTGGTGCGACTCGACTCGCGGGTTGAGGATTTGTTCGAGGCCGTAGCCGAGCAGGGTGCAGGCCAGCACCACCCATACGATTCCGAAGCCGGGCGGCACGAGCGCCCACCATGCGCCAGTGCTCATTGCGCCACGCGTGAAAGCGTAGTTGAGCATTTGGCCCCACGAGAGGGTGGTGGGGTCGGCGAGGCCGAGAAAGGAGAGGGCGCTTTCGTTGAGGATGGCGAGGGAGATGACGAGCACGGTGTTGGTGACGATGAGCGGCAGGACGAGGGGGAAGATGTGGCGGGCGATGATGCGCAGGTGGCCGGCGCCGATGGCCCGGGCGCGCACGACGAACTTGCGCTCTTTGACGGCGATGGTTTGCGACCGCACGAGGCGCGCACTGCCTGTCCAGCCGACGATGCCGATGACGATGATGATGTTGAGCAGGCTGGGTTTGGTGAGGGCGACGAGGACGATGGTGAGAGGGAGGTCGGGAATGACGAGGATGATGTCGGTGAAGCGCATGAGCAGGTTATCGATGCGCCCGCCGAAGTAACCGGCGGCGAGGCCGATGACTCCGCCGATGACGATGGAAATGAATGAGGCAAAGAAGCCGACGGTGAGCGAGATGCGCGAGCCGTAGATGAAGTTCGTCAGCACATCCTGCCCGGCGTCATCGGTGCCGAGGAGGTGTTGGGGGCCGGGCGGGGCATAGATGGTGTCGATGGTGACCGGCAGGGGGCTCTTTGGATCATAGGGGGCGATGAGGGAGGCGAGGGCGGCGACGACAAAGGAGGCGACGAGCATCCCTGCGCCGATGAGCCCCATGCGGTTGCGGCGGAGGCTGGAGAGTGAAGAGTGGAGGGCGGAGGGTAGAGGGTGGATCAGGGTTTTGGAGTCCATTTGTGGGGTTGGGACATCATCACAGTGAGTTGCCTGCAAACAAGGTTGTAGCTTTCGATGAGTTCGCGGTGAAGATCGGCTGAGACGAAGCCGAAGCGAAAGGCAAAGTCGAGCCACACGATGGTTTCGGTAGCCTCTGCGTCGGCATCGCTGAGCTTACTGGCAAAGTGGTTGGGGTAGCGTCTCTTGCGCCACGCTTCGGCGATGTTGGTGCAGACGGAACGGGATGAACGCCGGATCTGATCGGTGAGGCTGTATCGCTCCTCGGGTGGGAACGATTTGGTGGTTTCATAAACGCGAACCGCCGACTCAAATGCGAGTTGATATACTCGAAGATCACGGTGATCCTTTGCGGGAGCATTTACAGACATCGCCTTCTTTCCACTCTCCACACTTCACCCTTTACTATGATGTTTGCACGCGGGGGTCGAGATATGAATAAAGCAAATCTGCGATCAAGTTGGCAATGATGACGCTGACGGCCAGCAATAGAAACGCGCCCTGCAATAACGGATAGTCGCGGCGGACAACGGCTTCGTAGGTGGCTTGGCCGAGACCGGGCCACGAGAACACGGATTCGATTTGGATTGCTCCGGCGACGGTGAAGCCGAGGTTGAGGGCGACGATGGTGACGATGGGCAGAGCGGCGTTGCGCAAGGCGTGGTCTTTGAGAATCTGGAACGTGCTGAGACCTTTGGCTTTGGCGGTGAGAATGTAATCTTCGGAGAGCACGGTGAGCATGGTGGAGCGCATGATGAGCACATACTCGGCGACGTAGATGATGGTTTGGGTGAGCGTGGGCAGGAGCATGTGCCGCCCGATGTCGAGCCAGCGATCCCAAACGGTGGCATAGGTCGTGCCCACCGTGACCTGCCCGCCGATGGGCAAGCCGAGATCGCGACTGCCCCAGAACAGCAATATGATACCCAGCCAGAAGGTGGGCATGCTCCACGCGACGAGGCTGGAAACGAGCGCAGTGTAATCGACCACGGTGCGCGACTTCCACGCGGCGACGACGCCGATGGCGATGCCGAGCACGATGCTGAGAATCTGCCCGGCGCCGATGAGCAGGATGGTGTTTCCCAGCCGTTCGCGGAGGATGCCGGCCACGGGGCGGTTGGTGTGGAAGCTGATGCCCAACTCGCCGCGAATAAGATTGCCAATGTAAATGAAGAATTGAGTATCGAGCGGGTTGACCGCGCACGTTTCGGGGGCGAGTTTAAGGGGGTTGAGAGTCGTGAAGCAGTTGATGATCGGTTTGTCGAGGCCGAAGCGCACGCGGATAGCTTCCTGCGCCTCTTTCGTCAATCGCGGGTCGCGCACACCGGCGCGCGAGGGATCGCCGGGCAGCACGCGGAACAGAAAGAAGTTGAGGACGATGACGAAGAGGACGGTGAACAGCGACCAGCCGACTTTGCTGACTAGAAGTTGATAGCGTTTCATTCGGATTTGCGATTTCAGATCGCAGATTGCAGATTGAAGGCGGTTGCGTTCTTCAATCTGCAATCCGAAATCAACACTCTGCAATCACTTGACCGGCTCGATCACAACCAGCGAACTCACATCTTCCAGCGCCAGTTTGCCCGCGTCGGTGATCCATCCGCCGAAGCGGTCGGTGCGGAAGGCCTGCACCTCTTGCGCGTAGAAGGGGATGATGTAAACCACGTCGTCGTGCGCGATCTTCTGCATCTGCCACACGATGTCTTTGCGCTTCGCCGAATCGAGTTCCACCGACTGTTGGGCGAAGAGATCGTCGTAGGCCGGGTTCGAGTAACCGGTTTCACTGCTGCCGGTCGGGATCTGCTCGGTGGTCATCACCCCCAGCAGAAGGTTGGGATCGGGGTCGGAGCCCCAGCCCCAGAGGATCACGTCGAAGTCGAACGCCGGGCAACAAACGGCGGTGAGCGCGTCGGGGTCTTGCGCTTGCAGTTCAGTCTTCACGCCCACTTCCAGCCACATCTGCGAGAGCAGTTCGGCCATGCGCGGCGCGTTGGTGCTGTCGCTCGGCCAGTTCATGCGGAAGATGAGGGGGTTGGCGCCGTCGGGCATTTCACGCACGCCGTCGCCATCGATGTCTTTGTAACCAGCATCGTCGAGGATTTGCTTTGCCTTTGCGACATCATAGCCATAATCGGCCAACGAGTTGTTGTACCAGCGCCCGAGTCCATTGGGGATAAGGGTGAGGCCGGGATCGCCGAGGCCGAGAAGAACCACGTCGATGATCTTCTTTTTGTCGGTGGCATGAGCGAGCGCGAGACGCACGTTACGGTCACGCAGAGCAGGGTGGCCGGTGCAAACGCCTCCGGCATCTTTTGGGCAGTTCTCCGGCGCTACCTGATTGAAGATGATGTCGGATACATCCGGCGAGAACGGCGCGCCGGTCACCAACTTCACATTGGGTTCGTTGCGCAGAGTCGGTGCGGCGGTTTTGGGCATCTCGGTGATCATATCCACCTGCCCGGTCTTGATCGCCTGCACCAGCGCATCTTGATTCTCGAAGGTTTGAAATACGACTTCGTCGATCTTCGGCGGTTGGAGGAAGTGATCTTTGTTGGCGACGAGGTGAACGAACTCGTTCTGCTTGTACTCCTTCACCGCAAACGGCCCCGTGCCGATCATTTCCGCATTCTCGAACTCCGCCGCCGCCGATCCTTCGGCATGATCCCTCCACACATGTTCGGGCAGGATGTAGAGGTACGACAGCAGGTAGTCGATATTGGGCACCGGCCCGGTGAGCGTGATGACTACGGTGGAGTCGTCGGGCGCTTCGATGGATTCGAAGCTATACGTATACGTGTTGAGATAGGGAAAGTCTTCGTGGCTCTTGTAGAGGTTGAGCGAGAAGGCCACATCTTTCGCCGTCATCGGTTGGCCGTCGTGAAATTTGACGCCCGACCGAATCTTGAACGTCCACGTCAAACCGTCATCCGAAACATCCGCGCTCTCGGCCACGCCCAACTTGTACGTGCCGTCGAGTTGAAACTCATAGAGCGAGTCGTACACGAGAGCAAAAATCGTATACGCTTCGGAGAGCACCGCCGCGCCGGGGTTCAGCGTGTCGGGGCTGCCGGCCCAACCAAGGCGCACGATGGCCGGGCCTTCGGTGGCGGCGGGCGCTTGCGTGGCCGCGCCGCCTCCTCCCCCGCAGGCAGAGACGATGGCCGCGACAACCAGCGCGGCGGATAACAACCGATTCACTTTGGACATGATGATCCTCCTTATGGGTTTACTTCAAGTTTGCCATCACCAAACCGACGATGCACACGAGGACGCCCACGAGATTGATCGGCGTCACTTTGTCTTTGAAGAACAGCAGACCGAGCGGAACGAGGATCAGCGCCACGGCGGCGTTGGCGACGATGGCCGCGAGGCTGATGTTCCAGCCCGACCGATACGCCAACAGGAAGCCGACTTCCAACCCCACACTGGCCCAATTCAATTGCCGCACCGCCGCGCCGAGTCCGTTCTTCAACGGATAGAATGGAAACAGGCCGAGACAAATGATCGCCGCGGAGAGGTAGGTGACGATCAGCGCGAGCGGCGGGTTTGCATTGGCAGGAGTGATTTTCTGAAAGAGGTGATACAGCGCAGTGGAGGCCGACGGCGAGGCCGATTGAAAAGTAGAACAGGAACATGGAGAAAGTATAGAAGCATTGGGTGTCGTGTCAAGCGCATTGCGAATATACTCAGTAGCCACGAAAGCGCCCTGAGCGTAGGCGAGAGTTGTTCTCGCCGCAGTCGAAGGATGCGGATTCGCGGCGACAACCGCACTCTTCGACTACGGCCTGCTTCGCAGGCCTCTGCTCAGAGTGCTTGTTTCGTGATCTGCTGATCCTTGTCCATATTTCATCCGGAGGAGACAATCATGACTCGAGCCCGATTGCGCGATTTAGGAATCATCATCGGCCAGCACCCCACCGGCCCGCACAACGCCCTCACCGACGTGCCCGGTGTTCTCGTGGGGCACTCCACCATCATCCGCGACGAGCCGCGCATTGCCCGCACCGGCGTCACCGTCATCGTCCCGCGCGAAGGACATATTTGGACGGATCATGCCTTCGCCGGTTTTCATTCTTTCAACGGCAACGGCGAGATGACCGGCGTGCATTGGATCGCCGAGTCGGGTGTGCTGTCGTCGCCCATTGCCCTCACCAACACCGGGCAGGTGGGCACGGCGCACGAAGCGCTCACAATCTACGGGCACGAGAAAGGCTTCACCGACACATGGGCTCTGCCGGTGGTGGCTGAAACTTACGATGGTTGGCTGAACGACATGCCCGCCTTTCATGTGAAGCATGAGCATGTTTTTGAAGCGCTGGAACATGCGCGCTCCGGCCCGGTGGCCGAAGGTTGTGTGGGAAGCGGCACGGGAATGATCTGCCACGACTTCAAAGGCGGCATCGGCACGGCGTCGCGCGTGGTCAACGTTGCCAGCGGCGCATTCACGGTCGGCGCGTTGGTTCAGGCCAATCATGGCGATCGCGAACTGTTCCGGGTTGACGGCGTCCCGGTGGGGCGCGAGATCGATCACACTCGCGTTCCGCTGCCGTGGGGGCGTCAGCCGCCGCTCGGATCGATCATCGTTATCATCACCACCGACGCGCCGCTGCTGCCGACGCAGTGCAACCGATTGGCTCAGCGAGCGACGGTCGGCTTGGCTCGCGTGGGGAGTGTGGGGCACAACGGCAGCGGCGATTTGTTTTTGGCCTTCGCCACCGGCAACCACATTCCGGGCCGGAGCCATGAAGCGCAAGTTGCATTGAGCATGTTACCCCATCATCACCTCAACGACTTCTTCGAGGCCGTCGCCGAGTGCGTCGAAGAGGCCATCATCAATTCCATCGTCGCCGCCGAAACGACGACCGGCCTTCGCGGCAACACGGCCTATGCCTTGCCGTTGGATGAGTTGAAAAGAGTGTGGGAGAAGTATCGGGGGTGAGGCGAGGGTTTCAGGGCGCGGGCAATTTATACGCGCCCATCACCACCGTCATCAATTGCCTCAATCCGTTGTCGAGCCTCTCGGTTTCGATGTATTCGTCGGGGCGATGAGCGTTGCCGCCGCGGCACAAACCGATGACGACGGCGGGCAGGCCGAGACTGAGGGGAACGTTCGCATCGGTGCTGCCCTTCTCGAAGACCGGCTCCGCGCCCACCTCGCGCAGAGCGTTCGCCGCAAGCTGAACCAGCGGATGATCGAGCGGGATCGATCCGGGCGCGCGGCGGCTGGTGGTGATGTGAGTGAAGGCCAGAGCAGGGGAGGCCGACTCCCGGATCAGCGATCCGATTTTCATCACCAATTCGGCCAGCGCCGCCGGGTCTTCAGATCGCAGATCGAGTTCAAGCGAGGCCTCGCGGGCGATGGTGTTCACCGATGTGCCGCCGCTGATCTGCCCGATGTTGAGGGTTGTTTTGGGTTGAGCAGAGATGGGCAGGGCGATGATGCGCGCGGCGAGAGCCGCCAACCCGTGCACGGCGCTGGGCCGGCCGTAATCGTGCCACGAGTGGCCGCCCTCGGCGCGCGCGGAGATTCGCAAACGATGCACGCCGATGGCTTGATGATACACGCGCCCGTAAGCCATACCCTCGATCACAATCGTGGCGCGCACGCGCCGCCCCAATCGATCCATCGCTCGCCTCATGCCGCGCAAATCGCCCAAGCCCTCTTCGCCCACGTTGGCGCGCAGCCAAAGGTCGCCGGGCGTTTCGAGATTCATTTCGCTCAACGACTCGACAATGGCGAATAGCCCGGCCACGCCGAGCGAGTTGTCGCCGATGCCGGGCCCGATCACGCGGGTGGATGTGCGCTGAAGGGCGAGGTCGGCGCCGCGCGGGAAAACGGTGTCGGTGTGGGCGGTGATCAGAATCGGCGCCGCCGCGCCGCCCGGGCGGCGGGCGAAGACGTTGCCCAGTTCGTCCACTTCCACATCGCACAGGCCGAGCGCGTCGAATTCGCGCGCGACGTATTCGGCGCGATCTTTTTCTTCGAAGGTGGGCGCGGCGATTTGTTGAATGGCGATGGCGCGGTCGAGCAGGTTCATATCTTGCGAACGGATTCGCGCAGACGATTGAGGCGAGCTTGCGGAAGATCGGGATGGGCGTTGAGGCCGCTGAGGGCGCCCGCGCCTTCAATGACAATGGAGGCCGACACGAGTCCGCGCAGGGTGGCCTCAACCGGATCGCCGGTGTCGGCGAGGCCGGTGAGGAAGCCGCCGCTGAATGAATCGCCTGCGCCGGTGACATCGCGCACGGTGACAGGGTAAGCCGGGATTTGCCATTTGCCGCCGCTCTCGACGTGATGCACAACGCATCCGTTTGCGCCGCGTTTGACGACGACGATGCGACAGCCCATCGCGCCAAACTCGGCGGCGGCTTCCCACACATCGTAAACGTCGGCGCGGTAATACGAGCGCACTTCCATTTCGCTGGGGAGGAAGGCGTCGAGTCCGCGCACCACTTCGGCAACTTCTTTTTTCAGGCCGGGTTGCATGTAACGCACCGACGGATCGCAAGTGATGATTTTGATTCCGGCGGCGCGCGCCGCTTCGGGCAGGGTGCGGTGGGTGAGGTAATCGCAGGGGGAGAGGTGCAGGCCGCGCGCTTCGTGAAAACTTTTTGGCACATCGGCCGGGCGCACGGCGAGCGGCGCGAACTGTTGTCGATCTTCCTGCCCTTCGGTGGAGGTGGAGTAATCTTTGAGTTCGGGCGGCAGGGGCTGGCCGATGCGGGCGAAGTGCCCGGCGGGGTCGATGTCCACGCGCTCTTCGAGGCTGAGGTAAGCGTAGAAGGTGCGCGTGTCGTGATGGCCGGGAACGATTTTGATCGCTCGCGTGTCGAAGCCGCGCTGATTGAAAAGATCGATCCACTCGGCAGGATAGTTTTCGCCAACGCGGGCGACGATGCCCACGCTGTGCGGCGCTTTGCGCCACAGCGCCGCGCCCACAGCGGCATACAACGCATTGCCGCCGATCTCACGCAGGTGCGGCTCGCCCGCCGGAGTGATGAAGTAGTCCTCTCGCAATCCACCGGCGACGGCAAACTGTGGTTTGACTTTTGTCATTGGCGGGCGATTGTACAAGAAGAGCGGCGAATGAACAATCGCCGCCATCGTGTTGCGGCTCAGCAACAGAAGTGAAACTTAAGTGGTACTTGCGATACGCGTCGGACGTGGTATGATCGCCTCAACCTTAAGGCAGTCGAAGCACGCACACCCAGTCGTTTCGATCTGCCTCTTCTTTTCTCCAACACTGCTCAGGGATGTATCTATGACCGGCGCACCAGTTCTGCTTGTTGAGAGTGATAAAGCAAGCGTGCCTTCGTTCGCTCCGGCGCTTGAGAAGCGCGGCTATCGCCTCATCGTCGCTCACTCCACTGCCGATGCGGTGGTCCGGGCAAACGGCTCTTCTCCCGATGTCATTGTGGTGGATGCCGCCTCGCTCAAAATGAGCGGAGCGCGCATGTGCCGCGATCTTCGCAAGTCGCTTGCTTATGTTCGTATTCTGCTGGTGGTGGACAGGAAGACGGCGCTCGATGAAAACAGCGGCGCCGATCTGATCCTTCGTCATCCGTTCACGGCGCGCAAACTGCTCAACGGAGTCAACCGCCTCTTGCCTGCCGGCGACGGGGCTTCGATGCAAGTGGGGCCCATCAAACTCAACTTGGCTCAACGCAAAGTGAAATGCGGCCCGCGCGAGGAGCGCCTCACGCCGAAACAGTCCAAACTGCTCGAAGTGCTGATGCGCCACGCGGGCGAAGTGGTTTCGCGCAAAACGCTGATCAAGCAAGTGTGGGACACCGACTACACTGGCGATACCCGCACGCTCGATGTGCATGTCAGTTGGCTGAGATCGGTGATTGAGCCGAACCCGGTGAAGCCGCGCTATCTCAAAACACTGCGCGGGCAGGGCTATCGGTTGGATGCGGGCACGGAAGAGAAGTGAGTTGAGAGTTGGAGTTTGAGTTTCGCCGCCGAGTCGATCTCTCGACTCGGCGGTTTTGTTTTACCGAATCACTTCGGCGGTATCTTCGCCGATGGAGATGAAGCGGCGCGGTTGAAGAGAAGGGGTATCGGACTCCCCGCGAGGCAACGGTTGGGGCAGGGTGATGGAGAGGGGGGTGTGCGTCGGTAATGCCGGAGCGGGAGGCGGCGCTTGTGTCCGATTGGCGACGCGATACAGAAAGTAGTGTCCGGGCAGGCTGGCAACCACGCCGACGACTGCGCCCATCAGCATTGCCAATGCTTCGCCGTTCAACCGCTGGCCGATGATGATTGCCGCAGTAATGGCGAAGGCCGCGACGGCAGTGAGAAATATCCAGCGCAGAGTCATGACTCGTTTTTGGGAGCAGTGAGCAGAGGGGTTTGCCCGTGAATGATTCGGCGGAACTCGACGAGGTCGCCCGGCGAGGCGAAGGCCGATTGAAAGTGAATGGCCTGCCCGCCGAACACGGCGATGAAATCTCCGGCGCCGGTTAACTTCTCTGCGCTACTGCCCGAAACCCCGCTCGCTACTCGCGCGTCTTCCACACTGCCCACACGCCCCACGAGCCTCACTGGCAGGTTGGCTTTGAGGTGCGGCCCTAACACGGCAGAGGCCGGCTTCTGCGCGCCGACGATGAGATGCAACCCGGCTTCGCGCCCGCGCTGGGCAATGCGCGTGAGCGCCGTCTCCACCGGCTTGCCGCCGGTCATCAGCAAATCCACCACTTCGTCAATGGCAATCACAATGCGCGGCGATGAGATGCCCTCGGCGTCGCGCCGATCCATTTCGACAATCAATCTTTCGAGGAGCGCGGCGGCGGAGAGTGTGTCGGAGGCGATGGGGGCGAGGAGGTGCGGCAGGAACGCGAGCGGCCCGAAGCCGCGCGATTTCGGATCGATGAGCGCGAGCTGCAGTTTGTGCTGGCGGTTGCCCACGGCGAGGCTGAGTAGCAACGCGCGCATCAATTCGGTTTTGCCGGAGCCGGTGGCTCCGGCCACCAACACGTGCGACACATCGGGCGCGGGCAAACGGATCATCAGCGGGCGCCCGTCCTGCGTCAACCCGACACACGCGGTGATGGGCTGAATACCGATCGTGCTGAATGTGCGCCTCAATAGCGGCAAAAGTCGCAGAGGTTGTTTGTCGTTGCGGGGAACTTCGATGGCTAACACGTTGCCTTCTCGCGCAATGCGGACGGCCGGAGCGCCCAACGCCAGCGCGATCTCTTCGGTGAGGTTGCGGATACTGCTCACTTTGGCGGTGGGCGCGGCGGTGAAGTGAAACCGAATCCATGATGGCGAGACGATGCCCCCGTGGACTCGGATCGGGATTCGGTGCGAGGCCAGCACAGCCTCGATCCTGTCCGATTGGAACTCCATCATTTCGCGTGAGAGTGAGTGAGCCATCGCCGGATTCAACTCGACCCTCGAAGTGAAATCCGGACGCGGGCTGGCGAGAAGGAAAGTTGAAGCGAGGCGCGTTCGGCGGCGGGCGGGGGTCGCCACCGTACCCGCGCGGATACGGCGGCGACCGTGTTGGGGGGAGGGTTGCGATTACTGTAGCATAGAACAGATGTCCTAGTCAATGGGCGAGCCTTAAAATTCCACAAGAATCAAAAAGGCCGCTGTCTTTTTGACAGCGGCCTTTTGCTGTAAAGGGGGCGGCTATTTCTTGGCTTCGAGCGCGGCCAGTTTTTTCATCAACCGGCCTTTGCGGCGGGCGGCGTTGTTTTTGTGAATGACGCCGGTCTCGGCGGCTTTGTCCAATTCGCTTACAGCGGCCAGCACGGCTTTGCGCGCTTCGGCGGCGTTGGCTTCGTCGAGCGAGTCGCGCGCGCCCTTCACCGCCGTGCGCACGCGCGATTTGCGAACTTTGTTGCGCAGCGCTTTGCGGGCGTTGGAGCGAATGCGCTTCTGTGCAGATTGAGTGTTTGCCACGAATGTTTCTCCTTCTAACAAATGTGTAGGACAAGTTGGCAACTTGTCCTACGGTGACGGCATTTTACCCGACTCACGGCGCTTTGTAAACCCCAACCATGGCGCGGTCGCCCTCGGCGGTGGGCAAGCGCGCGCCGGTGATTCGGTCGGCGAGGCCGACGAAGATCGTGTATTCGCCGGATGGCAGCGCGGGCAGCGCGCGCGGATCGAGAATGTATTCGCCCGCCAGCCAGCCGGTGGTGGGCCGACTCCAATTGGCGGGCACGGCGTCTGACTGCGCCACGACTTGCCCCGACACATCTTCGATGTGAATGAAGGCGATGAGATCGGAATCGGGCGTGGCGAGCGCGCGCCACAACAGAATGATGTTCAGCGCGTCGGTCGTCGTGAGGTCGTATCCGGCGAGTCGGATCGAGTCGCCGAACCGAATCGCAGTCCGGTTGCCGATGAGGGGCGGATCGAAAACGCGGTCGGGCGCAGTGAGGATAATAGGGGCGAGATCGATGGATCGAGAGTCAGAGTCGGCGAGACTCAAGTTGAATCGAAACGGGCCGGACTCCGCCTCTGCCGGGATGCGTTTCAGAATCTGGAACCGCCACACATCGCCCGGCAACCATTCCGACGTGGGGTAGGCCGGATCGAACAGATTGAACTTTAAGTTTGCGAGCATCGCATCGTCGGCGCGGAGGAAGAGGGTGATGAGGGCGGCGTCGCCGGGGCGGGCTTCGGCGCGGTCGAGGTTGTAGCCGAGAAGCGTGATCGGGCCGAAGTCGTGATCGACGCGGCGCTCGATGTTGAGGTCGGCGGGATCGGGCGGGGCGGCGGGGCGGGTGATGTGAATCGTTCCGAGCGCGGCGACGGGCGCGAGCGCCTTGCCGTCGGTGTCGATCACGCTGTCGGGCGCGAGGGTAGCAAGATCGAAAATGGTGGCGGCGAGTTCATAATCCCCGGGCGGCGTGCCGGGCAGAATCATTTCGCGCCGCGCCCACTGTGCGTATTGCCCCACCGGCCAGTATTGCGTGCCGGGCGGCTCGCGATGCCAGCGCGGGGGAAGCGAGTCGGCGCCGTTGTTCCAAATCAATCCGTCGGCAGAGACGACATCGAAGCGAGGGCGATAGTCGTTTTCGATGCGCGTGCGCGGCGCGGCGTAAAGAGTCACGTCGAACTCGGCGCCGGAAGCGACGGGGGACGGAAACTCGACGGAGAGCGCGGTGAGGCCGCTGGAGAAGTTGGCGTTGACGGGCTGGCCGATGGTGATCGTTGGGTCGTCGAATGACGAGCGGCGGAGGGGATTGATGGTGCGGTCGATGATGAGAGGGCGGAGGAGGATGAGGGCGAGGGGGAGGATGACGAATGCGGAATGCGGAATGCTGAATGCGGAATGCGGAATGCTGGACGCGGAATGCTGAACGCTGAACGCTGAGCGCTGAATGCTGAATGCTAGATATGCAAGAGCGATGATTGAAATGGCTGCGGCGATGGCGCGGAGGGGTGTGTTGCCGAAGCGGAAGCGCAGTTCGTGTGCGCCAGCGGGGACGCGCACGGTGATGAGTCCGGTGTCGGCGGTGAGGGTGATGTCGGCGGGGCGGTTGTCGAGAGTCGCCGTCCAGCCGGGAAAGAAGAATTGGTTGAAGGTGAGGGTGATGGGCGCGGACACGGTGACGGTTGCGCGGTAGTCGAGCGGATCGGGATGAACGATGGTGAGTGTCGAGTCCGAGGGGAGGCCGGTAATGTATTGCGGCGGTTCGCCGCGCATCCATGCTTGAGCAATGCCCTCGTCGCCGGGAACGGCGCGAACGGTGCGCGGGAGATATTCGCCTTTGGCAGTGGTGCCGATGGTGGCGGAGTCGTATTCGAATTTCAGAATATCGGCGAGAGTGGATTCGGTGAAGCCGACACAGTAGCGCGGATACCACCACGAAAGATTGCCGATGGAGATGACAGCGGCGATGAAGCCAGCGGCCAGCCATTGACGATTGGATAGCCAGTGGACTCCGGCGCCGACGAGGGCGGCGGCGCACAATGTTGTCGGGCCGAGGAAGCGCCACGGGAATTGGATGAATTTGATCAGGGGGACGGTGTCCCATAGAGGGCGCGAGGGGGCGAGGGTGAGGGCGGCGTAAGTGAGGAGGAATGTGGCGAAGAAAAAGCCAAAGGGCAAACTCCAAACTTCAAACTTCAAAGGGGTGCGGCGCAGAAGGGCGATGAGGCCGATGATGGCAAGGATGGCGGTGGCGAGCCCGAGCGCTTTGGCGGGCGATGGATTGATGAGAAGCGGATCGATGGGGATGGGCGGGGCGAGTAATTCGGCGGGCGAGAGGTAATTTGTGTAATAAGTGAAGATGGGCGGGACGAGGAGGCGGTCGGTTTGGACGAGGTTGATCTCGGCGAGGGCGGGGAGCCAAAAGGCGGCGGAGAGGGCGAGGCCGAGCAGAAGGATCAGCCCACCGCGAAGGAGCGCGCGCGGATCCCGATGAAGATATGCAATGAGGGCGACGTATCCGATGAAGAGAGGGGCGGCGGCCAACGAGGTGGCGTTGTGGGTGTAGAGGAGGGCGGCAAGGCTCGCGGAGGCGAGCAAATTCCAAAATCCAAATTTCAAACTCCCAACTTCAAAAATTGGTTGGGAGTTTGGGGTTTGAGGTTTGGAGTTCACCGAGCGATGGAGGGTAAAGAGGGCGAGCGGCAGGAGGGCGAGGGCGAGCGATTCGGCGAGGTTGCCGCGAAAGAGGAGATCGTAAGCAAAGTAAGGCGCTGTGATGTAGGCAACGGCAGAAACGACTCCGGCGGCATCGCCGCACCACTCGCGAACGAAGGCGTAGGTTGACAACCCGGCGAGCCACAGGCAGAGGCCGAAGGCGATGTGCAGGGCGAGCGGATAGATGAAGCCGAGTTTGTGCAGGGCAACGAGAAGGTATGACGACAGTGCGCCGTAGTAATTGAAGAATGGATAACCATAGCCGTGCGCCATGTGCGGCGACCAGCGGGGAAAAAAATGGCCGGAGTCGATCAACTGCTCCAGCATCACCGCGCGGCCAATGTGGAAGGCGCTATCGTCGGAGCAGGTGAGCTGGGCGGTGAAGAGGGGCTGCGCGGCAAAGAGGGCAAAGAGGGTGACTGCCAGCGGAGCGATGAGGCGGCGCATTGGGAGAGCGATTCGCGAAGTTCGCGGCGCGCGCGAACTTCGTGAAGGGGTTGGCGGCGAGGAGCAGTGATCGGTTATGGTTTGAGGGCGTATGCGGTGACGGTGACGGTGAGGGTTGACGGATCGAGCGCGGGATCAACATACAATGTGACGCTGGCGCTTACCGACGCTCCGGCGGTGATGGGGTCGGTGCTGGTGAAGCTATACCCCACGACTTGTCCGGAGGCATCGGTGACTTTGACCAGCACATAGGCATAGTCAACGTTGAATGTTTGATCGTTGAAGATGTCCACCGTTTCGACGACCGTGCCGTTGTCGTTGCTGGCCGAGCCGTTCTGCGGCTGGAGCTGCACTTGCTGAGTGAAAGTGGGGAAAGTCCAGAACGGATCGATCAGCACGAAGAAGCGCGATACTTCGCCGCGCAGGGCTTCGTTATAGTTGATGGCCGAGAGGGTGGTGAAGTCGAAGGGAAGTGTTTGGCCGGGATCGAGGGCGATGGGCGCGCTGGCAAAGTCGGCGTCGATGGTCTCGCCGTTGGCGTTGTACAGCCCGGCGATGAGCTGCACGGCCATTGGCTCACTGCCATTGTTGGTGATCTCGCCGACGAGATGGCTGGAGCCGAATGCGTCAATGTAGAAGAGGATGTCGTTGCCGTTGTCGCCATCGCCGTTGGTGTCCACAAAGGCTACAGGGCTGAGGCCGATGGGGTCGGCGGTGACGGCGTCCACGTAAACGGAGCACGAGTAGGCGGAGGCGGCCGCGCCGCTGAATCCGAGTGGCGAGATTCGGAAGGGGGTGCGCGCGCCGGGTTCGAGATGCCGGGCGACGGCCCAATACGAATCGGCGGAGACAAGCGCCCCGCTGCTGTCGACGATGGCGGCGGCGAGTCCTTCGAGGGAGGCCGACACGGATCCGTTGTTCACCAATTCGCCGGTGCAGTGGAAGTCGCCGAATTCATCGACGGTGAGCACGGCGTGTTCGATGTCGAAGGAAGCGCGGGATAAATCTTGAAGGGTGGTGAACTCGGTGACTTCGGCGGCGAAGGAGGCTACCGGAACTCCGGCATCGTAAATGTTGTAGAGGAAGGGAGAGGATTCGCCGGGGGCAACGTTGGTGGTGAGAATGTAGCCGGTGTCGGAGCCGAGCGATGCGCCGCTGGAATCGAACCATTCGATGTTGAGGCTGAGGCTGCTGGCGGCGGAGTCGGAGTTGTTGGCGACTTCGCCCATGAGCCGCCAGCCGCCATCACTGCGCGGCGCGGCGACGGCGTTGATGATGGAGAGTCCGCCGCCGCCGCCCGTGCCTTCGCCGATGATGGGTGGTTTGGTGGGGGCGGCAATTTCGGCGGGCGGCGGTGTGGGTGTGGGCGGCGAGGCCGGTGTGGGAGTCGGCGCGGCGTTGCCGAGTCCGCCACAGGTGCAGGCGACGATTCCGAGTGTGAGTGCGGCAACGGCGATGGGCCAGCGCGAGCGGGAGTTTGTGTTCATGGGGCTGCTCCTTGATGCGGCTATTCTATCAGAGAAGAAAACGCGGCGCGTTCCATGCTATGATGGAGTCGGTGTTCAAGTGAGCCGGGCGATCGCGGCCCTGAGCTTGTCGAAGGGCCGAGGAAAGTCCGCTCTCCGCAGAGCGCGGCGCCGGGTAATGCCCGGAGCAAAGCGATTCGCTGGAAGAGGGCCACAGAGAAGCGTAGTGCGCCCTCACCCCTTCCCCTCTCCCACTGGGCGAGGGGTTCGGGGTGAGGGCGCGAGGGTGAAACGGTGCGGTAAGAGCGCACCAGCGTTTGCCGCAAGGCAGGCGGCTAGGCAACCCCCGCCGGGAGCAAGGTCAAGCAGAGGCGAGATGCGGCTCGCATCGTTTGAGCCTCGGGTAGACCGCACGACCTCAGCAGTAATGCTGAGGCTAGAGAGATGATCGCCGCTCGCAAGAGCACAGAAAGCGGCTTACAGGCTCACTTGAACGCCAATATCGCACAGAGTCATGTCCCTCTCCACTCCCCGTCCCGCCGTTCACCCATACATCGGCATTGCCGTCGGCGTGCTGGCTGTGTCGGCGGCCTCCATCATCATCAAACTCGCGCAAGATGTGAAAGCGCCCTCGCTGATCATCGCCGCGTATCGCCTCACCTTTGCCTCTATCGTCCTCGCGCCCATCGCCCTCACTCGCCATCGCGCCGAGCTCACCCGCCTCACTCGCCGCGATTCTGCCGTCGCCGTCGTCTCCGGCCTCTTCCTCGGTTTGCACTTCGGTACGTGGATCACCTCGCTCGAATACACTACCGTTGCCAGTTCGGTAGTGTTCGTTTCCACCTCGCCGCTGTTTGTCGGTTTGTTCTCGCTGATCGTGTGGCGCGAGAAATTCGGCAAGCCGTTGATCGCCGGGTTGATCGTAGCGCTGACTGGCGGGGCGATGGTGGGCCTCTCCGACGCGTGCGCTGTCACTCGCGAGGGAATCGTCTGCCCCTCCCTCGCCGAGTTCGCGCGGGGGCGCGCGATAATCGGCGATCTGCTCGCGCTGGCGGGCGCGATCACGGTGGCCGGATATCTGCTCATTGGGCGGCGATTGCGCGCCAAACTTTCTCTCATCCCATACATTTTTCTCTGCTACGGAGTCGCGGCCATCACGCTCATTATTGCCGCGCTGTTCAGCGGGCGCTCGTTCTTCGGATACTCGCCCGCCGCCTATTTTTGGATGGCGCTGCTCGCCCTGGTGCCGCAACTGATCGGTCACTCAGCGTTCAATTGGGCATTGCGTTACCTCTCGGCTACGTACGTGTCGGTCACCATTCTCGGCGAGCCAATCGGCTCGACCATTCTTGCCTTTTTCATCTTCGGCGAAACACCGGCGCCTCTCAAATTGTTCGGCGGCCTGCTCATCCTCGGCGGCATCGTGCTGGCCTCCAAACGGTGAGTGGTATACTCGACACGCGAAAGGAATGCGACCCATGATGCAAGTCGTTTGCCAATGGTGCGGGCATCGTTACACCATGAAACGCGAGAATGTTCTGCAGGCGGTAGCCGAGGCGCAGGCGGCCAAAGCAATTCATCACGTGGAGAACTGCCCCAAGTGCCGGCGCGCGATCAAAATTCAGTTGGCCGATTTGAAGCGGTGGATTCCGCCGGGAACGAAATTGCCCGACGTGGCGAAGCCGGAGGCGAAAGAAGAATGAGAGGGGCTGCGTAATTCAACCGCGGAGTTCGCGGAGAGCGCAGAGAAGGGCTGTTAAATCTCTGCGAACTCTGCGCTTTTGTACCATGGTCGTATCTATCCAGTACGGCGTAATATGGAAGGATCGCGTGGTGAACCCGGTGCTCGCCGCAGAGATTGAGACCCTCTTCCCCCTTTGCTTCTGAACATCGGGCGATACTTGGAGTGCCTCGAGCCGGGGCCAGCTGCACACAAAATAGTGCGTGAAGCAAACACACCCTGTGCGTAACTATCCATCAGCAATCGTCCTCGAGCAAACTTAATGGTTGCTACACTCGACGGCCTTGCTTCACAATTGGCGCAGCGCGATCAGCAGATCGCTGATTTGCAGCGCAACCTGCAGCAACTCATCACTCTGCTTTCGCTGACGGAGTCCCTGAGTCGTGAACTTGACTTGGATGCACTCCTGAGGAAGATGGTTGTCAACGCGGTGGAATTGCTGGATGCCGAGCAGGGCGCCATTGGCCTGGTGGATGAGGAGCGGCATGCTATCCGCCACAAAGCTCTCTACAATTTACCTGAGGCGTTACTCCACATTGACTTTGCGGAGGGTGTCGGCCTAAGCGGCCAGGTATATGCCGCGAGGCACCCTGTCATCCTTAGTGACTACGGCAGCCAGGTGCATATCCCCCTCGATGACGAAGCAATGCGCCGGATCCGGTCGGCGGTGAGTGTGCCCATTTGGTGGCAAGGCCGGCTAATCGGCGTTTTTTCTATCGGCACTAGTTCTCCTCGGCGTGTGTTTGATGAACGTGATGCGGAACTGCTGTCACTTTTCGCCAAACACGCCGCCATCGCGATCGAGAATGCGCGGCTCTATGGCGAGGCTGAGCGATTGGCCCATCTCAATGAGCGGCATGCTATTGCCCGTGAATTGCATGACTCGGTCACCCAATCCCTTTTTACGATCATGCTTCTGGCTGACGCCGCACGTAACTATCTGCGCTCCGGCCAAGAGGATCCGGGCGTTACTATCGATCTTCTATATCAAGCTGCCCGTGATGCGCTTTCTGAGATGCGCGCGCTAATCTACCAATTACGCCCCGCCCCGCTTGAGGGCGAAGGGCTGATCACCGCCATGCGCAAATTGGCTGAAGCCACACAGGTTCGCCATGGCCTCTCTGTGGAAGTTCGGCAATCTGGCGTGAGACACCTCCCACCTCAAGTGGAAGATGCGCTGTTTCGTATCGCGCAAGAAGCGATGCACAATGCTGTCAAACATGCGCAAGCCCGGCGCATAGCGGTAGAATTGAGGCTCACTGACGTGGACGTGACATTGACTGTGGCTGACGATGGCTACGGATTTGATGTCGCAGGAACTCCCTCCAGTCCACAGCCATCGGTGAGCCGGGCGGGACTGGGGCTGATCTCCATGCGGGAACGTGCTGAGCAGTTGGGCGGGAGCCTACTTGTGAACTCGGTGCCGAACTCAGGCACACAGATTGAAGCGTGGTTGCCCTTGCGCGGGGAGGTAGAGGATGATGCCTATCCGAACGCTTATCGTTGACGATCACGCCATGGTGCGCATCGGCCTAAAATCCTGCCTGGCCAGTTATGGCGATATTGCAGTGGTCGGTGAGGCCAACAACGGCGCTGAGGCTGTGCGTCAGGCTGAAGCGTGCCGGCCCGATGTTGTCCTGATGGATCTGGTTATGCCTCAATTGAACGGCATTGAAGCGATCCGCCAAATCAAGGATCGTTGGCCTGACATCAAAGTGCTGGCGCTCACCAGTTTTATAGAAGCAAAGTACATCACTGAGGCTCTCGAGGCTGGGGCGGAGGGATATGTTCTTAAAGACGTTGAGCCGCCTGATCTCGTTGCGGCTATTCAGAAAGTTTGCCGTGGCGAAGTGCCTCTGGATGCGCAGGCAGCAAAAATAGTTGTCAACTCGTTGCGTAGCGTTGCCGCGCCAATTCGCCCGCCGCCCGCAACACCACTGAGCGACCGAGAGGTCGAAGTTCTCCGCTTGGCCGCTGAGGGCAAGTCCAATCGCGATATTGGTTTGGCTCTCGTCATTTCAGAGAAGACAGTTAAAGCTCATATGAGCAGCATCCTTGTCAAACTCGGCGTACAGAATCGAGTACAAGCGATCCGATATGGAAGGCAGGCTGGTCTTCTGCCGTTGTGAGCTGCCAGTCGTACGACTAAAGTCGCACTCGGACGAGTCGACTCTGCTCGGAAATTCTCCTTTCGTCCCTCACGCCCAACTTTGTCCTCCTTGTATGATTTAGGAGAGAACTCCAACTTATCCTTCGGATAGGTGCGCAGAATTTGCCTCTCCGTACCGGACTCCAAGTTCCCTCAAAGGAGGTCATCAATCGTGTACACAATTGACATTGATGTTGGTGGAACCTTCACTGACGGCTTGTTTACCGAGGGCCGCCATATGACACCAGTGAAGGTAGATACCACCCCCCACGACCTGACTGTTTGCTTCCTCGACTGCCTGCAAGCCGGATCCGACCAACTAGGCTTGCCAGATCTGGCCGCGCTCCTTGGGCAAACGCAGCTCATTCGCTGGTCTACCACCGTCACCACCAATGTATTGGCCGAACGTCGTGGGCCCCGGCTTGGACTGCTTGTCTCGCAAGGCCACGAACATGACCTGTATTCCGGCGACGGCCCCAGCCCGGCACTAGAATTGGCTGGCGAGGGCGGTGTATTGGGTCTGCCTCAAACTGCAGATCCGCACGTGGTGCTGGGTCTAGTCAAGAGTCTCCTGGAGCGTGGCGTGCGCCGTGTGTGCATTAGCCTAAGTGGGGCATTTGCCAACCCAGGGGCCGAGCGGCAATTGCAGACTATTGTCAACCGCCAGTATCCAGACCATTACCTCGGCTCGGTGCCCGTTCTGCTCGGTAGCGACATTTGCAAGCACCCCGACGACATGACGCGCACGCACGTCACCCTCATTAACGCCTACGTTCATGGGCCGCTTGCCAGCACGCTATTCAAAGCTGAAGACATTTTGCGCGACCAGCACGGTTGGAAGCGCTGGTTGCTTATCGGCCATCAAAATGGCGGCGTTGCCCGCGTCTCGAAGACGCGCGCGGTAGATACGATCGAGTCAGGCCCGACTATGGGGCTGTATGCTAGCGCACACTTTGCCCGCCGCCAGAATCACTCGCATGTCATTGCCCTCGACGTGGGCGGCACCACGACGAAAATCAGTTTCATTCAAAACGGCGTGCCCGCCCTTAACCGCCGACCGGACATCTTCGGCATCTCGCTCCAAATACCGATGCCCGATGTGGCCTCACTTGCGCTTGGCGGTGGAAGTGTGGCGCGGGCAAAAGATGGCAAGGTCACGCTTGGCCCCGAGAGCATGGGAGCATATCCTGGCCCGGCGTGCTATGACGTGGGCGGTGCAGAAGCCACATTGACCGACGCGGCGCTTCTGTTGGGTTACCTGAACCCCCTCAATTTCCTCGGTGGTGCACGTATGCTCAATAAGGATCGTGCCCGCGAAGCCATCGAAACACACATCGCCAAACCGCTTGGTTGTAGCACAGAAGAAGCAGCGGCACGCATTGCCCAGTGCGCAGTGGGAATGGCAGCCGAGGGCATTCAGAAGCGGCTCAATGCTACTGGGGAGTCAGCCTCCGGCTACATCTTGTTCGCCTTTGGCGGCAATGGGCCTATCTTCGCCACCAGCCTGGCGGAGCAACTTGGACTGAAATGCGCCTACGTGTTTAACCTTGGGCCGGTGTTCAGTGTGCTTGGCTCATCGCTTGCAGACATCTTGCATGTTTATGAACACGCGCTAATGGCGAAGGCTGATGAGACAGGGCTCACGAGACTTGAGCAGGCGATCTCTGCGATGCGCGCAGAGGCTAACCGCGATCTGGCCGGGGAGGAACTCGATTTGGCCAAGGCACAGCTCATGTTGGAATTGGATGTGCGCGAGACGTCAGGCAAGATCACGACCGCGTCCTTGCCGATCAGCCATCTGGATCGCGCTGGGCTGAAGAAAGCGATTGGCGAAGGCACTCTCGAACTGGCGCGCCTGCGGGCGAGTTATGCAGTGGGAGGCCAAGAGCCAGTGCCCAGCCAATTGGGCAGTGCGGATGCGTTGTCGGCCAAAACTGGCAGCCGCCAAGTGCGCTGGAACGGGCAAGCCATCGACACACCGGTTTACATATGGGAGAGCCTGAAGCCTGGCAACCACGTGGCCGGTCCTGCCATTGCCGAGAGCGCCCAAACAACCTACCTGATCGGCCCAGCCTGGCAATTGCAGGTGGATGAGTTTGGCAATGGTAAATTGACAAGATAGGAGAAATGAGATGAGCCGCATCCGTATGACAGAAAGCATCGACCTGGACCTGGCCGACGAAATGTGGCGCTGCAATCGTTGTGGACATGCTCTGGTGAGCGCCCGCGAGAACTATAAGAAGGGTTGCTTGATCCACAATCGTGATCCACGCGAGATACACTCACCACTGATTGAGGCCGAATACAACTTTGCGCCCGACCCGGCTTGGATTCGGATCATAGAGTTTTACTGCCCTCAATGCGGCACACAACTCGAAACCGAGTATCTGCCCCCCGGCCATCCATTGACTCACGATATCGAAATTGACCTCGATGGCCTCAAAGCGCGGTTGGCGCGGCAGGAATTGATCATCAAAGAAGGACATCTTGAGGTGGCGACATGAACAGCATTGATATTGACGTTGGTGGAACATTCACCGATCTGGTGCTTACTCGCAACGGCTCGGTGACGCCTGCAAAATCCCCGACTACACCCTACGATCTGTCAGTGTGCTTCCTCAATGTCATCGAAGAGGCTGCCAAGAACTCGGGCATGACAGCAGAGCAGTTGCTCGGCGACACCCAGATTATTCGCTACTCGACGACGATCGCGATGAACCGGTTGATCGAGCGGAGCGGTCCGCGCCTGGCGCTTATCACCACGGAGGGCCACGAGGACGCCATTCTGATCGGGCGCGGCGCACAGTGGGTAGACGGCACGCGCGTTGCCGAACGCCGGAACCTGGCTGTTCAGAACAAGCCAATGCCCATCATCCCGCCGGAGTTAATTGTGGGGGTGCGCGAACGTGTGGACTCTACTGGCAAGGTGGTGCGCCCAATGGACGAGGCTGACGTGCGAGCAAAAGTCCATCGGCTGGTCAACAACGGCGCGCGCGGCTTCGTTGTCTCGCTTTTGTGGTCTTTCGTGAATCCTGCCCACGAGCAACGCGTCAAGGAGATCATCCGCGAGGAATATAAAGATTATCACCTTGGCAGTGCGCCTGTGGTGCTTTCCAGTGAGGTGCTGGGTAAGCTTGGCGAATATGAGCGCACTATGACCTCGGTTCTTGATGCTTATCTTCAACGCGCCATGCAGATCGAGCTATCGGCAATGTGGGATAGGTTGCGCGACAAGGGTTATCGTGGCTCATTCCAAATGATCCACAACTCGGGGGGCATTGCGGAGATATTCAAGACCACAGCCAGCCGAACTTACAATGGCGGCCCGGTGGCGGGCCTGATCGGCGCGCAACACATCGCCAAACAACTTGGCTATCACAATGTTGTCACGAGTGATGTGGGTGGCACTTCGTTCGACATTGGCTTGATTGTGCAGGACGCAGTGCGCAACTACGAGTTCCGACCGATCATCGACCGATGGATGGTGGGCATCACCATGTTGCAGACGCTCTCCATCGGCGCAGGCGGCGGCTCGATCGCCAAAGTCAACCGGGCACTAGGCAATCGGCTAGAGGTGGGTCCACAGAGCGCAGGTTCCTTGCCCGGCCCGGCCTGCTACAACCTTGGCGGCACTGCACCTACGGTTACGGATGCGAATGTAGTGTTGGGCTACATAGATCCAGATTACTTTTATGGCGGCAAGATGAAGTTGGACAAGGCAAAAGCCGAGCAGGTGGTCCAGCAACACATCGCTCGGCCGCTCGGTGTGAGCGTGCATGAAGCCGCATGGCTCATCCGGCAGGTCGTGGAAGGCAATATGGCCTCGGCCATTCGCAAGGAAGTACACCTGCGCGGCTACAATCCAGATGACTTTGTGCTCTTTGCCTTTGGCGGTGGAGGCCCCACGCACGTAGCGGGCTACAAGCAAGATATTAAGCGCGCCGTCATCTTCCCGCTTTCGCCGGTGTTCTGTGCGCTTGGCTCGTCCATCCTGGACAACATCCATGTCTATGAGAAATCGCAACGCATGATGTTCATCCAGCCATTCACTCAGCAATTCGTGGTCGATCAGGATCAATTCAACGCGGTGGTGACTTCATTGATCGATGTAGCCAAACTCGATCTGGCAGGCGAAGGGTTCGATCCGGACCAGGCTATATTCCAACTGGAACTGGATATGTTGTACGGCGGTCAGGTGCAAGTCAAACGTACATCGTCGCCCGAACTATTCATTCGTGGCGAGGCCTACGCCCGTGCGATTTATGACGAGTTCGAGCGCGAATTCGCCGAGACTTTCAGCCGACTGGTCGTCAATCCCGCTGGTGGTGTTTACGTGGACAACTTCGTGCTCAAAGCCGTCCTGCCAACGGTTAAGCTTAACCTGCCTACCCGGGCACTCGAAGGTCCCAGCCCTGCCTATGCCCAGCGCGGTTCGCGGTTGGCTTTCTGGCCTGAGCACGGCGATCTGCGCGAAACGAACGTATATGACGGTATGGCCTTGCGACCTGGTAACGTTGTAGAAGGGCCGGCACTGGTCGAAACACAATTCACCACCATCGTTGTCCCGCCCGGTCTGATTTACTCGATCAATCAGCATGAACTGGGAATACTGGAGTAGGAATTCGAGGTGACAGCATGCCCATTCCAACCCTTGAACAGAAACTGAAATGGCTCAAGCCAGAACCGGCCACTAGCAACGAGCAAGCATGTGTCAAGCTCGTCAGCGCCGGACAGTATGAGATCGGCCTGCAACGAACCAACGACCTGCTGGATGAAGCCATGGAGGTCTTCATGCGCTCGTCCCGCAGTTCGATCGGCATTGCTGGCGACTCGATGGTGGCGCTCTTCACTGCTGCTGGTGACTTGGCAAATGCCTCCTGCGGTACCTACCTGCACGCCATCATCCAGCCGATTCTTATCAAGTACATCTTGCACTACTACTCTGAGAATCCCGGTATTAGAGATGGCGATGTGTGGTACACCAACGACGCGCTGTACGGCGGCATCCATAACCCCGATCAATTGGCCATCGTGCCGATCTTCTACGGCGGCAAGTTAGTGGCGTGGGCGGGCGCGGCAGTGCATACCACCGAAACCGGCGCCATAGAGCCGGGTGGGATGCCCGTAGGCGCAACATCGAGATTTGAGGAGGGAATGAATCTGCCGCCTATCAAGATCGGTGAGAACGGTGTGCTACGTGACGATATCTTGGAGATGACGGCGGCTTACGGCATCCGCGCGCCGCAGATGTTTGTGATCGATCTGAAGGCTCGCGTCGTGGGCTGTGAGCGCGCCCGGCAACGCGTGGTGGAAATGTGTGAGCGCCACGGTGTGGACTTCGTCGTCGGTTTGTTGCGCAAGATGTTGGAAACGGCGGAGCAGAGCGCCCGCCAGCGTATCGCCGCCTGGCCCGACGGGGTGTATCGCAGTGTGCACTTCGCCGACGCGCTCGGCACTCGGCAGGGCCTGGTGCGGTCGTGCGCCTTGGCCATGATCAAGCAGGGCGACCGGCTGACCTTTGACTTCACGGGCACCTCGCCGGAGAACAACTCCTCCTACAACACCCACGCGCAATCCGCTGTGGGGCACATGTCGAACTACATTTACGAATATATCTTCCACGATTTGCCTATTAGTAGTGCCACCTTTGCTTCGATCGACTTCAAGTTCCCACCCGGCATTGTTCTGAATCCCGATGCCCGTGCGGCTACCAGCAATGCAGTAATGATTGCCACTGGGGCGATGAGTGCGATGCACAACGTGTTTGCCAAAGCCATCTTCCCCACGGGGATGTGGAAACAGGTGACTGCTTCGCATGGCAATGCTGGGAACGCATTGATCATTGCTGGGTTATCGCAATGGGGATTACCCTTCGCCGACATGCTTGCCTACTCGATCAACACCGAAGGGCAGGGTGGGCGAGCGCTTCAGGACGGCGTCGACGCCTTCGGCTTCCCGTGGTGCGTGTATGGCCGAGCGCCCAACGTCGAATCGATGGAGAACGAGTTCCCGCTATTCATCCCGTTCTCGCAACACTGGCAGGATAGTTGTGGGCACGGTTTGTACCGGGGCGGTGTGGGCACGACGCAACTTTGGGTCGGTTACCACAAAGTTCCAGCGCTTTTCTTTGCGACAATTTCGGACAACAGTAAGATACAGACTCCGCAACCACTTTTCGGCGGCTATGCGCCCTGCACTGTCCCGGGCATTAGCATTTTGAGTGCGGACATCCTGCAGAAGATGCAAGCCGGCGCGCCAGATATCACGCTCGACCTGCAAGATATGCTCCAGAATCATTCTATTGGTGGCCAATGGGTTTCGGAGTTCTTCGGGCGCACTACACGCCCGGTCGCCGATGGTGACGTAATTACCGTGAGTTTCGCCACGGGCGGTGCTGGGTATGGCGATCCGTTGGAGCGCGACCCCCAGAGCGTGTGGCAGGACTTCACAACGCACAAAATCTCGGCGGGCGTGGTTGATAATATCTACAAGGTGGTTCTCATGCCTGACGGAGCAGGTGTGGATGTTGAAGCAACTAAAGCCCGGCGCGACGCCGAGTGTCAAAGCAGGCTAAAACGCGGCAAGCCCTACGCCGAGTTCATGGCTGAGTGGGAGCAATTGAAGCCACCGGACGAAATCCTTACTTGGTTCGGCAAGTGGCCTACCGGTGAGCCGACCATGCCGGTGTTCAGACCGTGATTCTCCTCCTCCCTGGTTGCGGAGTTAATTCGGCCAAGGAAGTGATAGCGGACGGAGAGGAATACGAGTGCAGGCACTCGTCAAGCAACTAGCTCGAACGGGGACGGTGCCCCCACGCCCTATCTTCATGCCGCTGTTCTTTGCTATGGCGGCCAAAGTTGGAGGAATGTCCCCCCAGCAGTTCTTTTCCAATCCGACCAAGATCGCAAATGGGTTGCGCCAGCTGCAGGGGCCGTTGCAGTGTGATGCGCTGTGTTGCTATGCCGACCAAACGCTCATCGCTGAGGCTTTAGGCGCAAGGCTTGGGTGGGAGGCCGATCTGCCGCAGGTGCTGGCGCCGCCCGTTACGATTGCCCCGACCGACATCGAGAATCGGGGGCGCATTCCGATCATGCTCGAAGTCTTGCGTCGCTTGCGTGTTGTCCTGCGCGAGCGGGTAGCACTGGCCGTAGCATTGCCGGGCTTGTTGACGACGGTCGAATACATCGGCGTTCCGACATCGGGGCTGGACGGCCCGACACTATCAGACTATCTTGCGCTGGCTGGCGGCGCTACTCTTCAGGCGGCGCGATTGGCCTGTGAGGCTGGAGCCGATTTAATTCTGTTAATTGAACCGAGGCTTCCAAGCCAAGATAGCCCCACGCAGTTTCAATGGTCTGCTCAGGTAGAAACGCTTTGCCGAGTCGCGCGATTCTATGAAGCCCTGCCAGTCGTATTGGCCATAGAAGCGCCCAATGGAAACAACGGGGTGGGGTTAACAGAGGCTGTGCTATGTTTGCCAACCGAGAGCCTGCTGAAATCCTCGCAAGGAGTCGGCTTGCCGGAGGTCCCTTACGGCATTGCCTTGCCCGCTATGCCTATTGCTCCGCCTTTGCTAGATGAAATCCGCCGTTTGCGGACTGCTAACTGCGTGCTGGTCACGACGGCTGGAGAATTACCCTACGAGATGGAGCCAAAAGATTTGCGCGCCGTGATCGGGAGTCTCCGACAAATCATATGACCACATCCTATCCACGCTACTTTAACCAAGATATTGAGACTATGCCACTGGATCGTGTCCGCCTCATGCAGGAGGACAGACTGCGGCGGCAGATGGCCTACAACTATGAGTACTCGACGTTTTATCGCCGACGTTTCGACGCGAACGGAATCAACCCGGCCGACATTCGCACCATCGATGATCTGGCAAGGCTCCCCTTCACGACGAAAGAGGAATTGCGTGACAGCCAGATCGAACGACCTCCGCTCGGTTTGCACGCTGCCGCGCAGATGGAAGATGTGATTCGAATTCACTCCTCCTCGGGGACGACAGGCCGTCCGAGTTATGTCGGCATCACGCGCCATGACCGCGATGGTTGGATGGAGTCCGTGGCGCGGGTATACTGGGCGGAGGGGGTACGGCCAGATACCATCTTGGCGATGGGCTTCGGGTTAAGTTTCTTCGTTGGGGGCATTCCTTTGCAGGATGCTGCTGAGCAGATCGGAGCAACATTCATTCCAATTGGCACCGGCGCATCAGATCGGCTAGTGACATCCATTCAGAACATTGGCGCAAATCAATTGACTTGCACACCTTCGTACGCAACGTACCTCGCCGAATACGTGCGGAGCAGATTCCATATGGATCCGCGCAAATTGGGGCTTCAACGAATTCAGGTCGGCGCGGAACCCGGTGGGGGTGTACCCGAAGTCCGCAAGCGCATAGAAGAAGATTGGGGTGTATTCGTAACAGAAGGAATTGGCAACGCCGATGTTATTCCGGTCTACGCAGGCGAGTGTGACGAGCGGGCAGGGATGCACTTCGTTGCGCCCGATCTTGTGATTCTTGAGATTATTGACCCGGACACTGGTGTAGTGCTTCCGATGAGCCATCCCGAAGTGCGTGGCGAACTGGTTTTCACCCACATTGACCGTCAATGCGTGCCTTTGGTGCGCTTTCGCACGCGCGATCAAGTGGTTGCTTGGACAGAAACCTGCCCCTGTGGCCGGACAGGTGTGCGCCTTCGTTGCGTAGGTCGTACCGACGACATGCTTATTTTGCTCGGCGTCAATGTCTTCCCCTCAGCGATCAAAGACGTGGTCATGTCTCTCCGCCCACGCACCACTGGCGAAATACAGATTATTCTTGATGCGCCTGGTCCGCGGGTTGACCCGCCGTTGAAGATTCAAGTAGAGCATGGGTCGGAAGCCTCAAACCTGCCGGAGTTGAAGCGCGATGTCGAAGGCCTATTGCGTGACAAGCTGATCTTTTCCGCTAATGTGGAGATTCTTCCGCCCGGGACACTGCCGAGATACGAGATGAAGGCGAAACTAATTCAAAAGACCTATGAACAGCAGGCTGGATAGGAGGTGGAGTTCGTCTGCCTTGTTATGCAAGGGGCCTACTTGCTATACAACCCCTCGCGAACGATGATCTCGTGAACCCCCGGCGGCAGCAGGTATCGCACCGTGCGCCCCTCGCCGATGCGCCGCCGAATATCGCTGGAGGCGATCTCGATCTGCGGCGATTGGATCCACCGGATTCGCGCCGAGGCTCCCGGCGCCGCTGACTCGACCGCGCTCAAACTGAAATCCGTTCCCGGCCTCCGTGACACAGCCAGCCAGCACAGGCCGACGATCTCATCGGGACTCCGCCAGCGGGGCAAGTCGGCCAGCGAATCTTCTCCCATCAAAAAATACAATTCAGCGTTTGGGAATTCGCGCCCCAGCAGTTTGAGCGTGTCGAGGGTGTAGTGCGGGGCGGGGCGGTCGAGATCGATGCGCGAGAGGGCAAAGGCGGGGTTGCCCGCGATGGCGGCTTCCACCATCTCCGCCCGAATCTCTGCCGGGCTGATCGCCCGATCCTGTTTGAGCGGCGATTGCCCGGCGACGACCCACAGCACTTTGTCGAGACTCAGTTGATCGCGCGCGGCTTCGGCCAAAATGAGATGACCGAGATGTGGGGGATCGAACGTGCCGCCGAAGAGGCCGAGTTTCACTGATTGCTGATTGTCAATCACTCCACTCCAATTCTGCCTCGCCGATGATCACCGTATCGCCTTCTTTCACTCCGGCCTCGCTCAGCGCGCGGCGGATGCCGAGGGCTTCGAGAATCTTTTGGAAGCGGCGAGTCGAGTCTTCGTATTCCCAATACGTCATCTGCGCCGCGCGTTCGATCTTCTGTCCGCTCACACGCCACACGCTTTCGCCCTCGCGCTGAATCTCGAACGCATTCGGGTCGGGCGCGGGGCGATAAACGGGCAGGGCTTCGTACGTGGGGGCGGGAGGAGAGTCGGCGAGCAACTGGCTGGCGCGGTTGAGCAGTTCGCGGGCGCCCAGCCGCCCCGCCGCCGAGATGGCTATGATCTCGTAGCCGCGTTTCTCGATTTCACTTTTTACGCCCGGCCACTTCTCTCCGGCTTCGGGCACATCCATTTTGTTCAGGGCCACGATCATTGGCTTTTGCGCCAGCCGCTCGTCGAACAGCGAAAGTTCGCTGAGGATTTGTCCGAAGTCGCCGACGGGGTTGGCCGAGAGGCCGTCGAGCAAATGAATGAGCACGCGCGTGCGCTGGATGTGCCGCAGAAAAGCGAAGCCGAGTCCTGCGCCCATGTGCGCGCCTTCGATGAGGCCGGGAATGTCGGCCAGCACAACGGTGGAATAGCTGCCGAGATCGGCCACGCCGAGATTGGGGATGAGAGTCGTGAACGGATAATTGGCGATCTTCGGTTTGGCCGCGCTCACTGCGGCGAGGAAGGTTGACTTGCCCGCGTTGGGGACGCCGACGATTCCGATGTCGGCGATCAGTTTGAGTTCGAGCCGAAGTTCGCGCGCCTCGCCCGGTTCGCCTTTCTCGGCGATGCGCGGGGCCTGATTGCGCGATGTGGCAAAGTGTTGGTTGCCGCGCCCGCCTTTGCCGCCTTTGGCCACCAGCAGTCGTTGCCCTTTCTCGGTGATGTCGCCCAGCACGTCGGCAGTGTCGGCGTCGTAAACGACCGTGCCGGGGGGAACTTTGATCTCGACATCGTTACCCGATCTGCCGCTCATGTTTTTGCGGCCACCCGGTTTGCCGTTCTCGGCGTGATATTTTTGCTTGTGTTGAAAGACGTACAGCGTGTTGAGAGTCGGATCGCAGACGAGATAGGCCGAGCCGCCGCGCCCGCCGTCGCCGCCGGCCGGGCCGCCCGCGGGCACGAACTTCTCGCGCCGGAAACTCACGATGCCGTCGCCGCCGTCGCCAGCCTTCACGCTGATGGCGGCCTCGTCGAAGTAGTTGATCTCGTGGGTGGTCATCGAGCAGATTATAAACCTTCGTTGTGATTCGGTTTATAATCCCCGCCGTGAGCCGCGCTTCTACCATCTACCGCCTGCACAAGATTGACGCCGACCTCGATCAGCGGCGGGCGCAGTTGGCCGAGACGCAAGCCAAACTGGCCAGCAACCCCGCTGTGCAACAAGCGCAAGCCGATCTCACTGCGGTGGGATCCGAATTGGCCGCCGCCCGCCGCGCCGCCAAAACCCTCGACGACGAAAACCAAACCGTCTCCGCCAAAATCAAAGAGTCCGAAGATCGTTTGTACAGCGGCAAGATCAAAAACCCGCGCGAGTTGAAAGATTTGCAAACCGAGATCGACTCGCTCAAGCGCAAGCGCGAAGGACTCGACGAACAGCAATTGAGCGCGATGGACGCGGTGGAGGCCGCCGAGAAAAAGGAGGCCGCCGCCAAATCCGAACTGGCCGCCGTCGAGGCCGCCCGCGCCGAAGAAGAGCGCGACCTGCTGAAAGACAAAAGCGCCCTCGGGGCCCTCATCGCCAAACTTGGCGGCGAGCGCGAAGCGGCGCTCATCAGCATCCCCGCCGAAGACCGCGCGACTTACGAGTCGCTCCGCAAACAGAAGCGCGGCAGCGCTGTGTCACTGCTCGTGGAGGGGACGTGCAGCGCCTGCGGAGTCGCGCCGTCGTCGTCGCGCATTCAAGCGGCGCGGCAGGGCGGCGAGTTGGTGCACTGCGGCAACTGCGGCAGAATCCTCTACGCCGAGCAGGGCAAAGGCTACACCGACACCGACGACAGAGAAGACGAGATGATTCAGCGGTGGTAATCGCGTGAGATTCGATTTCCTTTCTTTTCTTCTCGGCTTCCTCGCCGCGTGCGCGCTGTTCGCGCTGGCCTATCGCCTTCGCGCGCGCTTGTTCGCCCTGCGCGATCGCTTCCTCGAATCGTTCACGGGCCTGCGCGAGCGCCTCGCCTCCGGCGCCGATCAACGCTACCGGCAGGATGTGATCGCCGTGTGGCAGACGGCGCACCTCGCCGGGTCGCTCGTTGCTCTCGACGACATTCTCATCGCGCCGCGCTTTTGGGCCGACGAGTCTCCCTACGAGCCGAATCAAAATCCAGATCACGACATCAATCGACTCATCCCGGCCACCCTCGATTACCCCGAACTGCCCGGCGTGTATCAAGCCGCCTTTCACACCCCGCGCGATCTGGCCCGCGCGCCCGGCCACATCGCCATTCTCGGCAAACCCGGCATGGGCAAAACCCTCGCCCTCATTCATCTCGGATTGCGCGCCGCCGCCCTCGACGAAGATTTCTTTCCGAAGCCGGTTGTGCCGGTGATGGTGCACGCCGGCGATCTCGAACTGCCTCTGGCCGAAAAGACCGACGTAGCCCAACCGATCATTGACGCCGCCTCCGCTAAACTGAGCGCCATCGTCGCCCCGGCCTTTCCCGGCTACTTCCGAACCGCGCTCAAAAACGGCAGCGTGCTTCTCCTCCTCGACGGCCTCGAAGACTTGCCGCCCGCGCATCAATCGCTGGTGTTGGAGTGGCTCAAAAATTTCATCACCGCTCATCATCAGACTCGCATCATTGCCACCGGCCCGGTCGTCGGCCACGCGCCGCTGTTGGCTTTGGATTTTGCGGCGGTGTCCATCGGCGGGTGGTCGCCCGTGGACTATCGTTCATTGGTGAGCAAGTGGGTGGATGCGTGGGAGAAACTGTTGGCGGCGCGGAGGCGGCGCCCCAAAGAACAGATCGAACCGGCGCTGGTCGAAGGCTGGTTGTCGGGCGGCAGTGTGAGGCGGACGCCTCTCGAAGTCACGCTCAAGATTTGGACCGGGCTTGCGGGCGACGCCGAAGGCCCGCGCCCGGTGGATTGGATCGAAACATACGTCAAACGATTCGCGCGCGCGCCCGAAGCCCGCCGCGCGTTCGAGCGCTGCGCCGGGCAAATGCTTTCGCACGATCGATACGGCCTCGCCCGCGAGCGGCTGGTGGAGTTGGTGAACACTGCGCGCGTCGAAGTGCCCGTGCCGTCCAATGCCGATCCGCAGGATGTGGTGGATGAGTTGGCCGGGCGGGGCGGGTTGTTGGCGAAGCGGGCCGGGGGGCGAGTGTCGTTTGCCCATCCGGTGGTGGGCGCGTATCTGGCCGCCAAGTGGAGCGCGGTGAACGAATCGCCCGAAGCGATGGGCGCGGTGCAGCAATCGCCTGCGTGGGGAACGGCCCTGCGCTTTTACGCCACGCTGGCGAACGCTTCGGCGCTCGTGGCTCAACGACTCAGCACGCCGCCCGATGCCATGCAATCGGATCTGTTCACCATTGCTTCGTGGCTCAGCGATGCGCCCTCCAATGCGCCGTGGCGCGCAGACATTTTGCGGCGGCTCGCGCAATTCTTTATCAACGCCAAAATGCCGTCGCAGCTGCGGATGCGCGCGGTGTGCGCGCTGACGGCGGCGCGCGATAAAAACGTGAGCAAACTGCTCAGGCAAAGTTTGGCTTCGCCCGATCCGCTCTCGCGGCAGTATTCGGCGGCGGCGCTCGGCGCGTTGGGCGATAACACCGCTGTGCCCGATCTGGTTAAACTGCTTCACGGCGACGAAGACCTTTACGCGCGTTGGACGGCGGGGCTGGCGCTGGCCGTCATCGGCGATCAGAATTCAATCGAGGCGTTGGGCCGCGCCTTGCTCGAGGGCAACGAGAACATGCGCCGCGCCGTTTGCGAGGCGCTGGCCCTGCACATCACCGACGGGCAGGCGATGTTGAAAGAGGCGCTGGCCGACAGCGATGTGGTTCTGCGGCGGGGCGCGGTGGCCGGTATGCTCCGTGTGGGCAAACAAGATTGGGTGATGGAGCGGCTGGAGAAAATGTACATCGAAGACAGCCAATGGATTGTGCGCTCCGCCGCCGAAGCCGCCTTTCACGATTTGCAGACGCCGCCCGATCATTCTCCCAAACCCCTGCCGCCCATCGATCAGACCGGCTGGCTGGCGGCGTATGCGGCGGGCAAAGGGCGCGGCGTGCCCACCGGCGCGGCGGCTCGCGCGGCGATGCTCGATGCGCTGAAGGAAGGCGATGAGCAAGTGCGTATGGCCGCCGCCGATCATCTCGGGCGCATGGCCGCCGCCGATGCCGTTCCACTGCTCACCGCCGCCGCGCGCGAGAACCTGCCTCATCTGCGCGACATGGCCTACAAATCGGTGGTAAGCATTGCCATGGCCACCGGGCAGAGGCTGGCGATATGACCACTTGACAGCAGTGCGCGCTACTACCATAATGGTTCCATCTTGTAACCAAAATGGAGGCCGGTCGTGCCAACCATCACTGTCAAAAACATCCCCCCAGATGTGTATGACCTGCTCAAGCAGTCTGCCGCCGCGAATCGCCGCAGTATCAACAGCGAAATCATCACCCATATCGAGCGTGGGGTGCTAGGCCGGAAGATAGACCCCGAAGCGCTATTGGCGCGCGCGCGCCATTTACGCCACAAGACTAAGAGCCATTCCCTCACCGACCGTGAGTTCAAAGCCGCCAAACATGCAGGCCGGCTATGATCGTCGTCGATACGAATCTGATCGGCTATTTGTATTTGGAGAGCCAGCATTCCCGGCAGGCCGAACAAGCGTTGCTCAAAGACGCACAGTGGGTTGCGCCAATGCTGTGGCGAAGCGAATTTCGTAACGTTCTTGCGCTCTATGTTCGAAAAGGGTGGTTATCGCTGGAAGCAAGCCAACAGATCATGAACGAAGCACTTGCTCTGATGGAGGATCAAGAGTATGAAGTCGACTCGCGGCATGTGCTGAGGCTCGCGGCGGCAAGCACCTGCTCGGCTTATGATTGCGAGTTTGTGGCGCTGGCCCAGGATTTGGGGGCTTCCTTGGTGACCATGGATAAGCAGAGCCTGAAAGACTTTCGCCAAATAGCGGTATCGCTAGCTGCATTCATCACCGCCTCAGCATAACCCGCACGCGACGAAGGGAAAACATGAAAACTTCGCCAACAGCGTCCAAGACCATCGATGACTACATTGCCGGCTTCCCGCCGGATGTTCAAGAGATTCTGGAAAAGATAAGGACGACGATACGGAAAGCGGCGCCGGACGCGGAAGAGACGATCAAGTATCGAATGCCGACCTTCACCCTGAAAGGCAACTTGGTTCACTTTGCCGCTTTCCAAAATCATATCGGGTTTTACCCCGTGCCGACAGGGATCGAGAAGTTCAAGAAAGAGTTGTCGGCTTATGAAGGTGGGAAAGGCTCGGTGAGGTTCCCATTGGACAAACCCATGCCTCTCGGTTTGATAGGCAAAATCGTGAAGTTTCGGGTGAAGGAGAATTTGGCAAAGGCCGCCGCAAAAGGGAAGAAGAAACGTTGATGCTCCCCCTCGCATGAATCAAAAAAACGGCGCACACGTTGCGCCGTTTTCGATCCTCTTCGTCATCACTTCTTTTTCTTCTTTGCGGTTTTGGCTTTGGCCTTCGGCTTTGCTTTGGCCGCCTTCGCCGGTTTCTTTGCTTTGGCCGGTTTGGCCGCTTTCTGCCTCAACTTCTCATCCACCTGCGCCGGGCTCATGCCGATGATGCTCACCAGTTTGTTGGTGTTGGTCAGCCCGGCCACAATATCAAAGTTCGATTTGGGCAGGCCCAGCGCATCGGCCAGCAGTTCGATGACGGCTTCGTTGGCCGCGCCTTCCACGGGGGGCGCCGTCACTCGAATCTTCAACGCGCCATCCGTTCCCACGCCGACGATTTCGTTTTTGCTCGCCCGCGGCACAACCTTCACCGGCAGAGCCGCGCCGCCCGTCCCTTGGCCAAACTGAGATTTGTGTTCACTCATATCGACCTCTGGCGGATTAGGAGTTTTCACCGCGGAGCACACAGAGAGCGCAGAGTTTCTTTTGGTTTTTCTCTACGAACTCGGCGCACTCGGCGGTGAAATGAAGCCCAAAATCACTCACCCACACCGGTTTCAATGTAGCACGGCGCGCGGTGGCGAACATTGTAATATCAAAACAAAGAGCGCACCAACGTGACGAGGATGGGCACGATGATGAAATCAACTAACAGCCAGGCCACCATCGGGCTGAGGTCGATCATGCCCGTCTGCGGCAGGAAGTTTCGGATGGGGGCGAGGATCGGCTCGGTCACGTCGTACACGAATTTGACCGCCGGGTTGTACGGGTCGGGGCGAAACCACGAGAAGAGCACGCGCGCCAGAATGAGCAGAGAGAAAACGGTGGCGGCGAGATTGATCAGAGAGATAAGAGTGTTTGCCATATCCAAGATTATTCCTGCGGTTGAAAGATGGCTCGCCCGATTCGCACGAGGGTCGCGCCTTCTTCGATTGCCACTTCAAAATCGTCGGTCATGCCCATCGAGAGTTCGCCCCATTCCGCCGATGGAAACTGCGCCGCAAACCGATCCCGCAGTGCGCGCAGTGATCGGAAGACGGGGCGGGCGAGTTCCGGATCGGGCACGATGGGGGCCATCGTCATCAGCCCGCGCAGGCGAAGATTCGGTTGGGCGAGAATCGATCCGACGATGGCGCACAACGCTTCCCACTGGGCCGGGTCGGAGTCCCAGCGGTGGGCGGCCAACCCGTATTTGCTCTCTTCGCCGGAGACGTTGCACTCCAGCAGGATCGGCAGTCTGCGCCCGATCTCTCCGGCGGCGCGATTCAATCGCTCACTCAGCGGGACGCCGTCCACCGAATGCACCCAATCGAAATCGGCGACCACATCGCGAGCCTTGCGCCGCTGTACGTGCCCGATCATGTGCCACGTGATCATTTTGTGATCGCGGCGCGCGGCGTTTATTTTATCACCGCCCTCTTCGGCGCGGTTCTCGCCGAAGTCGCGCTGGCCGAGCGCGTGCAGATCATAAACGTCGGCCAGCGCGCGCCCTTTGGACACGGCCACGAGTTTGACGCTTTCGGGGTTGCGCCCGGCGCGGCGGGCGGCGGAGGCGATTCGGTCGAGGGTGTGTGAGTAACGATCGGCTAACGACGACATGCGGCCATTGAGTCCACGAAGGATCACGAAGGGGATGTTGATGTGGCTTCGTGCGCCTTCGTGGATCCTATCTCAACGCAATCACTGCGCCGAAGCGCCCGGTGCGCCCGGACTCGGCGCGGTGCGAAAAGAAATGCTCGGTGTGGCAGGCGGTGCACAGCCCGGCGATCTCGATCTGTTCCACTCCGGCTTCGCGCAGTGCGCGCGCATTGGCGGCCCACAGATCGAAATGGATTTTGCCGTTTTGGGTGATCAGCAATTCGTCGGCGTTGGGGAAGGATCGGCGGACGGCATCCGCCACTTCGGGGCCCACTTCGTAATGATCGGGGCCGATGCACGGGCCGATCCCGGCGATGAGATCCGCGGGGCGACTGCCATACGATTCCATCATTGTTTTCACAGGGGAGGCCGCCGCCCGGTTCACCGCGCCGCGCCAGCCCGCATGAACCATGCCGAGCGCGCGGCGTTTCGGATCGAAGAGCAGAATCGGCGCGCAGTCGGCGAAGCGTTGAAAGAGCGCCACGCCGCGCCGATCGGTGATCAACCCATCGGCTTTGATCGGGTCGCGGCCTCCGCGCGGCTCGTCGGCGCGAACCGTTTCCACTCCGTGAACCTGCCACACATCGGCCATGCTGTCGAAGGGCAGGCCGAGCGCGTCGAAGGCGCGGGCGCGATTGGCGCGAGTGTTCTCCAGCGAGTCGCCGGTGCTGATGCTCATGTTGAGCGAGGCCCACGGCTGAGGGCTGACGCCGCCCGCGCGGGCAAAGATGGCGTGCGTGAGCGAGCCGTTGGGGAACGACTCGAAGGTGAAGAAAGTGAGGCCGTTGGCGGTGTGGGCGCGCATGGAAGGATGAAGGAGGAAGGAAGAAGGATGAAAGACGAAGGACGAAGGACGAAGGACGAATCTGCTTCGTCACGCGAAGCGGTCATCTATCATTCGCCATTTTCAACACTCCGATCCGCGACAACTTCGCCTCAAGTTCGATCTTGATTTCGCCGAACGATTCTTCGACGTACGGATACGCCAACCACACGTTCATTGCGCCGAAGAGGAAGCCGGTGAGGGTGCGGAGCAGGGGAGTGCTTTCGCGCAAGGCCCACAAGTGGAATGGCGGTTGCGAGAGCAGTTGGCTGAAGCCGTCGAGGGCAATGGGGCCGATGCCGATGATGCCGTAAATGATCCAATGGACGGGTTTGATTCGGTAGCCCCGCGCGCGCGCGGCGGCGAAGATCAGCCCGGCGACGAAAATTGCGCCGTAAATGGCAACATCGCGCTCACAATAGGCCACTTTGAATCCCATCGCCTCGTTGCCCACGAAAGTTTTCGCCGCCCACCGCTGAACGAGATCGTAGGGATCGATGCCGGTGAGTTGTTGAAACTCGGCGGATTCGTAATAGGCTTTGGGCCCGAAGAGAAACCACGAACGAAACGCGAATTGATGGCAGAGCGGAGAGTAGGCGGTGTAGATCCAATTGGCGGGCGCGGTCAGCCCGGCTTTCATCAACGCCGGAGCGACGAAGGGCAGGCCCACGTAAATGAGCACCACGACGTTGAACACGGCCAGCCAGTGTTTGGCGAAAGCGTATATTTGTTTGTCGAGCCAGATGACGAAATCGCGTTGGCGGCCAGTGACGGGTTTAGGGGTCATGTGCGGGGAGGTCGAGTCGAGAGTTGGAGTGGAGGGCGGCGCGGAGATCGAGCGATGAGAATGGATAGACGAGCCGCGTTTCGCCGATGACCACGACGGGGATGCTGTGTTTGTATCGCTCGAAGAGTTTCGCGTCGTCGAGGATGTTCACTTCGGCGACGCGGTGCGGATACTCGGCGGCGAGAGCGCCCAACTCGTCCCGCGCTTCGCGGCACAACTCACAGCCGGGTTTGGTATACAGAGTCACGGCGATCATTTCGCCAAAATCTTCGCCAGATTTTCTTCGAGTTGAGACTCGGACATCAAGCCGATTTGCAGAGAGGCGATCACGCCGTCGCGCCCGATGAAAAAACTGGTGGGGTAGGCTTGAATGCGATACATGTCGTTGACGGTGAGGCCGGGATCCATCAGCACCTCGAACGTCAGCCCCAGCTCGTTCACGAAGGCAGTCACATCCTTCAATGGCTCGTCGGCGCCCACCGCGAGAACGGTGAGCCCTTCGCTTTTGTATTTTTGGCGCGCGGCTTCGATGGCCGGCATTTCGATGCGGCACGGGCCGCACCACGTGGCCCAAAAATTGATTAGCACCGGCTTGCCCTTCAATTTGCTCAGGGTGATCTTTTGCCCGCTGATGTTTTCGAGGGTGAAGTCGGGGGCGGGCGAGCCGGTGTACGGAGCCGCCGTCCCACCCGAGGCCGTTCCCCCCGCAGTGGCGGGCGGCAGTGAGGGGAAGCCGAAGAGGACGAGCGCGCCAATCGTCAACCCGATCAGCAGGCCGCCGCCGAGAATGAGCAGTGTGGCGCGTGTCGAGTCGCCGGTTTCCATTTCTTAGATTCCGAAATCGATGAACGATCCGAGTCCGGCGAGTCGTTGCAGTGCGCCGGAGAGCAGAAGGACGCCGACGATGACCAGCACAGCGCCGGTGGCGATGGAAACGTAGCGCGTGTATTTTCGGTAGCGGCGGATGACGTTGGTCATTTCGCCAATGGCGAAGGCGGCGATGAGAAACGGAATCGCCAGCCCCAGCGAGTAGCCGCTGAGCAGCCACGCGGCGCGGCCCACGCCCTCGGCGGTGAGGGCCAGGGTGAGCAGTGCGCCGAGCACCGGCCCCACACACGGCGACCATCCCGCTGAGAAGAACACGCCCATCATCGCCGACGAAAGATAACTGATGTTGGGGCTGATGTCGGCTTGTTTGCGCGTGTCGTATTCGAGGAAGGGAATGGTGATGACGCCCATAGTGTGAAGGCCGAAGACGATGACCACCAGCCCGCCCACTTTGGCGACGATGTCGCGCAGATCGTAAACGACGCCGTTGAGTTGAAAACTGGCTTGCCCGAATACCATGCCGAGCAGGCCGGCCGAGATGCCGAGAAAGATGAACACGAAACTGAATCCGGAGACGAAGGCCAGCCCGTGCGTGAAGGTGAGCCAACGGTTCGAGGCGGTTTGCACGCCGCCCACGGCGTTCGCTCCGCTGGCTGTAACTCCCCGCCCGCCGAGATAGCCGATGTATGCGGGGACGAGCGACAGCACGCACGGCGAAAGGAACGAGGCCATGCCAGCCAGCACTGCCAACCCCAGCGAAATGCTGCTTGCGTCCATAAAAGAGTCAGCCTCCAGAGTCGCTGTTCAGCGGCGGCGGCGATCCTTTGATCTCGACCCGCGTGCCGCCCGGCCACTCCACATGAATATCGCCCACCGTGTAATCCACCACCGGCGTGGTCCACCGGAACAGCCACTTGGCCGCTTCGGGCGTGCAGTTGAGGCAACCGTGCGAGCGCGGCCGGCCGTAATCGTTGTGCCAATACGTCGAATGAATGGACGCGCCGCCAGAAAAATACGACACCCACGCCACGCCCGGCAAATCGTAGCCGTTGGGGGTGACGCCGCCGGCCATGTGCCGTGAGATGCGCTTCCAATGAATAGGGTGCGCGCCGCCCGGCGTGAGGGTGACTCCCTCGCCGCCGCTTGGATCGAAAAACGTTGCGCCCGAAGCAATGCGAGTGCGGAAGACTTCGGTCTTGCCTTCGTACGCCGAAAGCCAGTTCGTTTCCACGTTAGCGATCACGCGCTTCTCGGCGGCGTTCGGCGAAATCGGCCCTATCTCATCCGGCTGAACGAGACGCACATGCCTGCCCTCAGCCCAATAGTGGCTGTTCTGATCATCCTCAACGTGATACCAAACACTGCCATCACTGGCTGTGGCGATCTTATCGATCTTGAACACCGCGCTGTAATAGAGACGGTACACGATCTCGGCTTTGGGATCGGCGGCGGCGCGCGCATCCGAATAGGGGACGCTGAGTTCTCCGTAGAAGCCGTCGCCGGGAAGAGCGGCCAGCGGAGTCTGCGGCTCGTTCTTCACCGGCTGAACGAGCGACGAATAAATGAAACCTTCCGGGATCTCGAACCACACGTGATTGTGCGGGAAGAATCCCTCGCCGACGACGGCGCGATAAATTTCCAGAATGCTGTCGCGATCTTTGAAACCCAGCCGAGCCGCCAAACGGTTGGGCCGATCCATCACCTGCGCTTTAGTGATCGTCACCCGGCCCAGCCGGGTGAGAGTCGGGCCGAGCCGCAGATCGGCGGGCGGCAGGGTGGGCAGAGCCGCCGCGCCGACGGCGATAGACGATAACTTGAGAAACTCACGCCGAGTAAATTTGCGAACCATCGAACTCCAACTCTTTGACTTAGACGAGTATGCTTGCGAGAATCTTACTCGGAAAGATCACATGGGTCAAAGGGGTATAATCGTTCTCTAATGATCGGACTTACTGCCGCGCAGTGGCAAGCCATCACGACCCATCTTGATTCGCAATTGCCCAACGAAGCCTGCGGCCTGCTCGGCGGGAAAGTCGGCCAAACGTTGGCCGTGTATTGTGTGTCCAACGCGGATGCAAGCCCCACACGCTTTTCGATGGAGCCGGGCGAACTGATCCGCACCCTGATCGAGATCGAGGATCGGGGTTGGGAACTGATGGGCATCTTTCACTCGCACCCTGCCGGGCCGCCGACTCCCTCGGCGACGGACATCGCCGAAGCCTATTACCCGGACTCGGCCTACATTATCTGTTCGCCCGGCGAGGGCGGGTGGCAGGCGCGGGCGTTCGAGATCAGGGACGGCGCGGCGCGCGAAATCGATTTGCGGATCGAAAAGTGAAACCCAACGCGGCAGTGAGGGTTAAACTCCGTGCAGGGTGACGAATACATTTTTGCGGAGGGTATTCATGAGCGTTGTGCTTGCAGTGGTATCGGTGGTGGTCGCCTATTTTCTCGGCTCGATACCGTTCGGGGTGATCATCGTGCGGGTGATGTCGGGCAAGGATGTGCGCGAGGTGGGCAGTGGCCGCACCGGCGGCACCAATGCCATGCGCGCGGCGGGCATTAGCGCCGGCCTGCTCACGGCTCTGCTCGATATTCTCAAAGGCACATTCGCGGTTGTGCTGGCGCGCACCCTCACCGGCGGCGGGCATTGGGCCGAAGTGATCGCGGGCGCCATGTCGGTGGTCGGCCATAACTATTCGCTGTTTCTCGCCGAGCGCGTCACCGACGAGACTGGCCGCACCCGGTTGAAGTTCGGGGGCGGGGCTGGCGGCGCCCCTTCGGTGGGAGCGGCCAGCGGGTTGTGGGGCTGGAGCTGGCTGATCATCGTGCCCGTCGGCGCGCTCATCCTTTTTGGCGTGGGCTATGCTTCGGTGGCCACCCTGTCGGCCGGGCTGATCGCCACCGTTATTTTTGCCGTGCGCGCGATTTACTTTGGCGGCCCGTGGGAATACGTGGCGTATGGCATCATTATTTTTGTTTTGCAGGTGTGGGCGCTGCGCCCCAACATTCAGCGGCTCATGAACGGCACCGAGCGGCTGATTGGCTGGCGAGCCAAACGGCGCGAGGCCAAGTTAGCCGCGCAGTCGGGCGGCCAAAACAAGTGACGGTGTTATAATCGCGGCGATGAGCAAGAAATCTTACCGGGCCAACAAGCCGATGTCACGCCAATCGAAACTGTTGGCGTTTCTCGGAATCGTGGTGGTGCTGAGCATGTTGCTCTCGCCGTTGCTTTCTGATCTCTCGTTTCAACAACCGCCCACGCCTACGTTGTTGCCGCCTCCCACCCTCGCCCCAACCGCCACATCGTCTCCCACCCCCGAACCCACTTCGGTCTCCCCGCCCTCTCCCACGCCCGGTCAGGCCCCCGCGCCCGCAACACCGTGAATCAAAAATCCGGCTCCTCATTTTTGTGAAGAGCCGGATGGTTTTGCCTTTTATGGCCTCGCCAAACTGAGCGCGATCACTGCGCCGATGAGGCCGACGACGCCGAACTCAATCAGCGCGCGGCGCGTGAGTTGCCCGACGAGGTGCTGTTGCGCCAGCCCTTGCGCCACATAAAACAGAACGAGCAACAGCAGGCCCGCTCCGGTGGGAGTCACTCGCCAATAGTTCAGCGCCCACATGGCTTGCGCCAGCACAAACCCCACAACGCCCGAATAGAGGGCGCTGCGCCCGAACGCGCCGCCGTTGAGCATGAGCAAACGCAAAGCCAGTAATGCGGAAAGAAACGCAGTGGCTGTCGCCGAAAGCGCGGCGCGCGCGCCAGTGAAACGAATCCAGCCGAACAGCGCCAGCGCGACGATGAAGGTGAGCGCCGTGAGGCCGAGCGCGGCGGCGCGGTACGCCGGATCGTTCGGATCGACCACCGTGTATTCGGCGACTAGCACGAGGACGAGCAGAAACGCGCTGAGGGCCAGCCCCAACCACCACACCGGCCCGATGGGCGCGAGATTGAGCCAAAGCCCCAGCGCCAGCGAAGCGGCCCCCGGCAGAATCCAATGCAGGGCGTTGCGCCCGTATCCGCTCTCGGCCCGGGGGTGACTGCGGATCAACGTTTCCGAGCCGGTGCTGATCAGCGCGGCGATCATCAACAACAGCGCCACTTGGCCGTTCAGTTCAACGCCGATGGATGAGCCGAAGAGAGTCGCGGTGAATTCCCTCGACGGAATCTCCACGAACCGCGCCAGCGCATAGGCCAGCACGATCACCGCCGTCACCACGCTCAAACGGTCACGGTCGGGGAAGCTGCTCACCGGAGTTGCAGACTGAGCCATGCCGCGATTCTAGCATATCAGTCTATAATCAATGGATCGCAAAAGCATCCTGAGAGAAGACGCGTGTTATTCGCGCCGTAGTCGAAGGATGCGGCTTCGCTCTGAGCGCTCCTTGCTTCGTGATCTACTGAAAATCTCGCGCATGATTCAATTTGCCCTCATCGTCGCTGGCCTCTTCGCCGGGCTGATCATCAACAGCCTCGCCGACGATTTGCCTCAGCGCGTTCGCCCTCTCGCGCCGCATTGCCACCACTGCGGTTTCCCGTACCACCGTTCGCAATGGGTCGGGCTGTTCGCGCTCGTTGTGCGGCGTTGGCGGTGCGCCCAATGCGATGCGCCGATGCAGTGGCGGCGAGTCGTTGTAGAGATTGCCTCGGCGGCGATGCTGGTTTATCTCTTCGAGCGGTTCGGCCTCACGGTCAAATTCGGATTGCTTTCGCTGCTGCTTGAGTGCCTTCTGCTCATCACCGTCATCGATCTCGAACACCGGCTGATTCTGTACGTCACCGTTTTCCCCGCCGCGCTCATCGCCGCGCTCTACAGCCTCTTCGGCGCAGAGCGCGAACTTTCCAAAGTTCTCGTCGGCGGCGCGGTGGGCTTTGCCGTTGTGTACGCCATCTATCTTTTCGGCTGGGCGTTCGGCGCAATCGCCGGACGACTGCGCGGCCAGCCGCTCGCCGAGATTCCTTTCGGCGGCGGCGATGTGAATCTGGCGGGTGTGATCGGGCTGGCGGTCGGGTGGTCGGGCATCGTCGTCGCGCTTTTCATCGCCGTCGTGTGCGGCGGCATTGGCGCATCGCTGTACCTCCTCATCGCTTTTCTTCGCCGCCGATACAACCTATTCACCGCCATCCCCTATGGCCCGTTCCTCGTCATTGGCGCGGTGGCGCTCCTCCTCTTCGACTCCGAAATCAAAAACTGGCTCGCGCGCTAGCCTGACCGATCTCCTATCATTGAGGCTCTGCTCGCCCCTCTATAATGAGTCTGAAGGAGATCGGATCATGATCAGACTCACTCGCATCGCCACTGCGCTGTTCATCATCGCGTTGTGCGCCGGGCAGGCGGCCCCCACCCTCGCCGCGTGCGCCTCGCCGCACACCGTTCAACGCGGCGACACGCTCTATCGCATTGCGCTCAACTGCGGCACGACCGTCGCGGCGATTCAATCGGCGAATGGATTAAGCGGCACGACGATTTTCGTCGGACAGCAGTTGATCATTCCCGGCGGGGGAGCCGCCCCCGCCGCGCCGACCATCACCGGCAACACACCCGTTTCCACGCCCGCGCCCGCTTCGGCGTCGAGCGGAACATACACCGTGCAGAGCGGCGATACGTTGTATCGCATCGCGGTGAAGTTCGGCACAACGGTCGATGCGATCAAACGCGCCAATGGGCTGACGAGCAACACTATCCGAGTCGGCCAAGTGCTGATCGTGTCCGGGTCGGGCGGGGGAGCCGCGCCCGCCGCGCCCACTGCCTCGGCGGCGGTGTCGGCGCCCGCCGCCGCATCGAGCGCGAGTCGCACCGGCGGCGAGAAGTTGATCATCGCCAATTATTTTCCGTGGTACGACGAAGGCTTTTGGGGTCAGGGTGCAACGTGGGATTTGCCGACGGTGCAATACAACTCCGATCACACTGAAACGATTCAGCGGCACATCGGTTGGGCGCAGCAGGCCGGGCTCGATGGCTTTGCCGTGCATTGGTTTCAGCAGGGCAACCGCACCGACACCAATTTGAGTAACGTGTTGTCGAACTCACCGGGCGGCTTCCGCTCGACGGTCACGTTTCTCACGCACATCCTGCCCGGCGCGAACCGGCAAATGGTGGTGGACAATTTGCGCTACCTTATCGGCGCGTATGGGCAACACTCGAACTTCTTGCGGATCAACGGCAAGCCGGTGATCTTCTTTGCCGATATGCAACGCGTGCCGCTGGAGGGAACGTCGAGCGCGGTGGAAGCATGGCGCTCGATCCGCGCCGACGTCGATCCGGGCAACGGGGCGATGTGGATCGCCGAGGGACTCGACCCGTCATACTTGAGCGTCTTCGACGGGCTGTACGTTTACAAGATCGATCACGCGTGTTGCCCGGGCTCGTATGCCAAAGCGCCCACGTGGGCAGGCTGGACTCGAAGTTGGGAAAAGAAGACAGGGCAGACGAAATTGTGGGTGGGGACGATCATGCCGGGCTGGGATGACACACGATCTGCCGGGCGGCCCGATCTGCGTGTGCCGTCGGCGGCCTTTGCCCGCGACCGGCAGGGCGGCTCATACTATCAAGCCACGTTCAACGCCGCCATCGGCGCCAGCCCGGATATGATCATCGTACACTCGTTCAACGAGTGGATCGAGGGGAGCGAGATCGAGCCGGGCACGACTTACGGCGATTTGTATTTGACGCTCACGGCGCAGTTTGCGAGTCAGTTCAAGGGGCGGTAAAGATCGGATCTGCAAAAGTGACTGTCACCGGCCACCTGTACCCTGCTTTTCTAGGCGTATCAGGCCGGTGACAGTCACTTACGAAATCTGCGGATTCACTTTCAGCGCTACGGCGTTGCTTCTGCCTTTTTGCCTTGCCCGAACAGCCGCCCGATCTCGCCGTTCTCCCACACCACCAGCAGTTGCGCGGCATTGAAAATTGAAGAGTACGTGCCGCTGATCAACCCGATGAGCATGATGATGATAAAGTGGCGAATGGTGACCCCGCCGAAGAGCGCCAGCGCCAGCAGGGTGAACACTGCCGTGAGTTGGGTGTTGATCGAGCGATCGAGCGTTTGCACGATGGAGTGATTGACCACTTCCTCGTAATTGGCGCGGCGGTGAACTTTCTGATTCTCGCGGATGCGGTCGAACACCACGATGGTATCGTGCACCGAGAAGCCGATGACGGTGAGCACGGCGGTGAGGTACAGCGCATCCACTTCCCAGCCGAGAAACTTGCCGAAGATGGAAGCCATGCCCACCATCACCAGCACGTCGTGCAACATGGCGATGATGGCCGTCGTGCCGTAACGGAAGGCGTGCGGCACGCCGCGAAAAGCGTAGGTGATGTAGAGCAAGATGCCGATGGAAGCGAGGCCGACGGCGATGCCCGCTTTTTGAGTCACCTCTGCGCCGACGGTGGGGCCCACGTTATCGAATCGGCGGACGACCACCTCTCCATATTTTTCCTGAAACTTGGCGACGATGCTGTTTCGGGTCGCGTCATCCAACGCTTTGGTGCGAATGATGATGACGTTGTCGGCGGCGGTTTGCACAATGCTGTCGCCGAAGCCGGACTCGGCCATGATGGCTTTGAAGTCGGCCGGTTGCAGTTGGGCGGCGGTGGCGTTGGAGAACTGCAATTCCATGCGCGAGCCGCCAGTGAAATCAATCGAAAGCGGGAAGCCCCACACAATCGTTCCGATGATGCCGGGCGCGATGATGAGCAGGGAGAGGGCGAAGTACCAGTAGCGTTTGCTGACGAAGTTGAACATAGCTATATTCCGAACCACGAATGCCGTTCCGAGAAGTCGATGTTGTCGAGCGCGGCGTGGAGCATGGTGCGGGTGACGACGATAGCAGTGAACATGCTCACGCCCACGCCCAGCGCCAGCGTGAGGGCGAAGCCTTTGACCACGCTCGCCCCGAACTGACTGCCGAACCAATACAGGATGATGCAGGTGATGAGCGTTGAAATGTTCGAATCGCGGATGGACGACCACGCGCGGCGGAAGCCCTCCTCGACGGCGCTGACCAGTTTTTTGCCGCCGCGCAGTTCTTCTTTCATCCGCTCGAAGATGAGGATGTTCGCATCGACCGCCACACCCACCGAGAGCACAAACCCGGCGATGCCCGGCAGGGTGAGGGTGACCGGGACGAGTTTGAAGAGGGCAAAGGTGATTGTGGCGTACATGAGCAGGGCAACGACGGCGAGGATGCCCGGCAGGCGATAGTAGAGGATCATGAACACGGCCACGGTGGCCAGGCCGATGGCTCCGGCGATGGCGCTCTTGCGCACCGAGTCTTCGCCGAGGGTGGGGCCCACCGTGCGGCTTTCGGCGATGCGCAGGGGCACGGGCAGTGCGCCGTAGCGCAGGTTGAGGGCAAGATTGTTCGCGTCGTCGATGGTGAAGTTGCCTTCGATGATTCCCTCACCGGCAGTGATGGCGCTGTTGATTCGCGGGCTGGAGATCACGCGTTTGTCGAGAGTGATGGTGAGGAAATTGCCGACGTTGGCGGTGGTGTGATCGCCGAAAATCTTTTTGCCTTCGTCGGTGAGGGTGAAGGCGACGACGACTCCGCCGGTGTTGGTTTGCACCGTTGCCGAGCGCAAGGCCGAGCCGGTCATGATGGTGTGATAGACGGGACCGGCGGGAGTGGGTTCGGGGGTGGGGGCGGCCTCCGCCGGGGTCGCTGTCTTTCCAAAATCAGTTTGGATGATCGTGCCCTCCGGCAAAGAATCCGTCCCGGTGTCCACGAATTCGAGCAGGCCGGTTTGCTTGAGCAGAACCAGCGCCTGTTCGGGGTTGGTGAGGCCGGGCAATTCGACGACGAGTCGGCGGTCGCCCGATTGCTGGACGAGCGGCTCGGCCACGCCGAGGGCGTTGACGCGGCTTTCGACGATGCCGATGGTGGCGCTCATGGCGCCGCTGTCGATGGTTTGGCCGGGATCGAGATCGGCTTCGAGCAACACTTGCAGGCCGCCTTTGAGGTCGAGGCCTTGCCGCACGGGGATGTCGCGCTCGAAGGCGTTGTCGCCGAGAGGGATGGTGATGCGGGAGTTGGCCGGCCAGGCCAGCCAGGCGGCCACGACGAAGAGGATGACGATGGGGATGAGCCATCGCGCGGTGCGACTTTGCATGTTATCTGACCTCACTCATACAAACGCCAGCCGGTGCGGGCTGGCGCGACGGATTGATATCGTTAATATGCCTAGCCGCCCCGCTCAAGCAGTGCTCTGATAATCTCAGCGAGAGTCGGCGGCTTATGAGCATGATGGTGTTTGTGCTTATCGAGCACTTCAAGATTTTCTAAACGATTGTCCCAGCGAAGGCCATTGATGTGGTGGACAACTTCATCGGGAGTAAGATAACGGCCCAAGTGTTCTTCCATGATCAAGCGATGCTCGGCAACATACCCATCGCTGTTTGCATTCGGATGATCCGGCAGATAGATGTAAATGTAGCCTGATTTGGTTGTCCATCCGCCTTTCCATTGCGGGTTATTTTCACCTCGAATAGCATCAGCCCAATCCGGCGGGCGCGACTCTGGCAAATTGGGCCGCCCGTACTTCTGACCATTCTCGACCACAACACAATCGTAGCAAAGACCGGTGTAGCTGTTGTTGCGTTTCGCATCCATGATGCGGCTGCGTTTCGTCCAACGCTCTTTTCCGCATCGGCACTTAACCAGAACGAAAACGTCGTAGCGGTTTGGCTGGGATTCGCGAGCGCGGCGCTCAGTGGTATCCCAGTGGATTGTTGCGCCTGAAGGCAATAATTCGTCAGCCATTACTGGGCTTGCGGCAAAAAGCGTTCCTGCCGATGTTTGCCGCATCGAGGAACGCTGCAAGAGCCGCCGATCAGAATTGAACTGATAACCTAACCATTACGAATGGTTTGCTCTGCCGATTGAGCTACGGCGGCAACGAGGCGCATTCTACCAGAGCGATTGCGGGTTGTCGAATCATGGGCGGTTATTTTGCGCGGCCGGGTTTGCCCGCGCTTTCCCTTCACGCTATACTCTCCGTCACCGAGACCCTTAGGGTCTGTGGAGGCTTGGAGGCTGAATGACCGAACTGATTTGGGAAGGCAAATACGACAAAGACGGCCAGAAGGTCCCGCCCTTGCGCGCCGCCCTGCCGTTTCAAACCGTCGAGACGATCAACGAGTCGGCGCAAGAGCGGCAGAGGGCGTTCGATTTGTTCAGCGCGGGGCGCAACCCCGAATGGCGGGACCGGCTGATTTGGGGCGATAAAAAGTACGTCCTGCCTTCGCTGTTGGACGAATTCGCGGGGGAGGTCAACTTGATTTACATTGACCCGCCCTTCAACGTGGGCGCGGATTTTTCCTTTCAAGTGCAAGTGGGCGACGAAGACGAAGCCGAATCGTTCACCAAAGAGCCCAGCATCATCGAGCAAAAAGCCTACCGTGACACTTGGGGGCGCGGATTGGACTCTTACCTGCAATGGTTTTATGAAACCGCTGTGTTATTGCGCGAGTTGCTGGCCGAAGAAGGGAGCATTTATGTGCACCTTGATTGGCATGTAGGGCATTATGCGAAAGCAGTCTTAGATGAAGTGTTTGGAGAGAATTGTTTTCTTAATGAGGTGATCTGGCGACGAACGGCGGCGCATAATGACCCTGGCAGGTACGGCAATATCCATGATGTTATATTCTTTTACACAAGGAATGAAAACTATATCTGGAATCCTATCTTCACCCCTCATTCAGAGGACTCAATTGCAACGACTTTTTCTTATGCCGAAGCCTCTGACGGTTCCTACATTCGACTAAAGAAGGGAGAATCTACACCCAAAGGTTATCGTAGATTCCAAACAGTTACTCTTAGGAGTCCACATCCCCGCCCAAATCTCAGATATGAGTACAAGGGCTACAAACCACACCCTAATGGTTGGTCATGCAACAGGGAAAGAATGGAGCAATATGATCGTGAAGGCAGGCTGTTCTTTCCCTCCTCAAAAGATGGCGCGTTGCGACTGAGAATGTATCTTGACGAGTCGCCGGGTGTACCCGTCCAAGATTTATGGACTGAGATAAAGAAACTCGAAGCAAGTTCTATCGAAAGACTCGATTACGTTACTCAAAAGCCCGAAGCCTTGCTTGAGCGTATTATCAAAGCGTCATCCAACGAAGGCAATCTAGTGCTGGATTGCTTCTGTGGCAGTGGCACAACGGCGGCGGCAGCGGAGAAACTTAATCGCCGCTGGATTACGTGCGACTTGGGCCGCTTTGCCATTCACACCACCCGCAAGCGATTGCTTTCCATTCCCAACGTTCGCCCGTTTGTGGTGCAAAACTTGGGCAAGTATGAGCGGCAAGTGTGGCAGGCGACGGAATTTCAAACTTCCAACTTCAAATCTCAAAATTCAAATCAGCAATCGGCAATCAACAATCAACAATCCATCCATCGGGCGTATACCGAGT
>VGOW01000006.1 GCA_016875735.1 Chloroflexota bacterium | reverse complement strand
CTCGTAATCGAAGGTCAGGTCGTCGGCCTGGTCTTCGTCCACCGGCCAATCCAGTTCGGTGCGCAAATAGCGGATGAGGCCCTTGAAATTGCGGATGGATTGGATGGCAGTGTAGTCGGGCATGGAGGCTCTCCCACTATATGCTTGACGCTTGAGGACTCGGCATTATAATCAGTTCAGCCGAAGACTTCCCTTTCGGGTTGGCGATCTCCTTCGGGCGATCTAGGCGATGCCCCCTAACCACGGGGGTTTTTGTTGCCTCAAGGGCGCTCTTTATTTTAGCCGTTTTGACGAGTGCATTTAATTTTGCAAATTGCAAAATGGCGCTTGACGGGCTGAGCGCAACAAGCGTATACTAAGGCCAGACCGGACTCGTAAGGCCTGGATCGGCTGCTCCTATGTAAGTAGGTGATACTCCGTCGGCGATTAGCCCGCTTGCGGCCGCAAGCGCGAACGGTGAGAATCAGCCCCCAGGGTGAGACGGTTTTTTTATTGTAGCAAAAGAATCTCTCCTTTGACCTTACCGGCAATAAGTCGGTAAAATGATTCGTCCCCCCGCTCGTACTTCTGAAAGAAACTCCAGGCCACTGCATCGGCGGCCTGCCGCGCCCGCTCCCGATGCGAGTCGGCGTAGACAAACGTGAGGGCAGTGCCCGACCTCTGCGAATAGGCCGCGATGAACTGCACGAGTTTGTCGCGCAAAGCCGCCTTGGTGTAACGGTTGTCCATCGTGAGCGTTATCTGCTCGTGATGTGCTAGCGCCTGCCGCACGGCTTCGGCATACGCGCGGCGGTACCAGTCTTCAGGATCTTGGGGCCGGGGAACGGCGCGCTTATCCAGACCGGCGGCAAAGATTTCGATATCCAGTTCGGCGATTCGGCCCAAAAATTGAGCCGTTAGCCTGGGCGTGGAATGCCGCGCTTTCAGCTCCGGGACGTTGCGCAACTTCTTCCCCAGCGTTTTACGCGTTCGCGCAACCAATCTTCGCAGTGGCTCTAACGACGCGCAAACGATACCAGCCACAACCAAATATCGCGACGAGTAGCCGGACGAACCAGTATCGCCCGCCTCGTCAAAAACTGATTGGACGATCAGGGTCTGGCCTGCCATTAGTTTAACTCCATCCAGGCTGTAAGCACCGGCCTGATCCCTGCCGGGGCCTGGGCCGGTTTTAGATACGAGTTGAGGATGTGCTTCTCAACCTTCAGGCGGGTCTCGCGGAGCAGATTTTCGTCCAACGCACAGCGGCGGGGCGTGTCGGGCGTGGAGCGAATGAGGGCGTCAATCCCTTCCACATCTTCAATAATTTTTTCGGTAGCAAAGTCGTAGAGATACCATTGGGAGTCGCCCGCTTCGAGCGTCCACTCGCCGGTGCTGACGTTCTTGGCCGGGCGGTTGTAGCAGAAGAAGACGGCGCGCACCCCATCAGCGGGGTGCGTTCGTCCACTGAAAACTCGAAGCGGATAACGCGCCAATTGATCTTCCAAATCGGGATGCGCTTTGAGCAGGGCTTGATACTCCAACTGCATCCTCTCTATATTAGAGGGCGTGCCTTCGTAGGTTTGATTGAACTCGCGCAGGGCGGCAAAGTCGTCGTCAGGCGTGAGCAGTTGCTGGCCCTCAATGCCAAAGACTTTGGAAATGCGCAAAGTCTTGTGGGCGACGCGCTGATAAAGCGACAACAGGCTGTCCAATTCATTTGGCGGCAAGAAGTTCCAGAAGCGCACCACGCCCCGTGTGCCTTTCAACTCAGGATGTTCCGCTAGCAGGCGGGTTTCCACTGCCGGGTCGAGGCGGCGGTCCACGCGGCCAATGCGTTGCATCAACCGCACCGGGTTCCAGTGCAAATCGTAGTTAATGAGCAGGGTGGCATCCTGCAAGTTCAGGCCCTCGGCCAGCACGTCGGTGGCTACCAGCACCCGGGTCTCGGTCGAGCCGTTGTCTTTAAGCTCCCGGCTGGACGAGTCGTTGTAATAGGGAGAGAAGGCGGTGATGATGTCGCCCCGGTCGCGCTCGATGCCGCTATGGACTTGGTCCGTCGGGCCAATGCCTGCCGCTTTCAATTGCTCGTACACATAGCGAGCGGTTTCCATGTACTCGCTGAAAATCAACACCTTCCGTTCTTTGAGCCACGGGTCGTTCTCAAACAGCCGGAGCAGGGTCTGAAGTTTGTCGTCGGTCTGTGGCGAGAGGTCTTCCAGTTCGTTCAGGAAGATGATGAGTTGGTCAAGGTCGAGATACGTTTCATCCAAAATCTCGTCTACTTTGTATTCGGCGCGCGCAAGCGTCTCGGCGGCTTCCAGAAATTCGGGCGGCAGTAGGTCGTCCTCCGCATCCGCGTCTTCATCGCCCTCGGCGCTCGAACGGTGATGGGCGCTGACACGGGCCAGCAGGTCGGCGTGTTGAGCCTGCCAGCGTTCCAACCGGGCCTTCTCGGTTTTTGATTGCGAATTGGCGGTGAGGAATGCCAGCAGTTTGAGCAGGAGGCGCTCACACGTTGCCTGAAATGCAACAGCGGAGCTCTCGAACCGTTTGAGCAGTTGGGTGCGGATGAGGCCCACAATCTGCCCTTGCCGTCCGCGCACGAAGTCTTCCACCTTGGCCGGGTCGGTGGAATAAGCCACCGGGTTGTAGATGGCCAGAGACAACAACGGCGGCTTGCCCGCACCCCGAAAGAAGGCTTTGCGAAGTTTATCCAACAGGCCGCCGTATGTTTTCTGAAGCGAGTAATCGGCCACCTGCGGCCGCTCGCGTTTGGGGAACATCGTCTGACCGACTCCCTGCTGTTCCTGACTCTGCCGCGCATAGGCCCGACTGCGCTGAACCACCAACTCGCGCGTTAGCGGGTCGTCGGCCAGCACCTTCTCGGCGTCGGCCAGCGAAATTTCGGCATCGGTGGAGCCGGTCAATTTTTCCAGCGCGGTTTCTAATTTGCGGAAATGGCCCAGCAGGGAGTGAATGCCGAGCGGCGCCGACTTGAAGTAGTCGGCCTGGCGCTGGGAGAACAACTCGATCAGATGTTGCAGGTCGAGCAGGCTGTTGTTGACGGGCGTGGCGGTGAGCAAATAGACCTGCTTGCTTTCCAGCATCTCAAACAGTTTTCGATAACGCTTGGCAGCCTGGTTACGGAAGTGATGGGCCTCGTCAATGATGACGACATCGGCCTTGGCCTGAATTTCGGCCATGCGCTCCACGTAGTCGCCGCCGCGCAGGAGGTCGGTGTGATTGTAGATGGCGAGGTTGCTGTAGGCGCCGCCCGCGCCGACAGCGGGCAAATGGCGTTTCAATTTGCTCTCCCAAACCGGCTTGCGCGCCGCCTTGGGCACAATCAGCGCCACCCGTCGGCGCTCATGCTCAATCAGCCGTTCGATGAGCATCAGGCCAATGAAAGTCTTGCCCAGGCCCACGCCATCGCAGAGCAACGCGCCATTGTATTTTCCGGCAATCTTCAGCAAGGCCTGATAACCCTCGCGCTGATACTGGTCGAGGAGAGGATAAACCTGTGATTGCGTTCGTTCCCATTCGGAAGCCGTCAGGGCGTGGCCTTTGAAGAACTCGCATAGGGCCTTGGCATACACTTCAAATGGCGAATGCTCCCGCGTATGGCGGGTGATGACCTTGAGCAGGTCGGGGGTAACGTCTTTGGCTTCCTCCCAATGGCGCTCGTACCATGCTTGCAATTCATTCACGTCATGCCGTATTTGGATATTGAGTTCAACATTGTCGTGCAGGCCGGGGTAGGTGAAGTTGCTGGACCCAACCAGCGCCACCGGCGGCATGACTTCAAACTTGGCGTGAGTGATGTAGGCTTTGGCGTGAAACTTGCGCTCGGTGTAAACCTTGCAGGCTATCTGCCCGCTTTCAAGAGCGGCCACAATGTCCGGGACGCCAGTGAGAAAGTCGTTCTTTTCCTTTTCGCGTTCCAGGCTGTCGTCCAGCGCGTCCTGAATGTACTGAAAGGCCTGCTCAAAGGCCTGGCGGGTGCGGAGGGTGACTTCATCCCCCATGAGAATGCGGATGTGGTCCAGCTTTCGCCAGTGTCCCTCCAGCGCCAGAAGGGAGCCAATTTCAAAATAGCCGGTGGCTATGTCAAAAGCTTTAGCAATCTCGCACCAATCGCGCAAGTAGCGGGCAACTTTCCACTCTTCTGCGCTGTTGTCCACGATGAAGAGATCACTGCGCGTGTCTGCGTGTTTTTCGGTCGGAGGTTTCGCGCGCGCGCCTTTCGCGGCATATTTCATCTCCGGGTGCGGGACATTTTCAAGAGATGGCTGCAACCGCGATACACCGGCTGTTTTCTTTTTAGGCATGTCTATTCCATCCTCAACACTTTTGCCCCTCTGATCTTCTTCACCTTCAATTCCATCAGCGCCGTGTTCGCTTCTTCCAGCGTGAACTCCTGCACTTCGGGCCGAATGGGTATCTCGGCGGCCAGCTGCAGAAACTCGCTCACATCGCTCCGCGCCACGTTCGCCACACTCTTGATCTCTTTCTCTCGCCACAAGTGCGCGGGGTAATCGAGCCTCAGCAGGCTTTGCTTGTCCGCTGCCTCTTTGCGGATGGCATTGATCACTAATCGCCCGCCCGGTTCGAGCGCGGCCAACGCTTCGATCACCGGCGCCCATGCCGGGGTCGTGTCGATGATGGCGGCCAACGGTTCGGGCGGCGGCTCCCTGGCCTCGCCCGCCCACACCGCGCCCAGTTCCATCGCAAACGCCCGCTCCGATTCGCTCCGGGCAAACACAAACACGTTCGAGCGCGGATAGCGATGCCGCGCTATTTTGAGCACGAGATGCGCCGAGGCCCCGAACCCGGTGAGGCCGAGACTCTCCCCATCATTCAATCCGGCAAGTTTGAGCGAACGGTAGCCGATGGCCCCGGCGCACAACAACGGCGCCGCTTCCACATCGGAAAAGGCGTCGGGGATGCGATAGGCAAAGTTTTCGGGCACGGTCATGTGCTCGGCATAGCCGCCGTTCACATCGCGGCCTGTGGCCCTGAATTGTGGGCAGAGGTTTTCGTCGCCGCGCAAACAGTAGCGGCACTGCCCACACGCGGAATGGATCCATGCCACGCCCACTCGCTCCCCAACGGCGAAGCGACGCGCGCCGCCGCCCAACGCCGCCACCCGCCCCACCACTTGATGCCCCAACACGACCGGCAGGCGCGGAGTCATGCGGCCCTCGATCTCGTCCAGCTCGGTATGGCAAACGCCGCAGGCCGATACCTTCACCAACACATCGCCCTCGCCCGGAATGGGAGAGGGCCATTGAGCGGCTTCAAGCGGATACGAATTCGTTTGCAGATCGGCGATTGCCTTCAGCACCATCGCTTTCATTTTTAGCGTTCGATCTCCGCGCGCAGTTCATCCCTCGTCACCACCGCGTTGCCCCAGCGGCGCACCACGATTCCGGCGGCCACATTGGCCAGCCGGGCCGCCGCCGTTGGGTGCGCGCCCCCCGCCAGCGCCAACGCCGCCACGGCGATCACTGTATCGCCCGCGCCAGTCACATCGTACACTTCGCTGGCATTGGCCGCCGGGATGTGCGCGCACGGCTCTCCGGCCACGCCCACCGAGATGCCCTTCGCGCCGCGCGTGATCAGCACACTGCGAATCTGCAACCCCACCGTGAGATCGGTGAGCGCGTCGGCCACGTCGTCGTCCGTCGCCAACGGCTGGCCGAAAAACGCTTCGGCTTCGGCGCGATTGCACTTCACCAGCGAGAAGCCGTGATACTTGTCGAGTTCGCCCTGCGTGTCGGCGGCGAGAATCAGGTTTCGTTCGTGCGCCAGTTCGCGCGCCGCATCGGCCGCCGCGCGCGAGATCAGGCCGGAGCGGTAATCGGAAAGAAGAATGGCCGAAGGGGCCGTCTCCAGCGCGAGTCGGCGCAGGGCGGAGATCACGCGCCCTTCGGTGTCGGGGTCGAGCGGCAGTCGGCTGAGTCGATCTATCCTCGCCAGCTGTTGAGGGAATCGCAATTCGCCTTCGGCGACGATTCGCGTTTTAGTGATCGTCGGTCGACTCGGATCGGTGATCAGCCCGCTCACATCGATTCCCGCTTCGGACAAAAGGCGGCGCAGGGGCTCGGCCTCCGCGTCGTCGCCCACCACCCCCACCATGCTCACCCGCGCGCCGAGCGAGGCCGCGTTCATGGCCGGGTTCGCGCCGCCGCCGGGAAGTTGGCGACGGGCGCGATATTCGAGCACGGGCACGGGCGCTTCGCGCGAGAGGCGTTCGGCGCGGCCAATGAGGTATTCGTCGAGAAACACGTCGCCGAGCACGATGAGCGATTGCCGCGCAAATGACTCAATCAGGTTTTGGAGGTCGTCCATAATTAACGCGAGATTTACGGAAAGGCCCTGCGAAGGCTAGTATACTCTTCACGCGGGAAAGGATCACGCTGAGGAGGGATCGGTTATCGTCGCTTCGCTTCGCTTGGCCCGGCTTTTACTCATCGCGTTGCTGGTGTCGGCTTGCGCCGCGCCCGCGCCCACACGCGCGCCCACCCCAGCGCCTGATCTCACTGCCAGCCTCTGGGTGGATTTTCCGGCCCTGCCGGTAAGCCAAGAGCAAGCGGCGAACATCGTCGTCAACGATTTGGGGGGTGCGCCCGTGGATGGCGCAACGGCGATGGGCATGATCGAATCAGACGGCTACGCCGAAAAAATCACTTTCCCCCTCACCGACAGCGCAGGCCGCGCGCGCCTGCGCCTCCCCTTGCCGGCCATCACTGCCAATCAAGCATTCATCGTAACCGTGCGCGTGGTAGATCCGCGGGGCCGATGGGATGAGGCCAGCGCGACGTTTGAGGTCTATCCGTAAAAAGAGCGGATAGCGAACAGCGATTAGCGCCCCGCGCTTCACGCTCTCCTGCGCAACCGTTTCCAACCCAGCCACACAACGAACGGCAAAGCCGACGCAGACGCCCACAGCAACATCGTCAGCGGGAATTCGCGCGCCGGGGCCAACACCTGTGCCCGGAATAGCGCCGGGTAGAACTTCTGCGCAGGCCTCGTTCGACATGGCGCGGAGTTGTCCGTTCACACGCAGTTGGGCTTTGTTGCGCATAGTCGTGGGCGGCTTGCCCTGCTCGTTCACCTTCACACCTACGCTAATCTCAACGACCTGCCCGGCGGCCATCGTGCCAATGTTGAAGGTCACTGTGTGTGAGGCCGGGTTGTACGAAAACGTTCCTTGCGTCATCGTCGCACTCACAAAGTCCACTAACGAGGGGAGGGGATCATCCACCGACACCCCCGACACCGACGCCGAGTTGGGGTTGGTGACTGTGAGAAAGAAGGTGATCGCATCTCCCACTTGCGCGTTTTCGATGGGCAGGCGTTTGGCAAGGGCCGGATCGACGACGATGATCAGGACTTCACTGCTCGCGGCGGAGGCCGGGGTAGAAAGATCCACGGCTCATTGGGAATCGCTGTGATTCGGTCATATCTGGGGGTGGTTAGCGAAGAGGCGATAGCCTTCTAGGTCGAGAAAGAGGCGTTGGAAAAGATGTGCGATGTTGGATAACCCATAGCAGCGGCGTTTCAGGACTTTGATCTTGTTATTCAAGCCTTCCACAAAGGCGCTGGTATGTCTGGCAACAAAGTGTAACATGAATTGACCTCGCCCAACGCCAACAGTGTAATGATAGTCGGCGCAGCCACGGGTGACGACTCGCACTATCCCCACCCCTTTTCGCGTGATACCGTTCGCAGAACATCGGCCAAAGCACCTCACGCGAAAAGGCAGTGAACCACTTCCTCAAAAAGGTAACTGCTGAAATTTCTGGGCCAGCCGGGCAGGGCCCCCGTGCCACCCTGCCTTGGACATTGCGCGTCGTGTGCTGGGGGATCCCCACCCTCATGGCCGTGATGGGCATCTCCTTCACGCTGTTCGAGAACTCTCGTCATATCAAAGAAGCCGGTTGGCCGTGGCTCACCGTGCTCGGCCTGATCGTTTTGGGGCTGATCGGCCCGGCGCTTACGTGGCTCAGTCTGCGCTGGGCCAGCCGGACGGCTGAAGCCTATATTGGCTCTAAAGCAGAACTGGCTCAACGCAACGCCGAACTGGACGCGCTGAATTCGCTAGCGCTGGCCGCCAACCAAACGCTCGATTTGCAGGAGACTCTCACGGCGGCGTTGGAAAAAACGATGGAGACCCTTGATGCCGCCGCCGGTATCGTTTTCCTTCAGGGCAACGGCGGCCCCGGCTTGCAGCTCGAAGCGCATCGCGGCATCTCCGTCGAAATGGCTGAGAAGGAAGCAAAGTTGAAGCCCGGCCATTGCCTGTGCGGGCAGGCAGTGGAGACGCGCCAAGTGTTGCTTGCCAGCGACGTGGGCGACGATGGGCGATGCACCTCCGATCTGTGCATCTGCGAAGGCTTTCGCTCGGTGGCCTGCGCACCGCTGGAAGTGAAAGGCAAGTTGGTGGGGCTTCTGCAGTTGGCCAGCCCCGAGGCCGGGCACTTCGGTGAGAACCAGCGCGACTTCGTGGCCGCCATCGCCCGGCAAGTCAGCGCGTCGGTGGAGAACGCGCGGCTGTACGACACCGTCCGCCATTTCAACGCCAGCCTCGAGCAAAAGGTCAACCAGCGCACACACGAACTGGAAGCGGCGCAGATCGCGCTGTCGGAAAAAGCGCATCAACTCCAAAGATTGTTGAGCGAATCGTATCGCGTGCAAGAGGACACGCAGGCGCGCATTGCCCATGACATGCACGATGGAGTGACTCAAATCATCGTCGGCGCGTTGTACGAAACACAGGCCGCCCGCCAATCCCTGTCCGCCGATTCGGAACGGGCCGCGCAATGCCTCACTCGCGCCCAGCAATTGCTCTCGGAAGCCGAAACCGAAATCCGGCGTGTGATCTACGATCTCCATCCACCGGCGCTCGACGCTTTGGGGTTAGCGATGGCGCTCCAACAGTTTGCGCGGACGTTTGCCGTCACCTTCAACATTGACTGCGCGTTGAGTGTGAGCGGCCGCCCACGCCGATTGCCGCACGAGATCGAGATCGCTATCTATCGAATCGCTCAAGCGGCTCTGCACAACGTCGCCGCGCACGCGCAGGCCAAGCGCGCGCCGGTCGCGCTCGACTTCGCCGCCGAACGGCTGTGGGTGTCCATCGAGGATGACGGCGTGGGTTTCGATCCGGAGTCGGCGCCCACAATGGCGGGGGAACATCTCGGTTTGATCGGGATGAAGGAACGGGCGAAGGGCATCGGCGCGGAGTTGTCGGTGTCGTCGGCGCGGGGGCAGGGGACCAAGATCAAATTGCATCTGCCCTCGCCGCAATATCTGGATTGAGCCATGACCCATCCTTCGCCCATTCGCGTGCTCATTGTGGACGATCATCCGGTGGTGCGGCACGGCCTGCGAAGTTTGCTTTCGGGAAACGCGGATATTGAGGTGGTGGGCGAGGCGGCCAGCGGCAGTGAGATTCTTCCGTCGTTGGCCGGGCGCGAGGCAGATGTCCTTTTGCTCGACGTTCAGATGAAAGGGCAGAACGGGATTGACGCCGCCCGCCGTGTGCGCCATTCCTACCCGGCGGTGAAGATCATTGTCCTCACCACTTACGACGATGAGGGTTATTTGCGGCAAGCAGTGGAAGCGGGGGTGCACGGCTATTTGCTCAAAAGCGCCTCGCACGAAAGTTTGCCGGAATCGATTCGGGCGGTGATGCGCGGCGAAAAATTGTTGAGCCCGTCGCTCGTTTCCACCGCCTTTGCAGATTATCAGCGGTTGGCCCAAGAGCGCGCGCGGCAGGATGCCGGGCTGGCCGACGAGGAATTAAAAGTGTTGGCCGCCATTGCCAGTGGGGCGAGCAACAAAGAGCTGGCCGAAAAATTCTTTTGGAGCGAGGCCACCGCCAAACGCCGCGTGCAGGAAATTTTGGCGAAGATCGGCGCGTCGAGCCGGGCGCAGGCCATTGCCGAAGCCGTGCGGCGGGGATGGATTGAATAGGCCGATGAAATAGACCGACGCGGCCTCCAACACCGCGTCGGTCTGCGAAGGTGATACCTCCGTCTCAACATTTGACCCGTTTGGCTCTGCCGATTTGTGAGGGCTGACTCATATAATGGCAACAGCCATTGTTGCGCCGCAGGCACGGCTCGTTCAATTGATCGCACAAGGAGGAAGATAAGGCTATGAATCGATTCACTGAAGGCCTCGAGTCGCATCTTGCCCGGCAGGGCATGTCGCGGCGAGAGTTTCTCAAGTTTTCAGCATTGATGGCCGCCGCGCTGGCCCTGCCCAAGCGCTACGCCACTCAGATTGCCGAGTCGCTGGCCGCCGTGAAGCGCCCGCCGGTGATCTGGCTGGAGTTTCAAGATTGCGCCGGTTGCAGTGAGTCGTTCTTGCGCGCCTCGCGGCCCACGGCGGCGGAAGTGGTGCTCGACGTTCTCTCGGTCGATTACCACGAGACAATCATGGCCGCTTCCGGCAACTTGGCCGAAGAGGCCAAAAAGCAAACGATCGATGCCGGCGGCCATTTGGTGATCGTCGAAGGATCGATCCCCACCGCCGAAGACGGCATCTATTGCTGCATCGGCGGGCGGACGGCGGTGGATATTCTGAATGAGGCGGTCTCCAGCGCGGCGGCGGTGATCGCCGTGGGCAGCTGCGCGGCGTTCGGCGGCATCCCCAAAGCCGCGCCCAATCCCACCGGCGCCGTTTCGACTTTGGATTTGGTGAAAGATAAACCCGTTCTCAATTTGCCCGGCTGTCCCTACAACGTCGTCAACCTCACCGCCACCGTGGTGCACTTCCTCACCTTCGGCGAACTCCCGGCGATGGATCAACTCAACCGCCCGCTGTTTGCCTACGGCGCGCGCATCCACGACAACTGCGAGCGGCGCGGCCACTTCGACGCCGGAGAGTTTGCTCTGCAATGGGGCGACGAAGGGCATCGAAAGGGCTGGTGTCTCTATCGGTTGGGGTGCAAAGGGCCGGTCGCATTCCACAACTGCCCCTCGGTGCGCTGGAACGACGGCGCCAACTGGCCGGTGGGCTCCGGCCACGGCTGCATCGGTTGCTCCGAGCCGGACTTTTGGGAGATGGGCCTGTACAACGTCGCCGACATCCAGAAGTTCGGAGCGCCTTCCACTTTTGCGCCGGTGGTGGGGCCAGTGCAAACCATTGCCCCGCCCACGGCCGCGCTCATCGGCGGCCTCACCGGTTTGGCCATCGGCGCGGCTGGAACGGCGGCCTACATGCAGCTCTCGAAGAAAGATCATCCCGACGAAAGCGGCGGCAACAATTCGGAAGAGAAGAAATAGGAGGCCGAAATGCCATCGATCAGCCGCAGGGATTTCATAAAAGTTGCCGGGCTGGGCATCGGCGGCGCGTTGCTGGCGCCAGCAACAGCCTCGGCGGCCACACCCACCGGCGACGACCCGAACAATTACATCGGCATGTTGTACGACGCGACGATGTGCGTGGGCTGCAATGCCTGCACCAACGCCTGCCGCCAGTGGAACAGCACCACCGCCGAGCCGGGGGGCGAAGGCGGAATCTACGACGCGCCCCGCGAACTCTCCGGCGACACGTGGACTCTCATTCAACTCTACCGCGAAGAAGAAAACTATTCCTTCGTCAAGCGCCAGTGTATGCACTGCGTTGACCCGGCCTGCGTGAGCGGCTGTCCGGTGCAGGCCTTGCAGAAATCGTCCACCGGCCCCGTCACTTACGACGCCGGTCGCTGCATCGGCTGCCGATACTGCATGTACACCTGCCCCTTCGACGTGCCCCGATTCGAATGGGAAGAGGTCATCCCCAAAGTCCAGAAATGCACGCTGTGCAACGATCGATTGGAGAAGGGGTTGGGCACGGCCTGCGCGGAAATCTGCCCCACAGGCGCGCTCGTTTGGGGGCGGCGCGGCGACCTCATCGCCGAAGCCGAGAGCCGGTTGGCGGCGGAGCCAGATCGCTACGTCGGCAAAGTGTACGGAAAAGATGATGCGGGCGGCACGTCGGTGATGTATCTCTCGGCCACCCCGTTCGAGAATCTCGGCCTGCCGTCACTGGGCAATGAGCCGATCCCGGCGTTGAGCGAGCGGAGCGCCAACATCTTCCTCCCCACCATCCTCATCGGCGGCCCGTTGCTCCTGGCCAGTATCCGCGCCATTTCCAAGCGGGAAGGATGGGCATAACTATGGCCGCACTGCTCAAACCATTCAAATCCGATAAACCGATCCCGGCCAGCTTCTATCCGCTGTTGCTGCTGACTCTGATCGGCGTTGGGTTGTCCATCTATCGACTCGTCGTGGGGTTGGGGCCGACGACGAACATGACCGACCACTATCCGTGGGGCGTTTGGATCTCGATTGATCTGTTCCTGATCCCGGTGGCCGGAGCGGCCTTCACCATCTCGCTCATCACCTACTTTTTCGGGCGTCAGCATTACGAAGCCGTGATCCGCCCGGCGGTGGTGGCGGGCTTTCTCGGCTACGCCATCGTGGGCATTCTGCTCTTCCTCGACATTGGCCGCTGGCCGCAGTTCTACAACATCTTCAACCCGCAGTTCATCAACCTCCACTCGTTTCTGGAAGAAGTGAGCCTGTGCATCACCCTCTACACCGTGATTCTGATTCTGGAGGTGGCGCCGATCTTTCTCGAAAAGTGGAACGTGCGGGTGCCCATCGAGTGGATTCACCGCAGTATCTATTTGATCGCCGGGGCGGGCATCGTCCTCTCCATGCTACACCAGTCCTCGCTCGGCTCGTTGTTTCTGCTCATGCCGCACAAACTGCACCCGCTGTGGTGGTCGCCCGCCCTGCCGCTCATGTTCCTGCTTCAATCCATTGTGGCCGGTTTGGCGACGGCGGCCATCGCCGTGAATCTGATTTGGCGGGTGAGGGGGCTGAAGATGGATCGCGAATTGTTCCGCCGCATCGGGCAGGCGATGGGGTTGGTGCTGGCCCTGTACGCCGCCGTCAAACTCGGCGACACGATGGGCGCGGGCGAGTTGGATATGCTGCTCATGCCCGACACTCTCGGCGTCATTGCCTGGCTGGAGATCATTCTCGGCGTGCTCATCCCGGCGGGCATTTTGTATTCGCGGCTGGTGGGGCATTCGGCGGGGCCGTTCTGGGCCGGAGTGTTCATTTTGATCGGCACCCTGATCAACCGATTGGTCGTCAGTTGGATCGGGCTGGCCGAGCCGACGCTGACTCCGTACTTCCCGTCGTGGATCGAGATCATGATCACCGTCGGTTTGGGCGCTGGCGGCTTCCTTGCCTACGGTGTTGTGGTGCGCTACTTCAACCCCTTCCCGGAAGGAGGCCGATCACGCGCTTGATGCCTTTACCCGCCGAGAATGCGGAGCACGCTGAGAACTGAGACAAACTTTTCAAGGAGGACATAGGATGGCAAAAATTGCAATCGATCCCATCACTCGTATCGAAGGCCACTTGCGAATCGAAGTGCAGGTGGACGGCGGCGCGGTCACCGACGCTTGGAGCTCGAGCACCATGTTTCGGGGCATCGAGTTGATCCTCAAAGGCCGCGACCCGCGAGAGGCATGGGCGCTCACCCAACGCATATGAGGCGTTTGAACTACGGTTCACGCCGTCTGCTCCGTGCGAGCAGTTGAAAACGCTCTCGGGGTGAAAATCCCCAACAACGCGCGCATTCTGCGCAACATCATCGAAGGCATTCAGTACGTTCAGGATCACGTCATCCACTTCTATCATCTGCACGCGCTCGATTGGGTGGATGTGGTGAGCGCGCTGAGCGCCGACCCCAAAGGCACTTCGGATCTGGCGCAGTCGATCTCCGACTGGCCCAAATCCAGCGCCGACTATTTCAAAGGCATTCAAGACAAACTGGCCGCCTTCGTCAACACCGGGCAGTTGGGGCCGTTTGCCAACGCCTATTGGGGGCACTCGGCTTACAAACTGCCCCCGGAAGCCAACCTCATGGCGGTGGCCCATTACCTCGAGGCCCTCGATTGGCAGCGCGATGTCATCCGCGCTCATGCCCTGCTCGGAAGCAAGAACCCGCACTTGCAAACGTACCTCGTTGGCGGCATGGCCTCACCCATCGACCCGACCAGTCAGGCGGCCATCAACGCCGACACCATCGCCCAACTCAAGGGCATGTTCACTCGCGCCAAAGAGTTCGTGGATAAAGTGTATCTGCCCGATGTGCTGGCTGTCGCCCCGTTCTATCTCGACTGGGCCGGCATCGGCGGCGGGCTGGGCAACTACCTTTCGTACGGCGACTTCCCCCAAGCCGACGGCTCCCCGTGGCTGCCGCAGGGTTACATTCTGGGCAAAGACTTGAGCAAAGTGCATCCGGTGGATCATCAGCAGATCGCCGAATACATCACCCACTCGTGGTACGAGTCCGACGACGACTCGGCGAGCAAGCATCCGTGGGACGGCGAAACGAAACCGAAGTACAGCGGTCCCAAGCCGCCCTACGAATTTTTGGACACCGACAAAAAGTACACATGGATGAAAGCGCCGCGCCTGGCCGATCATCCAATGGAAGTGGGGCCGCTGGCGAGGATGCTGGTGGCTTACGCCAGCGGGCATCCGCGAGTGAAGGAAGTCGTCGGCGCGGTGCTGAAGACGCTGGGCGCCGGACCGGAAGTGTTGTTCTCCACGCTCGGGCGCACCGCCGCCCGCTGTATCGAAACGGTGGTGACCGCCGAGAAATTGAATGAGTGGGTGGATGAACTCGCGGCCAGCATGAAGAGCGGCGATCTCAGCATCCACGATTGGAACGTGTGGGATCCGGAAAAGTGGCCCGCCGATGTGAAGGGCTGGGGCTACACCGAAGCGCCGCGCGGATCGCTGGGGCATTGGATCCACATCAAAGACAAGAAGATATTCAACTATCAAGCGGTGGTGCCCAGCACGTGGAATTGCTCGCCGCGCGACGCCAAAGGCCAAATGGGCGCGTACGAATCGGCGTTGCTGGGCACGCCCATCGCCGACCCGAAGATGCCGCTCGAAGTTCTGCGCACCATTCACTCCTTCGATCCGTGCATGGCCTGCGGCGTGCATCTGCTCAACCTCGAGGGCAATGAGATCAACGAAGTGACTCTGCAATCGGCGCACGGCTTTTCGGGGCCGCTGCTCCGCTTCAATGGCCGGAACGGAGGATCATGATAGAAGAGCCTCACGCCAAAACGCTCGTGCTCGGAGTCGGCAACATGCTCATGGCCGACGAGGGCGTGGGCGTGGCGGTGGTGAAGCGGCTGATCGCTCAATATCATGTGCCTGAGGAGGTCCTGATCCTGGATGGAGGCACGCTGGGTCTGGACCTCCTCTATTATCTCGAAGGGGTGGAAAATCTGCTCATCGTGGACGCGGTGCAGGCCGACATCGCCCCCGGCGAACTGCTCCGGCTCGAAGGCGATGACGTGCCGTCGTTCCTCTCGATGAAAATCTCCCCGCATCAAATCGGCGTGCCCGATATGCTGTTCGCCGCCAAGTTCAAAGGCGTGTATCCGCGCAACATCGTGCTGTGGGGCGTGCGGCCCGAACTGCTCGACATTGGGTTAGAATTGTCGCCAGTGGTGGCCCGGCAAGTGGGCACGTTGGTCGGCAACGTGGTGGAGCAGTTGAAGCAGTGGGGGCACACGCTCGCGCCCGTTCAATAGCCCGCGCCTGCCGCTTTCAACATGCACGAACTTCCCATCACCCAAGGCTTGCTGGCCGTGGCGCTGGAGGCCTCTCAGCAAGCCGGGGGGCATCGCATCCTCGCCATCGATCTGGTCATCGGCGAACTATCGAGCATCGTCGATGACTCGGTTCAGTTTTATTTCGACATCCTCAGCCGCGGCACGCTGGCCGAAGGCGCGGCCCTCCGCTTCCGCCGCGAGCCGACCACCGTCACTTGTTGGGATTGCGGCCACCGATTCGCCGCCCGCGCCCCGCTGGCCGACGCCTGCCCCAACTGCGCGAGCGGCCGCTTGCAAGTGACCGGCGGGCGCGAGTTCCGCGTCGAGAGCATCGATGTGGATGATTGAGGCGGATGATGAAGATACACGTCGCCAAAGAAATCCTCAGCGCAAACGACGCAGTGGCCGCCGAGAACCGCGCCGCCTTCGACGAGCACGGCCTGCTCGTTCTCAATCTCATGGCCTCGCCCGGCGCGGGCAAAACGACTCTGATTCTGGCGACGGCGCAGGCGCTCGGTGACGGCGTCCGCCCCGGCGTGATCGAAGGCGACCTTGCCTCGCGCATTGACGCCGACACCATCGCCGCGCGCGGCATCCCGGTCACCCAAATCAACACCGGCGGCAGTTGCCACCTCGACGCGCCGATGATCCGCACCGCGCTCCCTCAACTACCCCTCGCCAATTTGGATTTGCTGTTCATCGAAAACGTGGGCAATCTGGTTTGCACCGCCGAGTTCGAGTTGGGCGCGCATCGGGCGGTCGTCGTCGCCAGCGCCCCCGAAGGGCACGACAAACCGTACAAGTATCCGGGCATGTTCGCCCGCGCCGACGCGGTGGTGCTCAACAAAGCGGATCTGTTGAGCGTCTTCGACTTCGACGTGGACTACTTCCGGCGCGGCATCGAAATGCTCAACCTCAACGCGCCCATCTTCCCCCTCTCCTCTCGCACCGGCGAGGGGATGGAGGCGTGGGTGGAATGGGTGAAGAAGCAGGTTGAGGAGAGGTGAGAGACGGTTCGCTCAGATCACGGTCATTTCCTCCAATTTTCTGCGTTAATCTTACGTTCTGATAGAATAGGACTTACGCAAAAGCCATTTGAATACTAAGAGACCGGAGTTGTTGCCGGAGGTAGTCAGACAACAACCCGTGTTTGATGCGATAGACAGTCTGCTTGGTTTCATTGGCCACTTGCTGGAGACGAACCCAAACCAAAACAGCACAAGCAATGTGATTGCGGACAATCCTAGCCTTACGACATTAGCAACCTTCCAAGCCAGTTAGTTGCTGGGTTTCACGATGAAACTGCTCGACCTTCCAACGGAAGCCACACACCTCTTGTACGGCCTGCGGGTCGTCTTGCGCCATGTCGTTGGTCACAACATAGTCCGTGCGCTTGGTAGAAAGCACAACCCGGAAGAGTTTCACTTTGTGATGGCTAGGAAAACCTTTGATCTTGATTAGTTTGCCGTGTTGCTTTTCGGCCTCGGTCCAGTCCAAAGCATCCACACGGCGATAAGGTTGGGTGCCGCCGGACTCATCGACTTGACGATTATCTTTGAGCGGACAGTAGTAGATTTTTCGGCACTTTTCAATCGTCAACATGATTTCTTTGGTGGCATACCAACTGTCCATCAAGACCGCCCAGAATGGCAGTTGCTTCTGGTGAACGCAGTTCAGCAACATGTCCTGCAGATGATCCAGTTTGGTCTTGCCATCTCCATCGGGATCATAGATCCGGTAATCGATGATCCAAAACTGATCCGTATCCGGGTTGACATAGACACACGTGACAATCCCGATGCCTTTGATGACCCGGTGGGCATTGCCGCTGTACTGGCGTCGCACCAATTCGATCTCATGCGAATAGTTCTTGTCGGCCACGGTATCATCGAAGACCAGAAACCCGTTGGGGGGTTGGACCACCTGACTTTTGACATTGTCCCAGATCAATTTCGGCGGCAGGCGTTCTCCCGCCACATAGCGATTGAGAGCATCATGGCTGAATGTCTCGCTGTGGTCGGCAAAGTTCGTCAACGTATAATTGATTTGGCTGACCAGAAGATACTGGCAATAGTCCAAGCGTGTGACGTTGTGAGTTTTGGGTCGCATACTCCCAAACTTATCGGCTTTTTGCCTGCTCGTCAAACACTCAGTTTTGCGTAAGTCCTAAGAATGTTGATTGGCGGAGGATCAGTAATGGTATGAAGGAAACCAAATATAAGCCGGCACAGAAGAGTAAGCACGCGCGAGTACGAGAAGGGAGATATAAGCAAGAAAGCCTGTGGAGTGAGGAGCATCCGCGGAAGAGAGTGCAAGGCGGGATCACCACATCGGATGTCGTGCAATCTGCGTATATGAACGGTAATGCTGAAGTCTTCCCTAAGCTCCTTGCTCTCCATGTCCCCGAGGGCTCGCTGGTTGCAGATGTTACTTATGGGCAAGGTGTTTTTTGGCGGAATGTTCCCGAAGGCAAATATATTATAAAGGCAACCGACCTCAAGACCGGCGTCGACTGCCGCAAGTTGCCATATTCAGACAAGTCTATAGACTGTGTGGTGTTGGACCCCCCCTATATGGAAGGTTTGCTTAGGCGCAACGCTGACCACCTCGGCGGTGTGGGGAGTTACAAGAGTTTTAGGAATGCGTATTCGGATGGGAACGGCGGCGATGGCGGCCCCAAATGGCATAAGGCCGTGCTTGACCTATACTTCAAGGCAGGCAAGGAAGCTCACAGAGTTCTCTGCGAGAAGGGAATCTTCATCGTAAAGTGCCAAGATGAGGTAAGCGCCGGCAAACAGAACCTGACGCACGTCGAACTTATTAACGAGTATGCCTCCATGGGCTTCTATGCCAAAGATTTATTCGTCGTCGTCAGGCTTAATAACGCGAGCGTGAGCCGCTTAAAAAAGCAGGTTCACGCCCGCAAGAACCATTCCTATTTTTTGGTATTTGTGAAGATTCGTTAGCCTTTTTGTTTCTTCCGTCTTCTTTCTTTTTCTGCAATCAACTCATCCAACAAGGGGAAGGGGTCAGTCGCAAACGGGGATTGTAGCGGCCAAGTTATTTTGACCGATGTTGCAAGTAAATACTTCTGCTGTTTAGGTGTGTATTTGTTGCTCTTGCTTCTTGGCAAGTCTCGGTTCAATGCAAAAGCAAAATCCCATTGCTCTCGAAAGGCAAACGGATTCACAGCCACAAGGTCAAAACCACCAACTAAAAGGCAAGTGGTCTCAACGGTTTCACCGTTGGGCAACCGGACAGGCCTTCTGTCGCTGGCGTCACACTGAAAATCGCCGCTGTAAACATCGCCGATCTTCCTGATGGAGTTCGTCTGGAGCGACTTTACTTCGAAAGTAAACTCGTAGCCTTCGTATGAGATGGCCACATCGTTCTTATGCGTTCTGTCATGATCATCATACTTGTGAACGTGTGAGATGCGTTCTTCGGCAAGCAGAAGTTTGCGCAGCTTGAACTCGCCGATATAGCCGATCATAAAACCCCGAAGGCTTGGATTATCATCAATTACCTCCGTTAGCTCTTCTGCGGCAAGTCCCCAGCGTTCAAGTATCGTGGTCATGATCGACTTCAGACATCTTCGAACAACTCAGAGATTGAAACGCCCAGCCCTTGCGCGAGAGCGTCAATGTTCCGAAGGGCCACATTTCTCAAGCCACGCTCTATACCACTGATGTATGTTCTGTCGAGGCCACACAATTCAGCAAGGCTTTCTTGCGATAGGCCACGCTCTTTTCGCAATTCTCTTATGCGCTGTCCGAATCGTTCAGTGACTGATAACTGTTTCGGCATATCCCGCTATAGTAACTTCTCGGTAGGTTATAAGTCTACGGATTATGAGTCACAAGTGGGCGAAGATGTAACAAGCATGTGCAGTTGCCACTCCCCTCATCGGCCTCGCGCAGTGGTTGGCACTGAGCAATGAGCAATACAACGCACATCATCGATGATGCAACATTGCAAAGGGAGTCGGCTGATCTCGCGCCTCGCACCGTTCGCCACCGCCTCACCGTCACCGGAGTGGTGCAGGGAGTGGGCTTCCGCCCGTTCGTGTACGGGCTGGCAACTCGACTCGGGCTTACCGGCTGGGTGCTCAACACCTCCGCCGGAGTCACCATCGAAATCGAAGGCTCGCCCCCGGCGGTGGAATCGTTCCGCACGGCGCTCACCGGCGAAGCGCCGCCGCTGGCGCGCATCGAGCGCGTGACCGCCGAGTCCCTGCCGCCCAACGGCTTCACCCAGTTCGACATCCGCGAGAGCCAGCCCGAGCCGGGCGCGTTCCAACCCATCTCCCCCGACATCTGCATTTGCGACGACTGCCTGCGCGAACTGTTCGACCCCGCCGACCGCCGCCACCTTTACCCCTTCATCAACTGCACCAACTGCGGCCCGCGCTTCACCATCATCAAAGATATTCCCTACGACCGCCCGCAGACGACGATGGCTCCCTTTGTCATGTGCGCCGACTGCGCCCGCGAATACCACGACCCGCGCGACCGCCGCTTTCACGCCCAGCCGGTGGCCTGCCCGGTCTGCGGCCCCCAGGTAAGATTAGAGATTGGAGGATTGGAGAATTCTCCAATCCTCCAATCTCCTTTTCTCACTGCCCAACAACTTCTCCGTCAGGGCAAAATCATCGCCGGCAAAGGCTTGGGCGGATTCCATCTGGCCTGCGACGCAACGAACGAAGAGGCCGTGGCCGAACTGCGCCGCCGCAAAGGTCGCGCCGACAAACCCTTCGCGCTTATGATGCCCGACATTGCCGCCATCGAGCAATACTGCTACATTTCAACTGAAGAGCGTGCTCTGCTCGAATCGCGCCAGCGGCCCATCGTACTGTTGCAGAAACGCGGCAACGCAACCCCGCCCATCGCGGCCTCGGTCGCCCCGCGCCAACGCACACTCGGCGTCATGCTCCCCTACACTCCTTTGCATCATTTGCTTTTTAGTTTTCCTCCTTCTTCCTTCCTCCTTCATCCTTTGGTCATGACCAGCGGCAACTTCTCCGAAGAACCGATTGCCGCCCGCAACGACGAGGCCCTCACCCGCCTCGCCCCGCTGGCCGACGCCTTCCTCTTGCACGACCGCGACATCCACATCCGCACCGACGACTCGGTGATGCGCGTCTTCGAGGGCGCAGAACTACCCATCCGCCGCTCGCGGGGCTATGCGCCGTACCCGGTGAAACTTCCGCACGCCGCGCCGCCCACCCTCGCCGTCGGCGGCGAACTGAAGAACACCTTTTGCGTGGCGCGCGATCATTACGCCTTCCTCAGCCATCACATCGGCGATATGGAAAACTACGAAACACTGCAATCGTTCGAGAGCGGCGTGTCGCACTTCGAGTCTCTCTTTCGCATTCAGCCGCAGATCATCGCCCACGATCTGCACCCGAACTACCTGGCGACTCGATACGCATTGGCCCGCGCCGAGCGCGAGGGGTTGAGGGCCGTCGGCGTTCAACATCATCACGCGCACATCGCCGCCTGCATGGCCGAGCACGGACTCGACGGCGAGCATCCGGTGATCGGCGTGGCGCTCGACGGCACGGGCTACGGAACCGACGGCGCGATCTGGGGCGGCGAATTTCTGCTGGCAACATATTCACACTTCGAGCGCGTTGCCCATCTCGCCTACGTTCCCCTCCCCGGCGGCGACGCCGCCACCCGCAAACCGGCGCGAGTCGCGCTCGCCCATTTGCTCGCCGCGGGCCTGCCGCTCGATTCCGATCTCGCTCCCGTGCGCGCTCTGCCGGATAGCGAACGGAGCATCGTGGAAAAGCAAATAACAATTGGACTCAACGCGCCGCTCACCTCGAGCATGGGGAGATTGTTCGACGCGACGGCTTCGATCATCGGACTCCGGCAGGAAGTCAATTACGAAGGGCAGGCGGCCATCGAGCTGGAAGCCGTTGCCGATCCCGATGAAACGGCGGCATACGATTTCGATCTGTCCGGCGATCTCATTCTGCCGCACAGCGCCATTCGCCAAATCGTGAACGATTGGCGCGGCGGAGTCTCCCCGCCCATCATCGCCGCCCGATTCCACAACGGGGTGGCGGCGATGATCCGAAGGGTCTGTGTTCGGTTGCGAAAATCGCACGGCGTGAATCAAGTTGCCCTCAGTGGCGGCGTCTTTCAGAATGTGACTCTGTTGGCAAAGGCGCTGGCCCTTCTGCGCGCCGACGGATTCGAAGTCTTCACCCATCGTCTCGTCCCCCCCAACGATGGCGGCATTGCGTTAGGGCAGGCGGCCGTGTCAGTGATCGGTAATTGGTGAGTGGTAATTACTAATCACCAATTACTAATCAACCGCGAAAGGAGTCTCTCATGTGTCTTGGCATTCCCGGAAAGGTGATTGAGATTTACGACATCAACGGCATGAAGATGGGCAAGGTGGATTTCGGCGGCGTGATCAAAGAGGCCTGCCTCGAATATCTGCCGGAGATCCAGATCGGCGACTACACCATCATTCACGTCGGCTTCGGCATCAGCCAGCTCGACGAGGCCGAGGCCCAACGCACGCTAGAGATGCTGCGCCAACTGGATATGCTGGCCGACGAAATGCCCGAACTCGCCGACGGCACGACGTAGATGCAGAACGTTGATACACGCTGAAAATCGGATGAACGCTGATTCTTTTGATCAGAACGATCAGCGTTTATCAATTCCAATCCGCGTTCATCAGCGTTCCCCTTGATCCGAATATAATGCCGGAAGGAGCGCCCCCATGAAATACATCGACGAATACCGCGATGAGACGGTGACCCAGCGCCTGCTCGACGAGATTCGGCGCGCGGCCACGCGCTCATGGAAGATCATGGAAGTGTGCGGGGGGCAGACTCATTCCATCCTCAAAAGCGGCCTCGATCAACTTTTGCCGAGCGAGATCGATCTGGTGCACGGGCCGGGCTGTCCGGTGTGCGTCACCCCGCTGGAACTGATCGACAAGGCCATCGCCCTTGCCTCGCGCCCCGATGTGATCTTCGCTTCGTATGGCGATATGCTGCGCGTGCCCGGCTCCGAGCGCGATCTGTTCAGCGTGCGGGCGGCGGGCGGCGATGTGCGTATTGTGTATTCACCGCTCGACACGCTGAAGATCGCCCGCGACAACCCGAACAAAACGGTGGTGTTCTTCGGCATCGGCTTCGAGACGACTGCGCCCGCCAACGCGATGGCGGTGGTGCAGGCGAAGGCGCAGGGAATCCAAAACTTCGCCATGCTCGTCTCGCACGTCACCGTGCCCCCGGCCATCTCCGCGCTGATGGAATCGCCCGAAGTGCAGGTGAACGGTTTTCTGGCGGCCGGCCACGTTTGCACGGTGATGGGTTATTGGGAATACGAGCCGCTGGTGAAGAAGTATCGTGTGCCCATCGTGGTCACTGGCTTCGAGCCGGTGGATGTTCTGCATGGCGTGCTGTTGTGCGTCAAGCAACTCGAAGAGGGCCGCGCCGAAGTGGAGAACGCCTATGCCCGCTCGGTGCAACGCGACGGCAACCGCCCGGCGCAAGCGATCATCAATCAAGTCTTCGAGCCGTGCGATCGCCCGTGGCGCGGCATCGGCGTCATCCCGCAGAGCGGCTACAAGTTTCGCCCGGCCTATGCCGATTACGACGCCGAGCAGCGCTTCCCCGAAGTGCAGTCTATCGAAACCAAAGAGTCGAGCCTGTGCATCAGCGGCCAAGTGTTGCAGGGACTCAAAAAGCCGAACCAGTGCCCGGCCTTCGGCAAAGAGTGCGCGCCGCAGACTCCGCTCGGGGCGACGATGGTATCGAGCGAGGGCGCGTGCGCGGCCTACTATCGCTATGGCCGCTACGCGGAATCTCAAACTCCAAAAATCCAACTCCAAGAATCGGAAGCGGGTTTGGGCGTTTGAGATTTGGAGTTGGAAGTTCGGAGTTGCCTATGGCTCTCAACTTTGCCTCTTGGACTTGCCCCCTGCCGCTGAGAAACTACCCAACAATCGTGATGGGTCACGGCAGTGGCGGTAAGATGATGGCCGATCTGATCGAACACCTCTTCGCGCCGCAGTTCAGCAACGATCTCCTCGCCCAACTCGGCGATTCAACCGTGATCGACCTCCGGCAGATCGCGGATGGCGGGTCGGGCGCAATCGGCAATCAACGTCTTGCCTTCACCACCGATTCCTTCGTCGTCAGCCCGCTGGTCTTTCCCGGCGGCGACATCGGCGAGCTGGCCGTGAACGGCACGGTGAACGATCTGGCGATGAGCGGCGCGCGACCCCTTTTCCTCAGCGCCGGATTCATCATCGAGGAAGGCTTGCCGATGGAGACGCTCGGCCAAATCGTCGCTTCGGTGGCCCAAGCCTGCCGGAAAGCGGGCGTGCAATTGGTGGCCGGAGATACCAAAGTGGTGAACAAAGGGCACGGCGACGGGTTGTACATCAACACGTCGGGTATCGGCCTCATCGCGCCTGAGGTGAACATCGCCGCTAATCGCGCTCAGCCGGGCGATGCGGTGATCGTGAGCGGCGCGATGGGCGATCATGGCATGGCGATCATGTCGGTGCGCGAGGGATTGGATTTCGAGACGGAAATCAAAAGCGACACCGCGCCGCTTAACGGATTGGTGGGGGCCATGCTGGCCGCCTCCCGTTCGATTCATTGTTTGCGCGACGCGACGCGCGGCGGGCTGGCGGCGGTGCTCAACGAACTGGCCGCCGCCTCGAAAGTGGGAATCGAATTCGAAGAGAAGCGCGTGCCGGTTCAACCGGCGGTGCACGCCGCTTGCGAAATGCTGGGACTCGATCCGCTGTACGTCGCCAACGAGGGCAAGTTGGTTGCCATCGTGCCCGAAGCCGAAGCCGACTCCGTGTTGGCCGCCATGCGCGCGCACGCACTGGGCCGCGAAGCGGTTCGCATCGGCAAAGTGGTGGCCGAGCATCCGTCGCTCGTGGTGGCCCGCACGGGCATTGGCGGCTCGCGCGTGGTCGATCTTCCGGCGGGCGAACTGCTACCGCGAATCTGTTAACGGCTTCGAGCCAGCCGCGTCAATCGCAGAAGCAGGGGCTGTAGAGTCTCCGGCGCGGCGGCGTCACCGGCCTCCACAGTGTGCGTTCGCCCCCCGGCTTCCACCGTGAGTTTGTATTGAAACTGATCGCCGCCCGGAGCCGACGACTGGATCACGGCGGGAAGATCGAAGAAGCAGGCGGCCTCCACCAGTTGATGCAGTTCGCGCGCGTCGTCGGCTGAAAGCGAGTCCGTGTCAACGGTGTGCGCGACGCGCATCCCGGCAAAGCCGCCCGCGCGCTCGAAGCTGATTTTCACTTCACCCGCTCCGGCGGGCGCGTCAACCCCAGCGCGGTGGGCACACAGCCTTTGGGCGGCTGAGTCGGCGGTGGGGCGCCGTCCACCGTGATGCCCACGGCCGCCCAGCCGTTGCGCACCGCCTGCTGCTCCAAACTGCCCGCGCCGAAAAGTTCGCCCGCCGTTTGGTGGGTGAAGTTGGCGGCGGCCTGAAAGTCGGATCGATCCTGAAGTTTGTCGCGCAGAGTCACGTACCAGATTCGGCCGGCCTTCTCCCACGCGCGCCCGCCCAATTCCATCGCCGTCGTGTAAAAGGCATGATTCGGAATACCCAAATTGATGTGCACGCCGCCGTTGTCGTAACTCACGTTCTTGTAATCCTTCATGTGCGCGGGCTGAGGATCTTTGCCCAGCACCGGATCGTCGTAAGCCGTGCCCGGCGCTTTCATCGAGCGGATGCCCTGCCCATTCACCCGCGCTGTGAAGAGTCCCTGCCCGATGATCCAATCGGCCTCGTTCGCGCTTTGGCCCAACTTGATCTGTTTGACCAGCGAACCGAACACGTCGGACATCGATTCGTTCAACGCGCCCGGCTGATCCCAATAGATGAGTTTGGCTTCGTATTGAGTCACGCCGTGCGTCAGTTCGTGGCCGATGATGTCGATGGCGATGGTGAACCGATTGAAGAGTCGGTCCGCCGGGGGCAGGTCTTCGTCGCCGTCGCCGTACACCATTTGCTGGCCGTTCCAAAAGGCGTTGTCGTATCCCTTTTGATAATGCACGGTGGAATCGAGACGGAGTCCGTTGCCGTCGATGGAGTTGCGCCCGTACACATCTTGATACAGATCATAGGTGACGCCGGAGCCGTCGTAGGCTTCGTCCACTGCCGGGTCGCCGGTGGGCGGCTCGCCCTCGGCGCGCACTTGCTTGCCGGGCAGAGTCGATCCGAACTCGGCGTTGTAGATGATGCGGTGCTTTGCGCCGATGACGGTGGGGGCGGCCGCAACCGGCAAGCCGGTGAGCGCCTGCCGCTGTCCGCGAAACTGTTCGGAGATGCGCAGGGTGCGGATCGCCCAATCGCGCTGGGCCGGACTGCCGCGCTCGACGATCTCGCGGAGCATGTGCGGGGGGACGATGCATTGAATGGGGTGGAAGTCGGTGGACATTTTCGCCTCCTGTGCGAGATTGATTTACGCGCTGTTCTTTGGTATATTGGCGGCGGGGCCGGTGGCAGGTCAATGATAGGAGCGCTCGGCTCCCCAAAAAACGGGCACGGCGGAGGCTGTCACAAAGGTGGCGGCCTTTTTTGTTTGAGGAGGGTGATGCGCATCGTTCTCATTCATGACTCGACTCCGCCCATCGTGGCGGCGTTGAAAACGTTCTCGCACACCACGCCAGATCGATGGTTGAAGGGGCCGCCCGGTTCGTGTCGTGGCCGCGCGCGGCGGACCATGGGATGGCCGCGCGCCGCTGATATTTATACCCCAGATTTCTCCCCGCCATGAAAAAACATCCTTTTGTAACTTTACGCGCGGTGATGGTTCCGATCATTCAAGGCTGCGATAGCGAAGCGGTGTTGAGCATCGCCCGATTAATGGCGCCCGACATCGTGCTGGTGGGCGTTGTCAACATCCCTTCCAGCGAGCCGCTCAGCGCAGGAATGACTCAGGCGCGGCAGGTTCGCAGAACTTTGCGAGAGGTCGTCGAGCGATCCGGCCGGCAGGCGCGTCTCAAAGCCCAAGTGATTGTATCGCACAAGCCGTGGAACGAACTGCTCGCCGTGATCGCGGACGAAACGCCCGATTTGCTGGTGTTGGATTGGGCTTGCCACATCGAGGCTCTGAGCACAACTGTGGCCGACGTGCTCACCCGGCCGCCTTGCGATGTCGCCCTCGTGCGTGGCCCGTTCCCCGCAGAACCGGGCCGTGTGCTGGTGCCGGTGCGCGGCGGCCCGCACGCCGAATTGGCTCTGCGCGTCGGACTGAGTCTGACTCCACGAGAGTTGACCACCCTGCATCTCACCTCCGGCGACGGCCCTCATTCCGATGCGCCTTTCCATGGCCTCCGCCAAATCTTGGGGCGCATGCCCGACGTTCGATCACGCTCGGCGACCACCGCCGATCCGGCTCATACTATCCTCGAACACGCCGCCCATTATGATCTCGTTGTCATGGGCGCCACGGCTCAGCGTTTACTCAGCCAGGCCTCATTAGGCCCCGTGGCCGACCGGGTTTTGCAGAACTCGCCCACTGCCGTGATTGCTGTGAAAACCCAGCGGCCCATGCCGATCAGCACGCCGGATGAAACCGTTGGGGCGCAGGCCATTTCGATTCTCGTGGACAAGTGGTTCGCGGAAAACACCTTCCACGCCGATGAGTTTGCGAACCTGAAGCATTTGGTTGCGCTCAAGCGCGCTCAAGGGGTAACCATCAGTTTGGCGCTCCCGGCGCTCAATGAAGAGGAAACCATCGGCCGAGTGATCCGCACTGTGAAGCGCGCATTGATGGAAAAGTTTCCTCTGTTGGATGAGATCGTGGTGATCGATTCGGATTCGACCGACCGCACGCGGGCCATCGCCGAAAAATCCGGCGTGCCGGTTCATGTGCATCAGCAGTTACTGCCGGAGTTGGGCGCGCGGCAAGGCAAGGGCGAGGCGTTGTGGAAAAGCCTGAGTGTTACCTGCGGCGACATTCTGGCTTGGATTGACACCGACATCGTCAATATCCATCCGCGTTTTGTGTACGGGATTATCGGGCCGTTGCTGCTCAACCTCCGTGTGCAATTCGTCAAAGGCTTTTATCGCCGCCCGTTGAAGGTGGGCGAAAAGATTCAGGCTGGAGGAGGCGGGCGGGTGACCGAGTTGACGGCCCGGCCTCTTCTCAATCTTTTCTATCCTGAATTGTCCGGCGTCATTCAACCGCTCTCCGGTGAATACGCCGGCCGCCGTTCGGCGCTGGAGCAATTCTCCTTCTTCTCCGGTTACGGTGTGGAAACCGGTTTGCTGATCGACGTATTCGAAAAATACGGGCTTGAAGGAATCGCTCAGGTGGATTTGCTGGAGCGCATTCACCACAATCAGCCGCTGGAGGCGCTGAGCAAAATGTCTTTCGCCATTTTGCAGGCCGTCATCCGCAAACTGGAACGGCGGTATGGCCGCGCGATTCTGGAAGATGTCAACAAGTCAATGAAATTGATCCGCTACAAGTCGGGCGGTTACTTTCTGGATGTCGAGGAAATCGCTGAGCGCGAGCGCCCGCCGATGATCGAGGTGCCGCAGTATCGCGGTTTGCGCCCCCGCCGAGAATAAGAGTCGGCGCTCCGTCAGGCGATCTTCACCGCAATCAACGTGCCATCGCCGCCGGGAAAGATGGTGCTGATGACGCGCGGGTCGGCGGCGACGCGCCGATTGAATGCGCGGATGATGTCGGTGTCGGGCGTGGCGTCGGCAGGATCGACGATGTTGCCGTAGCGAAAAGCATTGTGCGCGGCGATGACGCCGCCGATGCGCACGTGCGACATCGCCCACTCGTAATAGGCGGGGTAGCCCGGTTTGTCGGCGTCGATGAAAACAAAGTCGAAAGGCGACTCGGCGGCGAGGGTTCGCAGGGTGTCGTGCGCGTCGCCGATGCGGATTTCGACGGTGTCCGCGAGCCCCGCCGCATCGAAATGATCGCGGGCCACGGCGGCGTGCGCCGAGTCCGCTTCGAGCGTAATCAGTTTTCCGCCGGGCGCGAGTCCGCGCGCGATCCACAAGCCGCTGTATCCGCCGAGCGTGCCGATCTCCAGCGCTTTCTTTGCGCCGCAAGCGCGAGCGATGAATTGCAGAAAGCGCCCTTCTTCGGGTTGGATGTTGATGGCCGGGAGGCCGCGCTGCGGCGATTCGGTGAGAGCGCGGAGGAGAGCGGCGTCCTGCGGCGCAAAAAGGTCGGCGATGTATCGGGCCAGGCGGTCGTTATAATAGATCATGGCTGTAGCGAATTCGCGCGGTTCGTCATATACTTTCGCGCGTCATTATATCTCCGACGAAAAAAGGAGCGCACCCTTGGCCGAGCCAACCGATCTCAACACCCTTCTCGCTCAGGCGGCGACGATTCAAGAACTGGGCGTGCCGGCCAGCATGGTCAGCGATCTCGTTCTGCGGCTGTTGTTCGGCAAGGGCGATGTAGGCGTGGGACGGTTCGCTGAAACGCTCAAACTGCATCCGCAAGTCGTCGATCAGGTGTTGTCGGAGATGCAGCAGGATCGGCAAGTGGAAGTGGCGAAGACGGGCACGCTGGGACGGTTGAGTTACACCTATCGTCTCACCGATGTGGGCTCAGCGCGGGCGCGCGATGCGCTGGAGCGCAGTCAATATCTCGGCCCGGTTCCGGCGCCGCTCGAAACATACAATCAGGCCATCCGTTTGCAGAGCGGAGCGCGGCGGGTGAGTCCGGCGGAGGTGAAGCAAGCGATCAGTCATTTGATTCTGCCGGAGAACTTTCACCGCCGCATCGGCCCGGCCATCAACGCCGGAGCCTCGCTGTTCCTCTACGGCCCGCCCGGCAACGGCAAATCGACGGTGGCCCAAGCCATTGCCAAACTGCTCGCCGGAACCGATCTGGCTTCCGTATGCCGTCGCCACCGCCGGGCAGATCATTCAGGTTTACGATCCGCTGGCGCACAAAGCCGCGCCGATGGAGAAAGGGCAGACCGAGAAGTTCGGCAAGGTCGATAAACGATGGGGCTTGTTCGAGCGCCCGGCAGTGATGGTGGGCGGCGAATTGAAAATGGAAGCGCTCGATCTGCGCTTCGACCCGATTGCCAAATTCTACGAATCGCCTCTGCAACTCAAAGCCAACGGCGGCATGTTTCTCATCGACGACTTCGGGCGGCAGCAAGTGCGCCCGCAAGATTTGCTCAACCGCTGGATCGTGCCGCTCGAAAGCGGCATTGACTATTTGCGGATGCAGACCGGGCAATCCCTGCAAGTGCCGTTCCGACAGTTGATCGTCTTCTCCACCAACCTCGATCCCTCTCAGTTGGTGGACGCCGCCTTCCTGCGCCGCATCCAGATCAAAGTGGAAGTGGGCAGCCCCGACGAGAAACTGTTTTATCAAATCTTCGCCCGCGTGTGCCAGGCTTACAACCTCGCCTTCGACCGGGAAAGTTTTCTGCACCTCCTCCGCAAGTGGTATGCGGAACCGAAGCGGACTCTGCAAGCGGTGCATCCGCGCGACATTCTGCGAACGGCAATTTCGATCTGCGACTACGAAGGCGTGCCGCCCAAACTGAGTCCGGAACTGATCGATGAGGCGTGCCGGTCGTATTTTGTGGATTAGCGAATGGCAATGATGGCCGAGAATCGGAAATACATTTTGGCGATTGATATGGGCACTTCGGGCCCGAAGGCGGCGCTGGCGACCACCGACGGCGAAATCATCGCCTGCGAATTTGCCGAGACGCCGCTTCTGCTCCTCCCCAACGGCGGGGCCGAACAGCGCCCCGATGATTGGTGGGAAGCGATCAAAACGGCGGCCCGCCGCGTGCTCGATCAGCGGCTCGTCCCGGTGGAGGACATCGTCGCCGTCAACGCCAGCACCCACTGGTCGGGAACGGTGGCGGTTGACCGCGACGGCCAGCCGCTGGCGGACGCGATCATTTGGATGGACACGCGCGGCGCGCCGCACGTCGATCGCATCACCGACGGCGCGATCAAAATTGAGGGCTACGAAATTTTCAAAATGCTCCGCTGGATACATTTCACCGGCGGCGGCCCGGCGCATTCGGGCAAAGACTCGATTGCCCATATCCTCTATCTCAAACACGAACGCCCCGATGTCTATCGCGCCGCGCACAAATTTCTTGAGCCGAAAGATTACATCAACTTCCGACTCACCGGCCTCATGGCCGCCTCGTACGACTCCATCGCCCTCCACTGGGTCACCGACAACCGCGACCTCGCCCGTGTGCGTTACGTAGACGAACTCATTCGATACACCACTATCGACCGCGACAAACTGCCCGACCTCAAACCGGCCAACTCCATCCTCGGCCCGCTCTCGCCCGCCGCCGCGCGCGAATTGGGCCTGAGCGAGCGCGCGCAAGTGATCATCGGCGCGCCCGACGTGCAGGCGGCGGCCATCGGCTCCGGCGCGGTGCGCGATTACGAAGCGCATCTCTATATCGGCACCTCATCGTGGATCACCTGCCACGTGCCGTTCAAGAAAACCGATCTCGATCACAACATGGCTTCACTGCCGTCGGCCAACCCCTCGCGCTACTTCGTCGCCAACGATCAGGAAACCGCCGGAGCGTGCCTCACGTTCTTGCGCGACAACGTGCTCTTTCCCGACGATGCGAAACCGGCCAACGCCTATCGACTCTTCGATCAGATCGCCGAGCGGACTCCGGCGGGAAGCGGCAAACTGATCTTCACCCCATGGCTCTACGGGGAACGGACTCCGGTAGAGAACCACTCACTACGGGGCGGCTTCTTCAACCTTTCGCTCACCACCACCCGTGAGCAAATGGTGCGGGCGGTGTTCGAGGGCGTGGCCTTCAATTCGCGCTGGCTGTTCACGCACATCGAAAAATTCGTCAACCGGCGGATCGAGTCGCTCAACATGATCGGCGGCGGGGCCAACTCCGACGTGTGGTGCCAAATCTGCGCCGACGCGCTCAACCGCCCGATCCGGCAAGTGAAGGATCCCATTCAAGCCAACGCGCGCGGCGCAGCCTTGTTGGCCTCGACCGCGCTGGGCTACATGACCTTCGACGACATCCCGGCCCGCGCGCAGATCGCCCGCGCGTACGAGCCGAACCCGGACAACCGCAAAATCTACGATGAGTTGTTCGCCGAGTTCCTCAATATCTACGAGAGCAACAAAAAAATCTACGCGAGGCTGAACCAATAGAATGGACTGGATGGAGTTTGCGCTCGGCCAACTGAGCCGGATGAATCCGCGCCTCGTGGCGCTGATCGAAAAACGCCTGCGCGCCGTTCCGTCGGTGAAGCGGAAGATCGAAAGCGACTACGACGGGATCATGGCCGAGTTGGAGCGCTCGGTGAAACCGTATCGAGACGGCTTCTTCGCCGCCGCGCGCCTCCCGGCAGAGGGCCGCAGTCGAGACGAGATCATCCGCGAAATGGAAGCGTTGAAACAGCGCGAAGAGTCGAAGTGGAAAGAGGGATTTGTGTCGGGCGCGGTGTATCACGGCGACGAGAGGCACATTGATTTTCTCAATCGCGTGTACGCCATCCACTCGCAGAGCAACCCCCTGCACTCGGATGTGTGGCCGAGCGCGGCGAAGTTCGAATCCGAGATCGTGGCGATGACGGCGGCGATGCTCGGCGGCGATTCGCGCACGTGCGGCACGGTGACATCGGGCGGCACCGAGAGCATTTTGCTGGCGATGAAAACGTATCGCGATTGGGCGCGCGAAACGAAAGGCATCGCCGCGCCAGAGATCGTCGCGCCGGTCACCGCGCATGTGGCCTTCGACAAAGCCGCGCAATACTTCCGAATGAAGATCGTCCGCACACCGATTGACTCGTCGTGCCGCGCCGATCTGTCGGCGGTGAAGCGCGCGCTCAACCGCAACACCGTTGCCATCGTGGGATCGGCGCCCGGCTTCCCGCACGGCGTGATCGATCCGATCCCGGAAATGTCCGAACTCGCGCGCGAACGGGGAATCGGATTCCACACCGACGCCTGTTTGGGCGGCTTCGTTCTGCCGTGGGCCGAGCGGCTCGGCTATCCCGTTCCGGGATTCGATTTCCGTCTTCAGGGAGTCACTTCGATATCCGCCGACACGCACAAATACGGTTACGCGGCGAAGGGCATGTCGGTGGTGCTATATCGCAACGCCGAACTGCGCCGCCACCAATACTTCACCGCCACCGATTGGCCGGGCGGACTCTACTTTTCGCCGACGATTGCCGGGAGCCGGCCGGGCGCGTTGAGCGCGGTGTGCTGGGCGGCGATGGTGACGATAGGCGAGCGGGGATACATGGAGGCCACGCGAAAAATTTTGGAGACGGCCTCCCTGATCAAAAAGGGCATCGCCGAGATTCCCGAACTGCGACTGCTCGGCGATCCGTTGTGGATCCTTTCGTTCGCTTCCGACTCGCTCGACATTTACCGAGTGCTGGACGAGATGGCGAAAAAGAAATGGGCGCTCAACGGTTTGCACAAACCGGCGGCGGTGCACCTCGCGCTCACCCTGCGGCACGCACAGCCGGGCGTGGCCGAAAGGTTTGTGGAAGATTTGCGAGAGGCGGTGGCGCAGGTGAAAGCGCACCCCGACGAGCGCGGCGGCATGGCCCCCGTGTACGGCATGGCCGCCACGCTTCCGCTTCGCACCGTCGTCTCCGATATGCTCAAGCGGTATATTGATTTGCTGTATAAGGTGTGATCCACGAAGGGCACGGAGCAACACGAAAAGAAATAAAAACTTCGCGCCCCTTCGTGTGACTTCGTGGATCAAAAACACGCAATGCCAACCCTCAACTCAAACTCCAATTCCAACCCAAACTCCCTCTGGTGGCGCGACGGCGTGATCTATCAAATCTACCCGCGCAGTCTTGCCGACTCGAATGGCGACGGCGTGGGTGATCTTCCGGGCCTCATCGGCAAACTCGATTACCTCGCTTCGCTCGGCGTGGATGCGCTGTGGCTCTCGCCGATCAACAAATCGCCGATGCGCGACTTCGGCTACGACGTTTCGGATTACGAAGACATCGCTCCGGTCTTCGGCTCGCGCGCCGACTTCGACACGCTCATCGCCGAAGCGCACCGACGCGGGTTGAAGATCGTGATGGATCTTGTGCTCAATCACACTTCCGACGAGCATTCGTGGTTTCGAGAGTCGCGCTCGTCGCATTCCAACCCCAAAGCCGATTGGTACATTTGGCGCGACCCCGCGCCGGGCGGCAACGCGCCGAAGCCGCCCAACAATTGGGCGTCGGTGTTCGGCGGTTCGGCGTGGGAGTGGGACGAGACTCGCGGGCAGTTCTACCATCACATGTTTCTCAAAGAACAGCCCGATCTCAATTGGCGCAACGCCGAAGCGCGCGCCGCGCTGATGAACACCGCGAAGTTTTGGCTCGAACGGGGCGTGGATGGATTCCGACTCGACGTGGTGAACGCCTACTTCAAAGATGCGCTGTTCCGCGACAACCCGGCCTCCTTCAGCCTCGATCCGCGCGCGGCCCTGCCGTGGTTCCGCCAACGGCACCTCCACGATTACGATCAACCCGACCTGCACAGCGTGTACCGCGAACTGCGCCAACTGCTCGATGCGCGCCCGGAGCGCGGCCTCATCGGCGAGATTTTCATGACCGAAGACCCGCGAGTGTTTGCTCGCTATCTCGGCGATGATCAACTGCACCTGGTTTACGATCCGGCCTTCGCCGCGCAGCCGTGGCTGCCGCGCTCGTTCCAGCGAATCGTCGCCGAACGGGAGGCCGCTTTGGGCGCGGATGCGTGGCCGTGCTATTGCCTCAGCAACCACGATTGGCCCCGTCACGTCACCCGGCACGGCGGCGGCCCGTTCGCTGCGGCCCGATCCAAAGTGGCGGCGGCCATGCTCCTCACCCTGCGCGGCACGCCCCTGCTTTACATGGGCGAAGAGATCGCCATGCCCAGCCCCAACCTCGCCCGCCACGAACTGATCGATCCGCCGAGCAAACGCTTCTGGCCGTTCTACAATCGCGATTGTGCGCGCACGCCGATGCAGTGGGACGAGTCGCTCAACGCCGGATTCACAACGGGCAAGCCGTGGCTGCCTGTCGGCGCATCGCACAAAAAAATCAACGTCGCCGCGCAAACCGATGATCCGAACTCGGTGCTCAACTTCTATCGCGCGCTCATCCAACTTCGCAAAGCCTCGCCCGCCCTGCGGCGCGGATCGTATCGCCCGCTCATCGAGCGGCCCGTGGCCGCCATGACCTATTTGCGCGAAACCGATTCGCAAACGATGCTCGTCGCCCTCAACTTCTTCGGCCACGATGTGACTGTGCCCATGCCGCCGGGCCAATGGGCATGCCGACTCTCCACCCACGCCGCCGAACACGCTCCCGGCGAAACCCTCACGCTCGCTCCATTCGAGGCGAGCATCTTCGAGAGAAGATAGATGATGAATTTCTTTTTCTGGCAAAAGTGGCTGTTCGTGCTGGGGTTGATCGTCGCCCTCTTTGGGTTGGCGCTCGCCTTTGCCAATCACACCCCGCTGTTCGATTTCCTTTTCAACAATCAGATTGATCCAACGTTCTGGCCGGGCAGTGTTCCCGAAGAGGCCGCCGCTTTCCGGCGATGGGTCTACGGGGTTCTCGGCGCAACGGTGTCGGGCTGGGGTGTGTTCATCGCCTTCATCGCCCACTACCCATTCCAGCGAAAAGAAGTTTGGGCGTGGAACTGCATTGCCATCGGAATGACGATCTGGTTCGTCTCCGACACGGCCATCTCGCTGTATTTCGGAGTCGGCTTCAATGCCATGTTCAACGCGGCGCTGTTTTTCGCCGCGCTGTTGCCGCTGCTGTTCACTCGCAAGCATTTCGCGCCGTGATCAAAAACGCCCGACCGCATTGGCCGGGCGCTTTCTTTCGTCCCTCGTTCACTGTCAATTGAACGGCACGGGGGCGGCGTCGTAGCGCACGGGAATAAAGATGCGCTGTCCCGTGAACACCACGCCGTTGACGAGCGCTGGATTGTATTTGACGAGGAATGATTCGGTGACGAGATATTTGGCGGCGATGCTTGCCAGTGTGTCGTTGGCCTGCACGAAGTAGATGTGCGGCCCCGCCGGAACGAGAATCGTCGTGCCCGCCGCGAACGAGGCGCGCGGGTTGGCCGTGATCAGCGTGTCGCTCGTCATCTCGAATCGATTGGCGATGGTGAGCGCCGTGTCGCCCGACTGCACCACATAGAAGAACGGCGTGCTTCGGCTGGGCGTGAACGAAATGACCACCGGGATGGTAAGCACGTCGCCGGGGTAGATCAGATCCGGGTTGATTTGCAGTTTGGGGTTGACGGCGAGAATGGCCGAGCCGGAAACGCCGTAGCGCTGTGTGTGCGTGAGCAGACTCTCGTTGAGTTGCACGACGGTGGTGATGAAATTGTTGGCCGCGGCGATGCTGGTGGCAGTGGGACGCGGGGTGGAGGTGGGCACAGGCTCGGCGGGAACGGATGTGGCGGTGCCGGTCGCCGTCGGCGGCAGTGTGGGTTCCGGCGGGGGCAGATCGGAAAACGGGCGGGGCTGGGCGTCGTATTGAATCGGGATGAAGATGCGCTGGCCGATCAACAGCGTCACCGGATCCGGCACGTTGGGATTGGCGTTGAGCAGTGAGGCCGTGCTCACGCCGTATCGCAGGGCGATGAGGTCGAGCGTATCGCCCCGTCGGACGGTGAAGTAGTGCGGCCCGGCGGGAATGAGATACGCGCGCCCGGCGATCACGGTGTCGCTCACCATCCCGTTGGCGTATTTCACCGTGCCCGGATCCATCTCGAACTGTCGGGCGATGGTCACGATGTTGTCGCCCGATTGGGCGATGTAATAGAAGGGCGTGGCGAGGCTCGGCGTGCGAGTCTTGATCACCGGGATGATGAGGGTTTGGCCGGGATAGACAATATCGGGGTTGAGGATGGCGGGGTTGGCGGCCAGCATGGCCGAGCCGCTCACGCCATAGATGGGCGCGAATTTGGCGAGGCTCTCGCCCGGCTGAATGACGAGCCGGATGGACTGCCCCTCGCCCTCGAGTGCGGGCGCGGCCTCCTGCGCCCGCGCGCCCGCGCCCGGCCCCAACAGCAAACCCAGCGCAAACAATCCAACGACGATGGTGAAGAGGATGAGTCGTGTTTTCATAGATGCCTCCCCGCGTGCGGTGAATGGCCGATAATTTGCTGCGATTGTAGCACCGATTGCAAGAGGCCATTTCTTGCCTAGCCTCATTCTTGCATGAATCCCATAGTTATCTATAATCATTGTCAGCCGCCCCTTCATCCCGAACAGCGAAACTCATGCCCCGAACTTATCGTGTTCTCAGTGTGGAAGATGACGATGATCAATTCGCTCTTCTGCGAATCGCGCTCAACGCCCTGCCGCTGACCCTGCCCGATATGCGCGGCTGGGAAGTGCTGGACTGGCTGAAGACCAACAGCGAAGTGACGACGAAAATTCCGGTGGTGATGCTCACCTCTCACGCCGAAACCTCTCACCGCGTGATCGCCAAACTGCAAGAAGTGGCAGAGTATGTGCGCAAACCGTTCGCGCCCGACGACTTCCGCGCCAAAGTGCGAGGCCTGTTGAAAATTGCCGATGAATGATTTCTGATCGTTGAGCCCTCCATCACCAATCCGCAGTCGGCAATCGAGACTCTCATGAACGATGTCCAACCCGGTCAACAGTTAGGCCCCTATCGCATCATCAGCCAAATCGGGCAGGGCGGTATGGCTACGGTGTACAAAGCCTACCACCCGGCGATGGATCGCTACGTGGCGGTGAAAGTGTTGCCCAAAGAATTCGCCTCCAGCCCAGAATTCATGAGCCGCTTTCAGCAGGAGGCGCGCACCATCGCCAACCTTGAGCATCCGCACATTCTGCCCGTGCACGACTTCGGCGAGAGCGGCGGCATTCATTATTTTGTGATGCGCTTCCTCGACACGGGCACCCTCAAAGAGCGCATCCGCTCCGGCCCGTTATCGATGCCAGAGATCGACCGGCTGTTCACCCAGCTCGCCGACGCGCTGGGCTACGCTCACGAGCGCGGCGTCATTCACCGCGACATCAAACCCTCCAACGTGCTGGTCAACACGCGGGGCGATGTGTTCCTCACCGATTTCGGCATTGCCAAACTGATGGAAGGCGCGGCGCAGCTCACCGCCACTGGCGCGGTCACCGGCACTCCGGCGTACATGAGCCCGGAGCAAGCGCAGGGCGAGAAACTCGATCAGCGTTCCGATATTTATTCGCTTGGCATCGTGTTGTATGAGATGATCACCGGCCGCGTGCCGTTCGAGGCCGAAACCCCGCTGGCGGTGATCCTCAAACAAATGCAAGCGCCCCTGCCTCTGCCGTCCGAACTCAAGCCCGGCGTTTCGCCCGACATCGAGCGCGTTCTGCTCAAAGCGCTGGCAAAAGATCGCAACGATCGTTTTGCGACATGCAAAGAATTTCTGAATGCGTGGAAGCACGCGCTCACGGCTCCGGCCCCCGCGCCTGCGGCGAAGCCGCCTCCCCCGCGCAACCCACAACCCATCTCAAACCGCCCCCGCCTCCGCGCAAATCGAAGATTCCTACCATGGCGCTCATTGGCGGAGCAACGCTGTTTGTGGTGTGTTGTCTGTGCGCCGGAATACTTGCCATTCGGGGCCAGACTCAAAAACAAAACGCCACCGCAAGCGCGGCGGCCGTCGGCGCGACCGCCGCGCCCAGCGAAGTTGTCGTGCCCACCGCCGAATCGACGGCGACTCCCGAGGTGGTGGTCACTGTTCAGAGAGAGGGTGGGTGGACATCGTGGGCGGCGGGCAACTTTCTCTTCGGCGTCATCGCGGTCGACAGAGACATCATCGCTTACGGACCCGGCAGTGTCACCGTGTGGGATCGATTCACGGGCGACATCGTCGATCGATTCACCACCGGCGGCGGCGGCGCGTGGCGGTTCGACTCCGCCAAAGGCGATTGGCAGGAGTTCAGCCAGCAAACCGGCGACATGCCAACCTATAATTTGTACGGCGTGGCGCGCGACGCCGATGGCAATATCTATTTTGCCGCCGAAGGCGCGGGGTTGATTCGATTCGATGGCGATGAGTTCTCGCAGCGCATCGTGCCCAATATCCCGGGGCCGCCCTCGCTTGGCAAAATTATCCCCGCCCCCGACGGCATGCTGTGGTTTGTCGAGGCTTACGGCGCGCGCGTGGCGGTGCTCGATCCGTTGGCAGAAACATGGAGCGAGGGGCCGGGCGACATTCCGGGCCCGCCGCTGTTCTTCGACTCGCAGGAGCGATTGTGGGTGAGCGAGTACGATCAAGGATTCTGGATCATCGACGGCAGTGAGCGGATTCACATCGGCGCAGAACACGGGCTGACTCCCGATTATCAAATTCGCGACACCACCCTCGCGCCCGATGGCACGGCGTGGCCGTCTTCGACGGGACGACGATCACCCGCCTCCTCTCCGGCGCCGACTTCGGCCTGACCTCGAATTTCATTCGCGCCATCTTCGCCGCCTCCGACGGCTCGATATGGGTCAGCGGCGAAACGCAGCTCAGCCACTACCTGCCCGATGGCGCCCTGACTGTATATGGCAGCAGCAATCTGTTCGGGTACGAGGCGGCCATCTTCGACATCGCCGAAGACTCCAGCGGCGCGATCTGGGCGGCGACCGACGGCGCGGGCGTTTATCGTTTTGCCGACGGCGACTGGCAGCACTTCGGCGATGAATTGCCGCCATACGTCAACAGCATCACCGTCACGCGCGACGGCACACTGTGGTTCGGCACAAGCGAAGGCGCGGCGCACTTCGACGGCTCGACATGGGAGCGGTATTCCATGTCCGATGGCCTCATCCACGCCCTCGTCTTCGATGTCTTCGTGGACGATTTCGGCGGAGTGTGGTTTGCCACTTACGGCGGCGCATCGCGCTTCTACCCCTAGCCCGCTTTCACCGCAGGGAGCGCGCAGAGATTTCTTTCAGCGATCTCTGCGGTGAATCTTTCCCCGAATGAAAATCGTCACCATTGACGAGATGCGCCGCCTCGAAGCCGAAGCCGATACGGCGGGCGTGTCGTATGCGGCGATGATGGAATTGGCCGGGCGCGCAGTGGCCGAAGCCGTGCTGGCCCGCGCCGTTCCCTCCGAAACGACCGCGCTCATTCTCGCCGGGCCGGGCAACAACGGCGGCGATGGACTCGTGTGCGCCCGCCATTTGCATGACGCGGGCGCGGCGGTGAAAGTGTATTGCCTCAAGCCGCCCGACGAGTCTGACTCAAAAGTGATCGCCCTCCGCCAACGCTCCCTCTTCATCGCCGACTCCGAAAATGATTCGCAAGGGCGCGTGCTCAAACAGCTGCTCGACAGCGCCACCATTGTCATTGATGCGCTCTTCGGCACGGGCGCGCGATTGCCGCTGAAAGGCAACGCCGCCCAATTGCTCGGCGTTGTCAAGCGGCGCATCGCATCGCGTGAGGGTACGGCATTGCCGTGCCCCGGCGTTGTCGCCGTCGATGTCCCTTCCGGCACGGAGTGCGACACGGGCGAAGTGGATGCCAACACCATCTGCGCCAATGTCACCGTCACCTTCGGCGCGGCCAAGATCGGGCAATACAAATTTCCCGCCGCCGATCACCTCGGCCAACTCATCATCGCCCCCATCGGCTGGCCCGACGACCTGCCCGGACTCAAATCGATCACCCTCGAACTGGCCGATGCGACTCGCGCGCGCGCCGCTCTGCCCAAACGATCGCGCGCCGCGCATAAATATGATTTTGGCCGACTGCTCGTGGTGGCCGGATCTAAAAACTACACGGGCGCGGCTTATCTCGTGGGGGCGGCGGCCATTCGCAGTGGGGCCGGGCTGGTGACCATGGCCGTGCCCGATCCCATTCACCCCATCCTCGCCGGATCGCTCATCGAAGCGACGTGGCAACCGCTTCCGCACGCCAACGGTTTCATCGCCGAGAGCGCATTGGAGGCGGCGCATCCGATGTTGGGCAAAGCGGATGCGCTGGTGATCGGGCCGGGCTGGGGACTCGAAGAGACGACGAAAGAATTTTTGCGCGGGTTGATCGGGGCGATTCACGAATCGCCCCTACTCATTGACGCCGACGGATTGCGATTGCTCGCGCAGATCGAAGGTTGGCCGGATCGACTGCCGAAGCCGTCGGTGCTCACGCCGCACCCCGGCGAAATGGCCGCGCTCACCGCGCTGGACACGAAAACAATTCAGGCCGACCGGCTCGGCGCGGCGCGCAAGTTTGCCGCGCAGTGGGGGCGCGTGGTTCTGCTCAAAGGCGCGTTCACCGTTGTGGCCGCACCCGATGGCCGCGCCGCCATCGAGCCGTTCGCCACCCCCGCGCTGGCAAAGGCCGGGTCGGGCGATGTGCTGTCGGGCATCATCGGCAGTTTGCTGGCGCAGGGATTGGATCCGTTCGAGGCGGCGGTGACGGGCGCATACGTTCATGGCCGCGCCGGAGAGATCGCCGCGCAAACATTGGGCGCGACGATCAGCGTGGCCGCAAGCGATCTGCTGACCGCGTTGCCGAAAGTGTTCGCAGAACTCGGATCATGACTGTGCACAGATGAACACGGACAAACACTGATGTTCCGAATCGGCGCCCATCTGTGTGAATCTGTGTGCGAAATCTCTCTGTGGTGAATCAAAAACACCCCGTCGTCGTGGCGGGGTGTTTTGATTCGATGCCCGATCACGCCGAAGCGGGCGGCGTGTCGGCGGGAGCGGCTTCGCCGGATTTGCCGCGGCTGGTCACGGCCTTCTTTCCAGATTCAATCGCATCCTGAAGTTTGGCTCGCTGTTCTTCGATCACCACGCGGCCCTGCTTCGCCATTTCTTCGGCGCGCAGGCGGGCGTCGGCGGCCAACTTTTCGGCGCGAGCGCGGGCATCGGCGGCGGCGGCCTCCGTGCGGTGGCGAGCCTCGGTCAGAGTCTCTTCGCCCTGCGTCCGCAATTCAATGCCCTTCTGCCGAATCTGTTCGCGGGTTTCCGCGCCCGATTGCGGCGCGAGGATGAGCGCGACTGCCGCGCCCACCAGCCCGCCGATGACGAACCCGGTGAGGAACGCGCCAATGTCGCTATCGTTGTCTTCTCTTGCCATAGGAATCTCCTTCTTGCTTCATGTGGGCGGTCCGCGAACCGCCTCCTACTTTTTGGTGACGACGTTGATAAGTTCGAAGAACTTGCCAAGCGCGGCGATGTATCCATTGAGCTTCATCACCGGGTCCACCAGATTCTCGCTGACGAAGATGGCCGTGCCGCGCACCGTGTTCACCGTCTCGTTAGTGTTTTCGAGGATCGGTTTGATTTCGTGCTGGAGCAAATTGGTGAGCCGCGCCAGCTGAATCATCAAAATGATCAGCGCCACGCCGATGACCAGCGACTCGAGGGCCATGAAAATGATGAAGATGTCGCGGATGACGGTGGTGGCCGCGGGGTTCTTCACCATGAAATACACGGCGACGCCCATGAGGGCGATGATCACCACCAACCCCGCCAGACTCATGAACACCATGCGGCGCTGTTCGGGAGTGAGGCCGGGTTCGGGTTGCGATGGCGGGGCGGGCGGAGGAAGTGCGGACATTGCGCTGAGATTATAGCAGATTAATTTTGTGTCTCGCGCCTCGCCAACCATCGCGCGGCGAAGAGGGCAATGCCACTGCCGAGACTGGCAGGCAGAATGTGCAGGGGCCCCGCGCTCCACATCGTGATCTTGAATACCTCTCCAGCCACATGCCCCAGCGCAAACCCCATCCAACTGGCGAGCAAATAGAGAAGCAATCGCCGCGCGCTGCCGCCCTGCCACAAATGAAACCCTGCGCCGTACAGCGTGGAAAGGATGAATGCAAAAAGCAGTGCTCCGGTGGTCATCGCAAAATGATCCCTCCTCCGAGACAAACATCGCCATCGTAAAATACGGCGGCCTGCCCCGGCGTGATGTCGCGCGCCGGTTCATCGAGCGACGCTTCGGCGCGATCGTTTCCAATCGGGGTGACGGCGCCCCGCCGCTCGGCGGCCTTGTATCGGATTTTGATCCCGGCGGTGAAAGATTCTTCCGGCGCGATCCCCGATACCCAGTTGACGCGGCCAACCCGCATCGTCGCCTGCCCCAGTTCCGATTCGAATCCGACGATCAGAGCGTTGCGCTCCGGGTCGGTATCCAAAACGTAATAGGCTTCGGCGGCGGCGAGGCCGATGCCTTTGCGCTGGCCGATGGTGTAGAAAGGCAGGCCTTTGTGTTGGCCGAGCACTTTGCCCGCGCGATCCACAATGGGGCCGGGCGCGGCAATGCCGGGCGCGTGAGCGGCCAGGAAGCGGTGATAATCTTTGTCGGCGATGAAGCACAGGTCTTGCGAGTCGGCGCGTTCGGCGGCGGGCAAGTTGAACCTGCGCGCCAGTTCGCGCGCTTGCGCTTTGGTGTAATCGCCAACGGGAAACATGGCGCGAGCGAGTTGCGCTTGGCCGAGCACGCTGAGGACGTAGGATTGATCCTTTTGGGCGTCGGTGGATTTTAGTAATTGATATGCGCCCCCACCCCCGGCCCCTCCCCCATTCGCTTCGCTCATGGGAGAGGGGAGTTGGCGCACGCGCGCGTAGTGGCCGGTGGCGAGGTGGGTTGCGCCGAGCGAGAGGGCTTTGTCGAGGAGAAAGTCCCAGCGGATGTGGCGGTTGCATTCGAGGCACGGGTTGGGAGTCACGCCGCTGGTGTAGCCGTCGATGAAGAACTGGACGATCTTCTCTCGGAAGACATCTTTCGTGTCGATAACGTAGAAAGGGATGTCGAGCGACTCGGCGACTCGGCGGGCGGCGGCCATCGAGTCGGGCGCGCAGCAACGATTGAGCTCTTCGCGGCCCGGCTCGCTCCACAGCCGCATCATCAGCCCGATCACCTCATGCCCCTGCGTTTTGAGCAGAGCCGCCGCCGCCGAACTATCCACCCCGCCGGACATGGCGATGACGACTTTGGTCGCAAATCCCAAAAGCCGACTCCCGAAATTCAATTACGCCGCGAGGAAAACATCCAGCGACTTTTCGACGGCCTCGGCCACCATGAGGACGAATGGCCCGGTATCGCCGCCGTGTGCTTGATCCAACGCAGTGTAATAAGCAAGGCGATCTTGGTTGCGAATGACTGTCGGAGGGTAGCCATCGCGAAAGAGAATCAAGTTCATCAGCAACCTTGCTGTCCTCCCGTTGCCGTCGCTAAATGGATGAATATGAACCAACTGAAAATGAGCCAGCGCGGCGCGTTCGAGGGTGGTGAGCGTTTGCCCGGCGTCGTTCAGCCATTTCGCAAAATCCATCATCAGCCCCGGAACTGCTACGGCATCGGGCGGCACGTAGCTTGAACCGCTGATGAGAACCTGCCCTCGTCGGTAACGCCCGGCCTCTTCGTCGTCGATTCCTTTCAGGATCAGCGCATGGATCTGGCGGATGTTGTGTTCGGTCAGCGGCTCGTCTTCCTTTGCCAGCGCCTCCACAAAATCGATCGCGTGTTTGTGGTTGACGGCCTCGAGATGTTCGGTCAGCGTTTTGCCGCCGATGGTGAGGCCATGCTCGATAACGACTTTCGTCTCCTGCAACGTGAGCGTCGAGCCTTCGATAGCATTCGAGTTGTACGTCCACTCCACGTCAAAGTAGCTCTTGAGATTAGTGAGGGCAGGGGCAGGCAATGGGCGGCGCGAGTCGAGAACCTCTTTCTTCTGAGCAACGCGCCGAAGAATTTCAGAAAGATTCATTTCATTCCCCCCACCACTCTCGTCACCACCTCCACCGCCCTCTCCACTTCCACTTCCGTCGTCGGCCTGCCCACCGTCAATCGCAGTGAGCCCAGCGCCCAATCGCGCTCATAACCGAGGGCGGTGATCACCTCCGACGGTTCGGGGTCGCCGGTTTTGCAGGCCGAGCCGGACGAGGCGGCGAGGCCTTCGAGATCGAGGCGCATGAGCAGTTCGTTGCCGTCGATGCCGCGAAAGACGAAGGACGAATGATTGGGAAGACGGTATTCGGGGTGGCCGGTGAGCCGCGAGTCGGGAATTTGGGTGAGGGCGGCGATCAGTTTGTCGCGCAGTTGGCGGTAGCGGGCGTTGTCGGTTTCGCGGCGCTCGGCCACGAGTTTGAGGGCGGCGGCCATGCCCACGATGTACGGCACGTTCGATGTTCCGGCGCGGCGCCCGCGTTCGTGGCCGCCGCCGGTTTGCGCGGGGATCATCGGCGTGCCTTTGCGAACATACAATGCGCCCACGCCTTTGGGCCCGTAAAATTTGTGCGCGCCGAGCGCGAGCATATCCGCGCCGAGACGTTTCACGTTCGCGTCGAGTTGGCTGGCGGCCTGCACCGCGTCGGTGTGGGTGATGATGTTGCGAGCGCGCGCTATCGCGGCAATCTCGGCAATGGGCTGAATGGTGCCGATCTCGTTGTTGGCGTACATCACCGAGATCAGAGTCGTGTCGGGGCGAATGGCGGCCTCCACGTCGGAGAGGCGGACGCGCCCATGCTCGTCGACGGGCAGGATCGTCAGATCGAATCCGTAGTGATCGCGCAGTTGCACAGCGGTGTGCAACACGGCGTGATGCTCGATGGCGGTGGTGATGAGGTGGTTGCCGCGGCCCGCTTCGCGCTGGGCAACCGCCGCGCCGCGCAGGCCGAGGTTATCGGACTCGGTGCCGCAGGAAGTGAAGATGATCTCGTTCGGCTCGCAGTCGAGGACGGCGGCGATGTCGCGCCGCGATTGCTCGATGGCTTTCTCGGCGTTGCGCCCCCAGCGGTGAATGGACGAGGGGTTGCCGAAGTTCTCGCGGAAGTAAGGCATCATGGCCTCGAGCACGGCGGCGTCCACCGGAGTGGTGGCGGCGTAATCGAGGTAGATTGGATCGGGCATGAGTCGATTGTATCACGCTGAAATTCCCAACCTCAAATCTCAAACTCCAAAATGGCCGCGCGCCGCGAAGGCAGGCTTATAATTGGCGGGAAGTTTTCATCGCAAACACGGAGACTAAAAAATGGACACGACAATCGTTTCGATTCACGGGCGCGAGATTTTGGATTCGCGCGGCAACCCCACCGTTGAGGTGGATGTGATTTTGGCCGACGGCGCGATGGGGCGCGCGGCGGTTCCGTCGGGCGCATCCACTGGCGCGCACGAGGCGCTCGAACTGCGCGACGGCGACAACGGGCGCTATCTCGGCAAAGGGGTGGCGAAGGCGGTGGCGAACGTCAACGAATCCATCGCGCCCGAAGTGGTGGGGATGGATGCGACCGATCAGCGCGGCGTGGACAAAGCGATGCTCGAACTCGACGGGACGCCGAACAAATCGACACTGGGGGCGAACGCGATTCTGGGCGTGAGCCTCGCCACCGCGAAGGCCGCCGCCACCGCGGTCGGCCTGCCTCTGTACCGATACCTCGGCGGCACGCACGCGCACGTGTTGCCCGTTCCGATGTTGAACATTCTCAACGGCGGCGCGCACACTGCGTGGCAGTCCACCGACTTTCAAGAATTCATGGTGATGCCGGTCGGCGCGAGTTCGTTCGCCGAAGGTTTGCGTTGGGGCGCGGAGGTGTATCACGCGCTGAAAAAGGTGTTGAAGGATAAAGGATACGCGACGCTTGTGGGCGACGAGGGCGGCTACGCGCCCGCGCTGAAGACGAACGAAGAAGCAATTGAAGTGATCCTCAAAGCCATCGAGTCGGCGGGATACAAACCCGGCGAGCAACTGTGCATCGCCCTCGATCCGGCGGCCAGCGAACTGTACGAAGACGGCGTTTACAACTTACGGAAGGAAGGCAAGAAACTCAGCGGCGCAGAGATGGTAGGCTTCTGGGGCGAGTGGATCAAAAAGCATCCGATCATTTCGATTGAGGACGGGCTGGCCGAAGACGATTGGCCGAGTTGGAAGTTGATGACTGAGCAATGGGGAAGCAAGATTCAATTGGTGGGCGACGATTTGCTGGTGACGAACCCGGAACGGGTGAAGAAGGCGATCAAAGAGGGCGTGGCGAATTCACTGCTGGTGAAGGTGAATCAGATCGGCTCGTTGACGGAGACGATTGAGGCGGTGGCGATCTGCCAGCGGAACGGGTGGACGGCGGTGACCTCGCACCGCTCCGGCGAAACCGAAGACGCGACGATTGCCGATCTCTCGGTGGCGCTCAACATGGGGCAGATCAAAACCGGCGCTCCGGCCCGTTCGGATCGCGTGGCGAAATACAATCAACTGTTGCGGATCGAAGAGGAGTTGGGCGACGACGCGGCGTATTTGGGCCGGGCGGCGCTGGCGAGGTAAAAAGAACGCCCCGAAGGCTGATCCTTCGGGGTGTTTTATATTTCGGCCTCGAACTCGATCTTGGCCTCTTTGCCCGGCGCGGCTGTGCCGCAAATGGCGCACACGTTCCAATTCAATTCGAGTTGCGCGCCGCACTGCGTGCAAGTTTTTTTCAGTTTCGTTTGGCAGAACGGGCACACGCGCCATTCGGCGTGAGCGGCGCGGGAACAGCCGGGGCACGTGGATCGTTCCTCGATCTCCTGCAACAACGCCTCTTCTTCCAACGAACGGGCGTAGGCCTGCGACAATGTTTCCGGCGGGCGAAGGATGAGATAGACGATGAGGCCGGGGATGTTGAGCACCGCCACCACCAGCGCGGCGAGGAACTGGGCAAAAATATCTCGCGAGCGCGAACGCATGTCGCGGAAGGCCCAAATGATCAGCGACAGCCACAGCGCGGCAGTGAACGCGCCGAGAACGGCGACGCCGACGCGGACATAGTTGAGGGCGGAGGTGAGATCCATTGGGAAGAAGCCAGTAATCAGAAGTCAGTAGTCAGAGGCTGTTGCAAGTTGTGCGCCAATCTCAATTCTGACTGCTGTTTGCTGGCGGCTGGCCTCTGGCGATTATACAGTGAAACCGATTTGACCTCTCCTGCCCTCCGAAGTATTATCCTCTCCAACCGTTATGGACGACGACACCGATACCGATCTCACCTTCACCCCTCGCATCGGCGACATGGCCTCCGAAGACCGGCCGCGCGAGCGGCTGGCGCAGGCCGGACCCGAAGCGCTGAACAACGCCGAACTGCTCGCCATTCTGCTCCGCACCGGACTCGAAGGCGAGAACGCGGTGCGGCTCGGCGAGCGATTGCTGGCCCAGCACGGCGGACTCGTCGGCCTGCTCAAAATGTCGTACACCGATCTCTGCAAAGTGAAAGGGATCGGCCCGGCGAAAGCGGCGCAGTTGAAAGCGGCGGTGGAATTGGGGCGGCGGATCGCGGCGGCTTCTCCTGCCGAGAAGCCGACCATCAATTCACCCGCCGACGCGGCCAACGTGATCATGTACGAGATGCGCGCGCTCGATCAGGAAGTCGTGCGCGTGTTGCTGCTCGACACGCGCAACCGGCTCATGGGCACGGTGGAAGTGTATCGCGGCTCGCTCAACACCTCGATGATCCGTGTGGGCGAATTGTTTCGCGAGGCCATCAAACAGAGCGCGGCCTCGATCATCGTCGCCCACAACCACCCCAGCGGCGACCCGTCGCCTTCGCCCGACGACGTGGCCGTGACGCGGATGATGGTGGAAGCGGGCCGCCTGCTCGACATCCCCGTGCACGATCACATTGTTATCGGTCACAACCGCTTTGTGTCCCTCAAAGAAAGAGGACTCGGCTTCAGTTGAAGGATGAGTCTTGAAGGATGAATCTTGATGACAGCGAGAATTCATCCTTCATCGTTCACCCTTCATCCTTTGCCCCGTGCCTTACCCACGCATCGAGCAGCTCATTCTCGTGCCCGGCGCATCCAACGTCGAAGTGGCCCATTGGGGCGCGGCGGTGGTGGAATATGCCGCGCTCTTTCCGGGCGCGCGCATCGCTCACGATTTCGCCGAGGCGGCCAACCCGCAGTACGAGCGCATCACTATCGTCAACCCCGAGTCGTGGCCTCCCGAACTCTCTCTGCTCATCAAACAGAATCCGCGCCCGCTCGTCGTCGAGCGGCTCACCGCCCCCACCCCCGAAGTGCTGGCCGAGATTCTGCATGTCCGCGTTTATTACAGTCTGCGATTCGGTTTCCAGTCCGAATACGATTGGACTCAGCAGTGGCCGTTGGGGATGAGTCTCATTGGCTTGCATGGCCGCGCCGACGGCGAAATGCTCAACCCCGATTTCGACATCGTGCGCGCGGCCAGAGTGGAGGCGGTGAAGCTTACCAGCAGCGCTACTGAGGCGTCGGTGAAGTCGCTGCGGGCCATCAACCCCGGCGTGTTCATCATGGTTCGCCCCATCGTGTCGTTTGTCGAAAACGAGCGCCCGCGCCGCATCTCGCCCGATCAGTTTGTGGAATGGACGGCCCCCAATCTGCAAAGGCTGTTCGATGCCGACCCATCGATCCAATACATCGAAGTTCACAACGAGCCGAATCTGACCATTGAAGGACTCGGCGGCAGTTGGAACAATGGCCGCGAATTTGCCTCGTGGTTCGACCGCGTTGTCGATCTTTTCCGGCAGCGCTGGCCCGACAAAAAATACGGTTTCCCCGGACTCTCGCCGGGAGCGAGTATGCAGAACATCCGCCAAAACATGCGCCAGTTTCTCGGCGAGGCGGCGCTCTCGGCGGCGCGCGCCGATTGGATTGCCGTGCATGGTTACTGGATCAGCGACCGCGAGATGACCGATGTGACCGGCGGCTTCACGTGGAAAGTGCTCCGCCAACTCTTCCCCGACAAAGTGCTCATCATCACCGAATTCGGCAACCCCTCACAGCCCAAGCCGATGGTGGCAGAGCAGTACTCTCGCTATTATGGTATCCTTCGCCACATCCCCGGTTTGGGCGGCGCCTTTGCCTATATTTCTTCCACCTCCGATCGCGTGGAGTCGGCGCGATGGGCATGGCGCGACGAAACGGGGCGCGACGTGGGCATCGCTCACGAGATTGGGTTGAGACGGCACATCCGTTGACGACAGGAGCGCTCAATGCCTGAGAATCAAATCATCCTTCTTCCGAAACAAAACTACTACGAATGGGTCGCCGCCGCGCGCGATTACGTGCTCAAGTTCGGCCCCAACGTCACCCCCGACCCGCAATCGGCGGCCAACTATTACGCGCCCAACCAAGTGATCTCCATTGCCAACGCGCCCGACGGCTATGGCCGCGACATCGTTCAGTGGTTCAAAGACAACTACCCCAACATTCGCCTCGATGTCATCAACGTCGGATCGCCCGCCGATCTCAAAAACGCGCTGGCCGCCCGCATTGCCAACAACACCCAGTTCACCCAGGAGAGCGCGCCGTTCACCCTGCGCTGGCCCACCGACTACCCGAAGATCACTCAGCCCTTCGGCGTCAACCCCGACATCTACCGCCGCTTCGGCCTGCCCGGCCACGAAGGCCTCGACATCCGCGCGCCGATGGGCGCCAACCTTTATGCCGCCGCCGATGGCACGGTGTTTCAAGTGAACGCCACCGGCAAACTTCAGAATGGCAGCCCGCACGCCTACGGCATTCACGTCCGCATTCAGCACCGCGACGGCTACCAAACGATTTACGCCCACATGCAGCAAGCGCTCGCTACCGAAGGCCAGCAAGTGAAAGCGGGCGACAAGATCGGGCTGGCCGACTCGACCGGCAACTCGACCGGAAGCCATTTGCATTTGACGCTGAAGAAGCAGGGGGCGACCGCCGCCGGACTCACCAACTATCCCAACGACATCATCGATCCGACTCCTTTTTTGCAGGATGCCGCCGTCGTGACTCCGCCGCCCGATTCCTTCGGCTGGGCCTATCGGCGCTGTCTCGTCGGAGTCAATGGCCGGGCCGACGGCCCCCTCACCGAGGCCGATTACCCGGTGCTGCAGGCCGCGCGAGTCGAAGCCATCAAACTCATGTCCACCGCCCGCCCCGAAAGCATCGATCGGCTGAGGCAGATCAACCCGGACATGTTCATCATGGTTCGCCTCTTCGCCGACTTCCGCAACCGCCGCGTGCGCTCCGACGAATTCGCCTCGTGGTCGGATGACGGCATGGCCCAGTTTTACGCGCGCGGTGTGCGCTACTTCGAAGTGCACAACGAGCCGAATCTGCAAATCGAGGGTTGGAAATCCTCGTGGCAGGACGGCAAAGAGTTTGGCCGCTGGCTCACCGATGTAATCAATCGCCTCAAAGCCAAATACCCCGAAGCCAAGTTCGGTTACCCCGGCCTCTCGCCGGGCGCGAGCATCAGCGGCCAGCGAGTCGATTCGTGGGCCTTCCTCGGCCAGAGCGACGAAGCCGCGCGCGCCGCCGATTTCATGTGCTGTCACTGCTATTGGATCAACGACGCCGATCAACTCGCGGCGACGGGCGGGCTGGTGTACGAAGAATACCGCCGCCGTTACCCGAACAAGCAATTGTTCATCACCGAATTCTCGAACCCCACCGACAACACCGACACGCGCACCAAAGGCCAGCAGTATGTGAACTATTACAAGCGCCTGCGCAGTGTCGCCGGTATGGGCGCGGCCTTCTCCTTCGTTCTCTCCGCCTCGGCCTATTTCCCCAACGAGGCTTGGCGGTTGGAAGACGGCACGCTGACCGACATCCCCAAGATCGTGGGAGCGCGGAATTTCTAACAGCGGTTAGCGAGCAGCAGTAAGCGGTTAGTTGCCAAATGCTAACCGCTATTCGCTATTGGCTAATCGCTTGCTTTAATGCCAAGTCTTCATTCACCTTCCCGGCTGCAGCTCGCCGGAGTCTTTCTTATTGCCAGCAGTGTCCTCACGTTGGAGATCAGCCTCACCCGAGTCTTTTCGGTGACGCTGTGGTATCACTTTGCGTTCATGGCGATCTCGGTGGCGTTGCTGGGCAGCGCGGCGGCGGGTGTGGTAGTGTATCGCGCCCCGCGATGGTTGGAGTCGGATCGGGCGGATCGGTTTCTTTCGCTCTTCGCCCTGCTCACGTCGGTCTCCATCCTCCTCAGTTTCTTTCTTCTGCTTCGCATCCCGTTCATTGTTCTCAATATCCGTTTCGCCGGGCTGGGCTGGCCGCAAACGATCAATCTGCTATTGATTTTTCTCGTGGCCCTCGCGCCGTTCTTTCTCAGCGGGCTGTGCATCGCCCTCGCCATGTCGCGCTGGAGCCGGGTGTCGGGGCAAGTGTATTTCGCCGATCTGCTGGGCGCGAGCGCGGGCTGTTTGGTGAGCGTGGCCGCGTTGAGCATGTTCGGCGGCGCGGGCGCGGTGTTCGCCGCCGCAGTGGTGGCCGCCGCCGCCGCGTTGGCCTTCGGCCTCCCCGTCGAGAATCGGCGCTGGCGTTGGATCACGGCCGGCTGGATGATCGCCGCCAGCGCGTGGCTGATCGTCAATCACGCTTTCAGCATCGTCACCGTGAGCGCCAACAAAGCCGGGGGCGTGGAGCCGCCGCGCGTATACGAGCAGTGGAATTCTTTTTCGCGCGTCACCGTGTACGAGCCGGAAGTGTGGGGCATCCCGTTTGGGTGGGCGCTCAGCACGCGCTACGAAGGCGGCGACCCCGGCCATGCGCTTCTGCTCATCGACGCGCTCGCCGGAACCCCCATCCAAAAATGGGATGGCGATCTCGCCAGCGTTGAGTTCCTCAAATGGGATCTCACCTCGATAGCGTATTACCTCAAACAGCAACCCAACGTGTTCATCATGGGGCCGGGCGGCGGGCGCGATGTGCTCTCGGCGCTGGCCTTCGGCGCGCGCGAGGTGACCGGCGTGGAACTCAACCCGGCGGTGATCGACGCGGTGCGGGATCACTTCGGCGAGTATTCGGGCCGCCTCTACGACCGCCCCGATGTGCATATCGCCGTCGGCGACGCGCGCGCCTACATTGCCCAAAGCGATCAGCGATTCGACATCATTCAAGCCTCGCTCGTCGATACGTTCGCCGCCACCTCGGCGGGCGCCTTCGCCCTCTCCGAAAACAGCCTCTACACCACCGAAGCCTTCGTGACGTATTTCGATCATCTCTCCGACAATGGCATCGTGACGATGTCGCGCTGGTATCAAGATGATCGGCCCGCCGAGACTCTGCGGCTCGTGTCGTTGGCCATGTCCGGGTGGGAAGCCTCCGGTGTGACCGACCCCGCCGGATACATCATCGTCGTCGCCAACAAACAACCCACCCGCTCCACCGAAGGGGTGGCCACTCTGCTGCTCAAGCGCGCGGCGTTCACCCTCGACGAAGTGGGCGTCGTTCTCGCCGAGTCGAAGCGTTTGGGCTTCGATGTTCTGTACGCTCCGGCCCTGCCCACGCGCGGCCCCATCCACGATCTTGTGACCGCCGAGGATCGCGCTGTGTGGATCGCGCAGTACCCGCTTGACATCACCCCCTCCACCGACGACCGGCCTTTCTTCTTCAACCTCGTTCGCTACGGCGACCTCATCGATTCGAATGGCTGGCTGAGCGGCGTGTACACCACCAGCGTCGAGGCCGTGTACGTTCTCACCGCCCTGCTACTCGCCACCCTCATTCTCTCGCTGGCCTTCGTCATCGTGCCACTGCGCCTGACGAAAGGGCAAACCGCGCAAGCGCCGCAAACGCGGCTTTTGGGCTACTTCGCCGCGCTGGGCGTGGGCTTCATGCTCATCGAAATGCCCGCCATCCAACGAGTGACAACTTATTTGGGATCGCCCACCTATGCTCTCGTCGTCGTGCTGTTCACGCTATTGCTCTTCGCCGGACTCGGAAGCCGCGCCACCGGCCGCATCGACTCGGCCTCCCTCGTTTCGCGCTTGGGCTGGATTCTGCTCGGCGTGATGGGGCTGGGATTGATTCACGCTTTGCTGATTCCGCAATTGCTCGGCGCGACGACTCAACTCTCGTTGGTCGGGCGGATGGCGCTGGCGGTGATCACCCTCGCCCCGTTGGGATTCATGATGGGGATGCCGTTTCCGTTGGGGATGCGTTGGGCTTCGGAACGGGACGCGGCCACCGTGCCGTGGATGTGGTCGATCAATGCGGTGACTTCGGTGTGCGGCTCGGTGCTGGCGGTGGCGCTGGCCATCAATCTTGGCTTCCGCGTCACGATGTTGATCGGGGTGGCGGCCTATGGCGCGGCGGCGGCGGTTGCATGGGCCTCGCGGCGCGAGGCGGTTGCCCCCGCGGAGTCGGGCCGCATCGAGACTCCGGCCAGCCCCCTCGCACAGAATCAGGAGTCAATGTAATCGCAATGTCCGAAAACGAAATTCCCGAAATCAAACGAGAGTCTTCGGGCGGCGTACCGGTGGGCGGCCTCGTCGCCATCATTGTGCTGGCGTTGGCCGGAGCGGGGCTGGTGTTCTTTGCGCTGTTCGGGATGCGCGATGATGAGGAAGGCGCGGCGATTGCGGCGAGTGTGGCGGCGTTCTCCTCGCCCACGCCGGTGGCGGTTGTGGTTCACACGAGCGCCCCGTCGTCAACGCCGGTTTCCACATTGCCTCCGGCAAGCGCGACGCCCTCGCCCACCCTTGCCTTCGCCGACACGGCCACCGCCGCCATCACCGAAACGGCTACGGCTCAACTCTCGCCCACCGTCACGCGAACGCGCAGTGCGCCCGTTGTCACGGCAACCTTCACTGCGCCGCCGCCCACGGCCACGCCCGCCCCCGTTGGCAGGCACGGCGTGATCGGCTCGTTGACGTTGTGCGATCCGGGCAAGCCGTCGTTCGCCACCACCATCGAGGGCATCTGCGTGATCGAGACGATCAAAAACACGACCGACTCCGATGTGCGTTACGGAGCGTTGGGCGTGCAATACATCAACAATCAAACCGGCGAAAGCAAGTTCCAATGTTCGTGGTGCGGCGATCTGTTCATCGCGGCCGGCTGCACCGGCCCCACCGGCACGTGCGGCGGCCCCACGCGCGACAACGGCTGGTTCATTCACACGCCCGGCGCCTACACGCTCAACCTTGCCGTGTGTTTCTCGGACATCAACACGTGTTTGGGCGGGAACGGCGATTGGGAAACGCTGGCGGGCGGGATACAGATTTCGGTAATCAATTGGACGCCGTCGCCGTGAGGGAAACGTGTGAGCGCGCCATGAGACTCAAGATTGATAAAGAAAACGATGCTCTCTATTTCCGACTTGACGAAGCCGCTATCGTTGAGTCGGAGGAAGTTCAGCCGGGGGTGATTCTGGACTTCGATAAGAATGGCAGGGTTATCGGCGTTGAAATTTTGGATTTGAGCAAACGCACAGACCCGGAGAAATTGCGAGTATTGCAGTTTGAAACAGCGTAGCAGTTTGTGAGTGGTTTCAGGAAGCAACGGCGATGGCTGTTGCTTTTTGATTCTCAACGTTCTATTCTTGCCACTTCGAACACCGGCGCGCCATCGCGGCGCGAGATGATGGCCAACTGCTCAACTTGCCAGCGGCGCTCGCTCACTGCCGCATCGAATGGCTCGCGGCGGGGGAAGATGGTTTCTTGCGGGAAGTGAAAGACGAATAACGCGCCGGGCTGATCGAGCGCGGCGTCGAGCCGCTCGGCGAAGCCCTCATCGGCTTCCCACGAGTAGCCGAAAATTTCCTGCGGGTCGAGTTCGCCGCGAGAGAGCATCCGCATCTGCGGCGCGAAGCCCCAATCCACTGCGATGATCGGCGCCCCTTTGGGGACGTTTTCATTCAGCCAATCGATCAGCCGATACACCGCATCCGAGTGGGGGCCGAGTCCGCCGGACTCTTTCAGCGCGGCGTGATATTGCATCGTCGTCATCACGTCGCCCGCGAACAACATTCCCAATCCCAACGCCGTCACCACCATCCCCAATCTCACGAACCCTAACCACCCCACCACCCCGCGACAGCGTCCCGTAGCGACAGCGGAGTGGGAAGCGCCCAACCACCCATTCAAGTTCGGGGCGGTGAGGCGAGTGAAGATCGGTTCGGCGGCGAGGGCGACGAGAATGGGCCAGAGCGGGGTGAAGACAGCGAAGTGGGTGGGGAAGAGTCCGGAAACGGTGAACGACGATTGCGCAAGGCCGAGAGCGAGCAACAAAAGGATGGCGACGGGGAGCCGAGATCGCTGGCGGCGAAAAAGCCAGCGTCCCAGAATCACGATGGCCGAGAGGCCGAGAGCGGGCTCCCACAGCCCGTTGCCGAATGATCCGCCGAGATACCACAGGTGATCGCGCCCGGCGATGACGGCGCGAAAATGATCGACTCGGGCGGCGAGGTTTTTGGCGAAGTCGAGGTTGTTCACGCCGTAAAAAGAGGTGGTGAGGTTTGCGCCCACCGAGAGGAATGTGCCGCCTGTTTGCAGGTTGAAAGCGACGAGCGGCGCGAGGGCGAGGAGGAGGCCGAAGGCAAAAGCAAGGAGATCGGGGAGGGAGGGGGCGCGAGGAAAGGCAGAATACGGAATGCGGAATACGGAATTGGAAGTTTGAGATTTGAGATTTGAGATTAACGCGGGGGCGTTGATGATCGCCAATGCGCCGATCATTCCGCCGATGATCCAGATGAAGAGGAGTTTGGCGTACAGCCCTGCGCCGCAGAGGAGGCCGAGCGCGGCGGCGCGCGGCCAGCCGCCTCGTTTGGCCCAGTCCGCGCCCGCCCACAATGCGCCAACGGCGAATGTGGCCGTGAGCGAGGCCACGTACACGCCCTGCCTTTGCCAGAAGATGAACGCGGGCGAGGCGGCGAGAAGCATGGCGGCGATGAAGGCCGCGCGTTTGCTCACTGTGCCGGCGAGGAAGCCGAAGGTGAGGAGGAGGGTGACTGCGCCGATGAGCACGGTATACAGCCGGAGCGCGGCGGCGGTGGGGCCGAGCGCGGCGAAGAAGGGCAGGGCCAAGTAAACGTTGAAGGCGCCGATGTAGTCTTGCGCCATCAACGGAAAGACGCGCCCGCCGAGATCAATGCCGGCGCCGCGAAAGGCGGCGATGGGTTGGCCGCGCAAAATCTGCATGGCCTGTAATCCGGCTTCCACAGCCTCATCGTTGTGCAGACCGGGCAGGGTCAGTTGAGGAAGGGCGAGGGCGAGGTAAATGGCGAGGGGGAAGGCGAGGAGGAAGGAGGAAGGATGAAGGATGAAGGATGAAGAGCGAAGAGCGAAGAGCGAAAGTCGTTGAAAGACCGGGGGTCGGGAATCGGCGTTCATCGTTCCGCGCTCAGCATTCATCGTTGGCCTACTCAGTCTCCGGCCAACAACTCAATTTCTGAGACGAGGCTTTCGAAGAAATGGCCTTCGGAATAGATGGCAATGGCGTTGATAACGGCAGGGGTGCGCCCGGCGTTGCGGAAGAGGGTGATGAGGTCGGGTGAGTCGTACGAAAACCAAACACTGCGCTGGATGCGGACATGATTATTTTTCTGCCCGGAGCAGGCAATACACAGTGGCGGCAAAACGCCGCTCGGATCGTCGGCATAATAGAAGCCCTGAATCCATTCGTTCTTGTTGCCGGCCAAGTCGGTGTAGTCGATCTTCACTATCAGCGGGCACTCCGATCCCATCGAGCCGCACACCGATATGTTCTGGCTGACGACGCGCACGGCCAGATGCAATCGCAAACTTTGATAGTCGCGCACGTCGCGATTAATTTTTTGCTGAATGCCCACACGCCCCCAATTGCTGCCGGGGCGATAAAAGTGGATGGCTTTGCGCCCGGCATCCACCGTGATCTCGATCTGGCCCTCGGCGTCGTTGGGGTCGTAGCGTTCGATATATGGATTCCAGTCGGCGGGGGAAAGGGGCGCGGCGAAGTCGCCGTTGGCGATGAGGTTGCGGTCGCCGGTGGCCACTTCAAGAGTCTGGCCGGGGCGGAGAGTGGTTCGCTGGCCGGGCGCGAGTTCCACGCTGTTCCCCTCGGCGGTGACGACTGCTTCGCCGTCGTGCACTGCCACTTCGGTCATCTGCGCCGTCACCTCCACCGAATAACTGCCGGGCTGGTCGAGCAGCACTTCGCCGTGCGGCGTTTGCAGCGCAATGATAATAGCGCGGCTGACGTTCACCGCGAGACTCACGCGCGCCCGGCCTCTCTGCATCTCGATTGTCATGCGATGTGGGCGGTCGCTCCATTCGAAGCGCGGCGAATGCATCTCCCTCAATTCGACGCTGCTCCCGCCATAAATTTGCAATGAGCCGAGCGCGGTCGTTTGATCGGGCGCATAAAACGAAACGGCGGCTTGCGATCCGGCTTCGCTGTCGATGCGGCTGGCAACGGCCACGTTGGGCACCGTCTCCACCACCGCTTGCGGCAGGGTTGCGCCGGGTTGAGTGAGAAACACCGTGCCGGAGATCAGCGTGATGGACACTTCCTGCGATGCTTCGGCGGCGCGCAGAAACCAGTTGATGCCGAGCGGCGTGGTGATGACCAGCGCGCAGAAGGTGATGAATGCGGCGATCATGATGCCCCACGCGCGCCGCTCGACGGGCTGATAATGTATGGCTTCGGTCATCAACGGGGAACGGAGGCGCGGCGGCTACCAGACGATCTCGAACGAAACGAATTCGCCCGTGGCCGCTTCCCATTTTGTCTCCACCCGATCCACGCGGGCGTGGGTGGGGCCGGTGCGCAAAAAGGCCAACAGCGATTCGAGTTTGGGGCGCGGGCCTTCGGCGACGACTTCTACCGAGCCGTCCTCCTTGTTTCGCGTCCAGCCTTTCACTCCGAGTGACGCCGCCTTTTGACGGGTGCTGTCGCGGAAGTAAACGCCTTGCACGAGGCCGTAGATTTGGGCGTGGAGCCGGGCAACTTCCATCGGTGTGTTGAGGAGAAAGTGATCAGTGATTGGTAATTAGTGATCGCGGAGCGCTTGATCGCCCTGCGCTTTCCATTCACTGACTACCGACCGCTGATTACTGACTTCTGACTACTGGCTACTGATTTTACCATCGCACCGCCACTCGCTTCAGCCGCCCAAACTTATCGCGGTATTGGACGTGCTGGTGGGTCTTGCCGTATTCGTAGAGATCGCGCGTCACTCGCACATCCTGCTCGCAGTAGTCGAGCACCTTTTCGATCTCGCCCCTGCGAAACCAATGGACGGCAAGGACGCCGTCGGCGCTTTTGCTGTGGCCGAGCGTGGCGCTGGCGACGGAGTCGAGCGAGAGTCGGAAGCCCAACGCGCGATAGAGATCGGCAAGCAGATCGACGGTGGGGAGGGCCAGCGGCTCCCCACCGGCATACGGTCGAAGGACTTCGTAATCGAATCGCAGAACGTTGAAGCCCACGACGAGGCTGGCGGCGCGCAGATCGGCGAGAAGTTTTTCGGCATCGCTTTCGAGGTAGCGAGTGATCGTGCCCGCGTCGACGTCGAGGGTGACGGCGCAGGCCATCTTCATTTTGGCGATGTGGCTCCAGCCGCCCACTTCGTCGGCGAGGTGTTGGGTTTCGAGATCAAAAATAAGCGTTGGGGCGCTCATGTTGCACCACAGAGATCACGGAAACCACAGAGAATTTGGAATTGCTTTCCGTATTCTCGGTGGCCTCTGTGGTGAGATCAGGTTTTGCGTTTGGGCGCGAAGAGGAGGGCGGCGAGGATGACGGCCACCGGCCCGAAGACGAACACATAGGGCATCGCCTCGCGCAGAAAGGCGGCCAATGGGCTGGCGCGCAGAACATCGCTTTCCCATCCGGTTTGCAGTTCGACAAACGAGACTTTGAGCACGCGCTGGAGTCCGCCTTCGCAGGTTGCGCCTTCGCGGTAAGCCGTGAGCAGATCGCGAATAGCGCCCGGTCCCCAACGGTCGCGGATGTAGCGCACGAGCGAGGCGCTTTCGGCGTAGGAGAGGATGGCGCGCGATGAGTCGATGCTAAACGCGCCGCACAACGATTCCAGCGGGATGATGGCTTCGGTTTCGACGGCTCGAGTCAGCGCATCGCCGAAGATCGCGTTGGGGCGCGGCTCGCTGTTGACGGCAATGCCTTCGTCGAGCCACACGGGCATTCGGTCGTAACCCGCCTGCACGATCTGATAAATCAGGACGTGAGTGAGTTCGTGGGCGAGGGTGTTTTCGAGTTCGAGCAAAGCGGCGGTGTCGGCGTAGGAGTTCACCAGCACCACGCCGAGCGAGGGATCGGCGTGCCCGGCCACCCAGTCGCGCCCGCCGAGGCGGAGTCCCGATTGGAGATCGTCGAGCCGTTCGTAAACGTAAATGTCCACCTGATCGGGCGGCGAGGTGTCCATTAATCGGCTGGCGCGGTTGAGAGATTCATAGCCAATGTCGGCAACCGATTGGCCGAAGGCGAGATCGCCGCTGTGCCAGTGGGCGCGGACGGCGCCGCGCGCGACCGTTTCCCATTGGAAGCGGTTGTCTTCGTAAAGGTAGGTTTGTTCGGGGGTGGTGATGGTTTCGCTGGATGAGTCGGCGATGCGCCACGAATAGAACACGTCGGCGAAGGGGGCGATGGGTTGAGTTTGCAGATCGAGCGTCACCTGCGTTTCGATCTGCGGCGCGGGAAACAAGTCAGCGCCGATCACTTCGGTGCGCGAGTCGGCGCCCACCCGCAGCAAGAGGGTGGCTTGAGTGATTTCGGCGTCGCTGTGGGCGGCGAGGGTGAAGATCATTTGCTCGCCGAAGGTGTGGGTGACGGAGATGGAATCGACGCTAATTGCTGATGGCCGATGGCTGATGGCTGATTGGGCAGGCGCGGCGAGGAGAAGGACGAGGAGGAGGAGCGGGCGCGGTGTCATTGCAGGTAGGCGATGAGCGGGGTGAGGGTGAGCGGGCTGAGCAGGGTGCTGACGACGACGACGCTGGTGACGAACACCGGGTCGAGGCCGTATTCGATGGCGAGGATGGTGGTGATGACGGCGGTGGGCATGGCCGATTCGAGGACGGCGGCCTGCCGGGCAACGCCGCTCAGCCCGAGCGCGGCGGCCATGCCGATGCCGATGATCGGGCCGGTGATCAGCCGCAGTGCTGAGGCCGCAGTGACGAGGCGAAGGTTTTCGGGGCGCTGGGCTTCGGCGAGCTGCAGACCAAGCACCACGATCATCACCGGCAGGGCGGCGCCGCTGAGCAGTTTGATGGCGCGCAGAAGCGGAAAGATGAGGGTGGAGGAGTCGGTCACGTCCACGTTGGCGAGGCGCAGGGCTCCGGCGAGGAGCAAGCCGTAGAGCGCGGGCACGGTGGCGACGCCCATGAGCGATTGGCGCAGTGATGATCTTCCGCGCGAGGCCACCACCACACCCACAGTGTACACCATGAGCGTGCTGAAAACGTAATAGATGATGGCGCGGGCCACTGCCGGGTCGCCGAAGGCAAAGCGATTGAGGGGCAGGCCGTAGTTGCCGCCGTTGACGAACATGTTGACCACGAGCAAGGCGGCCATCGTGGGGCGGTCGAGGCGAAGCGCCCGGCCCACCACGAACGCCGCCGCGCCCGAGACCAGCACCGCGCCGACGGTGAAGACAACCATCCGCCCGAATTCATCGCCGCTCAATTGATTCTCGGTGAGGGCGGTGAAGACGAGGCAGGGGCTGAAAATGTAAAAGGTGATCCGCGAGACGGATCGAATGTCGGGCCGGAGGGCGCGCCCAATGGCAAACCCCGCTCCGGCGGCGAGGAAGATGGGCGCGATGTTGTTGAGAAAGATGGAGAGGAGCAGAGTCAATTCAGGCGGGCTTTGCGGGCTTGCTCGTCGTCGTCGAATTCGTCGCCGAGGCCGGGCATGTCGAAATCGGCGATGCCGTCCATCAGTTCGGCGGTGGCCAGCGCATCTTCGATGAGATCGCTTAGATCGTCGTCGGCAGTTTCGAGCCGCTCCCCCAAAATGCGCCGCGCCTCTTCGCCGCCGATCTCGCCCAGCGCCCAGATGCTCATCTCTTGGACTTCGGGGTCGGAGTCGTCGAGCAGTTCGCCGAGCGTGGGCACGGCCTCGTCGAGCTGAAGTTCTGCGGCGGCGCGAGCCGCTTCGTATCTCACCTCGGAACTCGTGTGGCCGAGGTCTTCGATCACCATATCGCCCCATCGTTCGGGATCGAGACTGCGTCCCATGGCGAACAGAGCGCTCACCCGCAGCAGGTCGTCTCCGTCGGCGTAGGCCTGATCAATGGCCCCGGCCACGTCCTCGCGCTGAGCGAAGCCGAGCGATTCGAGCGCGCGGCGGCGCACTTCCACGGGTTCGTTTTCGTTGAACACGGTGAGCAATGCGTCTTCGATGCGGCGGGCTTGCTCGGCCGGCAGTTCTTCGGCCTCGCCGAGATACACGTACACGCCGAGGGCAGTGGCGGCGGCGGCGCGCACCTCGAGCGAGGGATCGTCGGTGAGAAACGACAGCAAGGGGTTGATGAGATCGCGCCCCTGATCTTCCCACAGGTTGCGAATGGCGATGGCGCGCACACGGGGATCGGAGTCGTGGAGGGCGATGCGGGCCGCCGCGTTGATGTTCAGATCGAAGGAGTCTTCGGCCAGTTCATTGAGACAGAACATGATCTCCACGCGCCGGTCGGCGGGAATGTTCGGCCAGCCGGCGGCGAATTCGTCGAGTTGTTTGCCGCTGAGATCGGAGAGCGCGCGGAGGTCGTCGAGCGCGGGGTGAGCGGCGCTGGAAAGATCGGCGAGGGTTTGGGCGAAGGGCTTGGGGCCGCGTTTTGCCATGTGGGTTAGCGGAGGACGACGGGGTTGAGCAGATCGTTGATGACGAGGGCGGCCATGAGCGCCAGCAGGGCCAGCATGCCCATGATGTGCACGTAGCCTTCGCGCAGAGGGTCAACGCGCCGCCTGCGCGCGGCCTCGATGAGCACGAACAGGATGCGCCCGCCGTCGAGGGCGGGCAGGGGCAAAAGGTTGGTGAGGGCCAGAGCCACCGTGATCATTCCGGTGAATTGCAGAATGGGAAAGAGGCTTCCCATTTCGACGGCGGTATCCACCACCACATCGTTGATCTGTTTGATGCCGACGACGCTGACGAAGCGCACCTCGCTGGCTTGGATTTGCCCGACGATGACCCGCACCGGCATCATGAATGTTTCTTGAATCTGGAAGCCGACTTGCCCGATGCTGTTGATAAAAGCCTGCGGCAGGGGCAGGGTTGCCAGCGTCCATTCCTGATCGAGAGTGATGCCCATGGGGCCTTGCCCTTCGGGCCATTCGGTGCGCGGAACCACAGTGATGCTCAAGGTTTCGCCGCCGCGTTCGATGACCAGCCGAACCGGCTGGCCCAAATTGGATCGGGTGATTTCGCTGAGGCGGTTGGTGTCGGCGGTCACGGTTTCGCCGTTGGCCGAGATCACAATATCGCCCGGTTTGAGTCCGACAAGGTCGGCGGGCGCGTCCATCACCACGCCGGAGATCATCACCCGCTGGGTGTATTGCGGATAGCCGGTGGCAAAGGCGAGGGTGAAGACGATGACGCCGACGAGAAGATTCATGGCCGACCCGGCGGCCAGCACGACGAGGCGGGTGAGTTTGGGGGAGGCCGACAGCCCGTCGAGAACGGTGGGGTCATCTTCGCCTGCAGGCTTCACGAACCCGCCGACGGGAATCCAGTTGATCGAATAGATCACTTCGTCGGGGTCGAGGTCGTCGGGCGCTTTGCCGAAGAACCAGCGGCGGATCCCATTTTTGTCGCGCGCCGCGCCGAAGAGGCGCGGCGGGAAGCCGATGCCGAATTCTTTGACTTTGACTCCGAGCCGGATGGCGGCGATGAAGTGTCCGAGTTCGTGCAGGAAGATCAGCCCGCCGACGATGAGGACGAAGATGAAGAAGTTGCGGATGCTTTCGGGTTCGAACATGCTCTGACGAAAGACGGACGACGGTGGACGAAGGCAGCGCTATTCGTCATTCGTCTTGGGTCCTTCGTCTCTCGCAAGAAATTATACCCCTCTGTGTCGGAGCGGCAGATTATTCGTTGATGAGCGATGCGCCGCCGCCGGGCGCGGCGACGAGAACGTTTTGCACGCCGGGCAGGGCGCGGAGGCGGCTGGCAACATCGCTGGCGTGCGCGGCGAGGGTGAGGACGTGAACGTTGGGCCCGGCGTCGATGGTGAAACAGGCGGGGAGGCCGTTGGCTCGCCACTTGCGGGCGGCGTCCATCACGGCGAGGGTGGGCGGCAGCCAATAATACAGCGGCGGGCGCGAGGTCATCATGATGGCGTGCATCATCGTCGAATCTTCTTCGACGGCCTCGGCGAACTTCTCGAAGTCGCGGGCCAGCAAGGCCTCGCGGCAGAGGTTGAGTCGACGCGGCGCGTCTTCGATGCGCGCTTGCTGCAGTGGGCTGGTGCGCGCGAGGGCGTGCCCGCCGGTGGAGCCGACTTCTTTATGGGCGCTGCTGACGATGGCGATGCAATCGGCCAGCGCCCAATGATCGGGCGCGGCGACGGAGAAAGCGAACGAGTCACGGCCATCGGGGTTCGATCCGGTTTTCCACTCGACGAAGCCGGAAGGGATGGATCGACTCGCGGAGCCGGAGCCCTGCCGGGCGAGGATCGACAGTTCGCGTTCGGAGAGGGCGAGGCCGGCGGCGGCGCCAGCGGCCACCGTGAGAGCGGCGAAGCCGGAGGCCGAGGAGGCGATGCCTGCGCCAGTGGGAAAGTTGTTTTCGCTTTCGACGCGGGCAAAGGTTTTGAGTCCGGCGAGGGCGCGGACTCGATCTAGATGATCGCTGACTCGTTTGGATGATTCGGGCGATTGGATTTGGCCGCCCAGCGCGACCACATCGGCGGTGAGACTCGGATCGAAGGCGACCGTGGTGCGGGTGTGGAGGCCGTCGAGGTTCATGGAGAGAGAATCGTTGACGGGCAGGCGGAGAGCGTGATCGCGATTGCCCCAGTATTTGATGAAGGCGATGTTGCTATTTGCAAAACCCGTTGCTTTCCTAATTTGCATGTTAGATAGATTACCTTTTCGTCGTTTTCGATGGCAAGTTTACCACGCGCGGCCGGCCCGAGACGCAACCTTCGATGACGACTTCGTCGAGCATCTCGATCTCCCTCTCGCGTGGGGTTAAACGAAAACGCCGCCACTCGAACCCGTGCGGTTCACGAATGGCGGCGTGTTTGATCATCAGTAGATCACGAACTCGTAGTGACGACTTAAGTCGTCCGGGCCAAAAGCGACTAAAGTCGCCGCTACAAAGCCTTTTCGTGATCTACTAATTTATGAGTATTTGTAGAGGATTGAGGAGCGGCCCGCGAGGCCTTGAACAAGTGCGTATTCTCCCAATGCGGTCGGTTTTCCATGTCCCGATCGCATCCCACATTCCACCCTCGCCCGCGTTGTCGCCATTATCCCCAGTCCCAGTCCCAGCCGAAACCGTCACCCCCGCCTCGCAGACTCTGCCCGGTGGCTCCCTGATTCTCATCGCCGAATATCCCCGCCCGGCCGGGTGGGCAGGCCGGGGCAACGCCGGATCGAGCCGCCTCGTTGCGCCCCCGCTGGGCGAAAGTATAATGCCCTGAGTCCGACGGTAGGCTCATTTCGATCTATGCCCATCAAGAAATCCGAACTCTATTCTTCCCTGTGGTCGAGTTGCGACGAACTGCGCGGCGGCATGGATGCGTCGCAGTATAAGGATTATGTACTGGTGTTGTTGTTCATCAAGTACATCAGCGATAAGTATGCGGGGGTGCCGTATGCGCCGATCACGATACCCGCAGGGGCGAGCTTCAAGGATATGGTGGCGCTGAAGGGCAAGCCCGACATCGGCGACCAAATCAACAAGCGCATCATCGCGCCGCTGGCGAACGCCAATAAGCTCTCCGACTTCCCCGATTTCAACGACGCCAACAAGCTCGGCAGCGGCAAGGAGATGGTGGACCGCCTCACCAATCTCATCGCCATCTTCGAGAGCAAGGCGTTGGATTTCTCGAAGAACCGCGCCGAGGGCGACGACATTTTGGGCGACGCCTACGAATACCTCATGCGCCACTTTGCCACCGAGAGCGGCAAGAGCAAAGGCCAGTTCTACACGCCGTCCGAGGTGAGCCAGATCATGGCGAAGATTAGCGGTATTCGCAGTGCGAAGACCAGCGCGGAGACAACCGTCTACGACCCGACGTGCGGATCGGGGTCGCTGCTGCTCAAGGTGGGAGATGAAGCGGGGATGCCAGTCACGCTGTACGGTCAGGAAAAGGATGCGGCGACCAGCGGTCTGGCGCGCATGAACATGATCCTGCACAACAATCCCACGGCGTTGATCTCGCAGGGCAACACGCTCACCGATCCAAAGTACAAAGTCGGCGAGGCGCTCAAGACCTTCGATTACGTGGTCGCCAATCCGCCGTTCTCCGATAAACGCTGGAGCACAGGGCTTGATCCGCTCAACGATCTGTATGACCGTTTTGCGTCGTTCGGCGTGCCGCCCGCCAAACAAGGCGATTACGCCTACCTGCTGCACATCGTCCGCTCGCTCAAGAGCACGGGCAAGGGCGCGTGCATTCTGCCGCATGGCGTGCTCTTCCGCGGCAACGCTGAAGCCGACATCCGCCGCGCGTTGGTGCGCAAGGGTTACATCAAGGGCATCATCGGTCTGCCTGCCAACCTGTTTTATGGCACGGGCATCCCCGCCTGCATCGTTGTCATTGACAAGGAAGGCGCGCAGGCTCGCAAAGGTATCTTCATGATCGACGCCAGCCGCGGCTTCATGAAGGATGGTCCCAAGAACCGCTTGCGCGCGCAGGATATTCACAAGATCGTGGACGTGTTCAACAAGCGCAGCGAGGTCGAGAAGTATGCGCGCATGGTGTCGTTCGAGGAGATCGAGCGCAACGAGTTCAACCTGAACCTGCCGCGCTACATCGACAGCCAGGAGCCCGAAGACGTTCAGGACATCGCCGGTCACTTGCAGGGCGGCATCCCCGCCGCGGACGTTGACGCGCTTCACAAATATTGGGGCGTTTGCCCGAATTTGAGAACGGCCTTGTTCTCCCCTCTCCTGATAGGAGAGGGGCCGGGGGTGAGGTCCGGCTATTTTCAACTTACCACTTCCCACTCTCAACTCAAACAGACGATCTACGCCCATCCCGAATTCGCATCCTTTATCGCGGACATGAACGGGCATTTCGAAAAATGGCGGATGAAAAGCGCCGCGTCTCTGCGTGGACTTGGGGCGGGCTCCAAACCGCGTGAGGTGATCGCTACGCTGTCGGAGGATCTGCTATCGCACTATGCAAGAGGAGAGAGTGGAAAGTTGAAAGTGGAGAGTGGAACTCTCAACTCATCACTCTCCACTATTCACTATTCACTTTCCCTTCTCAACTCTTATGACATTTACCAGCGCCTGATGGATTACTGGGCGGGGACGATGCAGGACGACCTGTACCTGATCGCCGCGGACGGTTGGAAGGCGGAGACCCAGCGCATCGTCGAGACCGACAAGAAGGGCAAGGAAAAAGACAAAGGCTGGACGTGTGACCTGATCCCCAAGCCGTTGATCGTGGCGCGCTATTACCAAAATGAATTGGTAGAGACGCAAAATCTTGCGTCTCTACTGGAAGCCGTGACGGCGCGTCTCGAAGAATTGGAAGAGGAGGAAGGCGGCGAGGAGGGGGCGTTTGCGGAGTTGGAGAAGGTGAATAAGGCGAACATCGCTTCGCGAGTTAAAGAGTTGAAAGTGGAAAGTGGAAAGTTGGGAGTGGATAGTGATCAGTCATCAGTGAGCAGTGAGTTGGCGGTGTTGGAGGAGTGGTTGAGGTTGAGTGGGGAGGAAGGCGAGTTGAAGAAGAAGCTCAAGGATGCTGAAGCCGAGCTGGACGCGAAAGCCTACGCCCATTACCCGAAGCTGACCGAAGCCGAGATCAAATCGTTGGTGGTGGATGATAAATGGCTCGCCGTGCTGGACGCCGCCATTCACAGTGAAATGGAGCGCGTGAGCCAGAGCCTGACCCAGCGCGTGAAGGAACTCTCCGAACGCTACGCTACGCCCCTGCCGCAGATGAACGCCCGCGTGGATGAACTGGAAGAGAAAGTGAACCGCCATTTGGAAAGGATGGGGTTCACATGGAAGTAAAAGCGGGTTTCAAGGAAACGGAAGTTGGCGTTATTCCAGAAGATTGGGAAGTTAGAACAATCGCTCAAATTGCGCCATTGCAAAGGGGCTTTGATCTTCCATCTTCAAAACTCAAAGATGGAATTTATCCAGTAGTCTATTCCAATGGAATAACCAACCACCACGATAATTTTATGGTTCGTAGTCCTGGGGTTGTCACTGGTAGATCTGGAACTCTTGGAAAAATCCATTATGTTGAGGAAGATTTCTGGCCTCATAATACAAGTTTGTGGGTCACTCGATTTAATGGCAACTTCCCAAAATTCATTTATTACCTTTACACGTTTATTGGCTTTGAGCGTTTTGGGTCTGGCTCAGGTGTTCCAACCCTAAACCGCAATGACGCACATGAATTTCGAGTTTCGTTTCCACCTTCCCCTACCGAACAAGAAGCCATCGCGGAAGCCTTGAGCGATGCGGACGCGCTCATCGAAGCCCTGGAGCAACTCCTTGCCAAAAAGCGTCAGGTCAAGCAAGGAGCGATGCAAGAATTGCTCACGGGAAAAAAGAGGGTAGTGGAAAGTGGAAAGTGGGAAGTGAAAAGTTTTGGTGAGTTGTTCAATATTAGCGGCGGCTTGTCGGCTTCACGAGACCAACTTTCCTCAGAAGGTCATTGTTACCTGCACTATGGCGATATTCACCTTTCCAATAAATCATTTATTGATGTGAAAGCCGAATTTCAAGACATTCCCAAACTCAATGTTCCGTTGAACAAAGTTTCAACATCTTCTTTGTTGAATGACGGAGATATTGTCTTTGTCGATGCTTCGGAAGATGACGAAGGCGCAAGCAAGCATGTGGTTGTCGTCAATCCAGATGGCATCCCGTATATCTCAGGATTGCACACGATTGTTGCGAAAAGCAAGACGGATGAATTGAACAACCTCTACAAGCGATATTGTTTCCAAACTCGTGCGGTAAAGAAACAGTTCCTTTTCTATTCAGTAGGAACAAAGGTAACTGGCATCAGCAAGACCAACATCGCCAAAATTACTCTGCCTGTCCCATCTGTTCCCGAACAAACCGCCATCGCCGAAATCCTGAGCGACATGGACGCCGAAATCGCCGCGCTGGAAGCGAAACTGTCCAAGGCGCGGGAGGTCAAGGCGGGGATGATGTCCGTGCTTTTAAGTGGACAGTTGAGAGTGTATAGTGGAGAGTGATAAACTTTCAACTTACAATTCACAACTCTCAACTCAGATAGGAGCAAGGGAAAATGGCAGACGGCAAACTTTCAACTCACAACTCTCCACTTTCAACTCATAGGAGTAAGGGGCCGGTTTACGAGAAGTCGTTTGCGTTTGCATTGCGGATCGTGAAGTTGGCGAAGTATTTGCAGGAGGAAAAGAGGGAGTTTGTCTTGGCAAAGCAAGTATTGCGGAGCGGCACAGCCATCGGCGCACTGGTCCGTGAAGCGGAACACGCCGAGAGCAAAACCGATTTCGCCCACAAAATGAATATTGCCCTCAAAGAAGCCAACGAAACCCGTTACTGGCTGGAACTGCTCTTACAATCGGATTACATCACCGAACAGAGTTTCAAATCCATGCAAGCCGACAGCGAAGAACTGGTCAAACTGCTGGTTGCCATCGTTAAAACCACGAAGGAAAATATCCGTGCCCGATAGCAACTTTCCACTTACCACTTTCAACTCTCAACTCGGCTCGTCCAAGGCGCGGGAGGTCAAGCAGGGCATGATGCAGGAGTTGTTGACGGGGAGGGTGAGGTTGGTATAGAAACGCAATGGCGTCATTACCAACCATGTCGGCGTGATGGGCGCGCCGTTGTAGAGACGCAAAATTTTGCGTCTCTACAACGGCAACCGCAATGACGATAACGCAGGATCATGTATGGGCGCCGAAAATAACGCTGGCAAATTCAAAAACAAATACCGCACCGCAAGCGCCCGTTGGGCGGCATGGGATTATTCCAGCAACGCCGCCTATTTCATCACCATCTGTGTCGCAAACCGCGCCCACGATTTTGGCAAGATCATGGACGGCAAGATGAATTTGTCCGCGCTGGGTCAATCCGCGCAGGATTGTTGGGATGAAATCCCCGTCCATTTTCCGTTTGTCGAATTGGGCGAATTTGTTGTCATGCCGAACCATGTGCATGGGGTTGTAGTGATCAACAAACCCGATGGCGCAACGACATCTGTAGAGACGCAAGATATTGCGTCTCTACGGGATCAACCCCGCAACCGTTTCGGTCCTCAATCCCAAAACCTGGCGTCCATCATACGCGGATACAAAATCGGCGTCACCAAATTCGCGCGACGAAACCATATTCCCTTTGAATGGCAGGCGCGGTATCATGACCGCGTAATCCGCAACGCCGAAGAGCTTTACCGTATTCAGCAATACATCCTGTCCAACCCGCAGAATTGGGAAGAAGATGATTTCTACATCGCCTAACCCAAATAGGCAAACGCCATGAGCAACATCGGCAAACCTGAACGCGCCACGCAAAACCGCGTCATCGCCCTCTTTCGTGAGGAGCTGGGCTATCGCTACCTCGGCGATTGGACCGACCGGGCGGACAACAGCAACATCGAAGAAGGTCTGCTCGGTGACTGGTTGAAAAAGAGCGGCTATTCGACTGCCCAGATCAACCGCGCCCTGGACATGCTGCGCCGTGAAGCCGGCAACCACAGCCGCACGCTCTACGGCAACAACAAGGAAGTCTACAATCTCCTGCGCTATGGCGTGCCCGTGAAGGTCGAGGCGGGCAAAGTCACCGAGACCGTTCACCTCATCAACTGGAACGAACCCCAAAAGAATGATTTCGCTATTGCCGAAGAGGTCACACTCAAGGGCAACCACGAGCGCCGCCCCGATATGGTCCTGTATGTCAACGGCATCGCCGTCGCCGTGCTCGAATTGAAAAGGAGCAGTATCAGCATTGGCGACGGCATCCGCCAGAACCTCTCGAACCAGCAGCCCGAATTCAACCAGTGGTTCTTCAGCACGGTGCAGTTCATCTTCGCCGGCAACGACAGCGAAGGCCTGCAATATGGAACCATCGGCACACCCGAAAAGTATTTCCTCAAGTGGAAAGAAGATGAAGAGGACGATACCCGCTTCAAACTGGACAAGTACCTGCTCAAACTCTGCGAGAAGAACCGCCTCATCGAGTTGATGCACGACTTCATCCTCTTCGATGGCGGGGTCAAGAAACTGCCGCGCGCTCATCAATATTTCGGCATCAAAGCCGCGCAGGAGCATGTCCGCCAGAAAAAGGGCGGCATCATCTGGCACACCCAGGGGAGCGGCAAGAGTATCGTCATGGTGTTTCTGGCGAAATGGATTTTGGAGAACAACCCGAACGCCCGCGTGGCGATCATCACCGACCGGGATGAATTGGACAAACAGATCCAGGGTGTCTTTTCCGACGCCGGAGAGACCATCTACCGCACCAGCAGCGGCCGCGACCTGATGAGGCAATTAGGACAGGCGAAGCCGCGTCTCCTATGTTCCCTCATCCATAAATTTGGGCAACGGGGCGTGATCAACTTCGATGAGTTCATCAAAGAATTGGAGAGCCAGTCCACCAAAGCATTCGGCGAACTCTTTGTCTTCGTGGATGAATGTCACCGCACGCAGAGCGGCAAACTGCGCAAAACCATGAAGGCCATGCTGCCGAACGCGGTCTTCATCGGCTTTACCGGCACACCGCTTCTGAAAGAGGACAGGGAAACCACACTCGAAGTCTTCGGCAGTTACATCCACACCTATAAGTTCAGCGAAGGCGTGGAAGACGGCGTCGTGCTCGACCTCGTCTACGAAGCGCGCGATATCGACCAGCGCCTCGGCTCGAAGGACAAGATCGACGCCTGGTTCGAGGCCAAGACCCAAGGCCTCAACGATTGGCAGAAAGACGAACTCAAGAAGAAGTGGGGCACGATGCAAAACGTGCTCAGTTCCCGGTCCCGCATGGATCGGGTGGTGAGCGACATCGTTTTTGATTTCAGCACCAAGCGCCGCCTCAACAATGATCGCGGCAACGCCATGCTGGTAGCGTCGAGCATCTACGAAGCCTGCAAGTATTTCACGCTCTTCCAAAAAACGCCGTTCAAAGGCAAGTGCGCGGTGATCACGTCCTACAATCCGCAGGCGCGGGATATTACACTGGAGGAAACGGGGGCGAACACCGAGACCGACAAGCAGTTCATCTACAACACCTACACCGAACTGTTGAAGGACGTCGAAGCCAGGCCCGGCATGTCCAAGACCGAGACCTACGAAGAATGGGCGAAGGGTTTATTCACCCAAGAACCGGCGAACATGAAACTGCTGGTGGTGGTGGACAAACTGCTGACCGGTTTCGACGCGCCGCCCTGCACCTATCTTTACATCGACAAGTCCATGCAGGATCATGGCCTCTTCCAGGCCATCTGCCGCGTCAACCGCCTCGACGGCGAGGACAAGGATTTCGGCTACGTCGTGGACTACAAAGACCTGTTCAAAAAGGTCGAGAACGCCATCGCCGTCTACACCTCCGAGCTCGATCACAGTTCCGGCGGCGTCGATCCCGAAGTGCTATTGCAGGATCGTTTGAAGAAAGGCAAGGAGCGCCTCGAGGACGCCCTCGAAACGCTGGCCCTGCTCTGTGAACCGGTCGAGCCGCCGCAGGGCGAGTTGGAGCACATCCACTACTTTTGCGGCAACACCGAGATCCCATCCGATTTAAAAGAGCGCGAACCTCAGCGGGTGGCGCTCTACAAGGCAACCGTCGCCCTCATCCGCGCCTATGCCAACCTCGCCGACGAACTCGAACCGGCCGGCTACGGCCCCACAGACATTGCCCGCCTCAAACATAAACTCAACGACTACCTGAACCTGCGCGAGATCATCCGCCAAGCCAGCGGCGAAACCCTCGACCTGAAACCCTACGAAGCCGATATGCGCCACCTCATCGACACTTATATCGAAGCCGACGAACCGCGCAAAATCTCGCCCTTCGATAACATCGGCTTGCTGGATTTGATTGTGAAGACCGGTATTGCCAATGCAATTGCTTCCCAACTGGGCGGCTTGAAAGGCGATCAGACCGCCATCGCCGAGACCATTGAGAACAACGTCCGCCGGGTGATCCTGAGAGAGCAACTGACTGACCCGGCCTTTTACGAAAAGATGTCCACCCTGCTGGATGAGATCATCGCCGCCCGGAAAGCAAAGGCAGTCGAGTATGAAGACTATCTCAGGCAGATTGACCGGTTGACAAAACAGGTGGCCGCCGGTCATTCCGATGAAACGCCGAAACAGTTGGATACGCCCGGCAAACGCGCCTTGTACAGCAACTTGAAGAAACCTCTGACTCCAGCGGGTGACCGGCTCTCCGATCATGCAGGCGTGCACCTTGCAGATCGCGATCAGCCATTGGCGCTGGCGCTAAGGATTGATGAAGCGGTCAAAAGAGTTCGCCCTGATGATTGGCGCGGCATTCAAGCCCGTGAGCAGGTGATCAAGGCCGCCCTGTTCGAAATCTTGAAGGCTGCCGACGAGGTCGAGCGTATCTTCAAGATCATCTTTCAACAGCGCGAGTACTAAGAGGCTATCTCTAAACCTGCCAGAAGGTGACTGTCACCCGCACGGTGCGCCTGATTTCCGAATGTGCGATGCACAGGTGACAGTCACCTGGAGTGGTTTAGAGATAAGTTCTAATGCAGACACAGATCAAGGTTGGCGGGGTTTCAGTCGATGTGGTGTTCAAGAACATCAAGAACGTTCACTTGAGCGTTCATCCTCCCACCGGCAGAGTCCGCATCTCCGCGCCGGCGCGCATGAAACTCGACACCCTCCGCGTCTATGCCATTTCAAAACTGGATTGGATCACGAAACACCAAAAGAGGCTTCAATCGCAGGAACGCGAGACCCGGCGCGAATACATAGACCGCGAAAGTCATTTCGTTTGGGGGCGGCGCTGCCTGCTCAAAGTGGTCGAGCACGAGTCCGTGCAGGGCGTGGAACTGGCGCACAGCACGATGATATTGCGGGTGCGCTCCGGCGCAGATCAGATCAAGAAAGAGGCTCTCGTGGCCGAATGGTATCGCCAACAGTTGAAGGCTGCCGTTCAGCCGTTGATTGCCAAATGGGAGCCGCTGATGGGCGTGAAAGTGGCGCGGGTTTATGTGCGGCACATGAAGACCCGCTGGGGCAGCTGCAGCCCCGGCGCCGGCAGCATCCGGCTCAACTCAGAATTGGCCAAGAAGCCGCGTGAATGTCTGGAATACATTGTCGTGCATGAAATGGCGCATCTGCTTGAGCCGTCACACAATGCGCGCTTCATCGGCCTGATGGATCGCTTCCTGCCCATGTGGCGGTCGCACCGCGACGTTCTCAACTGCCTGCCGGTGCGGCACGAGCATTGGAGCTATTGAACTCACATGCATTTTGTGATCAGCCTAATTAGCTCGGATCACCATCATCCGCTGTAGATGATCAATCGTCGTGGCTTCGGCTATCGTAACTTCTCTAACTTCCGCTTGCACATTCTGGCGGCCTTCGACTCCATGTCACACTAAGAAGCTATCTCTAAACCTGCCAGAAGGTGACTGTCACCTGGAGTGGTTTAGAGATAAGTTCTAAATCTGGTACAGCCGTTTTATAATTGGGGCATGGGTACGGGTCCCGAACAACAGCGCCGCGAAGCCGCCGAACAGCGATTCCAATTGGGCCGCCTCGCCGTGAAAGAAGGCCGCATGGCCGAAGCGCGCGAATATCTCTTCCGGGCGGTCGAGATCGATCAGGAACATTCGGATGCGCGGCTGTGGCTTTCGGCGACGACGACCGATGCGGCGGAGCAAAAGAAATTTTTGGAATGGGCATTGGCGGCGAACCCGGCCAACCCCGAAGCGCGGCGCGGGCTGGCGATTGTGCAGGGGCGGCTCAACCCCCAAGACGTGCTCCCCCCCGGAACCGATGTGGCCGCGCGGCTTCCCACCGAACCGGAGGCCGCCGCCGCGAAACAAGTTTTCATCTGCCCGCAGTGCGGCGGCGCGATGCGTTTCGATCCGCATCTCATCGATCTCAAGTGCGAGCGCTGCGGGCACGTTCGAGTGGTGGAGGAGAAGCCAGCCAAAGATGTGGAGCAGGCGCTCGATCTCACCCTGCCCACCGAAAAGGCTCACCGTTGGGCCGAGGCCGAGCGGCGGATGGTATGCCAGCAGTGCAGCGCCACCACCATGTTCCCCGTCGGCCAAACGTCCGTTGAGTGCCCGTTCTGCGGCTCGGCGGTGTTCATCGCCGCGAGAGAGGATGCAGACATTCTGCCGCCGCAGGCCGTGATCCCCATGGGCTTCGAGGCCGAAGAAGTAAAGACGATCATGCGCAAGTGGCTCGGGGCCGGCCTGCTTGCGCCCGACGATCTCGGCCGATTGGCGCGCGGCGGGAATCTGCGCCCGGCCTATGTTCCGTTTTGGGTATTCGAAACCACGCTCACCAGAAAGTGGCAGGCCTATGTGGCCGAAGGCTCGGGGCGCAATCGGCGATGGGTGTGGCAGAGCGGCGAGCACATTTTCTTCTTCACCGGCGAACTTCAGCGCGGCACAAAAATTCTTTCCGCCGATCTGTTGGAGCGTATCGAGCCGTTCGATTTGGAGAAGTTGGTGGAATATCAGCCGGAGTATTTGGCCGGATGGCCGGCGGCCACCTATGATATTTCGCTGGCGCAGGCCTCGCTCGACGCGCGCGAGAAGATGGTGAAGAAAGCGAAGAAGCAATTGCAGCACAAAGCCGCGCCCGGCAAAGAGGTGCGAGATCTGCAAGTGTCGGCCAGCGACTTCGGCGGTGTGACCTACAAACAAGCGCTTCTGCCGGTGTGGGTGGGCGCGTATCACTATCGCGGCAAGTGGTATCGCTTGCTCGTCAATGGGCAAACGGGGAAGATTTCCGGCGACAAGCCGATTGACTCGGTGAAAGTGGCGTTGCTCATCCTCGCCGCCGTGATCGTGATCATCATCCTCGCTTTTTTGATCGCCTTCCTCTTCGGCCCCACCCCATCTCCTTAAAGTAGAGCCTCCACGGTGATCGACAACTCGCCCATCGGCGGCAGACGACGGACGACAATCGGCGCTCGCGCATTCGTCGCGCGAAGCGGCCATTTGCCAGCCCTCGTCTTCGCCGTTGGCTTCACCCTCTATCTTTCCACTCTCGCCCCCGGCCTCGTCTTCGGCGACCCCGCGGAATACACCCTCATGCCACACTTGTGGGCCGTGCTCCATCCGCCGGGATACGCTTTCATGACTCTGTTGGTGAAGGCCTGGCAAACGCTTGTGCCCATCGGCGCGTTGGCCTATCGCACCAATTTGCTTTCGGCGGCGGCGGGCGCGTTGGGCGCGGCAATGGTGTGCAGAATGGCGCAGACTCTTTTCCCCGATTCTTCCGACTCGCCGGGAGGCGGCGCAGTGTCGGGGATCGTCGCCGCGCTCTCGCTCATCACCGCCTCAAACTATTGGCAGCATTCCATTCACACCAACGCGCACATTGTCACCGCCGCGCTGGCTTCGGTTTCGCTGTTCCTTCTCCTGCGCTGGCGCGCAACGAAAAACGATCGCTGGCTGTGGGCCTTTGCGTTTGTGGCCGGGTTGAGCGTCACACATCACCCACTGCTTGCCTTCGGCTTCCCGGCCTATGCCGCCTTCATCCTCGTCAACCGCCCGCGCCTCAAGACCCTGATTCAAATGGCGGGCTTCGCCCTCCTCGGCCTCGCCCCGTGGCTGTACTTTCCCCTTCGCTCGGCCATCGCGCCGCCGCCGCCTTTCGGCCCGCGCGACATGAACACCCTCGACGGTTTTCTCAACCTCGCGCTGGCGCGCGGCCTCACCGGAGTCAACCTCTTTCACTTCGGGCCGGGCGAGCAGTGGCATCGCCTCATCGTCTTCGCCAGCCTCATCCAACTTCAATTCGCGTGGCCGGTGGCATTGCTGGCGCTCGTCGGCCTCGCTTGGCTTGCCCGCCGCGATGGGCGCGCGGCATTGCTTCTCGGTTTGCACGCGCTCGTCAATCTCGTTTTCATCCTCAACTCGGTGCAGGATGTGATGGCCTATCTGCTCACGCCGCTGGTGAGCATCGCCGCGCTTATCGGCGCGGGCGCGTTTGCGCTCGGCCAATGGCTCAAGCGGCCCCGGGCGGTGCTGTTGCTCATCCTCTTCCCGCTCGCCAACCTCCTCTGGCTCGCGCCGCGAATCTCTCTGCGCCACCTTCGCGCCGCCGACGACTTCGCGGACTCGGTGTTCGCGCACTTCGGCGGCAAAGGCATGGGCGCGGTGCTGCTCTCCGATTGGGAACACGCCACGCCGCTGTGGTATCGGCAACACGTTGACGGGCAAACGCTCGATCCCGCCGACCTCTCGGTCGTGTACGTCAACAAACCTTTTGTCGATGCGGTGTGGGAGAACATTGATCGCGGCCCGCTCTATCTTCTCGAATACAACCCGGCGATTGTGAACACGGGATTCCGACTCCGCGCTGAGGGAGCGTTTTACCGAATCGAACCGCCGCCGGCGGTGGGGACGCCGACGATTCCCCACCCGCTCGATTCTGAATTCGGGCCGGCGCAGCTGCTGGGTTACGATATGCTGGCCGATTCCGTTCGGGCCGGAGATGTCGTGCCCATCATTCTCTATTTGCGCGCGCCGCAGATCACCGAGCGCATCATTCACCCGTTTGCGCGGCTGGGGCCGTGGGAGTATCGCTTCACCACCGACAGCCATTTGCTCAGCCCCTATTGGCAAGGGGGCGAAGTGATCGCTGAGCGATGGGAGATGATCGTGCCGCCGAACGCGGATGCGGGCGAGTATCCTCTCACCGTCGGCTTTTCCGATCTCACGACGGGCGAAGATTTTTCGCAAACGGTGTCGCTGGGAGCGGTTGCTGTGACAAGGGGCTTAAGCCCCTTGTACAGCCCCCTGCCTCAAACAGAGAGGGCAGCGAACTTCGGCCAGCGCGTGGGAGTGGAGTGGGCGCGGGGCTGGGCTGGCGGAGTCCCGGCGCGCACTGCGCCGTGGGCCGAGCCAATGGCCGCGAGGCCGGGCCAGTCGGTCGAGATCAGAATCAAGTGGCGGGCGTTGGCGACGGTCGAAAACAGTTACACGGTCTTTCTTCATTTGATGAGCGCCGACAATGGGCTGATCGCCTCGAGCGATTACACGCCGCTGGGCGGCGCGTTCCCCACCATGCTGTGGTTGCCGAAATGGCTGCCGGGCCAATCGGCGGTGGACCCGTACACGATCCCGATTCCGGCGGAGGCGGCGCCGGGCGAGTATTACATTGAGATGGGGTTGTATGGGTTGCGTTCGGTGGTGCGCCTTCCGGCGTTCGACGAAAACGGAAATTTGGCGGGCGACCGATTTGTGTTGGGATGGATTACGGTGGGGCCGTGATCAGTTTCACACTGGGGCGTCGAGGCCGATGAAGGCCGGCACGCCTTTGCCGGTGACGGCGGGCGGATGAATGGGCAGGACGACAAAGATTTTCGTGCCGGGATATTTGTCTTTGTCGAAGCCGGGGCTTTCGGCCCACACGCGGCCGCCGTGCCCTCCGATGATTCCTTTGGCGATGGGCAGGCCGAGTCCGGGGCCGGCGCCCATAAATTTGGTGGTGCCGGTGGAATGAAGCGAGGTGCTGCCGACTCGGAAAAACTTCTCGAAGATCAATTCAAGATATTTGTTGTTGATGCCCACGCCGGAATCGGCCACGACGATTTCAATCGAGTTCGGCTCTTTGCTGTCGCCGACGAGGTGCCGCCCGCGCACTTCGATGCTGCCGCCGTCGGGAGTGAATTTGACGGCGTTGCCGATGATGTGGCTGAAAGCTTGGCCGAGCCGCTGAAGGTCGGCTTGAATGGGCGGCAGGGTGCGGATGTTTTGCACGGCGAGGGTGAGCCGCCGCTCTTTGATGGCCGCCGTGAACGGCGCCACCGCCGCGCGGAGGACGGCGTCCACCGTCGTTTCGGCCATTTTCAATTGCATGGCGTCCACGTCGAGCTGCGACACGTCCAGCATTTGATTGACCACTTCGCCGAGCCGGTTGCTGGCTTTGAGCACGCTGTCGGTGATGGGGGAGATTTCGGAGCCGGCGATGGAGTCGGCCTCGCTCATCATTTTCAGCAAGTCGGCGAAGCCGAGAATTTGGGTGAGCGGCGTGCGCAGTTCGTGCGAGGCAATGGTGATGAAGTCGGTCTTCACTTTGTCCATCTCTCGCAGTTGCTCGTTGCGGGCTTCGAGCGTTTGGTTGAGCAGGCGCATCCCTTCGTTGAGGGCGCGCAGGTTGCTCACCAGCCGCGCGTTCTTCAGCGCCACCGACGTTTGATCGGCGTGGGTGGGCAGTTTGCCCGCGCCGATCATCACGTCGGTGCGGAGGCCGTTGCCTTCGAGGCTGAACAGCAGCAGGCCCAGCCGCGTGGATTGAACGGCTTGCGCGAGCGTGATGCCGAGCGCCACTGCGAGATCGCCAATGTCGAGCAAGTTGGCGATGCGCTGGCTGTATCCTTTCACGATCTCTGCCGTGTCGTATCCGCTCGCCAGCACGGCGCGGCTCACGGCGTTTTTCAGATGCGGCTGCAATCGTTGATAGACGATGGCGAGCGCGATCACGACGGCGACCACCGCCAATTGCTTTTGCCCATCGGGGAGCCGATTGTCCGCGAGCGCCCAAGCGCCGATGCCGCCGATGATGACGAGCGACAGAAAGGCGATGAACAGCGCATTGCCCACGACGGCGCGCAGGATGCCGCGAATGTCAATCAGTTCGAGCGAGGTGGTTGCGTACACTGCCGCCGCCACCCCGATGCCGCGCAGGGCCTGCGCCGCAATGGCCAACGGCCCCGCGCCCCACATCGCCAGAGCCTCGCTGGAAACGATGAGGAGGAGAACGATGAACTACCAAAATCGGCGGTTGGCTAAAAGAGGAAGGCTGGCCTGCGTGACTGAAATATATGTCAGCACGATGAGCCCCACACCGACGACCGCCCAGGCGCTGGCCAGCGCCAGCGGGAACCAGCCGCCCGGTCGCGAGATCGCCGCCCGCCAAGTCATATCGGCCAGCCCCGCCGCCGCGTCTTGCCTGTCGCCCACCACCACCAACAGCATGATCGTCGGCGCCGCCGCGCTCCACACCCATGCCCTCGGCAGATCGAGATAGCCAAAGGTGATCGTCCCCAACAGACACAGGCCGCCCACACTCGCCAGCGCCAGCCACAGCCCGGAGTAAAACGTGAGCATCAACATATTCGTCGCGCTCAGCGCCAGCGCTCCAGCCATCAGCCCCGACCACACGCAATACACAGCCATCCACTGCTCCACGCCAATCGGCTCATCGAGCCGCAAAATGTAGAACAGCAGGCTGAGATGTGCCAGTGTGGTAACGACGAGTAAACTGAAATACGGGATGTCGATTGACATAACATATCCCAATTGGGATATGTTTGGGATATGTTATGTCAAGTCCGGTCGGGGGGCCGAGTCCGTTCCCTTACTTGAGAATGTAATACGTCCCTTTTTTCGCGCCCACTTTCAGCAAAATGCCCCGATCCACCAAATCGGCCAAATCAATTCGCAGGGTCTCCGGACTCACATCGGAGCAAATGGATTGATAGTCGCGATTGGTGATACTACCGTGCTCGCGGATGTATGTGAGCGCGCGAGCCTGCCGCTCGTTCATGCTCTTTTGCCACGCTCCGGCGGCGGGCGCGGCCTTTCGTTCGCGGGCGTTGAACAGCGTCACCGTGAACGAATACGGTTGGTCTTTGAATCGGGGCGGGGCGTGACCGTGCTGAACGAGCTCTTCGATCATCCGGTCGATGCCCAGCCCCAACTCTTCGATATAGCCCCACTGAAAGAGTCCGTTCACCAATCGCGGGTTGCGCGAGAAGTGTTCCTCAACGAGATTATCCACCGTGATGAAGCCGGGCAGGCCGCCGGGACTGATCACTTCCATCCGATCCGAATACATTCGGATCTCGATTCGCCGCCCGCGCAGACGATAATCGCGGTGGCACACCGCGTTCACCAGCGCCTCGCGCACGGCAAACGGCGGGTATTCGGTGATGTCCTGCCGTTCGAGTCCTTTCACCACCGCGCCCATGGCCATCTCTTCGTACACCACTTGCCACGCTCGCTCGATCACTCGCGCCAGCGGCCCGCCGATCTCTTCGCGCCGCCCGTATCCGGCCAACCCATCTTCGCCGCGCGGCTCGGCGCCGATGAATTTGACGAAGACGATGCCGCTCTGCGGAAGAAACTGCTGTGTGTTTTTGGCGAAAAGCAGAACGCCGCTGTGGGTGGGGTTGCCCGCATAATCGAGCGCGTGAATTTCTCTCAGCACATCGTCGGGAGCGCCGGTGATGGCGCGGCGCTGGCGAGCCTGCCTCTTTTCGATGTATTCGGCGATCAACTCATCGTCGAGGTCTTCCCGCTTCGCGCCGGGCGCCGCCTCCGCTTCAAAATCGCCCGCCGATTTGGTGGCGGCCAACTGCCGAATCTCGTCTCCGGCCAACGGCCTGTTTTCGTTGCCCATGCGGATGAGCACGCGGCCATCGTCGAGCGAATGCAGTTCGGGGCTGCGAGCAACGGTGATGGCGAACACCGCGCCGCCGGGCGCTTCCATTTGCTCCCAGCCGACGTGAATGGCCGGGCGGCATTTGCGTTCGGCGGCTCGCAAAACGCTTTCGATCTCGTCGGCATACAGGCCCTGAGTCACGCGCCCCTTTTCATCGGCGCCGGCCACCACCGTGCCGCCGTCGCCGTTGGCAAACGCCACCAGAGTCTCCGCCAGCGCTTCGGCGTCGGGCAGAGGCAGGTAAGCCATCATTTGGCCTGCGGGGCGGAGGGAGGCGAGGGTCACTGCAATCTAACTGGTTTCAGCAATTGCATCTTCTGGAACGACGGGCTCCGTCGGCTCATCTTTCTTCTCGCCACCGTTCTCCTCGGCCGCCCCTTCCGAAATCTTCAAATCCGACTCGGCCAAGCGGGCCACCGAGGCCACCGTGTCGCCCTCATTAAGCTCGATGACTCGCACGCCCCGCGTGACGCGACTCGCTTGCCGCACGTTGGCAACTTTGGTGCGCAAGGCAAGCCCCGCCACCGAAATGATGGTGATCTCATCTTCGATCTTCACGATGCGCGCGCTGACGATCTTTCCGGTAGCGCCCAGACTCTTTTGATCGATGGTCATCACGCCGCCGGTAGCGCGGCCTCTGGCCGGGTACTGTGTGAGCGGTGTGCGCTTGCCGTAGCCGTTGGCGGTGACCACGAGCAGATCGGCAGTGTCGTCCACCACTTCCATCGAGGTGATGAAGTCGCCGTCGTCGAGGCGCATGGCGTTCACGCCTGCCGCTTGCCGGCCCATCGCCCGCACCGAGTCCGATTTGAATCGCAGGGCTTGCCCTTGCTCGGAGATGATGATGGTTTCTTGTTTGGCCAATGTGAGCCGCGCCCAACCCAGCACGTCGCCCTCTTCGAGAGTGATGGCAATGAGGCCGCTGGGGCGCACGGCGGCAAACTCGCTCAACTCCACGCGCTTGATCTTGCCGTTACGCGTCACCATCGTGCAGTAGTCGGCCGCGCCAAAATCGTGCACCGGCACGGCGGCGGTCACCTTTTCTCCAGCCTCCAGCGCCAGCACGTTTTGCAGAGAAGTGCCGCGCCCGGCGCGGTCAGCTTCGGGGATGTTGTAGGTTTTCTCCGAATACACTTTGCCTTTGTCTGAGAAGAAGAGGATGGTGTTGAGCGAGCGGGCCGGGAAGATGAACTCGACGACATCTTCCTCTTTCAGGCTTTGGCCGACCACACCCTTGCCGCCGCGCGCCTGCGCCCGATACGCTTTGGCCGGAACGCGCTTGATGTAACCGTGCGCGGTGATGGAGATAAGCATAGCCTCGTCTTGCACCATGTCTTCGATGCGCACTTCTTCGGTCGCGCCGTGCGCGATGCGCGTGCGGCGGTCGTCGCCGTACGTTCCGGCCAACCCCAAAACATCCTCTTTGATCAGTTTGAGAATCTTCTTCGGGTGCGCCAGCAAATCTTCGAGATAGGCGATCTGCTCTTGAGTCTGTTTGTATTCCTCTTCGATCTTCAGCCGTTCGAGCGCGGCGAGGCGGCGCAATTGCAGGTCGAGGATGGCCACGGCCTGCGGCTCAGACAGTTTGAATCTTTCGATGAGGCCGTTCTTCGCCGCTTCGGCGTCTTTGGCTTCGCGGATCAGTTTGATCACCGCGTCGATGTTGGCGACGGCAATGAGCAGGCCTTCGAGGATGTGCGCGCGCTGCCGCGCCTTTTTCAACTCGAACTCGGAGCGCCGGGTGATGACGACGTGCCGATGATCGATGTACAACTGCAAAGCGCGTCGCAGTGAGAGCAGGCGCGGCTCGATCCGCCCGCTTTCGCCGGGCGCCAGCGCCAATAACTGCGCGCCGAAGGTGGATTGCAGTGCGGTGAACTTGTAGAGTTGGTTGAGGACTTTCTTCGGCTGCGCGCCGCGTTTGAGTTCGATGACGACGCTCATGCCGCGCCGATCCGATTCGTCGCGCAGATCGCTGATGGCGTCGATGCGCTCTTCGCGGGCGAGCTCGGCGATGCGCTCGATGAGCGAGGCTTTGTTGACTTGATAGGGGATGGCGCTGACGACGATGCGCGAGCGCCCGCCGCTCATTTCTTGAATGTCGGCGATGCCGCGCATGACCACCCGGCCTTTGCCCGTGCTGTACGCCGACACGATCCCCTCGTTGCCGACGATGAGGCCGCCGGTGGGGAAGTCGGGGCCTTTGACGAAGACCATCAACTCTTCGACCGACGCCAGATCGCCGCTGTCCGCTTCAACTTCGATGGGGAGGCCGTCACCGGAGTCGGCCCCCCCCTCATTCCCCTCCGTCGCAGGCGGGGGGAGGAAGGGGGGGGCGCCGTTGCCCCCGCCGTCGATCAATAGTTTCACGATCTCGGCGGCTTGGGCCGATGTGAGTCCGAATTGGCGAACGATGGCCTCTTTCGATTTTTCTCCATCGCGGTGAACCAGCGCGGCGATGTCTTCGCGATCGATGAGATAGGCGATGGCTTGCGCGAGTTCGCGCAGATTGTGCGGCGGGATGTTGGTGGCCATGCCCACGGCGATGCCGCTCGCGCCGTTGAGCAAAAGATTGGGCAGCTTGCCGGGCAGAACCTCCGGCTCTTGCAGTGAGCCGTCGAAGTTGTCGGCGAACCCCACCGTGTCTTTGTCGATGTCGGCCAAAAGCTCTTCGGCGATTTTGGCCAGGCGGGCTTCGGTGTAACGCATGGCGGCGGGGGCGTCGCCGTCGATGGAGCCGAAGTTGCCCTGCCCGTCCACGAGCATGTAGCGCATCGAAAAATCCTGCGCCATGCGAGCCATTGCATCGTACACCGCCGTGTCGCCGTGCGGATGATATTTGCCCAGCACTTCGCCGACGATGCGCGCCGATTTTTTATATGATGAGTTCGCGCGCACGCCCATGTCGTGCATGGCGTAGAGCACGCGGCGCTGAACGGGCTTGAGGCCGTCGCGGGCGTCGGGCAGGGCGCGGGCCACGATGACGCTCATGGCGTAATCGAGATAGGCCTCGCGCATCTGTTTTTCGATGTCTATCGTTTGGACGTGTCCGATTTCAGTCATAGGGGTGTGCTGACGAAAGACGAAGGACGAATGACGAGTGGGCTTTCGTCCTTCGTCCTTCGACGAGGGTCGTGTTTCACAAGCGAATTATACTCGACCGCTTCATCTAATGCCAAAGCGCGGTCGTGATAAAACGCCAATTTCGTGGCTGAAAGTTGCGATTATGGGACGATTTCGAGCGTTCGCGCGGAGAACGCCGTCGCGCCGTCGGGCAGGGGCAAGCGTTCGAGCGAGGGCCACGAATACCAGCCGACGCTGATCGTGTAAAGGCCGGGCGGAGTGTTCGGCGGAATGGTGAGCGGCGCATTGAAACGATTGATTTGCCCCGCCTGCCATCGGGTGGTGGGGTGGCTTCCGCGCGCCGGGACTCCGTCACTGCCGGCGACGAGCGAGCCGCTGGCACCGAGGAGGTGGACGAACAGCGTGAAGTCCTCTTTGGGCTGTGCAGTGGCTCGCCACGTGAGTTGCACGGCAATGGAGTCTCCAGCGCGGGCTTGCGCGGGCGCGGCGTCGTCGAGCAGCTCAAACATCTCGGCGAAGGCAGCTTGCGCCGTGTATTGTGGCGCGTCGGGAACGAAACATCGAAAAACTCAACCGTGTTCAGCCCTTCGCGCAGAGAGACGATCGGGGTGCGATACTCGGCCCAATCGCCCACCCCAAAGCGAGAAACTTCCGCGCCGTTGACGGCGATAATCAGCCGCCGCAAATCTTTGCCGGGGATGGCGGTGAAAGCGAGCGCGGTCGTTCTTTCGATCTCGCTGAAGATGCGCACCGTTGCCCGGCCATGAAACCAGCGCGCGGGGATCTGCCACTGTTCGGGGGCGTGCCAGTTTGCGCCGAAGATGCGGAGCGCCAGCGCCGTTAGGGCGAGCGGCGCGATTCCGAGATAGCCGATGTCTTCGAACTCAAACGGCACGATGCGCCCGGCGAGATCGGCCAGCGGCGAGTTGACGATGAAGGGGTGCCCCGGCGCGGGGATGATAAATGAAAGCAAGTCGATTGAAAAGCGAACGGCGCCGCGCTCGGTGAGGAAGCCGAGTTGTTCGCGGTTGAGGAAGGCAGGGAGAAAGATGGGCAGGGTGAGGAGTCCGCCGACGATGGCGGTGAGGAGAAAAGATTGGAGATTAGAGATTGGAGATTGAATGGCTGGCGGGTGTCCCAAAGAAAGAGGGAGATAACGACGAAGAGGAAAGGCAAAAGGAAATATGCAACGTTGATGGGATGAATGGTGGCGGCAACAGCCAGCGCGACTCCGGCAATGGCCGCGTTGCGGCGCGAGGGCTGGGGGAAGAATCCCCACACGAGTCCGCCGATGAATGCGGCGCGGCGATCATGGGTGAGATCGTGGCACAGCCAGTAGCCTGCCAGCGCGCACAGCGGGAAGGAAAGGAGAAAGGTGATGTTGAAAGCGACGACGGGCGAAGTGAGCGCGGCGGCAACGGTGTGGCGAGAGCGCATCGCACATGATTATAACTTTGTGTTTGACATCGCACCTTCTTCGTGCCACAATCGCGCCCCAGAGGAGACTTGCCCACCATGAATCTTGGCCGCTTGCTCAAAATTGTTCTGACGGTGGTGATGATCATCGTCATCACCTTTGCCGGTGTCATCGGCTACATCATCCGCTCGCCCATGCCGCAGACGGCGGGAACGATCCGCGCCGAGGGTTTGCAGAACGAAGTGAACATCTACCGCGACGATTGGGGCGTGCCGCACATCTACGCCGAGTCGACGCACGATTTGCTTTTCGCGCAGGGCTATGTGCACGCGCAGGATCGATTCTGGCAAATGGATTTTTGGCGGCACATCGGCAGTGGGCGGCTCTCGGAAATTTTCGGCGAGGCCACATTGGGCACCGATCGTTTCATTCGCGCGCTCGGTTGGAATCGGGCGGCGGCGCAAGATGAGGCCGCGCTCGACGAGCCAACGCGGCAGGCCCTCCAGTGGTACGCCGACGGCGTGAACGCTTACCTCGCCACCAACAAAGCGCCCGGTTTGGAGTACACCCTTCTCCGCGCTCAAGGTTCGAAGTACGAGCCCGAAAAGTGGACCGTCATCAACACCCTCACGTGGGTCAAGGTGATGTCGTGGGATTTGGGCGGCAACATGGATGATGAGCTGGATCGTGTGGCGCTGATTCAACTGTTGGGAGTGGACGCGGCCCTTGAGTTGAAGCCGCTGTACCCTTCCGGCCGCCCGATCATTATTCCCAACCCCGCCTTCGGCTTCGACCCTTCGAGCGCGATGGCTTCGGTGAATGAGTTGAATGCGCTCACGGGCGGTGGTTTCGACAGCATCGGCTCGAACAACTGGGTGATCTCGGGCAAACTCACCGACACCGGCAAACCCTACCTCGCCAACGACCCACATCTCGGAATCCAAATGCCGTCGATCTGGCACGAAGTCGGCCTGCACTGCCGCCGCATTTCAGATATCTGCCCCTACGACGTTGTCGGCTTCTCGTTCGCCGGAGCGCCGGGCGTGATCATCGGCCACAATCAACGCATCGCCTGGGGAGTCACCAACCTCGGCCCCGACGTGCAAGACCTCTACCTTGAAAAGATCAACCCCGATAACCCCAACCAATATGAAGTGAACGGCGTGTGGACGGACGCGCAAGTGATCACCGAGATCATCACCGTGGCCGGGCAAGTTGAGCCCGACCCCGAACACCCCGAAACGGCGAAGGGCATTTACAACCCAGACACCGACACCACTACCCTCGCCCTCAACGTTCGTGTCACTCGCCACGGCCCGATCATCAACGAAGTGAATTCGGCGGCGCGCAACCTCAGCGGCAGTTATAGCGGAGTCGACATCCCCGCGCCGGCAGGCATTGCTCTGCGCTGGACGGCGCTGGCCGAACCCTCGCTCACCTTCCAAGCCATCCTCAAAATGAATCGCGCGCAGAACTGGGACGAGTTTCGCAATGCCCTGCGCGATTGGAGTGTGCCCTCGCAAAACGTAGTGTATGCCGACGTGGACGGCAACATCGGCTATCAATCGCCCGGCCTCATTCCCATCCGCCGCAATCACGACGGCCTATTGCCCGTGCCCGGCTGGGGCGACGATTACGAATGGCAGGGCTACATTCCGTTCGAGGAACTGCCCTATTCGTACAACCCGCCGCAGGGATACATTGCCACCGCCAACAACGCCGTCGTCGGCCCCGATTACCCGTACATCATCTCCCTCGATTGGGATCGCGGCTATCGCGCCCAACGCATCGTGGATATGATCATCGCCGGATTCCCGATCACCGCCGACGACATCAAAGCCATGCAGGGCGACAACGAAAACCTCTCCGCCCGTGAGATCATGCCCTTCCTCTCCACCCTCGCCTTCAGCGATCCCAAACTGCAAAACGGCCTCGCCTACCTCACCGCGTGGGATTTTCAACAGCACATGGATTCCGGCCCCGCCGCGCTCTACAACCTCTTTTGGGCGCGGCTGGTGAGCAACACCTTTTACGATGAATTAAAAGATCGCCAAGACCTGTGGCCCGGCCCCGGCGATGTGACTCAAGTGGCCGTGCACAGCCTGCTTCAACAGCCCGACAATCACTGGTGGGACAACGCCGCCACCGCCAACATCGTCGAGAAGCGCGATGACATTCTCACCCAATCGTTTGCCGAAGCCTACGCCGAAGCCGAAAGCCGAATGGGCGCCGACACCGCGCAGTGGGCGTGGGGCAAACTGCACACCGCCACCTTCCGCAATCAAACCTTCGGCAAGTCGGGCATCGCCCTCGTCGAGGCCATTTTCAATCGCGGCCCGGTCAACACCTCCGGCGGCACCGATCAAGTCAACGCCACCGGCTACCGCATCGCCCCTCCCGGCGACGACAGCGCGCCGAGAACATTCGAAGTCTCGAGCGTGCCCTCGATGCGAATGATCGTTGACTTCTCCAACCTCAACAACTCGCAGACCATGCACACCACCGGCCAATCGGGTCATCCGTTCAACGGGCACTACAACGACATGATCGACCCGTGGCGCATGATCGAATATCACCCCATGTTGTGGGATCGCCCGGCGATTGAAGGCGCGGCGCGGCAAACACTCACTCTGAAACCCTAGAAACCCGTCAAGAACATCACAGACCTCTGAGACCTGTGATGTTCAGAGTGAAATTTACCCCTCCCCGCCGGTCATGGCTAACGGGGGGAGGGCTTTTTTGATCCGATGTACAATCACTGCCACAGGCGGAACTTTCCCCCGCCTGCCCGCATCTTATCCTCGCGCGGCGAGCGACTCTCCTTTCTTGCCGCCTCTCGACCCTAACCACCGAACCACCCCACCACCGAGCTGCCCAACCATGAAACCACTCACTCGCCTCTTCCAAGTTTTCTCGCTTCTCGTCATCGTCGCCTTGGCCTGCCAGTGCGGCGGCATCACCCCCGCGCCCACTGCCACCCCGCAACCCACGCCCCTGCCGCCGGCCGCGCCCGTCGTGGCCGATCACTTTCCGGGGCGCGGCGATGAACTCCCGATTGACGGCGCGATTGACGTGTACTTCGATCAAGCGATGGATCGCGCTTCGGTGGAAACCGCCTTTGCTGTGACGCCCGCACTCACGGGCGCGTTCACGTGGCTGGACGACGCCACCGTGCGCTTCACCCCGTTGGCCCCGCTCGCCCGCGCGACTCGATACATCATCACCATCGGCGCGGGCGCGAAGAGCGCCGCCGGCCTCGCCCTCGAAGAGGCCTTCACCTTCAACGCCGACACCATCGGCTTCCTCGAAGTGGCGCAAGTCCTCCCCGCGCCCGACACGCTCGGCGTGGAAGTGAGCGCGGCCATCACGGTGATGTTCAACCGCCCGGTAGTGCCGCTCGGCCTCCCCGTAGGGGCCGACGCGGGCAGCCTGCCCAACCCGCTCACCCTCGATCCGCCCGTGCCGGGCAAAGGCGAATGGCTCAACACCAGCATTTTCGTCTTCCGCCCCGAGAAGGCGTTGGCTGGAAGCACGACGTACACGGCCACCGTGGCCGGCGGCCTCACCAGCACCGAAGGCAGTTTGCTCGACGATGATTTCTCGTGGTCGTTCAGCACCCTGCCGCCCTCGGTCGTCAGCATCGAGCCTTTCTTCGGCCAATTCGATGTGCGGCTCGATTCTCCCATCATCGTCACCTTCAATCAGCCCATGGATAGAGCCAGCACCGAGTCGGCGTTCCGCGTGGCCGCTGGCGGCGCCCCTGTGGCTGGCAAGTTCGAGTGGAACGACGACGGCACGGTGATAATCTTCACCGCGAATCGTTTGCTCGATCTCAAAACGACGTACACCGTTTCCATCAACAGCGCCGCCAAAGCCATCGACGGCCAAACCCCGTTGGACACCGCGCTCGATTCATCGTTCAACACCGTGCTGTTCCCCAGCATCGATTACACCGATCCGCCGGAGGGCGGCACGGTCAACCCGTTCTATGGTTTCCGCATTCAGTTTACTTCGCCGATGAACGAGAAGACATTGCGAAACAACGTCACTGTCTCGCCCGACGCCAAATCCACTTACGATTACTACAGCGATTACGACCGCTCGTATTTCATCAGTTTCGATTTCAAGCCTTCTACCGATTACACCATCACGCTCGGCGCGGAGATGGCCGACCCCTATGGAAACAAGATCGGGACTCCGACCGTCGTTCACTTCCGCACCCTCGACTACGATCCGATTCTGCAATTCAACACGCGCGGCGACATCGGCGTGTATTCGGCCTACCAACCCACCTCGCTGTACGTCACCTATCGCAACTACTACAGCCTCAACTTCCGGCTGTATCGCCTCACCTCCACCGACTTCGCACGGCTCAACGCCCCCAACTCGTACGACTTCCGCAACACCTTTGATCCCAACGATCTCATGCGCGAATGGCACGTGGATGTGGAGCAGTTCCCTAACGAAAATGCCTACCTCAAACTCGATATGACCGAAGACGGCTCCGCGTTGTCGCCCGGCCTCTATTGGCTCGAGGCCGATGGGCCGTACGGAAAGATGAGCCACATCCTCGTTGTCTCGAAATACAACATCACCCTCAAAACCACTTTCGACGAAGCGCTGGTGTGGGTCACCGATCAACAAACCGGACAACCCATTGCTAACCTGCCTGTCGAGATTCGCAACTCCGATTTCGGCACGCTCGCCGGAAACACCTCCGGCGTCACCGATGGGAACGGACTCTTCCGCGCCTCGCTTCTCAACTTCGCGCAGGGCAAAAGCGGCGGCGGTCATCTCGCCAGCCCCGATGCGGGTTTGCCCGATCTGTGGACGAACATTTACGCCGTAGCCTATCCCGATGGCGGCGACGACTTCGCCATCGCCATGTCGCAATGGGCCAACGGCATCGAAGCCTACGATTTCAACCTCAACGCCAACTACTATCCGCCCTTCGGCACGGTGTATCTTTACACCGACCGCCCGGTGTATCGCCCCGGGCAAGAAGTGTCGTTCAAGGGCATCGTCCGCATCGAGCATGATGCGCGCTTCACCCTGCCCGATCTCAACAAAGTGTTCGTGACCGTCACCAACGATCAGGGCGAGAACGTGTACGAGGGCGAACTGCCGTTGACCGAATACGGAACCATCGCTGACGCTTTCACCCTCTCCGACGCGGCCAGCACCGGCTACTACAGCATCACCGCGATGGCGGGAGACGAGCGGCTGTATTCCAATCTCGGCTTCCTCGTCGCCGAATACCACAAACCCGAATTCTTGGTCAACGTCACCACCGACAAAGCCGAAGTGACTCAGGGCGACACGATTCGCGCCACCGTCGAATCTAACTTCTTCTTCGGCGGCGCAGTCACCGACGCCGAGGTGTCGTGGACACTGCTCTCGGCCAACCGCTTCTTTCAATACGACGGCCCCGGCTACTACGACTTCTCCGACTTCGATTACACCTCCGGCGAAGGCACGCCCTTCTACGGCGCGTTCGGCGAAGTGATCGCCAGCGGCGAAGGCAAGACCGACGCGCAGGGCCGCCTCAAACTCGACATCCCCGCCGACATCGGCAAGCGCACCACCTCGCAAGTGTTCACCCTCGAAGCCACCGTCACCGACATCAGCGGCCAACAGGTGAGCGGCCGCACCGAAGTGATCGTGCATCAGGGCGAGTTCTATCTCGGAGTCGGCCCGGACGAGTTCGTGGGCCGCGCGGGCGAGGAATCAAAGTTCAACATCATCACGGTGGATTGGGCGGGCGAGTCGAGCCCCAATCACCGAGTCGATGTCACCTTCTTCGAGCATGAATGGTTCTGCGCGCAGGAAGAGGATGAGTTCGGCAACGCCTTCTGGGGATGCAAAGCCAAAGACACCCAAGTGGCAACCGACACCGTGACCACCGGCGCCAACGGCAAAGCCGTTGCCGCGTTCACGCCGTCGAAAGGCGGCACGTATAAAGTGCTCGTCACTTCCAAAGATTCCCGCGGGCACGAAGTGCGCGCCGCGTCGTACATCTGGGTCACGTCGAACGAGTTCATCTCGTGGCGGCAAGACAACAACAACCGCATCAACCTCGTGCCCGACCGCAAGCAATACAAGCCCGGTGACACCGCCGCCATTCTCATCCCCTCTCCGTTCGCGGGCGAAACAAAGGCGCTGATCACGGTGGAGCGCGGCGGCTTCTACCAAACCGAAGTGCTGACTCTGACGAGCAACAGCACCCTTTACCGATTGCCAATTACCCCCGATTACGCGCCCGATGTGTACGTGTCGGTGGTGATCATCAAGGGCGTGGATGAAACGAGCCCCGCGCCGGCCTTCCGCATGGGCCTCGCGCATCTCAAAGTGAGCAACGAACAGCAAGAGATCGCCGTCACCCTTACGCCCGACAAAACGAAAGTGGGCCCGCGCGATACAGTGACGTACAGCGTGAAAGCAACCGACTATCAAGGCCAGCCGGTGCAGGCCGAATTCTCTCTCGCCCTCACCGATCTCGCGGCGCTCTCGCTGGCCGCGCCCAACAGCGGGCCCATCCTCGACGCCTTTTACGGCGAACGCGGACTCAGCGTGCGCACCGCCGTGGGCCTCACCCTCTCGGTCGATCAACTCAACGTCGAGACGGCGCGGCAAAAGGGCGGCGGCGGCGGCGCGGAGGCAGGCTTCCTCGAAGTGCGCGGCGACTTCCGCGACACGGCCTATTGGAATGCCACCGTCGCCACCGATGCGAAGGGCGAAGCGAACGTTTCGATCACACTGCCCGACAACCTCACCACCTGGCGGCTCGACGCGCGCGGCATCAGCAAAGACTCGCTCGTGGGCCAAAGCACGGTGGACATCGTCGCCACCAAAGATTTGCTCATTCGCCCGGTCACGCCGCGCTTCTTCGTCGTCGGCGACACGGCGCAGCTCGGCGCGGTGGTGAACAACAACACCGCCGCCGACCTCACGGTGGAGGTGAGCGTGGCCGGTTCGGGATTCACGTTGGCGGCTTCCACTCCGGCCACCCAGTCGATCGCGGTGAAGGCCGGCGATCGCGCCCGCGTCGATTGGACGGTCACCATCGAAGATGCTCCCGGCGCGGTGCTGACGTTCACTGCGGCGGGCGGCAGATTCTCCGATGCTTCCAAACCGCCACTCGGACTCCCGCCCGATCAGATCATCCCGATCTACAAATACTCCGCGCCCGAAACGGTGGGCACGGCGGGCGAACTCGACGGGCAAGCGTCGATCACCGAACTGATTGCGCTCCCGCGCCGATACGACGCTTCGCAAGGGCAGCTCTCGGTGGAAGTGAGTCCGTCGCTGGCGGCGGCCATGACCGGCGGCCTCGACTACCTTGAACACTACCCCTACGAATGCACCGAGCAGACTCTCTCGCGCTTCCTGCCCAACGTGCTCACCTTCCGCGCGTTGAAAGAATTGGGGCTGAGCGATCCCGCGCTCGAACAGCGACTCAAGACTCTGGTGAACGTGGGCACGCAGAGGCTGTACGCCAAGCAACACGCCGACGGCGGTTGGGGCTGGTGGGTCACCGACGAATCGAATCCGTTCATCACCGCTTATGCGCTGTTCGGGTTGAATCAAGCGGCACAGGCGGGCTTCACCGTGTCGCAGTCGGTGATGGACAATGCCGCCGGTTATTTGCGAACGTATCTCGACACGACCAGCGCCGAAGAGACGTGGCGGCTCAACCGGCTGTCGTTCATGCTGTACGCGCTGGCCGATTACGGCTCGCCCGACGTGAGCGAGACCGCGCAGATCTACGAGAAGCGCCAGCGCCTCGACACGTATGCGCGGGCGTATTTGGCGATGACGCTGTCCATCATCGATCCGAACGATCCGCGAATCAAAACACTGCTCTCGGATATCAACAGTGCGGCGATCCTCTCGGCCACCGGCGCGCACTGGGAAGAGAACGGGCGCGATTGGTGGAACATGAACACCGACACGCGCTCCACCGCCATCGCGCTTTCGGCGTTGGCGAAACTCGATCCGGAAAACAATCTGAATCCGAATGTGGTGCGCTGGCTGATGGTGGCGCGCAAGGCCAACGGCGCATGGGAGAGCACGCAGGAAACGGCGTGGGCGCTCATCGGCCTCACCGATTGGATGACCGCCACCGGAGAACTGAAAGCGAACTACAACTACAGCGTGGCCGTCAACGGAAACGAGCTCACCGCCGGGGCGGCCTCATCCGAGAATCTGCGCGACCCGGTGCAGCTGCAAGTCAAAGTCGCCGATCTATTCAAGGATCAAGCCAACCGGCTGGTGTTCGAGCGCGGCGCGGGCGACGGGCAGCTGTATTACACCGCGCACCTCACCGTGTATCAAGCGGTGAAAGACGTGAAGGCCATGAGCAAAGGCATCGTCGTCGCTCGCCAATACTTCATCCCCGATGAAACATGCGGCGGAAAGAATCAGCCCAAGTGCCCGGCGGTGACTTCGGCGAAGGTGGGGCAGGATGTTCAAGTGAAGGTGACGATCATCGCCCCGAACGATCTGTATTACGTGGTGGTCGAAGACCCCCTCCCGGCGGGCGCCGAGCCGGTGGACACGAGTCTGCTCACGACGAGCGTTGTCGGGCAGCCGCCCGAGCTCAACTTCGCCGACCCGTTGTATTACGGTTGGGGCTGGTGGTGGTTCTCCAACACCGACCTCCGCGACGAAAAGGTTGTGCTCTCGGCCACGTATTTGCCGAAGGGAACGTACGAATACACATACACCGTGCACGCCTCATTGCCCGGCGCGTACAACGTGATCCCGACCACCGGTTACGAGTTCTACTTCCCCGAAGTGATGGGGCGCGGGGATGGAATGCAGTTCACGATTGAGCCGTAATCTCCTCCCGGCCTCCTCCATTAGAGAGAATCTGGTGGGGGAGGCCGCTTCCCCATAAAAGGCGCCCTCACTCACGCCTTGAAGGCCTTCCACTCGGTAAATCACCACAGGCGCTTTCTTTCCCTTAACTTCACTACCAGACACTTTCTGGCTGAAGGGTGAAGTTGGCCGGCAGGGCTAAATCATTTTTGAGCAAATGGCCCAAAAGTCGCAGCCCAAGTTGGAACAGGCTCAGACCGCAGCGATGCCCACGATGGATTCTGGGCGTCCACTCCTTCTGGTGTGCCGCCACGCCCAAATAGATAACCCACAGATAGGCGAAGCAGGCGGCCAACATCAAGCGCATCACGCGAGTGGCGTCGCTCAAATGGCTGTGGTTCAATTGAAAGCAAAGTGGCCTTTGCTCCCTTCAATCACCAGCCAAG
>VGOW01000005.1 GCA_016875735.1 Chloroflexota bacterium | reverse complement strand
TCCGGCGGCGCGACCACCACACGCTGGCGGCGATGACCATGACCACAAACGGCGGCAGAATGCACCCCAGCAGAATAACGATGGCGATGTCGCGGTTGGTGTACACGTTCAGGGTGCGGGTGACGGTGTCGCGCGGGGTAAGGGTGATCAAGTCATCCTGGGCTGTGGCCCATTTGATGGCATTGAGCAGGATGGTGCCATTGGCAACGTTGCTCTGCCAGAAAAGGTTCGCGCCAAAATCGGAGTCGCCGAACACTACGACCCGCCCTTTCGTTGTGAAATTCTCGCCGGTGGCGGCGACGATCATTGCGCCTTTCGCGTCGGCGTCATCCGCCGCCCACTGCCCAGTGGAGAGCGACTCGAAATTCGTTTCGCCCCACGCATCCGGGCCGGTGGAAACCACGCTCACCGCGTTCACGTCGGCGGGGCCCGCTCCGGCGTCGGCCAGCGCAATGCTCCGCGCCGAAGGGAAGAACGAAATGATGTCCGTCAGATCGGTGGTGATGGAACTCGTGGAGTAATTGACGGTGGCCGGCACCGTTGGATCGAATTGGGCAATGTATTGCACCGGATCGACGACGATGTCATCGCGGAGAGTGATGCCCCAAGTTTGGCTCAAATAATCCACCAGCGGATCGCTCTGCCCGGCTTCGACGCCCGACAGCACCGACGGCTCGGCGAGGATAACGGCTTTGCCGCCGCCCGCAAGATACTGGCCGATGATGTCAACTTCGGCGGCGCTGTAGGGCTTGGTGGGCCCGGCGACGACGATGGCCGCCGCATCTTCCGGGACCGTGGTCGAGATCACGTCGAGCGTTTTTACTTCGTAGTTCACGCCCTGCAGCAGAGTCTTGATTTGCGACATGCCGCCGTTGCCTGTTTCATCGGGGCTCTTCTCGCCGTGCCCGCCGATGAAATAGATGGCGCGCATGGTTGGGTTGTTGAGGCGCACAATGGCGTTGGTAAGCGACGGTTCATCGGCGGTGGTCACCGACTCGCGCTGGTCGCCGCGCACCACCACCAGCGAGCCGTCGCGGGTGACGCTGTATTCCTGAGCCAGCGTGGGCTTGAGGAAAGGATCGACAAACTCGTAATCGAATTTGCCGCCGCTGGCATTGCGGTAGCTGTCGAGAAGTTCTTCCGCAGACTCGCGGCCAAAAGCCTGCCCGCTGTAAAAGCCCACCACTTTCACCGGCTCGGTCAATTCGCCCAGCACTTTGATCGTCTCGGCGGACAGTGTGTTTTGTTTCGTCTCGGTCAAATCCCAGCGTGTTTTCAATCGCTCGCGAGTGAAGATCACGTTGATGAGAACGATGACGGTGACGAACAGGAGGACGTAGGCCAACGACTCCGCCCCGTAGCGCACCTGCCGACTCTTGAGCAAACGAGTGAGCAGATCGATCTCCAGCCAGGCAAAGAGAGCAATGCCCAAGAGGCCGACGGCAAAGCCGACCTGCACCGTCGTGTCAATTTTTTGATTGATGAACCAAGCGATGAGGGCAAAAACGAGGGCCGCGCCGCCGACCGCTGCCGCCCCCAATCCATAAACGTGCTTGCCTTTGATTTCCATCAGCGCCACCTCCGCGCTTCCACCACCCGCGTGGCAATGAAAAGCGAGATCGCAATCACGCTCGCAAAGTAAATGATGTCCACCGTATCGATGATGCCGCGGTTGAACGTGCTCTGAAAATGGTTGGAGAAGTCAATGTGATTCACCACTTCGACAATAGCGTTACTGCGCCCGCCGAAGCCGCTGGCTAAACTTTGGATGAGATCGCTGGCGAAGCCGATGATCCAGATCATGAGGGTGAAGGCGTAACCGATGGCGACGGCCACAATGAGGTTGCCAGTGAGCGAGGAGGCCAGCACGCCCATCGCCAGTATCGCGCCGATCATCAGCGCCAGGCCAAGATAGCCGGAATAGATCGGGCCAATGTCTGGGTTGCCATAGGCAAACAGAATCAGCGCGTACACTGCGGTCGCGCCGATGAGGCAGAGGCCGAACATCCACGCGCCCAGCCATTTGCCGAACACCACTTCCCACTCGCGCACCGGCGCGGTGAGCAGGAGTTCGAGCGTGCCCTTGCTCTGCTCTTCGGCCATGAGTCGCATGGTGAGCACGGGGGCAAAGAACAGAATGAGGCTGGACAGGGGCCCGAACACAAACTGCATCGTCGGTTCGCCGCCGCCGCCGAAGCCGCTCTGCTGCGAAAGGAAATACACGTTTACCACAAACAGCAGGCCAAGAATGATGAGAAAAAGCAGAACCACCGCATAGGCGATGGGCGAAACAAAGTAGTGCGCGAACTCGCGCTTGGCAACCGTCCACACGTTACGCATCCGTCGCCTCCTCTTGTTGAGGCTGAACCGCCTCTTCCTCTTCCGATTCGGCCTGAACCAATTGCAGATAAATTTCTTCGAGGCTCATGCCCATTGATTTCATTTCCAACAACCCCCAGTTGCCATTGACGACAGCCTTCGCCACCTCGGGGCGGATGTTGCCTCCGGGCGCCGTCTCGATCTCGAACTCGCCGTCGCTCACCGACCGAACCGTCGTCACGCCCGGAACTTTGCTCAACGTGTCGGCCAGCCCCGCGCCGTCGCCGGTCACTTTCAATCCAATGCGGTCGCCGCCGCTGAGCCGGGTGCGGAGTCGGTCGGGCGAATCCTCGGCCACGATCTTTCCCTTATTAATGATCAGCACGCGGTTGCACAACGTTTGCGCTTCCGAAAGAATGTGAGTGGAAAGCATCACCGTGCGCTCTTTGCCCAGCTCGCGAATGAGATCGCGCACGTCTTTCACTTGCGCCGGGTCGAGACCGATGGTCGGCTCGTCGAGGATCAGAACTTCGGGCCGATGCAAAAGCGCCTGCGCCAAGCCGATGCGCTGGCGCATACCTTTCGACAGGTTGCCGATGAATGAGTCGGCGCGGTCGGTCATGTGCACCGATTCGAGCACTTCGTCCACGCGATCTTCCCGGCCCGGCAGCTGCCGCAATTCGGCCATGAAGTCGAGATACTGCCACACGGTCATGTCGGTGTACAGCGGCACGGATTCGGGCAGGTAGCCGGTGCGCTTGCGGGCTTCGAGCGAATGGGTGAACACATCGTAACCAGCCACAATGGCTTTGCCTTCGGAGGCAGGCATGTAGCCGGTGAGGATGCGCATGGTGGTGGTCTTGCCAGCGCCATTGGGCCCCAAAAAGCCCACGATGTCGCCGCGCTCAACGGTGAAGCTCACACCGTCAACCGCCGTGCGCTGGCCGTACCGCTTCGTCAATCCTTCAACTTGAATCATAACGATAGTCCTCGGGTCATCCGTTAAAGGGTGTAATCATGACAAGACACGAGCACACCGCGCCACCTCTCTGCTGTGTGCTCGTCGAATTCTCTCCGTCGCCAAAAGGCCGCCCATTCGGCGGCCCGTCGGTCATCACTATACAACTGGTATCGCGGCTAAGTCAAGCCATTCTAAGCCGCAATTAATCAAACCCTGCGCCCTGCTCGCCGGCGGGCGGGTTGTCGAGTCGGAAACCCATTCCCCGCACGGTGACGATGTATTGGTGATCGGGATCGGCTTCCTCCAGCCGGTCGCGAAGCCGCCTCACCAGCGCATCGATAGACTGCTCCGAAACCCCGTCTTCCTGCGCGTCGGGCCAGACGACGTTGATCACGTCGTCTCGCGTGCACACCTCCCCCGCCCGAACGTAGAGCAATTCCAAAAAGCGGTACTGCGACAGGGAGAGCGAGGGCTCGATTTCCACGCCATTCACCCACACCCGCCGCGAGGGCACTTCCAGTTTGAGGCGGCGCCCCTTCGGAATATCGAGCGCCAATGGCACGGTGGCTTCGGAGCCGACAAAAAGTAATTTCACCGCTGTCGCAATTGCGATTACGTCGCCATCTTTTAGTTCGTGCGCGCCGCTCACGCCCTGCCCGTTGACATGCGTGCCATTTTTGGAATCGTCGTGCAGCAGCCATTTCCCGGATTCGCGGGTGATACGCGCATGATGGCGTGAAACCGTTTTGTCGTTGATGAGCACATCGCATCCGCCGCCCCGCCCGATGGTCATGCTGTCTTTGTTCACCAGCCAACGCTGACCCGCCTGAGGCCCATCTTGAACAATCAGCACGGGGATGTCGGCCTTCTCTGCCATACCCTTCTCCTGCTTTCAGTTTGCGAGAGGGAACGCTCGCAAACGACTGACGTAGAAACGAGTATAATACTCGCCACAATTATCACACGAGAGTTGCTCTGGGGCTTTGGAAGGCGGCCCCTCGCCGGAGCGACCACTCTCGACCGCCTTCCCAACCCGCAGATCACAATCGATACGGAGCGCCCCGATGGCCCTGCAGCCGGGCGATCTCTTGAGAGATCGCTATCACATCAAGCAGGCAGTCGCTCAGGGTGGCATGGGCTCCATTTATCTCGCCGACGACGTGCGCCTCGCCGGGCGCGTGTGCGCCGTCAAAGAGGTCATCGGCGACCCCCATGCCACATCCTCTGTCCAGCAAGAAGCGCGCGAACAATTTTACCGCGAGGCTTCGGTGTTGGCGCGGCTGGATCATCCCTGCCTGCCAAAAGTCTCGGACTTCTTCTCCTTAGAAGATGGCCGCGACTATTTGATCATGGACTTCGTGCCCGGCCAAGACCTTTCGGATATTGTGGCCGCCGCCCGCGACGAAGGCCGCTTCCTTCCCGAAGCCGAAGTGCTGGGCTGGGCGCGGCAGTTGATCGATGCTCTGATCTATCTTCACTCACAAGAGCCGCCCGTTCTGCACCGCGACATCAAACCGGCCAACCTCAAACGCACCCCCAACGGCACGATCAAACTTGTAGACTTCGGCCTCGTCAAATTGCTCGACACCGACGAGCAAAGAACGATCACCGTTGTGCAGGGGCGCGGCACGGCCCACTACACGCCGCTCGAGCAATACGGCGGCGACACCGGCCACACCGACGCCCGCTCCGATATTTACTCGCTCGGCGCGACTCTCTATCATTTGCTCACCAACGAGCAGCCTGCCGAAGCCAAAGAGCGATTCCTCAAACCCGGCGCACTGCCTTCGGTGCGCGACATCAACTCCCTCGTCTCGGCTCGCACCGAACGCGCAATTCTGTGGGCGCTGGCTCTGCATCCCGATGCCCGCCCATCGAGCATTCAGAACTTCCGCGACGCGCTGTTCGAAGGCATCTTCCCCGACACGTCGGGCGAGCGCGTGTACGTTCCGGCATCGGCGCAAGAATGGGTCGAGCGCGCACTGTCCGATCCTCTGCAACGGCGGCTGGCGCTCGTGGCCGGACTGTTGGCCGTCGTGGCCGTCGTCGCCACCGTCGTTCCGCGCTAGCCCTTTGGCTTGCGCCGCAGCCACCACCACCCCAGCCCAATAGCGATCAGCCCCCCGCTCCAAACCACGAGCGGCACGGCCCAAAAACCCAATCCACTCAGCGCCGATGCGCCGGGCAGTCTGAGGGCGTAATAGTTGTACCCTCCAAACGCGCCAATGGCTATGATTAAAAACAGTTTGACTCCATCCGACACGGCATCCACTCGGCTGTTAGTGACCCGCCACGCCGCGCCGCCCATAATGATCAATGTTGCCAGAGTCATCAATAGATCCGTGCTCGTGGGGCGCGAGGGGTGGTCACGGGAGTCGGGAATCGGAGTCGGCGTGATTTCGGGAATGGCCGTGCTCTCGGAAGTTGCGGTAGGCAGAGGCGTGTGAGTGGGGCCGGGAGTGGGGGTGATGAATGTCGGGGCGCTCGGCGACTCGGAGACGTTGAACTGCAAACGGAACGAGGCGAGCGCCGGTTCGCTGGTCACGCTCACTTCCAGCGTGCCCACGCGATCCAATCGCAGGGAGGCGCTGGCGACTCCGTCAATCGTCGTTGACTCTTCCAGCAGGACGGTGAGGCCTTCATTAAAGTATGTGATGAAAAACTTCACCACCGTTCCATCGGGCACGGGGCGGCCATTGCGATCGACAATCACGCCGGTGCGCAGAGTGACCACATTGTTGAGAGCCACCGGAGGCGGCGCGGGCGTGGAGTCGGGGGGCGTGGGGGTCGCGCCTTCGATGGGCGGGAGTTCGTATGTCAGCTCGATGAGTTGATCGGGATCGGGCTGAGTGGCGTCGAGCAAATTGTATCCCACTGAGGCAATCGAAACCGGCGGCGCGCCGCCGGGTGTGATCTCTTGAAAGAGAATGCGCGCCGCCACTTCCACCGCCGCAGGCGTGCGGTTGTAGAGCGCATAGAACGTGGTGAGCTGGGCCACTTCGGTGGCGTCCAAATAATACGGCGCATCGAAGGCAAACACGATCACCCGCCGCCCTCGCAGAAGATCGGGGCGCTCGGCCAAAATTCGGCTCACGGCGTTCGATCCGGCAATGCTCGATTTGACATCGAGCATTCCGAGAACGATCCACTCGGCGTTGCGGATCGACTCTTCGATGCCCGGCGGAATGGGGGTGGACGTGGGGCCGGGGGTGGCCGTCTCTGCCGGAGTGGGCGCGGGCGTGGCGGTTGCCGGAGGCGGTTTGTTGTCGAGAAAGTTGATCAGATCGACGAAGGTGAAACTCGAAAGGTTGGAGAGCGAAGTTTCACCGGAGCCCTGCGGGCCGTAGAGTCTCAGCACGGCTTGTTGCAATGCGTCGGCGGCGAGCGCGGGTTTGGGCGCGCACGCGGCGCATTGGCGAGTGATGCGCGTGTCGGTGATGAAGACGATTTGTTGTGCAACGGTCGGCGGGGTGGGAAGCCGGTCGGCCACTTCGGCGGCGGTAGGGCTGATGAGGGTGACCGCGTCGCGAGTGGCGGCGAACGATTGCACTGCGCCCTGCCCCAGCACATCGAGTCCGGCAACGGGCATCACCGCATCGAGCGTGAGTTCGCCGTACATTTTCATTTTGAGGGCAATGATGCGAGTCACCGCTTCGTCAACGCGCAGAGCGAAGGCCGGGTCTTCCTCATATTTTTGCACGAACTGGCCCAGCACGCTTTTGATCGTCTCGGTTGGGTTGCCGCCCGAAGCGGCGAACTGCGAAACATACAGCACATCGTTGCCTGCGAGAAACGCATCGCGAGCAATGTTGAAGGCGGGAAACGATCGCTCGGACGGATCGTAAAAACGGCGCACGGCGCGCACGCCGAGCGCATCGCTCACGGTGACGCCGCCGCTCGCGCGCCAAGCCGCCAACTCAGGGAGGCTCAACAATACGCCCAGCGCCTGCTGGTCGAAACTGATCGGGCGCGTGGTGTCGCGGATGTTGCCCTGAAAGCCGCGATAGCGAATGTGGGAAACGAGCACGGCGTCGGTGGAGTCGGGGGCGCCGGGGTGAGTGGCGGCGAAAAACGGGGCGAGGTCAATGGCCTTCAACTCGTCGAGCAGTTTGTTCACGGTGGGAATCTGCTCGTCGAGGGCGCGGTCGCTCGCGCCGTATCCGGGAAAGTGTTGAGCGACGACGGCGATCCGATTCTCGCTTCCGGTGTGCACGCCGCGAATGAAAGCGCGGCCCAGCACGCCCACCCAATACGGGTCGCCGCCGAAAGCGCGCGCGCCGAGATCGGCGGGGCTGTCGGGCTGAGGCGATTCGATCACATCGAGCGTGGGGCCGAAGAGCATGTTCACGCCCAATGCCGAGAGTTCGCGACCGGTGATCTCGCCGATGGATTCGGCGCGCGACGGATTCCATGTTGCGCCCAGCGTCATCGGGCTGGGGAGCGGAGTGAGGCCGGAGAGGCCGGGCTGGAGAGTCTGGCCCGGAAAACCATCGTCGCCGTAAGGCATGGCGATGAACAACGGGATGAATTCGCGAGTGGGCGCGGCAGTTGAGTCTTCGGCGCCGGTTTGCCCGGCGGCCAGCGATTGTAGTGAGGCGGTGAGCAGTCTTGCGTTGGCGCTGAACGAGTCGGTGTCGGCAAAGTTGTCGTTGGAGGCCCACAGCGCCACGCCGCCGATGTGGTGGTTGACGATCAGATCATAGATCGGAGTCGTAGCGTCAACCGCTGTGCCGTTGAAGGTGACGAGAAATAATTGGCCGACACGCTCTTGTGGCGTGAGGCTGGTGAGGAGGCGAGCGGCTTGCGCGTCGGGCGGAGTGGCTGTTTGCGCGCGAGGGGAGGCCGACACCGGAACCGGGCCGAGCATCGAAACCACGATGGCAATGAGCGCGAGTGAGCGGAAGAAACGGCGCATCGAATGGAATTATAAAGGAGGAGGGAGGAAGGATGAAGGAGGAATCACGAATGTGCGAAGAACGATAGCACTTCATCAGCCAATCGTTCGGCATTCAATGATTCAACGTTGTGCCAACGAATGTTGGGATCGTCCGGCTTGAACCAATTGGCCTGCCGTCGAACGAAGCGGCGAGTCTCGCGTTTGATTCTCTGCACGGCTTCGGCCAGATCGCATTCGCCGCGCAAATACATGCCCACTTGCTTGTAGCCGATGGCCGAGAGCGCGGGCAGTGACCAATCGTATCCTTTGGCGGCGAGGGTTTGCCCTTCGGCGACGAGGCCGTTGGCAAACATGGCGTCGATCCGTTCGTCGATGCGTCTATAAAGTTTGGGGCGGGCAAGGCTGAGACCGATGATGAGCGAGCGATAGCGCGGGGGAGTCTTTTGCCGTTGCGCGCTGAAGGGTTGGCCGGTGCTCAACGTCACTTCGAGGGCGCGGATCACGCGGCGCACGTTGCGCGAATCGATGGAGGCGGCGGCGAGGGGATCGATCTCGCGCAGCCGCCGGTAGAGTTCATCCGCGCCGTCGCGCGCGGCAATGGCTTCGAGTTCGGCGCGGGCTTGCGGGTCGGCGGCGCGTTTGGGGATCGACCACCCTTCGAGGATGGCGTGAATATACTGCCCGGCGCCGCCGACGAGCATGGGCAACCGATCCCGCGCATTGATCTCGACGATGAGGGCCGCCGCCGCGTCTCGATACTGCGCCAGCGACCACGACTGATCGGGGTCGGCAACATCGATGAGGTGATGAGCGACTCGGGCGCGTTCGGCAAGCGTGGGCTTGGCGGTGCCGATGTCCATGCCGCGATAGAGGGTGCGCGAGTCGGCGGAGATGATCTCGCCGTTGATTCGCTCGGCGAGATCGATGGCAATGGCCGTTTTGCCAACCGCAGTGGGGCCGACGATGACGAGGAGGCGCGGGGCGTGGGGCGTGGGGTGTGAAGCGTGAGGCGTGGAGTGTGGGGCGTGAGGCGTGGAGTGTGGGGCGTGAGGCGTGGAGTGTGGGGCGTGAAGCGAGGAGGGAAGAGCGTGACTGCGCTTTCTGTTCATTGTCTCATTGTTCATTGATCGCGTTTTCGATTATCTCGAGGCGCAAAAGTTTTCCGGCGGGAGAGAATTCGACGGCCACGAGATCGATGCGCCAGTTGGCATCGGAGGCCTCGCGCAATTGGAGGAAAGTTTGCGCGGCGGCGATGAGGTGGGCCTTCTTTCGCGGAGTGATCGATTCTTCGGGCGTGCCGAATTTGCGCCCGCGCCTCGTTCGCACTTCGACGATGATCCACGCGCCATCACCATCTTTGGCGACAATGTCGAGCTCGCCCGCTGGGCAACGGAAGTTGCGAGCCATGATTTCGTAGCCGCGCTCCGTCAAATGATCGGCGGCCAATTGCTCGCCGCGTTGGCCGAGCGAGAGTCGTGTTTTGCTCATGCGGCGAGGATAGTAACCGGAGGCCTCCGGCGAGTCAAGCCGAGACAGGAAATTTCCACTTGACAACATCACTTCCTCGACTAAACTACCCCCACTCACGCCGAGGGTCTCATGCCGTTCGCCAACATACTTAAGCAGGCCGACATCTTCTACGAATTGACCCCCACACAATTGGAATTAGTCGCCTCGCTGTGCCGAGAGCGAAGGCTGAACACCGGCGATGTGGTGTTCGAGGAAAACACGCCCAGCGACGAACTGTATATCATCGCTCAGGGAGAGATCGAAATCCAAGTAGATCCATCGTTGGTGGGCGACGACACGACCCGCCCGATGGGGCCAGTGACCATTGCCACGCTCCGCCGCGGCCAATCCTTTGGCGAAGTGGCGCTGGTGGATCAAGGCCTGCGGTCGGCTTCGGCCAAGTGCGCCCAACACGGCACGCATCTGCTCGTCATCCCGCGCGACAAACTCATGAGCCTGTGCGACACCTATTCTCAGTTGGGCTACCGGCTTATGCGCAACTTGGCTGCCGACTTGGCGATGAAAATACGCAATACGGATATGCGCATCCGCGAAGAACTGCTGTACGGCCACCAACGGCGCTAGCCGACCCCCCTTCTGAGTCCGCACAAGCCGCTTGACCTATAACAAAAGTTCGTCTATTATCGCCGTTCAAGAGGCGGCAAGGCAGGAATATGGAGCGCCGGGTTCGTATCTGCATATGCTGCTTTCTTCATTCACGCACTCCGGTGCTGAAAGGGGGTGGTGTCTACACAGGATGTTGCAGGATGAGCCGCTGAACCCTGTGAGGCATTCCAACCTTCAGCACTGGGAGTGGTAGACCCCAGCTGTCCAACCAGCGGGACACAAATCAATCTCATACTTTCTTGGAGGAGACCAGATGACATCGAAACGCACCTATATTGTTGTTTCCCTTCTCGTGATGGTCAGCATCGTGCTGGCGGCCTGCGGCGGTGGCGGCGGCGCGGCTCAGACAGGCGGCACCATCAAAGTCGTGTCTGACCTGCCCATGACCGGCTCATCCCTCGGCCAGACTCAAACCATCGTCAACGCCATTACCCAAGCATTCGAAGAAAAAGGCAACAAAGTCTGCGGCGGCAAATACACCATCGAATATCAAGCCTTCGATGATGCTTCGGCTGCCCTCGGCAAATGGGATCCCGACGTGGTGACCCAGAACGCCAAGACCTACGCCGCCGATGCGAGCATCGTGGCCGTCATCGGCACGTTCAACTCCGGCGCGGCCAAACTCATGATCCCGATCCTCAATCCTGAGAATCTTGTCATGGTCTCCCCGGCCAACACCTACCCCGGCCTCACCAAACCGGGCAAGGGCGAAGCCAACGAGCCGGATGTGTATTACCCGAACGGCACGCGCAATTACAGCCGTGTCGTGCCGGCCGACGACCTGCAGGGTGCGGTGGCCGCTCAGTGGGCTAAAGACCTGGGCGCAACCTCGGTGTACATCCTCGACGATCAGGAACTCTACGGCAAAGGTGTTGCCGACGTGTTCGATAAGACGGCCAAGGAAATCGGCATTAACGTGCTCGGCCACGAAGGCATCGATGGCAAGGCCGCCGACTACAAGGCCCTCGCCACCAAGATCAAAGACCTCGTTCCCGACCTGATCTACTTCGGCGGCATCACTCAGAACAATGCCGGGCAGTTGGTCAAAGACATCCGCAATGTCGGCTACGAAGGGAACTTCATGGGGCCAGACGGCATCTTTGAGCAGGCCTTCATCGAAGCGGCCGGCGAAGCGGCAGAGAACGTGTACGTCACCTTCGGCGGCATTCCACCTTCGGAACTGCAAGGGGCCGCCGCCACCTGGCGCGAGTCCTACAAGTCCAAATTCGGCTCCGACCCCGAAGTGTACACGGTCTATGGTTATGTGGCCGCAGCGACGTTGATCAATGCCTTCGAGAGCATCTGCGCCGCGGGCGGCAACCCGACGGATCGCAAGGCGGTGCGCGATGCGGTGTTTGCCACCAAGGATTTCGACAGTATCCTCGGCAAATTCTCCATCGACGCCAACGGCGACACCACGATCACCGCAATGTCCGGATCGCAAGTTCAGGGCGGCGAATTCAAATTCGTCACCCTGCTGGGCGGCGGCTAGTTGTTATGCAATTTGGGAGCGAGGCTTCACCGCCTCGCTCCCTTGTTTTACCCGCCGGGCGCAACACAATTTCGCCCTCAAATCTTCGAATACTAGAGAAGACGATCAATGAGGCCTTGGCAGAAAGTTCTTATCGTCGCAGTCAACATCTACCTTCTACTGTTTTTTGGCCCCGTTGCCGGGTTTGATATTTTCCGCATCATTCCCGAAATTGCCAGCAAACCGTCCACCCTTCTGCAGCAATTGCTCATTGGCATCGCCAATGGCTCCATCATCGCCATTATCGCCCTCGGCTACACCCTCGTATACGGCATCATCGAATTGGTGAACTTCGCCCACGGCGACGTGTACATGTTGGGCGCATTCATGTCGCTCACCATCATCGGCGCGTTCGGCGTCACCGCAGAAAGCACGGGTGCGCAGAAGATCGTCGCCATCCTCGTCGCCTTCCTCGGGGCCGTTGCCTTCACGGCCACCGCCAATGTCACTATCGAGCGCGTGGCCTATCGGCGCTTGCGCAACGCCCCCCGCCTCGCCTCGCTCATCTCTGCCATCGGCGTTTCGTTTATTTTGCAGAACGTCGGCCTCTTCTGGGGCGGCCTCAAAGCCTTCTTCCCCATCATGGGTGTCAACGCCGCCGCGCCCAAAGCCTTCCCTGAACTGATCGGGCGCATCGACGTATTCAAAGACATACTCGGCTGGAACGTGCCGATCTCGTTTTCCACAAAGGATTTATTAGTCATCACGGTCGCCAGCAGTCTCATGATCGGACTGCGCCTCTTCGTTCAATACACTCGATTGGGCAAGGCCATGCGCGCCACCGCCGAAAATCGTGACGCGGCCAAGATCATGGGCATCGATGTCGATCGGGTGATCGCCTTCACCTTCCTGCTCGGCGGATCGCTGGCGGGAGCCGCCGGTTTGCTCGTGGGCCTGTACAACAACACAGCCGTATTCACCATGGGCTTCACCGCTGGCCTGCGCGCCTTCACCTCCGCCGTGCTGGGCGGCATCGGCAACATCACCGGCGCAATGCTGGGCGGCTTCCTCATCGGCATCCTCGCCGCCTTCAGCGATCAATACTTCTCCTCGCGCTGGACAAACGCCTGGGTCTTCGCCGTGCTCGTCCTCGTGCTAGTCTTCCGGCCCACCGGCCTGCTCGGCGAAAGCATCGGTCAGAAAGCCTGAGCCATGCAAAAACTGCGAACCGCTCTCATCATCGGCGCAACGAGCGCCGCCATCACCTTCCTGTTCGGCGGCTGGTCGGCGGTCGTCGTCGGCGTCATCGCCGGAGCCGTCATTGGCATGACCTACGGCCAACGCTCGGCCCTCCGCACCCCGAACGGCATCGGGCGCGAGGCCGTCGTGCCCGGACTCGTCGGCGGCCTCGTCGTCGTTCTCGGCGGCGTCATCCACCAATTCATCGTCCGCCCGGCCACCGGCCAGTCCCCCTTCTTCACACACACCCTTCGCTTCTTCGGCAGCAACGCGCAAATCGACAGCATCACCGTTCTGATCATCAGTTCCGTTGTGGCAATCCTCGCCGCCGCCGCCGCCGCCTTCCTCATCGGCTCGGCCCAAGGCCTCCCCCCCGACAAGCGCAATCGCCAGATCGCCTTCGCGCTCGGCGGGTTTCTCCTGCTCTTCCCCTTCTACGAGCAGATCACCAACCTGAACTGGATGGGGGCGCTCATCACCGTTCAGATTTATATCCTGCTCGCCCTCGGGCTGAACATTGTCGTCGGCTACGCCGGGCTGCTCGATCTCGGTTACGCCGCCTTCTTCGCCATCGGCGCATACACCACCGCCCTGCTCAACTCGCCGCGCATCGAAATCCAGTGGAACTTTTGGCTGGTGATTTGGATCGCCGCCGCCGTCGCCGCCATCGCCGGAATCGTGCTGGGGGCGCCGACTCTGCCCCTGCGCGGAGACTACCTTGCCATCGTCACCCTCGGCTTCGGCGAAATTGTGCCGGTGATCTTCCGCAACCTCATCGCCGTCACCATTCGAGAGCCCTTCACCCGCTTCTGCTTTGTGGGCTGCGACCCGGCGGTTGAAGTGCGAATAGCCTGCCTCTATTCCTGCGAAGGCCCGCTCAACCTCACCGGCGGCGAAGCCGGAGTGAACCCCATTGGCCGCCCGGTCATCCCCTTCACCCCCGACAGCCTCTTCGGGTCGTCGAGCTACCTCCCGTGGTATTTTCTCGTTCTGGCTCTCATTGTCTTTTCCATCTTCCTCATCAGCCGCCTGCGCGATTCTCGGATCGGTCGGGCATGGATGGCGATGCGCGAAGATGAATTGGCCGCCTCGCAAATGGGCATCGACCCGGTCAAAACCAAACTGCTGGCCTTCTCGATGGGCGCGACCTTTTCCGGATTCGCCGGAGCGTTTTATGGAGCATACATCGCCGCCATCTTCCCCGGCGTGTTCGACTTCAGCGTATCGGTCATCATTCTGTGCATGGTCATCCTCGGCGGCTTGGGCAACATGATCGGAGTGATCATCGGCGGCATCCTCATCATGGGCACCGACCGCCTCTTCCTGCCGCAGATCGCCACCCTGCTCAAGAAGTTCATGCAAGTGTCGGTGCTGCCCAATGTGAGCAACGAAGCGCTGCGCGATTTCCTCTCCACCAGCGTCGATCCCATCCAAATGCGGCTGGCTCTCTTCGGCATCGTGTTGGTGATCATGATGCTCGTGCGCCCCGAAGGCCTCGTGCCCAGCGCCGAGCGCCGAGCCGAACTGCATGCCGGTGAAGAACCGCGCGGCGCTCCCGTCACTGCCGATGAGCCGACTACCTGACCACTCGACCATTCGACTACCCCTATGCCACTCCTCGAAGCAACCAAAGTCACCCAAACATTCGGCGGCCTCACCGCCGTGAACCAAGTTGATTTCGTGATCGAACAGGGCATGATCGCCGGACTGATCGGCCCCAACGGCGCGGGCAAGACAACCTTCTTCAACGACATCACCGGCATTTATGAGCCAACCAGCGGCGCCCTCTTTTTCGATGGGCGAAGCGTCGTCGGCCTCAAGCCCCACGACATCACTTCATTGGGAATCGCCCGCACCTTCCAAAACATCCGCCTCTTCGCCAACATGACCGCCATCGAAAACGTGCTGGTGGGCCGCCAGGTGCGAATGAACACCGGCCTGCTCGCTTCCACGCCGCTCATGGGCTGGCCCCTCGCCGTCAAACTAGCCCTTTTCGCCGTCGGAGATTTATTGGTGATCGCCTCCATCCCATTCTTCTTGGCGACTCGCAATTTGGCGGCGGCCTATATCATGATCCTGCTTGGCCTGCTCGGCGCAGTTGTCGGGGCCATGTTGCTCTCATCGAAAGTTGACACCCTCTTCGGCGCAATCTTCCGCCATCCCACAGTGGTGGGCGAAGAAAAAGCCGCGCACACCAAAGCGCTCGAACTGCTTGATTACGTTGGCTTGGGGCGAAAATACGCCAACACCACCGCGGCCAACCTGCCCTACGGTTTGCAGAGGCGATTGGAGATCGCCCGCGCGCTGGCGACTGATCCCAAACTGCTTCTGCTCGATGAGCCGACGGCCGGAATGAACCCGGCTGAAACCGCCGACCTCACCACCTTCATCCGCCGCCTCCGCGACGAACTTGGCCTCACCATCCTCCTCATCGAGCACGACATGCGCGTGGTGATGGGCATTTCGGATCGGGTGACCGTGCTCGATCACGGCGAGAAGATCGCCGAGGGCACGCCCGCCGAAGTGCAAAAGAATCCGAAGGTGATTGAGGCGTATTTGGGCAAAGGCTCAACGGCGGCCGGAAAATAACCCCATGCTCGAACTCAAAGACGTTCACACCTATTACGGCAACATCCACGCCCTCAAAGGCATCTCGCTCAAAGTTGAGAAGGGAGAGATCGTCACCCTCATTGGCTCCAACGGCGCGGGCAAAACCACCACCCTGCGAACCATTCAGGGACTCCTCCGCCCGCGCTCCGGCTCCATCGTCCTCGAAGGCGAAGAACTCACCAAGATACCGCCGCATCTCATCACCGAGCGCGGCGTATCCCAATCGCCCGAAGGCCGCCTGATCTTCCCGCGCATGACCGTGCTTGAGAACCTCGAGATGGGCGCATTCTCACGCAAAGACAAGGATGGAATCAAACGCGACCTTGAGCGAGTCTGCATCGTCTTTCCGCGGCTGAAGGAGCGCGTCAAGCAAAAGGGCGGCACCCTGTCGGGCGGCGAGCAGCAAATGCTGGCCATGGGCCGCGCCCTCATGGCCAACCCTCGCGTGCTGCTCCTCGATGAGCCTTCTATGGGTCTCGCTCCCATCCTTGTCGAGCAAATCTTCCAAATCATTCAGGAACTCAACAAGCAAGGCACCACCATCCTTCTCGTCGAGCAAAACGCGCGGATGGCGCTGTCCATCGCTCACCGTGGATATGTGTTGCAGACCGGCCACATTCGCTTGCAGGGAGACGCCAAGAGGCTCCACGATGACGAAGAAGTCCGCAAAACCTATTTGGGCGAGGAATAAGTCCGAACGTTCACCTTCTTGTCCTGCAATCAACAGGGGCAACGTCTGTTGATGAATCGCGCTAATTGGCCGCTGAAAAGGCCTTTTCTGCCGAAAGCGGCGGGAGCGCCGAGACCGCCCAGCCAAAGAACAATGTTGACACGCGCCGAGATATTTTGTACCCTGTATCATGTGACGCACCACACTTGACTCTGCCAGTGCCCGATGAATACTGAAGGGATGTCACTCGCTGGCCCGATACAGCCTCGCCGCGGGAAAGGAGAGACGCTCGCCAAATTTTACGAACGACCCCTTGATCCACACCATCACACATTGATATTCACTTACCACTACTCGGAGGAGAAATGTCCAAAAGATTCCATTTGACACTCATCACACTTGTCATCGGCGCACTGGTTGTAGCCGCATGCGGTGGCACGCCGACTCCGGCTCCCTTTGCCTGCACCGATGCTATCGGCTGCGTTGACATCGCCCCCGATGCTCCCATTCACATCGCCTACGCCCTCACCGTCTCCGGCGCTACGGCAACCTTGGGTGAAGATAGCAAGGGCGCCATTGAAATCGCCATTGACGATAAAGGCGGCGAACTGCTCGGCCACAAGATCGAACTGACCGGTGAGGATACCCTCTGCAACGCCGAAGGCGGACAGGCCGCTGGCACCAAACTGGCCGCCGACCCCACCATTGTGGGCATCGTCGGCACGAACTGCTCGAGTGAAGCCCGCGCCGCCATGCCGCAGATTTCCGGAGCCGGCATGGTCATGATCTCCCCCTCCAACACTAATCCTGATCTGACCAACCCCGATCACCCCGATCATCATCCGGGCTATTTCCGCACCGCTCACAACGACCTGTTCCAGGGCCGCGTTGCGGCGGAGTTCGCCTACAATGAACTGGGAGTCAAGACAGCGGCGACCATCCACGACGGCAGCCCGTATGCCGAGAGCCTGCAGAAAGTCTTCGCCAATGTCTTTAGAGAACTGGGCGGCACCATCACCACGCAGGAAGCGGTGAACGTCGGCGACACCGACATGAAGCCAGTGCTCACCAAGATCGCCACCGGCGCGCCGGAGATCATCTACTTCCCGATCTTCGAGCCGGAAGGCGACCTCATCGCCGCTCAGATGGACGAAGTGGCCGGGCTTGAGAACACAATCAAGATGGGCGCCGACGGTCTGTTCGCCGACACCTTCCCCGAAGGCACCGGCGATGGCGCGGTGGGCATGTACCTCTCTGGCCCGTATGTTGCTGGCGGCCCCTATGATGAATTCCTGGCCAAGTGGAAAACCAAGTTCGGCGGCGTTCCGCCGAGCGGCTTCCACGCTCATGCCTACGACGCGACGAATATGCTCTTCGCCGCCATCGAGAAAGTGGCTGTCAAGGATGCCGACGGCACCCTGCACATTGGCCGCCAGGCATTGCGCGACGCGATGTACGCCACGAAAGATTACAACGGGCTGACCGGCAAACTGACTTGTGACGCCAACGGCGACTGCGCCACCGGCGAGGCCCTCGGCGTCTTCAAACTCACCGAGGCCGAAGTGGGCGGCGCCTGGCCGCCACCCGTGTTCTGGCAGCCTGGTCAATAAATATCTCTGGGGTCGTTGACCAGAGTCTCGTGAGTAAAGCGTGAAAGGATGAGCCGGAGCCTGTGGGTTGCCCGGCTCATCCTGCATCTCTACAGCGTCAAGCGCAGAATGTGAATCGAAGCCTGAGGCTTCTGCTCAGTTGGTGGGCGCTGTCGCTGTTGGCAGCTTCGGCGTGCCAATCGGCGCCATCAGAGTCGCCCCCACCCGTCACCTCTGCCACGAATGTTATCTCTGAAGTCGATGGCATGATCTTGGTGTATATCCCGGCTCAAGAGTTTCTGATGGGCAGTGACGATTCAGACCCGGAGGCGGAGAGCGACGAAAACCCCCAGCACATTGTTCACTTGAACGATTATTGGATAGATCAAACGGAAGTTACTAACCGGATGTATGAGCAGTGCGTCGGCCAAGGCGCGTGCACACCCCCGATGCACTCGCCGCGCTACAATGCGCCGGCATACATCGATCACCCTATCGTCGGGGTGACATGGTTTCAAGCTCAAGAGTATTGCGCTTGGGCCGGGCGGCGATTGCCGACGGAAGCCGAATGGGAGAAGGCAGCCCGGGGCGTCATCGGCCAACTCTACCCGTGTGGAACCCGCCCGAAGCGGACCTGTTAAACTTCAACCTGCAAGTTGGAGACACGGTGAAAGTTGGGAGCTACGCCCCCGGCGCAAGCATCTACGGCGCGCTGGATATGGCTGGAAATGTTTGGGAATGGACGGCAGACTGGTATGGGGCCGACTACTACTCGAACTCTCCATCCGAGAATCCACAAGGGCCGTCTGCCGGGAATGTTCGAGTTTTACGAGGCGGCGCTTGGAACGTTGAAGCCCGCGCGGTGCGGGCCGCGAACCGGTTCTGGGCCTTTCCGGGCCGGAACGATTTAGATGGATTCCGGTGCGCCCGTTCCCAATGAAACCGATTCGGCGTGATGATAAGAAACTAATCAAGGAGCAAGCGTAATGTTGCGACGAACGCTGGAACGCTTCACACTCACGGACTTGTTTATGTGGCTGGTCGGAGGTTCGATCATCCTCCTCGTGGTCGTCGGCTCCGTTGCCACCCTGCGGGCCGGCAATTACACAGCGCGGCACTGGTTTGACTTCGTCGTTTTTGGAATCGCTCAGGGGAGCGTCTATGCTCTTATTGCGCTGGGCTATACTCTTGTCTACGGCATTTTGCGCATGATCAATTTTGCCCACAGCGAAGTCTTCATGAGCGGCGCATTCACCGGCTACTTCATTGCCAACAGCATGAGCCGCTCCGGATTTCTGGATCGGAATCCTATCATCGGGCTGTTGGCTATCTTCGCGGTGGCGATAACCACCTCGGTCACCGTCGCCGTTTTGTTGGAGCGAATCGCCTATCGGCCTTTGCGACGCTCGCCGCGCCTCGTGCCGCTGATCACGGCTATCGGCGCTTCCTTCTTCCTGCAATACACCTTCCGCGGCTTGTACGGTTCGCAGAATCGAGCCTATCCCGAAGTGGACGCCCTCGACGGCGCATGGAGTCTGGGCGGAGAATTTGTCATTCAAAAGATACAGGTGCTGGTGATTGTGGCGGCGGCCCTATTCATGTTTGGCCTGTACATGTTCGTCCAACGCACCCGCACCGGCAAAGCCATGCGGGCTGTGTCTGAAGACAAAGATACGGCGGCCCTGATGGGGATTGACGTTGACGCAATCATCGTTCGGACTTTTATTCTTGGCGCGGCGCTGGCCGGAGCGGCCGGTGTGCTCTATGCGTTGATGTTCCGGCAGGTCAACTTCTTCATGGGTTTCATTCCCGGCATCAAAGCCTTCACCGCCGCCGTGCTGGGCGGCATCGGCAACATTCCGGGCGCCATGCTCGGCGGCCTCTTCCTTGGGCTGTTCGAATCGGTTGGGCCAACTCTCTTCCTCGACGGGCTGGGCATTCCCGCTCCCTATCAACTCAAAGACGTGATCGCTTTTACCATGCTGGTGCTAGTCTTGATTTATCGGCCCACCGGCATTTTGGGTGAACGGCTGGCCACCGCCAAGGCTTAGAGAGAGGCGGATATGAATAAAAAGACTTCGTTCAACTGGTTGGGGGCGATTCAAATTGGCCTGATCGGCGGCGTGGTGGCTTTGCTGGTGTCTTTGATCGGCATGGTCGAGGAGTTCAGCCAGCGCGACATCATCTCCGGTGTGATCACGATGGGCCAAACGCTGATCGTGATCGCCATCCTCATGGCTGGCTACTTCGCCGCCAGCCGCGCGGCTGGCGAGGCCGCGACGATGCGCGCGATCAGCGGCGCGCTGGCCGGGTTGGTCGCAAGCGCCTTGTTGACCGGGCTGGTTGTGATCATCCCGCCGCTCAACCTGCGCTCGATATTTCCCAACGCTTCCCCGGCCCTGATCAACATCCTGACCTTTAACCAAGAGACGGTTGTTGGCATCCTCTACCTGCTCATCACTGGGGCCGTCGTCGGCACGTTAGGAGGGCTGATCGATATTCTCCCGGCCCAAATACGTCGGAGCGTCGTTCTGGCTCTCTTCTGGGTGGGGCTGTTGGGCCTGCTTCAGGAATTGATCCGCGTGACCTTGACCAACATGCCTCAAGTCGGCGCGGCCCTCAAGTGGATGTTTGGGAGCCGGGGCCTTTCCATTCCGGGAGCGGTGGCAGTCTTCATTGTCGTCGCTGGCGGAAACTATCTTTGGGCGGCCCGGGGAGGCCAGGTTCAAGATCGCTTCCGCGCCCTGCCGCCCACCCAGCGCCGCGCCAGCCAGTGGGGAGGCGCCCTCGTCGTTATCGCTGTGTTGTTGTACCTGCCCAGAATTCTGGGGCCGTACCTCAGCGAGGTCGCCAACATTGTTGGGTTGTTTATTCTAGCCGGTCTGGGGTTGAACATTGTCGTCGGATTCGCCGGCCTGCTCGACTTGGGCTATGTGGCCTTCTATGCCATCGGCGCTTATGTGATGGGCGTGCTGACGACGAACGCCATCGGCCAGAATGCCGGCCAGATCGTCTTCGGTCCGGAGTTTTCGTTCTGGCAGGCTCTGCCCATTGCTGTCGGCGCGGCTGTCCTCTTCGGCGTCCTTCTGGGCATACCCGTGCTAAAGATGCGCGGCGACTATCTGGCGATTGTCACCCTCGGCTTCGGCGAGATCATCCGCATCTTGGCCCTATCCGACTTCTTGAAACCCTACATCGGCGGGTCGCAGGGCATCGTCGAGGTCGGCCAGGGAGAGATTGGCAATTTCGTTTTTGGCACACCCCAAACACTCTATTACATGATCTTTGCCGCATGTCTTCTGGCGGTCTTCATCTCTTGGCGATTGCGCGACTCGCGTCCGGGCCGGGCCTGGAAGGCCCTGCGCGAGGACGAAGATGTGGCTCAAGCGATGGGCATCAATCTGGTGGCGACGAAACTACTGGCCTTCGCCACTGGCGCCGCCTTCTCCGGCCTGAGCGGGGCCATCTTCGCCTCCAAAGTCGGCTCGATCTACCCGCACAGCTTCAACCTGCTGTTCTCGATCAACGTGCTGGCTCTGATCATCATCGGCGGCATGGGCAGTCTGCCGGGCGTGTTTGTCGGAGCGCTGATCCTCGCTGGCTTGCCCGAACTTCTGCGCGAGTTTGCCGAATATCGGCTGTTGATGTACGGCGCGTTGCTGATCGTGATGATGCTCACCCGGCCCGAGGGCTTCTGGCCGGAGGCTACCCACCGGCGTGAACTACACGAAGAGTTCGGGGCCGAGGGCGAGCCTCGCGCCGAGATCGTGAAGACTCCGGGCGGCGCTCGCTGATGCCGGGACTGCACTGATGAGGATCTATTGACAATGCCTTCTATTATCACCGCCCGCCAAGTCACCAAACGTTTCGGCGGCCTCACCGCCGTATCCAGCCTCGATCTGGACATCGCCGAAAAGTCCATTCACAGCGTCATCGGCCCCAACGGAGCCGGCAAAACGACTTTCTTTAATTGCGTCACCGGCTTCTATCAGCCCGAAATCGGCGAAATCATTTTCGATGGGCACCACCTCGAACGACTGACCTCCGACCGGATCACCGCACTGGGCATCGCCCGCACCTACCAAAACATCCGCCTGTTTAATAACCTCACCGCGCTGGAAAATATCCTCGTCGGCCAGCACCCCCGCCTCAAGGGCGGCATGTTGGGCGCGATCCTCCGAACGCCCGGCACGGTGCGAGAAGAAGCCGAGGCTCTCAACGAGGCGCGCCGCCTCTTGGCTTTCGTGAATCTGACCGGCAAGGGCGACCAATTGGCGAAGAACCTGCCTTATGGCGATCAACGGCGGCTGGAAATTGCCCGCGCGCTGGCAAGCCGGCCCAAGTTGTTGCTGCTTGACGAACCCACCGCCGGAATGAACCCGCACGAGACGGAAGAGATGACAGGTTTTATCCGCCGCCTGCGCGATGAACTGGGCATCACCATCATGCTCATCGAACACGACATGCGGGTGGTCATGGGCATCTCGGAGCGCATTTCCGTGCTCGACTACGGCGAGAAGATCGCCGAAGGAAGCCCGACCGATATTCAAAGCAACCCCAGAGTCATTGAAGCGTATCTGGGAAGAGGCAGCGCGGCCGAAGTGCCCGAATCCGTCTCGGCCTCCCCAGCAGGATGATGAGCAATGGCTATCTTAGAACTCGAAAACGTTCACTCATACTACGGACACATTCATGCCCTCAAGGGCGTCTCGCTCATCGTCGAAGAAGGTGAAATCGTCACCCTCATCGGCGCCAACGGCGCCGGGAAAAGCACCACCCTCAAAACCATCAGCGGCCTGCTTCGCCCGCGCGAGGGCCACATCCGCCTCAACGGCGAAGATTTGAGCGCCTACAAAGCGCACGACATCGTCAGCAAAGGCGTCGTTCAAGTCCCTGAGGGGCGGCGGGTATTTGGCCGTCTCACGGTGACGGAGAACCTTGAGATGGGGGCCTACACCCGATCCAACGCATCGGAAACTGCCCAAGCGGTTGAGCGAGTGTTCCATCTCTTCCCCCGGCTCAAAGAGCGGCACAATCAACTGGCCGGAACCCTCAGCGGCGGCGAGCAGCAAATGCTGGCCACGGGCCGGGCGCTCATGGCCTACCCCAAAGTTTTGCTGTTGGACGAGCCTTCGATGGGGCTGGCCCCAGTGCTGGTGGACAGCATCTTTGACACCATCAAACAACTTCATCGAGAGGGCACGACGATTCTGCTCGTCGAGCAAAACGCCCGCATGGCCCTGCAAATCGCCGATCGGGGCTACGTGCTTCAAACTGGCCAGGTTGTCCTGAACGACTCGGCGCAGAACTTGCGCCAAAACGAAACCGTGCAAAAAGCCTACCTCGGCATCAGCTAACATGCTCCTCCTCTCCGCCGCCGACGTGCGCCGCGCCCTCCCCATGCGGCAAGCCATCGAAACACAAAAACGCGCCTACGCCGCCCTCATCACCGGCGAAGCCGCCCTGCCCCTCCGCACCCCCGTCCACACCCCGGCGCAGAATGCCGTCACCCTCTTCATGCCCGCCCGCGTCGCCAACGATCTCGGCGCGAAGATCGTCTCCGTGTTTCCCGGCAACCCGCAAAAGAATCTGCCCATCATTCACGGCGTAATGATCATGATCGACGCCGAGACCGGACAGCCCGCCGCCGTGATGGACGCCACCTATCTCACCGCCCTGCGAACGGGCGCCGCCTCCGGCGCGGCCACCGACCTTCTCGCCCGCCCCGATTCATCCACCGCCGCTATCTTCGGCGCGGGCGCGCAGGCCCGCACCCAACTCGAAGCCGTGTGCAGTGTGCGCTCGATCAAACAAGCATGGATCTATGATCGCGATCCCTCGGCCACCGAGCGCATGATCGCCGAAGTGGCCGGGCGCGATCCCATCCCCGCCGATCTGCGGGCCGCCGCCTCCCCCCGCGAGGCCGTCTCCCAAGCCGACATCATCTGCACCGCCACCACCTCAACATCCCCCGTGTACAATAGCCGCGATGTAAAACCCGGCGCGCACGTCAACGGAATCGGATCGTACACACCGGAGATGCAGGAGAACGATCCCGAACTGATCAAACGCGCATTGGTGGTGATCGACTCCCACGAATCGGCGCTGGCCGAAGCAGGCGATCTCATCATCCCCCTCCGCGACGGGCTCTTCGGCACAGATCACATCCACGCGCAGTTGGGCGAGATCGTGCTGGGCCGCAAACCGGGCCGCGCCAACGCCGAGCAAATCACCTTCTTCAAATCGTGCGGCATCGCCGTGCAAGATGTGGTGGCCGCCGCCGAAGTTTTGCGCCGCGCCCGCGGAATGAAGCTGGGCGCAGAGTTCGCGCTGTGAGCCGCGCCTCGCATATGCGGGGCTATGCACTCGTGCTTGTGGCGACAGTGTTGTGGTCAACACTCGGCCCGCTCACGCGCACCCTGCTCCAGAATTTCAGCCTCCCCGCAATCTCCATCGCCTTCCTGCGCGCGGCGCTGGCCTCATCGCTCACGTTCGTCGCACTGGCGCTTACCCGCCGCGATCTGCTTCGGATGCCTGCGAATGCGGCGAGTCACGTGTTGGCGCTCGGCATCGTTGGCATCGGCGGCTTCTATGCCGCGCTGGCGAAAGGCATAGAGGTGGCCGGCATCGCCCTGCTGGCCGTGCTCACCTACATGGCTCCGGTGTGGGTCACTGTAGTGGGCGCAGTGGCGCTGAACGAGCCGCTCAACTCGCGCAAAGTTGTCGCGCTCGCGCTGTCGCTGACGGGATGCGCGCTGGCCTCGAAGGTGTACGACATCGACGCGATGATCGTCAGCCTGCCCGGCATCGCCATCGGGCTGGCCGCCAGTGTCGGCTACGCCGCCTTCGCCATCTTCAGCAAAACACTCAGCGGCAAATGCGATCCGCGCGCAATGTTGATGTATGCTTACGGCATCGGCGCCATCGTTCTTCTGCCCTTTCAATCCAGCGATCTCGCTCGCGCACTCCAACCCGCCGCGTGGCCCCTTCTCGCGGCCATCGCCATTGGGCCGACGCTCGGCGCGTGGGGCCTGTTCTCGCTCAGCCTGCGGTTTGTGCCAGTGAGCAATGCCGCCATCGTCACTTCGCTCGATGTCGTTTTCTCCAACCTCGCCGCCTTCCTTTTGTACCGCGAACTCCTCGACTTCCCGCAAATGATCGGCGGCGCATTGATACTGGCCGCTGTCGCCCTCCTCCAACTCGAACCACCTAACCACCCAACCACTTAGCCACCCACCATGACCCTCCCTTCCACTTCCCCCATCGTCATCATCGGCGGCGGCGTGATGGGCGCGAGCGCCCTCTATCACCTCGCCCGGCGCGGCGTGAATGGCGTGCTTCTCGAAAAAGAGTCGTTCTTCGGGCAAGGCGCAACCGGGCGCTGCGCCGGAGGCATCCGCTACCAATTCGCCACCGAGATCAACATCCGCCTTTCGATTCTCAGCCTGCCCATGCTGGATCGATTCGAAGAAGAGATCGGCCAGCCGATTGACCGCCGATACTGCGGCTACCTCTTCATGCTCACCAACGAACGGGACGCCGCCAACTTCCAGCGCAACGTCGCCCTACAGCGCTCGCTCGGCGCGAGCACCGAATGGCTCACCGGCGACGAAGTCCGCCGCCGCATCCCGCTCGTTCGCTGTGACGACGCCATCGCCGGAACATTCAACGAGCGGGATGGTTTGTGCGATCCCAACGGCGTGGTGATGGGCTACATCAACGCCGCGCGGCGGCTCGGCGCAAAGGCGCTCGAAGATGTGGAAGCGATCGGAATCCAAACGGCCAACGGCAAAGTGATCGGAGTAGAAACAAATCGGGGCTCGATCTCGACGGATGCCGTCGTCAACGCCGCCGGGCCGTGGAGCGCCCCCCTCAGCCGCACCGCCGGAATCGATCTCCCCATCCAACCCCTTCGCCGCCAATGGCTCACCACCACGCCTCTACCTCAACTGCCGCCCGACTTCCCTTTCGTGATCGACTTCGCTCAAAGCCTCTACTTTCATCGCGAGAGCGAGGGCCTTCTGCTCGGCATGTCGAACCCGAACGAACAGCCGGGCTTCGATCAAAGCGTGGATGAGGCTTTCGAGATCGTGAACCTCGAGGCCGCCGCCAAACGGATGCCGATTCTCGAACGGGCCGGTCTCGTCTCACAGGTCGCCGGACTGTACGAGGTGACGCCCGACGCTCACCCGATCATTGGCCGCGTGCCCACGCTCGGCGGCTATTTTGTGGTGGCCGGCTTCAGCGGGCACGGCTTCATGCACGGCCCCATCAGCGGCCTGCTCATCGCCGAAGAGATTCTCGACGACAAAGCGCACACGCTTGACATCACCTCGTTGAGATTCAGCCGCTTCGCGGAAGGCGATCTCGTGAAGGAATACAACGTTATCTAACGATGGGCAGAATAGAATCCGTGTTTATCCGTGTTCATCTGTGTACAACAATGGAGCCGCGTGCACTCTGAAATCATCGCCATCGGCGCCGAAATCCTTCTCGGCGAAATCGTTGACACCAACTCCGCGCTGATCTCGAAGAAACTGCAGAGCATTGGGATGCCTCTACATTACACTTCGACGGTGGGCGACGACCTCGGCCGCATCACCTCCGTCATCCGCCTCGCCCTCTCGCGCTCCGAGGTGGTAATCACCACCGGCGGGCTCGGCCCCACGGTGGACGACATGACTCGCGAGGCGATTGCCCGCGCCACAGGCCGCCCGCTCATCTTCGACGAGTCGCTCCTCAAACAAATCGAAGAGCGCTTTCGCCGCTGGGGGCGAGCCATGACCGAGAACAACAAACAGCAAGCCTATCGCCCGAAAGACTCCATCGCCATCGAAAACCCGGTGGGCACTGCGCCGTCGTTCATCGTCGATCTCGGCGGCGCGGTGGTGGTGAGCCTGCCCGGTGTGCCGCGCGAGATGGAATACTTGATGGACAAGGCCGTTCTGCCTTTCCTTCGCCGCCGCTTCAATCTCACCGGCGTGATCAAAAGCCGCGAGTTAAAAACTTCGGGCGTGGGCGAAAGCATGGTGGACGACAAGATCGGCGATCTCGAAAAACTGAGCAACCCCACCGTGGGCCTCAACGCCAAGTCGGGCACCATTGTCGTGCGCATCACGGCCAATGCGCCGAGCGAAGCCGAAGCCGACCGGATGATCGCCGAAGTGGAGCGCACGGCGCGCGAACGATTGGGCGATTGGGTGTTCGGGGCCGACGCCGATACGCTGGAAAGTGTGTGCCTTGCGGGGTTGGCCGCGCGCGGCGAAACGGTGGCAGTGATTGAGAGCGGCACGGGTGGCAGACTCGGCGGCAAGTTGGTCGAAGCCGATAACGGCACGGGAACATTTCGCGGCGCTCAGGTGAAAGCGATCACGGAAACCGACGACGTTTTGTTGTTGGCGCAATCGGCGGCGCGGGCGGCGGGCGCAACGTGGGGCATGGCCTGCGCGGTGCAGTCGTCGGGCGTCGAGATTCGTATTCGGGTTGGGGTGTGGAGCGAGCGAACGTCGCACCAATGGGAACGCGGTTTCGGCGGCCACGCCGGGCTCGCGCCCGAGTGGTCGTCGAATATGGCGCTCGATTCTCTTCGCCGGCAAATGGCGCGGGCGGCGAGGGAGGGGTGACGGAGCCCCCCGGCGCGGCGGATCGGGAGTGAGGCCGCGCCCCGACCGGACTCGGAATCAAAACGGGCGGACTGCGCAAGCCAGTCCGCCCGCTATTATTTCGGCAGGCTACTTCTTCATTTTGCTGTCAACGTAGTTAATCGCCTCGCCAACGGTGGTGATCTTCTGCGCGTCCTCGTCGGAAATCTCGCCGCCGAATTCTTCCTCAAAGGCCATGATGAGTTCGACGAGATCGAGCGAATCGGCTTCGAGGTCTTCGCGGAATCGCTTTTCGAGGGTCACATCTTCGGGCTTCGCGCCGAGCAGGTTGACAATGATTTTTGTGATGCGTTCCTGAGTATCTGACATGTAATCCTCCTGATGGTTGGGGTGAGTTTGCCCCATTGTAATGTGGCGGGGCGGGCTGTCAAGCATCGCATGTTTGACAACCCCTCTGCCCACTGGTAACATGGCCGCCGTTCAACTTAATGAAACCCCCCTCCATGCCCGAAGTTACGCCCGACGACCCGCGCACCGTTTCTCGCAAAGACGATCACATTCGTATCAATTTAGAGAAGGACGTGCAGTTTCGGGGATTGACCACCGGCCTCGAGCGTTACCGCTTCCAACACACCGCCCTGCCCGAACTGAACCTCGCCGACGTTTCCATTGCGACCCGGCTCTTCAACAAAACTTTGGCCGCGCCGATACTCATTTCGTCAATGACCGGCGGCACGCCGCGCGCGCACCAGATCAACCGCACGCTCGCGCTCGGCGCGCAAGCGGCTGGCGTGGCCATGGGTCTCGGCTCGATGCGCGCCGCCATCGAGCGCCCCGACACCGCCCATACCTTTCAAGTCCGCGCCGAAGCGCCCGACGTTTTGCTCTTTGCCAATCTCGGCGCGGTGCAGCTGAACTACGGCTACACCGCCGAGCAGTGCCGCCGCGCCGTCGCCGTCGCCGGAGCCGACGCGCTCATCCTTCACTTCAACGCCTTGCAAGAAGCGGTGCAACCCGAAGGCAACACCAACTTCGCCGGGCTGCTGAAAAAAGTTGAGGCCGTGTGCCAAAGCCTCGCCGCCGAGAACATTCTGGTGGTTGCCAAAGAAGTGGGTTGGGGATTCTCGAAAGACGATTGCCGCCGACTCGCCGAAGCGGGCATCAGCGCTATTGATGTGGCCGGCGCGGGAGGCACGTCGTGGAGTCAGGTGGAAATGCACCGCACCCAAAACGCCTCCAATGCGCGCGTGGCCGCCGCCTTCGTCTCGTGGGGCATCTCCACTGTGGAAGCGATCCTCAACGCGCGGGAGGCCGCCCCGCAGCTGCCGGTCATCGCCTCCGGCGGCTTGCGCGATGGAATCGACATTGCCAAATGCCTCGCGCTCGGCGCTGTGATGGGCGGCATGGCCGGCCCCTTCCTCAAAGCCGCCGATCAATCGGTGGAGGCCGTCGTCGAAACCGTTCACGAACTCTCGCGCGAGATCCGCATCGCCCTCTTCGCCGCCGCCTGCAAAGACATCGCCACCCTCCAATCCAAACCCGTTCTCGTAGTCTCGTAGTCTTGTGGTCTCATTGTCCATTCGTCATTCGTCATTTGCCATTCGTCATTCGCCATTTGCCATTCGTCATTGTTCATTGTTCATTTCATAATGCTCTCCTCTTTCCTCTCCGCCTTCGCCCCCGCCCTCGAAGCCGAACTGCGCGCCGCGCTCGACTTTCGCCTGCCCCCGCCCGACGATTACGCCCGCATGTTGTATTACCACCTCGGCTGGATCGACGAAGGCCAGCCGCGCGCAGTGGCCGGCAAGCGCACGCGCCCGGCCATCACCCTGCTGTGCGCGGCGGCCAGCGGCGGCGACTGGGAGCGAGCCCTGCCCTTTGCCGCCGCTGTCGAACTGATTCACAATTTCTCGCTCGTGCACGACGACATTCAAGACGACAGCCCGCTCCGGCGGGGACGCGCCACCGTTTGGAAACTGTGGGGCAAGCCCCAAGCCATCAACGCCGGTGATGCGTTGTTCACCTACGCCCACCTTGCCGCGCAGCGCGCCCGCCTGCGCGGCCTCGACTCCGCCGCCATCATCGAAGCCTTTCAACTGCTCGACACCACCGGCCTGCACCTCACGCAGGGCCAACATCACGATATGGCCTTCGAGACTCGCGACGAAGTGACCGCCGACGAATACTTGCAGATGATCGAAGGCAAGACGGCCTCGCTCATTGCCACCGCCGCCGAGTGTGGCGCATTGGCCGCCGGGCAGACGCCGGCCGTGCGCGGCCACTACCGCAAGTTTGGCCGGCACCTCGGCCTCGCTTTTCAGATCCGCGATGACATTTTGGGCATTTGGGGCGATGCCGCCCTCACCGGCAAATCGGCGGCGACGGACATCGTCACTCGCAAAAAGACTCTGCCAGTGCTTATCGGCCTCGACCGCGATCCCAACCTGCGCGCCGCGTATTGCCCCGAAGAGCAAGGCGGCGCGAGCGTGGAAATGATCGTGAGTTTGCTCGAAGCCAGCGGCGCGCGCGAGGCCGCCGAAGAGCGCGAGCGGCATCACACCGACTCAGCCTTAGCCAGCCTCGCCGCCGCGCAACCGGCAGGCAATGCCGGTGAAGCCCTTCATGATCTCACCCTGCAATTGTTGGGGAGGGCGCAGTAAGAGAGGTTAGAGGTTAGAGGTCGGAGGTCTGATTTCTGACATCTGACTTCTGGCTACTGAACTCACACAAACTTCTCGAAGGCCCAATTCGCCACCAGCCGCCCCTCTTTCTTCAGCCGCGCGCCATCTTCAGTCCACTCCACTAACCCGCGCGCGCTCAGTTCGCCCAATTCCTTCGCAAACACGTCGCCGAGCCCACTCCCATACCTTTGCCGAAACGACTCTTCGCTCACGCCCTCGCTCACCAAACGCAAGCCGGTGAGCATCGTCTCGCTCATCTCCGTTTCGCGGTTCACCGGAATGGATTGGGCCAACGCCGGAGAAAACGGAAACGGCCTCTCTACCCCTTCTTTCATCCGATTGACATATGCTTTCGGCGAGGCCGCGTTGGAATAACGAAAGCCGCCACACCATCCGTGCGCCCCCGCCCCCAACCCAAGATACGGCTCGTTGCGCCAATACTGCAAATTGTGGCGGCACTCGAATTTGGAATTTTGGAGTTTGGAGTTTGATGTTTGAAGTTCCTCCTTCTTCGCCCAACTCGAAATCTCATACTGCGTGAACCCCGCCCGCCCCAACTCCTCATCCGCCCATTCATACATTTCCGCCGCCAAATCAGAATCCGGTTCGGGCAACAATCCCCGGCTCACCCACGCGCGCAGAGGCGTGCCGAAGTCGAGCGAGAGGGCGTACAGCGAAAAGTGATCCACACCGAGCGCGAGGTGCCGCTTCATCGTGTCCTGCCAACTTTCCATCGTCTGCCCCGGCGCACCATAGATCAAATCGAGGCTGATGTTTTCGAACCCGGCCTCCCGCGCCAACTTCACCGCTCGCGCCACGTCGTCGAAGGTATGCGTCCGCCCAAACAGAGTCAACTCATTGGCCTGCGCCGATTGCGCGCCGAGGCTGAGTCGATTTACCCCGAGCTGCCGCAAGCCCTTGAGATAGGCGGCGTCCACCGTGTCGGGGTTGGCCTCCAATGAAATTTCGCAATCGTCGGTAAGCGCGAACGAATCGCGCAGGCTGGCGAATAGATCGCTCAGCAGTGGCAGAGGGATGAGCGAGGGTGTGCCGCCGCCAAAGTACACTGTGTGAACGGGGGCGTCGGCTCCCCGCCCGATAAGCCGCGTCTCCACGATCAGTGACTCAACATACGCCGGGATCAGATCATCCAATCCGGCATAGGCATTGAGATCGCAATACGAACACTTGTGGCGGCAAAATGGAAACGCAATGAAAACACTGATCACTTCACGACATAGGCCTCCGAGAGTAGTATATACGAACTGCCCTGTCATCGTTTGTAGAATTGCCGCCACGGCATCGGAGGATAGGGATGCTCTATCTCATTGGCTGAAGGGGCCAGGCCGGGTTCCCTCGCCCGGCCCGGCCAGACAGGCTGGGCGTAGGCGCGGCCTAGCGGGTGAAGACTCCGTAGACCAGCGCGACAACCAGCCCGTAGACGGCGTGCCCGATTAGCCCGCCCATCAAGCCCATGACCCCGACGTTCAGCATCAACACGCCAGGGGCCTGCACGGTTCCGGCTTTGATTCCGGCGTGCATCATAGGCATGCCGCCCATCGCTAGCCCAGCGGCAACGAAATGCGCCACGCCGAAGGCGATGCCGCCCAACGAAAGCGTCAGTGGCTGGCCGAAGCGTAGCGGAGGCCAGTCCACTGCACGCAGGGTTGGGCCACGCCTATAGTGCAATTGGCTTTTTGTGAGAACCGCAGATTTTGCATAAACAGCCCGACTTGGTAAAGTGCCTTACACCAACAGCAATTCCGTCCTTTCGGTCTGCTCTTTGGAAAACAAAATCAAAAAGTTCGTCTTCATTGTTTTCAAGGTATCTACGCAAAGCGTAAGCGCATACGTCCGCTATTTGCACCATGCTGGTCAGTTGGCTATCAACAAACAACGGAGTCTCTACAATACTTTTCACACCGGTCCATAAGGTTCCGGTTTGATGGAACTTCTTCATCAATGCGGTGTGTTTTTTGGCTACTGTTTCGTTGTTGTCATGAATCAACATCCCATACGATAAAGTGGAACTACCTTTTCCTATATTTTGAAGATATTGCTCGAAGCGAGATACGATCTGTTCAAACGATTGTTCGTCAACAGTTTTGTTTGCTCGGGCCGGGTCGAAATGAATTTTATCTACACATTCCGCAAAGAGTCTTGCAAATCTCCACTTTGATATACATTCAGCAATTTCCTTGATGAACTTTCGCCTTTCGTCTCTGGTCAAATGGATATAGCTTTCTGTGCTCCGATAGTTTTTGCGTGTTTGCTTGTACTGTTTGACATTCGTCCTTTGAAGGCGTAGCAATTCGGCTTTTCTCAAGCTTTCCACTTGAGAACGCCTTTGGATATAGTCGAGCGCATCGAAATTCTGTATTTGGCTTTGTTCAAGATATGGCCTTAATATCCAAGCAACATGGATTTCTGCTGATTCAAGAGCATATCTTCTCTTTATGAATTCAATTTCTTTGTCACAGTCCCTCCAATACCAAACAGGAACGGATAAACCAGAAAGAACGAAGTGAGATGTATTGCCAGGAATATCTGAAGTTCCAGATTCATCTATGTAGCAAAGGTACATAAGGCCCTCTCGTGGTTGGGGAAATAAAAAAGCGACTGGGGTTGAGGCTAAAAGCCCCACTACGAGACGCTTGGCGACTCATCCCAGACGCTGTAATCATTATACTTGGTAAACTGTTCATGTCAATAAAAAGGATGTTCTTTTTGCTTCAACAAGTGGCCCAACAGTGTGGCTGAGCCGATGCCGGCCGCCCACAGCGCGGCGTAGATGATGGCGAAGATCACGCCCATCATGAAGTGGATGATCCAGCCCAGCGAGACGTTGCCTTCCTTGCTGAACATGGTGCCGAGCATTTCCCAAATCGCCATTTTGGGCATGCCCATCAGGGGAGCCATCGCCATCAACATGCTGATAGCGACTGTTCCGACCAGTCCTGCTACGATTGCGCCGATAATGTTCATAGTCAACCTCCGTTGAGTGAATATATTGAGAGCGGATTGCCCTTCCACCCGTATAGACGAAGCAAAGGCCAAGAGTCTTACTTCGTGGAGGCGGCCAACAGACGCAAAAAAAGCGCAGAGTATCTCTGCGCCAGACTTGGCGCATTGCAAGAGGCGGGGCGTGTCAACCCGCCGCTTCCACCGCCAGGCGCTCAAGTTGTTTCGCCAACCCGCGTACATTCCCCAAACAGCACGAGCCTTGCGGGTTTCGCAGATCGCAGGCGCATTGGCCGGCGTTGATGCCGGTGTTGATGTCGTCCACGATGGCCAGGCGGGTTTCGGCTGAGGCGGCGCGAAGCTCGCCCACAGTGTGGCGGAAGCAGTAGCAGACGAACACATCGTCCGTGCCCGGCTCCTTTTGGTAAACACGTTCTCGCACCTGTTCCACCGTAAAGGTCTGCTCACCGTCGGCTGAAAAGTAAACGACCGGGCAAGTCTGCGTCCGGCAAAATAGATATTCCACGTCGTGTACTTCACGCAGCGTCACCGCGAGCAGGGCCTTGATCGTTTGCCCTTGCACGGGCTTGCCAGTCTTGGCGCACTCGGGGCAGGCATGGGCGATGCGGGACGGGCGTTGGAACCCCTGAGCCGGTAATTCGCAAACGGCGTTTCCGGCCTCGGGCGGGCAGCCGCAAGTATCAGCCATCGAAAAACTCTCCTCGCTGAATGCTCACGCGCCCGGTGTCGCGATACGTCCAGAGCGGACTCCAGACGGCATCACCAGCCCGCGAATCGAAGATGGCCGGCTGGAAGCCCATCACCCCGCTGCCGGGGATGCCGTTGGCGAACACCCAAATCTTGGCCGTGCCCACAGCCGCCTCGCTCTTCCACAGATTCTGCACCGGCCCGGCGGCGGCCACCGCCATCATCGGCGCCATCGGCACAGCCGAGGTGTCGGTGACGATGTAGCGACTGCCGGGGAAGCACTCGTGTAATTTGAAGGTCGCCGTCATGCTGGCCGTGTCCACCGGCTCTAAACATTGGCCGCCGCCCAGATATTCCTTCTTGTCGGCGTCCACCGACAATTCGCCGCCCGGCCACTTGACCACCGGATAGTTGACAACGACAGTCTGCGCCTCGATGGTCACCTCGCCGGATGACTCGGCAGCCTTCAGTTTTTCTTCCGAGTCGTAAAGGGTGGAATCTTTGGGGGTGACTTTGTGCAGTTGCCAGACGGGGCTGTAGTTTTCCTGTGAGGGGGCTGTGCCGAGAACGGGGAGTTGGTCGGGCGAGCCGCCTTCAAACAAGTAGAGCTTGGCGGCAACTCCCGGCACGGATTGGATCGCGCCGAGCAAGGGCACAAAGACCAGTTTGTTGGCGTCGGCAAATGTTTTGTCCGAAGCGTCGGTGCGGATGAAGTAGGCCTTGTCGCCGTTGAAGAAGCCGGCGTTCAGTTTGAACTTGACAAAGCCAAAGCGCCCCGGCCAATCGCCTTTGAGGGCGAAGTCCGTTACATCGCCCAACAGAACGCGAGACTGTTCGGCGGGGACAGCCGTGGGCTGGGGCAAAGCCGTGGGCGGCGCGACGGTGGGGGCAACTGTGGCTGGCGCGCCGCACGCGGCTAACGCCGCCGCGCCGAGGCCGAGGCCGCCTAACCGCAGAAATTCGCGTCGAGTGAGATAAGAGTGTGGCATGGTGTCCTCCTGGAAGATGGGAAAGTTGATAACTCTTCCTTCCAGACAACACAACACCACGGCTTCTTACGTCTCCAGCATTAATTGTTGGTGAGCATCAACAGACAGATGGCATACGCCGCCTTCGCCAGAGCAAGTATAATGCCGCCAATGGCCAAGCGGACGAACGAGCAATGGCTCTCCGATCTCCGCGCCGACGCCTCACGGCGCGAAACGGCGCTGGCTGACCTCCGCGCCGACATCATGTACGGCCTGCCTTACGCCCTCCGCGATTGGCTCTCGCCCAACGACCCGCGCTTCGCCGCTCTGGCCGAGGAAGTGACTCAGGAAACGTTGATGCGAGCATTGAATCACTTGGACTCGTTTGAGGGCCGCAGTCAGTTCACTACTTGGGTTCACAAAATCGCCGCGCGGGTGGCCCTCACCGAACTGCGCCGCCGTCACTGGAAGGATGTGTCGCTGGATAGTTTGCTAGAAAGCGGCGAAGGCGAACGCACCCCGCGCGCCACGGCTGACCACGAGCCGGAGCCGGAAGTTACGGCCGAACAGGCCGACCTGTTAGAGCATCTGCAACGCATGATGATGGAAGAACTGACCGCGAAGCAGTTGCGGGCGATGATGGCAGTGGGTGTCAAAGCGATGCCGCTGGAAGAAGCGGCCCGCCGGCTGGGCATGAAACGCAACGCGCTCTATAAACTGTTGCACGATGCGCGGTTACGGCTTAAGCGCCGCCTGGCCCGCGAGGGACTCTCCGCCGCCGAGTTACTGGCCGCTTTTGAGCGCAGGTAAGAAACGGGGCTCGATGGGTGTCTAGTCAACAAATGCGAGGGCGTATGCGGAATCTTTTGGAAAGGCTCAGGCGTTGGATTCGGCGAGATGGGCAGAGGCGTTCCCCCTTGCGGCCAGAATTCATCGGGAAGGTGGCCCGTCAGATTGAAGCGACTCACGAAATCGAGTATTCCTGCGATGACGTGCATCGCTTGCTCGATCAGTTCGCCGAAGCGGTACTGCGCGGCGAGAACGCCGCAAACCTCTGGCCCCTCGTCCAGCAGCACTTGGATATGTGCCCGGACTGCCGCGAAGAGTTTGAAGCGTTGATGCGAGTCTTGCGCGCCTCTGGCGCTGCCGCCTCGTAGATGGGCCGCACATCCATCCGTGACTCGGATGCTCGACATTTTGGTTAATTGTTCAACGACCAATCGTAAAGTTTGAACCGAACAGCGGGCTTTTCTCGCAACACAAACTCATGATCGGCCTCATCGGCCAGATAAGAAGCGGCAAATTCTAACAGCGGGCGCTTATCGCCGAACGCAAACGAACGGCCTCCAAAATCCGGCGCATACCACTGGAAAATCTGTGACAGCCAGACTTCGTTAGCAACGCGGTCTATTTCCACACCTCCGCTGTTGATAAACGTCCGCGCCGCCACATCCAATTGCTCGTCAATGTTTGCCGCGTCGTACACGGCAATGGGAGGGCAGGAGCGCGCGCCGCACACCAGCGCGAAGTGAATGCGCGAATCGAGTTGCTCAAGGCTGTATCGGCGGCGTGGGTCGCTTGTGCCGAAATGAGGGCCGGGGATAGCGGGGTGCGGGGCGTTCGCGCACAGAATGCCGTACTCGATGTCAAACGGACAATACCGTTGCCCGCCGATGTTGTACGCCGCCCGCCAGAAGAAGCCCGGCACTTCGTTGACTGAACGCTTCACGCCAAACTGAATGACGGCGTCCACAATGAGGGCGTTGTAAAGATTGATCCAAAAGGCGAGGCGCTCTTCGCAGTCGCCGAGCACTGTCGGATCGAAGGATTGGAGACGGCGGGCGCACTTGCAATAGTCGAAATAGGTTGGGCTGGCGCACAGGCGGGAATAGTCCACCCGGCCACGCTCTGCGTCGAAGGCTTCGGCCTTCAGTGTGTTGGCGATACGGCGAATCTCGGCCGCCGCCGGCCCTGAGGCCGCTACACCATCCGGCTCCGCGCCGGAGTTGAGAACAAAGTCGGCGGGAATGCCGTAGCGCAACAACAGCAGGCGGTGAATGAGGCGCACATACTATGGACGCGCCGGGCGGCGGAAATCTTACCGGGCGGGTGCGTAAGAAGCCAGCGAGTTGCCGCGTCTATGGAGTGGCGGCATGTTGAATTATTGATAGAGGCCACGATGAACACTGCCCGACGTTCCATTGTCGAATCAATCATCATCACCCTTCTGCTCTCGGCCTGCGCCAGAGTCGCCGTCGCGCCGACGGCCGATCCCCCTCAGTTCGTTCCGTCAGAATCCACTCAGGAGCCCTTGCCCAAAGCAACGCCAACCCTTTTGCCAGACGAGTCGTCGCCTCGTGGAGCAACCTCTGAGTTTAGGACCGACTTCAGCAAGCGCTCGGTTTCTTATAGCGAGATCCTGTCCGGCGGCTCACCCAAAGATGGCATTCCCGCCATTGACCGCCCGACATTCGTCACGGTGACTGAAGCCGACGAATGGTTGGAAGATGTCGAACCGATCCTCTTCTTCCAAATCGGCGACGATGCGCGGGCCTATCCCATCCAGATTTTCATGTGGCACGAGATTGTGAATGACACCGTGGATAGCGTGCCGATGATCATCACCTTCTGCCCGCTGTGCAACACCGCCATCGCCTTTGAACGCACCGTCAACGGGCAAATCTTCGACTTCGGCACGACGGGGCGCCTACGCTACAGCAACCTCATCATGTATGACCGCCAAACCGAAACCTGGTGGCAGCAAGCCACTGGCCAAGCCATCGTCGGCGAACTGACAGGCACTCAACTGGTCTTCCGCCCCGCCTCGATCATTGCGTGGGCAGACTTCAAAGCCAACTACCCCGAGGGCAAAGTGCTGTCTCGCGACACCGGCTTCAGCCGCCCCTATGGCGATAACCCCTACATTGGTTACGACAGCGTGAACAACCCGCCCTTTCTCTATCGTGGCCCGGATGCGCCTGGCGAACTGCCGCCCGTGTCGCGGGTGCTAACAGTTGACCTCAACGGAGACGCCGTTGCCTATCCGTACGATGTTTTGCAGCAGATGAACGTGATCAACGATACGGTAGGCGGGGCGAATGTCGTGGTGTTGTGGGCCGCAGGCGCCGCTTCGGCGCTGGACGCCGCCACCGTTGCCGGAGGCCGCGATGTGGGGGCCGCGCTGGCCCACCTGCGTGAACTCGACAACCAGACTCTCACTTTTGCACTCGACGGCACAAAGATTCTGGACAACGAAACTGGAAGCGAGTGGAACGCGCTGGGAGTAGCAGTGGGCGGCCCATTGGCCGGCAAACAGTTGACCCCCGTAGCCATCAACCATTTCTGGTTCTCGTGGGCCGCCTTCAGACCAGAGACGCGAGTGTATCAACCGTAGGCGCGACTTCCGGCTGAACACCCAAAACAAAACATGCCCGCTGTCTTCGGACAACGGGCATGTTCTCTCTCCGGCGTTCGATTGAAATCTGTTAGCTTCGCAACTTGAAGCGTTGAATCTTCCCCGTTGCCGTCTTCGGCAGTTCGGGCACAAACTCGATCCAACGCGGACGTTTGTATTCGGCCATCTTCTCTTTGCAGTGAGCCACCAGCGCATCCTTCATTTTCTCCGACGGCTCATTGCCTTCTTTCAGCACCACATAGGCCTTTGGCTTGATCAGATTCGACGAGTCGGCCACCCCCACCACCGCGCACTCCAGCACCGCCGGATGGCTGATCAGCGTGCTCTCCACTTCCACCGGCGACACCCAAATGCCGCCCACCTTCAACATATCATCCGAGCGGCCCGCGTGCCAATAATATCCGTCCTCGTCCACGTAATACTTGTCGCCCGTGAACAGCCACTCGCCAAGAAAGGTCTTGCGGCTCCGCGCATCTTGATGCAGATAAAACAGAGTCGCCGTCTCGCCCTTCACCAGCAAATTGCCCACCTCGCCGCGCGGCACTTCGGCCCCGTTTTCGTCCACCAGCTTCACGTCGTAACCGGGGAATGGCTTGCCGCTGCTTCCGGGCCGAATATCGCCGGGGCGATTGGAAATGAAAATGTGGAAGTTCTCGGTGGAGCCGATTCCGTCGATGATGTCCAGCCCGGTGCGATCTTTCCAACCCTGCCAAATCGGCGCGGGAAGCGACTCGCCTGCCGACACGCACAATCGCAGTGACGAAAGATCGTATTTCGTCGTCAGATCATCCATCGCCAGCATTGCCGCGTAGCCCGTGGGCGCGTTGTAAAGAATCGTCGGCTTGAAACGGACGATGGTATCGAGCATGTTGGTGGCGATGCGCGGCGGCGCGGCCATCAGCACCGTGCTCGCGCCCACATAAAACGGAAAGATCAGCACCCCCCCCGTGCCAAAGGTGAAAAACAGTCGCGGCGCACCGAACGCCCGGTCGCTCTCGCGCAGACCGAGCACATCCACTCCCCACAACTGCGAAGTGATGGGGTAATCCTTGTGCGCGTGCAGAATGCCTTTCGGCTCGCCGGTGGTGCCGCTGGAGTAATTGAGCGAACACCAGTCATCGCGGTGCGCGTTGGCCGCCGTGAACTCGGTGGATTCACCACCGACCCAATCGGCAAAAGTCAAATCGCCCTCGCGCCCTTTGCCGCCGATGACGATGACATGCTTGAGGAAATCCAGTTGATCGCGGATCGACTCGATGGCCGGGAGAAGCGCGGCATGAATGATGAGCGCGCGGGCTTGACTATCGCGCAAAATATACAGATGCTCGTGCGGCTTGAGCAGGGTGTTGATGCCAACAGAGATCGCGCCGCTTTTGACGATGCCAAAGAACGAGGTGACCCATTGCGAACAGTCGGGGCTGAGGATGCCCACCCGTTCGCCGGGCCGCACATCGAGCCGCCGCAGGGCATTCGCCACCTGATTGGCTTCGGCGGCAACCTGCCCAAAAGTCATCTCCCGTTCCGCCGAGAAGATGGCCGTCTTGTTTGCGCGCCCGGCCAGGTTGCGCTCCAAAATATCGATGGCGTTGTAATACAGTGGAAGATCCGTTGCTTTCATGTCCGCCTCCGGTTGGGAACCACAGATTTCACTGATTACACGGAATCTTTTTCCATCGGTGAAATCCGTGTAATCAGTGGTTGCATCGGGTTTAACTGCTTACTGGAATTCTATTCAGAAATCAATTGCCCGCCAATCACCGCCCAACCTTCAATTTCAATCATCGCCTCGTCGTCGAACAACCGCTTCACTTCCACCAGAGTCATCGCCGGGTAGTGGCGGCCAAAGAACGAACGATAGACTTCGCCGATGGGTTTGAGATTGGTTTTGTAGGCGTCGCGCTCCGTCACAAAAATATTCAACTTCACAATGTCGGTCATCGCCCCGCCCGCCTCGGCGATGACGGCCTGCAAGTTCGAGAGCGCTTGGCGAAACTGGGCCACGATGTCGCCGGGGCTGGCGATGCGGCCCGTCACGTCCATTCCGGTCTGCCCGGCCAGCACAAGCAATCGCCCGCCGTCGATCATGAAGCCGTTGGAGTAGCCGGAAGGTTTGGCAAGCGAAGATGGGTTGACAATCGTCTTGGGCATATACATTGACCTCAGCGGGGGTTCGTGATTCTTGGCTTCATTTCACCGCCGAGCGCGCAGAGTTCGCGGAGAAAACAAAAAGAATCTCAGCGTTCTCAGCGAACTCTGCGATAAAACATCTTATCTTGAACACACGTTACATTATCCAAACGGATTCCACACCGTCACGTGCTTCGGCTCGATCTTGTAGAGACAGCGCACTTCGCCGGGGAAGCGCATACTCGGCGGGTAACTATCCTTTTCGAGATACCTCTGCGCCAGTCTATCGAGATGCGCGTCCGCGCCCTCTTCGGTGATCGCCACCACCGGCCCGCGCACAGCCACAAACCGATCCGGGTTGTCGGGGTCGGTGATCTCGATGGCGACGTGCCGCCGCCGCTCCATATTCTTGTCTTTCAACCGCCCGCGCGCTGAATTGATGATGATGTGCTGGCCGTCGTAATCCACCCACACCGAAGTGACGTGCGGCGTGCCGTCGGGCATGAGCGTGGCGAGATGCGCAAACGTCTTTTTCTGAAACAGATCGAGAAACTCATCGGGAATGGGACCCGCCTGCGCTTGGGCTTTGCGCCATTCGTCGTATCGGGACGCGAACTCCGGGTCGGCCCGTTGGATCCGGTTGAAGCCGACTCGTTTGCTCCGCGTCATCAATTTGTAGGTGAAGGGAATCGGATCGAGATGCAAATGATCTTTCACGTCTTCGAGCCACGACAGACTGCGCACCGCCGCCGCCTGAAACCGATCCACCACCGGCTTGCGCGTCCGCTGGTAATTGGGCAAGGCGGCTTCCACCGTGCCGCGCCGCGAAAACGAATCGGCCAGCGCAATCGAATCTTCCATCGCCAGTTTGGTGCCCGATCCGATGGAAAAGTGCGCGGTGTGCAGGGCGTCGCCCATCAGCACAACGTTTTGGTGATGCCAACGGCGGTTGCGAATGAGGGGGAAGTTGACCCAGCGCACGAAGTTGTTGGCGAGCAGTGGCCGCCCGCCGAGATCGTCGCGAAACACATCAGCCAAGTATCTGCACGTTTCGTCGTCCGACATTTTCTCGAACCCGGCCTTCAGCCACGTTTCGGGCGGGCATTCGATGATGAACGTGCTGTGCGCCGGGCTGAACTTGTACGAATGCGAAATGAACAGCCCGGCCTCGGCTTGTTTGAAGATCATCGTTAGCCCGTCGAACGGCTGCTCGGCGCCGAGCCAAATGTATTTGTTCTGCCGCACTTCGATGGAGGGCATGAAAAACGACTCGTAGGTTTTGCGAACAAGGCTGTTCGCGCCGTCCGCGCCCACAAGCAGATCGCAGTCGCGGTAATCGGCGGGGTTGGTGATGTTGGTGTGAAAGCGAAGATTGACGCCGAGCTGCTCACAGCGGCGGTGAAGGATTTGCAGCCACTGGAGCCGGGCCACTCCGGCAATGGGGTTGCCGCCGATGTGAATGGTTTCGCCTTTGTGCCGCACCACAACATAGTTTCGCATCTGGCAAGCCTTGACGAACTCATCGTAAGTCTCGCGGTCGTATTGGGCAAAGTTGTCGAGGGTGGTTTCGGAAAAGACGACGCCCCAGCCGAAGGTGTCGTTAGGGCCGTCGCGCTCGATCACGGTGATTTCGTGAGACGGATCGAGCTTCTTCATGAGGATTGAAAAATAGAGTCCGGCGGGGCCGCCGCCAATGATGTTGATCTTCATCAAGTGATTCCTTCTCTTGAGCAATATCAGGATTTATTTTCACCGCAGAGACACAGAGCCCGCAGAGTTTTCAGAAGCGGCCTCTGCGCGCTCCGCGATCTCGGCGGCAAAAGCACATGCAATCTATCTCAAGTGACCTCGGGCCGATGGGCAGAGTATTTCTCGTAGAGTCGTTCTTCGATGACGCGGCGGATGCGCGCGACGGCTTCGTGGATGTCGGCGAAGGTGGTGTAGAGGGGCGCGACGCCGAGACGGATGTTGTCGGGGTAGCGGAAGTCGGGGATGACGTTCATCTCTTCGATGAGCGCGAGATCGATTCGCAAACCTTCGGGGTGGCCGAGCGACACGTGCGAGCCGCGCTGTGCCGGATCGCGCGGGGAGTGGAGGTCCACGCCCAGCGGTTCGAGCATCGCCTCCCACAAGGCAATGAGGTATTCGGTTTGCGCCACCGATTTGGCCCGCAGGCGATCCATGCCCGCTTCGAGAAGAAGTTCGACGCCCGGCTCGATGGCCGCCAGCGATAGCATCGTCGGCGTCCCGGCAAGAAAACGGTTGATGCCCGGCGCGGGGTTGTAGTCGAGTCCCATCTCGAATTGCGCCTTCTGCCCGAACCATCCCCAGATCGGACTCCGAAGCCCATCCTGCAAATCGCGGCGCACGAAAAGAAACGCGGGCGAGCCGGGGCCGCCGTTGAGATATTTGTAAGTGCAGCCCACAGCGAGATCGATGTTGCATTCGTTCATCGCCAGCGGCATCGCACCCGCCGAATGGCTCAAGTCCCACAGCACGAGCGCGCCCGCGCGGTGAGCGGATTCGGTGATAGCGGGCATGTCGTAAACGTATCCGCTTTTGAATGCGGTGTGAGTGAGGGTGACGAGCGCGGTGTCTGAGTCGATGGCTTCGGCCAATGCCTCATTGGCAACGGTGAGGCCGTCGGCGGAGTGAACGACTTCCACCCGACAGCCGCCGCCGGCCAACTTGGCCGCGCCCTGCAAAAGGTACAAGTCCGTTGGAAAGTTGAGATCATCGGTGACGATTTTGCGGCGGCCCGGCCGGGCTTCGAGCGCGGCCATCACCAATTTGAAAAAGTTGACCGACGTGGAATCCGTCACTGCCACTTCGTCGGGGCGCGCGCCGATGATCTGCGCGATTTTGCCGCCCACCCTTTGCGGCGCAGTGTACCAGCCTTCGCCCCAGCCGCGAATGAGTCGGCGGCCCCATTCATGATCGAGCGTTTCTTTCACGCGAGTGGCGGCGCGTTTGGGAAGCCTGCCCAGCGAGTTGCCGTCGAGGTAGATCAGAGTCGGATCGTCGATTACAAATTCGTCGCGGAAGCGGGCGAGCGGGTCTTGCGAATCGAGTTGACGGGCGTAATCGCTGTCGAGGCGCATGAGGGCATCCTTTGCCGAGCGAAGTGATGCCGGATTTTATCAGGGTTTGCCCATCGAAGGGTAAAGTTGATACAATCTGCTCACACCCCAACAGTGAGGACTCGACATGACTCAGCCACACGACTACGGCGCAAAGCTCGACTTCAGCAAAGCCATGAGCTACGGCGACTATCTGCATCTCGACGAAATTCTTTCGGCGCAACATCCGCTCTCGCCCGACCCCAATGAACTGCTGTTCATCGTCATCCATCACGTCAGCGAGCTGTGGCTCAAGCTGGCACTGCACGAGCTGGCGCAGGCGCGCGAGCACGTGAAGCAAGATCGCCTCGCGCCCGCATTCAAGATGACCGCGCGCGCCTCGCGAGTGATGGAGCAATTGATCAGCGGGTGGAACGTGCTCAGCACGCTCACGCCGAGCGAGTACAGTCTCATCCGCCCCTTTCTCGGCAACTCGTCGGGCTTTCAGTCATACCAGTATCGGGCGCTGGAATTTGTGCTGGGCAACAAAAGCGAAGTGATGATGAAACCCCACGAGCATCGCCCCGAGCTGTATTCGATGCTGGAGGCCGAACTGCGCGCGCCATCGCTGTACGATGAAACGCTCAAATTGCTGGCGCGGCGCGGCTTCGCCATCGCGCCCGAAGTTCTCGACCGCGATTGGGCGCGGCCTTACACACCGCACGACTCAGTGGAACAGGCTTGGCTGTCTGTTTACCGCGATACGGAGAAGTATTGGGATTTGTATGAGTTAGGGGAGGAGCTGCTCGACCTCGAAGACTTATCCCGGCAGTGGCGCTTCCGGCATGTTACCACTGTCGAGCGAGTCATTGGCTTTAAGCAGGGCACCGGCGGCACGGCGGGCGTTTCATACCTGCGCCGGATGCTCGATGTCGTTTTGTTCCCCGAATTGTGGAAGATGCGCACTCAGTTGTGATGCGCCGCCGGGCTCATTCCCGCACCGGAAGGAAGGGGCCGCCGCAGATGGGGCAAAGCAGTTCGGGCAGTTGCGGCCGAGGCTTGGGAGTATCGCCTGAGTCTTCTTCAGGCGCAATGTCGAACAGCGGCACCCGCTCCCGGTATTGACAGCGAGTGCACTCGTAAAGCCGCCCTGCCTGCGGCGGAGAGTCGGGCGCGCAGGAGTCATGGAAGTGCTCAATGAGGCGGCGAACAACAGAGTCGGTGCGCATTGCAGTCAGGATCACGGCCAACGTACTTATTGGCGACATCTTACTGCAAATGTCACGCGACATCAGTAAAAAATGTGTGTGTCTTCCGTTGCAAAACCGTGATTCTCGCGCAACGCTCTGATTTCGGGAGGCGCCGACACCCCGCGCGTAAAAGTTCCGTAAACCACGCCGATTCCGGGCAGCGGCGCCCCTTGCTCTTTGAGGCCGGGCAAGTATGATTGCGCTATCCAACGACTCGGGAGAGACCGCCATGAGACCGCATCTCAAAATCATCTCCGACGACATGATCCCCACCCTCCTGGCCGAAGCCAAACGCATCTTGGCCGAGATCGGCGTGGAAGTGCGCGGCCCCGCTCTGCGAGCGCGACTGCTGGATCACGGATTGAAATTGGATTCGGCTGGCGAACGCATCCTCCTCCCGCCCGACACGGTGGATGCCGCCGTTGCTTCTGCTCCACACGAGATCGTCCTCTTCGATCGGAACGGGAGGCCGCACGCCAATCTCGGCGGCGACCGCGTGCACTTCGTCCCCGGCTCCAGCGGCCTCAAAGTGCTCGACCATCGCACCGGCCACACTCGCCCGGCCACCACTCACGACTTTGTCGAATACGTCCGCCTCGCCGACGGCCTGCAAAACATTGCCTACCTCGCCACCGCCTTCTCCACCAACGACATCGAGCCGCAAATCTCCGACGCCTGGCGACTCTATCTCTGCCTCGCCAACTCGCTCAAGCCCGTCGTCTCCGGCGCATTCACCGAGCACGGCACCCCGCGCATGGCCGAGATGATGCAGTTGTTCCGCCGCGATAAAGCCGACCTCATCGCCCGGCCCATGTCCATCTTCACCGTCACCGCCACCGGCTTCTTCCGTTACGGCGAAGACTCGTGCCAGAATCTGCTCGACTGCATCGAGTTCGGCATCCCGGTCGAGATCGTGCCCGTCACCCTCATGGGCCTCATCGCCCCCGTCACCCTCGTCGGGGCCACCGTGTTCCACGTCGCCGATGTGCTCGCCGGACTCACGATGGCGCAGATCATCAAACCCGGCACGCCCGTGCTCTTCGGCGGAGCGCCCGCCGCCTTTCATATGAAAACATCGTCGTCGCCGATGGCCGCCATCGAAGCCCTGCATCTCGACACCGCCTACGTGCAAGTCGCCAAATATCTCGGCCTGCCCACGCAGGGATACATGGCTCTGAGTGAGGGAAAGTTTCTCGACGCGCAAGCCGGAGCCGAAATTTTCGGCAGCGCACTGCTCGCCGCGCTGGCCGGAGTGAATTCCGTCTCCGGGCCGGGAATGCTCGATTACGTTCTCGTGTTCAGCCTCGAGAAATTAATTTTCGCCGACGAGATGTGCGGGCAAGCCCTGCACTTCGTCCGCGAGTTCGCCCCGAAGGACGACGTGCCCACCGTTGATCTCGCCCGGCATCTGCTCGAAGAGAAGCACCTGCTCACCGCCGAGCACACGCTCAAACATTGGCCGCAGGAACTTTATCTGCCCGGCCACGTGATCGACCGCGACAATCGCGAGAACTGGCTGAAGGGCGGCGGTTCGACTCTTCAACAGCGGGCGAAAGAGGAAGTGGAGCGCCGACTCGATGCATACACACCCATCGAAACCGATCCGATTCTCGACTCCGAACTTCGCCGCATCATCCGATCGGGAATGGCCGCCGACGCCGAACTCCCCCACGCGCCGCCGCCCCCCGAACCGAAACCCGTTTCCGCGCCCAACCGTCGCGCACGCCGCAGATGAACTGGCACACGGATTCACACAGATGAGCACAGATAAAAATCCGTGTCTATCTGTGTTCATCTGTGCACAAAATGATGGCGCTCCTCTCAGTTGCCCCCGCAGTATAATCATCGCCCATGCCCAAAGCCCTCCTCTCCGTCCACGACAAAACCGGCCTCGTCCCATTCGCGCGCGCACTGCGCGAACTCGGCTGGACTCTGATCGCCTCCGGCGGCACGGCCAAACTTCTGCGCGAGAATGATATTCTCGTGATCGACGTGGCCGACTACACCGGCTCGCCCGAAATTCTCGGCGGGCGGGTGAAGACTCTGCACCCGGCCATTCACGGCGGCCTCCTCGCCCGCCCCACCGACTCCGACCGCGCCGATCTCTCGCGCATCAGTGCCGAGTTCATCGATCTCGCCGCCGTCAATCTCTATCCGTTCGAGCAAACCATTGCCAAGCCGAACGTCACGCTCGACGAGGCAATCGAGAATATCGACATCGGCGGCGTGGCGCTCATTCGCGCGGCGGCGAAGAATCATGATCGCGTGACGCTCGTGTGCGATCCGGCGGATTACGATGCCGTGCTGGCCGAAATCAAGGGCGGCGGCGTCACCCCCGAAACGCGCCGCCGACTGGCGGTGAAAGGCTTCGCCTCCACCGCACATTACGACACTGCAATCGCGGCCTACCTCGCCCCCCCCTTACCCCCCCCGTCTTTGACGGGGGGGGATATGACCCTCACCCTCTTCCCCATCCAAACCCTCCGCTACGGCGAGAACCCTCATCAATCGGCGGCGCTGTATTCGTTCGAACGCGGCGCGGGGCCGCTCGGCGGAAAAATTCTACAGGGCAAAGAACTTTCGTACAACAATTTGCTCGATCTCGATGCGGCATGGAAAGGCGCGGTGTCGTTCGCGCGCCCGACGATCTGCATCGTCAAGCATCTTTCGCCGTGCGGCATCGCCTCTGCCGATGAACTTGCGCGCGCCTATCGCGCCGCGTTCGAATGCGATAAAGTTTCGGCGTTCGGCGGAGTGATTGCCAGCAACTGCCCATTCGACGGCGCGACCGCCGAAACGTTGGGCGATCTGTTCGTCGAGTGCATCGCCGCGCCCGGCTTCACCGCCGAAGCAAAAACAATTCTCGCCGCGAAAAAGAATTGCCGCCTCATCGAAATGCCAAACACCGACATCGAGCCGCGATACGAACTGCGCTCGATCACGCGCGGAGTGTTGAGGCAGGATGTGGATTTTGGCGATCCCCCCCTGTCTTCGACGGAGGGGGATACAGGGGGGGGCTGGAGAATTGTGAGCCGCCGCCCGCCCACCGAATCCGAATGGATCGATCTCCGCTTCGCGTGGAAAGCGTGCCAGCACGTCAAATCGAATGCGATTGTGTTTGCGAAGGGAGAGGCAACGGTGGGCATCGGCGGCGGACAGCCGAACCGTGTTGATTGTGTGCGTCTCGCCGCCGAGCGAGCCGGAGAAAAAGCGCGGGGCGCGGTGATGGCCTCCGACGCCTTCTTCCCCTTCCCCGATTCCGTTGAACTCGCCGCGCGCTCCGGCATCACCACCGTCGTTCACCCCGGCGGCTCACTGCGCGACGCTGACTCCCTCGCCGTCGCCGACGCGGCGAACATGGCAATGGTGGTGACGGGCGTGAGGCACTTCCGGCATTGAGGGATACATCATGGATTGTAGGGGCGACCCTCGCGGTTGCCCCACAGGGGCGACCGCAAGGGTCGCCCCTGCACTAGCGCAACCTGCGCCCGCGAGCAGTATAATTAAATTCATCACCAAAGGAGCGCGCCATGGCCGAGCAACTGCTGACGATTGACTCGCCTCCGGCAGCCGAACCCGCCGGGCAAACCTCTTACGCCGATTATCTCGCCCTGCCGCAGGAAGAGCATCTCGTCGAATGGGTCGATGGGGAGGTCATTCACCACATGCCGCCGACAATCGTTCACCAACAAGTAGTTGCTTATCTGACAAAACTGTTGGGGCTGTTCGTCGAGTTCTTCAGATTAGGGGTGCTCGTCCCGGCCCCCATTGAAATGAAGTGTGGGTCGGATGGCCCCTCCCGCGAGCCGGATGTGGTGTTCATCGCCGAGACCAACCGCGCCCGCATCGCCGACGGCAAACGAATCAGCGGCCCAGCGGATCTGGTGATCGAAGTTGTGTCTGACGACAGTGTGGCGCGCGATTATGACGACAAACTGATCGAATATCAAGAATGCGGGGTGGCCGAATACTGGATCGTGGACCCGCGCCCGCGCCGCAAACGGGCGATGTTCTTTCAGCGCAATCAGAGCGGAACGCTGGAGATCGTCAAGCCCGACTCCGACGGCGTGTATCGCTCCGCCGTCCTCTCCGGTTTTTGGCTCAACGTGAGCTGGCTGTGGGAGACGCCCGACACGCTCTCGGCCTTCGCCCAGATCGCCGAACTGCCCCCGCAGGCCATTGCCGATTTGCAGGCACGCAAACTTCAATAGAGTCTATTGGAAATAGTTTTTATCCACGAAGACCACGAAGTCACACGAAGATTTGCCGACATTCTCCGTGCCCTGCGTGTGCTTCGTGGATAAAGGGTTTTAGAAGTTATGCGCCGTTGGCCTCCACCCCGGCCCCGCTTGCGCGCATCTGAAAATCACAGGTGGGGGAGGGAGAGCGCTTCTCCCCTCCCCAAAAGCGTTCGGTGGAACTGATAGGCACAACCCGTATCATCAAGAGAATCGGCGTTCATCCGCAAAATCCGCGTTCATCTGCGTTCTCCGGATCAACCTATCTTCTCGAGGCGATGGCTTCAGGAGACCCCACCTCGAACCCCGCCTGCCGCTCCAGCGCTTTGATGAGCGCGTGGTTGCCTTCACCGCCCAACCCTTCGGCCTGCAATGAGCGATACAAATTGAAGGCCATGCTCGTCAACGCCAGCGGCAGGCCGAGTTGATCGGCGGCCTGCAAGCACAGCCGCACATCTTTTTGCTGAAGGTCAATAGTGAAGCCGGGCCGCCAATCGCGGCGGATGATCTGCGGGCCGCGATTGCTCCACATCCAACTGCCGGCCGCCCCCGCGCCCAGCGCCTCCACCGTCTTCGCCAAATCCAGCCCGCCCGCCTGCGCGAAGAGCAGGGCCTCGCTCATCGCCAGCGCGTGGCCCACCACCAGAATCTGATTCACCAGTTTGGTCATCTGCCCCGCGCCAGTCGGCCCCATGTGGGTGATCTTTTTGCCCATCGCCTCGAAGGCGGGCATGGCGCGACTCACATCGTCGGCGTCGCCGCCAACCATAATCGTCAGCGTGCCTTTGGCCGCGCCCTCGCTCCCGCCGCTCATCGGCGCGTCGAGCATCTTCACGCCTTTCGCCGCCAACTTCGCCGCGATCTCTTTGGCGGCCTGCGGGCTGATGGTGCTCATGTCGATCACCAGCGAGCCGGGCCGCGCGCCGTGAATGATTCCGCGCGGGCCGAGCGTCACCGCCTCCACGTCAGGCGTGTCGCTCACGCAAGTGATGACGAAGTCGCTGTGGGAGGCGGCCTCCGCCGGGGAGCCGGTGGGGATTGCGCCATCGGCGGCCAGTTCGTCCATCCGGCTGGCGGTGCGATTCCACACCCGCACCGTGAACCCCGCCTTGAGCAAATTGCGAACCATCCCCCGCCCCATAATGCCCAAACCGATGAAACCGATTTGTTCTTTCATCTCTCCTCCGCCCAAAGTGATTCACCATAGAGAACACGGAGTCCACAGAGAATCTTTTTCAATTCATCTCCGTGTTCTCTGCGATCTCTGTGGTGAAAACGAGTCACTCTTCGCTCTCCGCTTTTCGCTTCACCGCTACCCTTGTCATATCGTCGAACGCTTCGGTGACTCCGACGTGCGCGTGCACTGCCGACACAATCGAATTCAGAATGCCGGTTGCCGTGCTGGGCAGTCGCCCGGTGTCGGGCTCCCACACGGCATAAAAGAAAGTGACGAAGAGATCAGTTTTGGCGTCGGCGAAGATCAGTTCATTGAGTCGAGCGAGGGTCGTCGCCGGAGCAATGCGGTTGATCGCCACCGTGCGCATCAGCGTTCGTGAGAGGGCCATGAACAGCGCGGCGGGCACGCCCTTGTCGGCCACGTCGGCCACCACGAGTCCCCAACGTTCACCGCCATCCTCGCGCGGTCTCAACGGGATGAAGTCGTAAAAGTCGCCACCCACTTGCCGCGCCGCCTGCCAATACGAGCACACTTCCCAACCGGCCACCACCGGGCAGGCTTCGGGCAGAAAACTGGCCTGAATGTCGCGCGCCACTTCCACATCGCGCTCCAACCGTTGTTGCAGCGCCACTTCGCGGGCCAGCCGCGCGTTCTCCATCGCCAGCGAAAGTTGATGAGCAATGCCGTCGAGGATGCTCAACCGCCGACCGAGCACGTTCAGCGGCACGTGCTCCACCACCAACGCGCCCAGCAGATCGCCGCGCGCGCGCGCAACGGCCACACCATCGCCTCACGGCAGCAGAAAATATCGGCCAGCGATTCGGGCATGATGAATTTGAGAATCGGTTGCTGAGCCGGGTCAGCCGGATCGACGCCGATCTCATCGGCTTGCAGCGGCATCTGTTTGAGAAAGTGCGTCTGCGATTTGTTGAGGCCGGCGATTTGGCTGGCATGAAAGACTCGCGCCGACTCATCCCATTGATAAATGGCGACTCGATCAATGCCGACGAGCATTGGCGTGAGACGGGCCACGGCCTCCAACCCCTCTTCCAGCGTTGCCTGCCGGGCCACCGCCTCGGCCACTTGCAGCAGCGCCGCGCTCACCCACGCCTCTTCCTGCTGAGATTGATAGAGCATGAGGCCGCCGTTTGATTGGCGATGCCGCTGAGCAAGCGCACGCGCTGTGTGTTGAAGGGCGACTCGCCCGCCTCCTGCCCCACTGCCAGCAGGCCCTGCACTTGGCCTTTGGCCAACAGAGGCAGAAGTATCACCACTTCGGAAAACAGGCGGCGAAGATCGGCGGGCATCGAGTCGTCGAGATCGGGGGCAGAGATCACCAACGGCTCGCACGTTTCGATCACCATTTGCAGTTGCGGCCAGTCGGCGGGCGCGAAGCGGAGCGGCGGCTCGGCGGCGGGCACAGCACCCTTGTCACTATAGAAGGCGTTGATCACAAACTCATCGCCTTCGGCCAACAGCACCGCGCACCGATCCACGCCCGCCAGCATGGGCGTGAGGCGAGCCACCGCCTGCGCCACCTCGCTCACTTCGGTGGCCTGCGTGGTGGCTTCGGCCACTTGCAACAGCGCCGTGCTCACCCACGCCTGCTCGATCTGCGAGTTGTACAGCCGCGCATTGGCAATGGCTATCGCGGCTTGCGAGGCGAAGGCCGCAATCAATTCCACTTCGCCGCGAGGAAAGTGCGGCTCGCCCGCGCGATCCACCACGAGGTAGCCGATGTGCTCCTCGTGCAAAGCCAGCACTGCGCCGAGGCAGGAGGCTCCGGCAGTGAGAGCAGATCGTGATACTCGCCCGCCGTATCCACTTCGCCAAAATTGATCACGGTGGGAAACGACTCCCCTTTCGGAAACAGCCGCGCGTTCAACACCTCGCCCACCGCCTCTTGCATTTCCGGCAAACCGCGCGTGGCTCTCAGCGTCAACTCGCCCACATCGTTGGTGAGCAGAATGGAAGCGACATCGTACACAACCACTCGCGCCAGCCCGCCCAGAATCAGATCGAGCACGTGATCAAGATCGAGGGTGGAGGTGAGCGCGGCAGACACATCGCGCAGAGTCTCAGCCAAAAGGCGGCGGCGGCGTTCGATCTCGAACAGCCGCGCATTGCGCACGGCAACAGCCAACGTGTCGGCCAGCGTTTGCAGTGTCGGCAGATCGTCGTCGGTGAAGGCATCGGGCTTTTCGGATTGCACGTCGAACACGCCCAGCAATTTGCCGCCCATCGCCATCGGCGCGGCCATTTCGATGCGCGTATCTTCCAATCCCGCGCCAACAACATAATCGGGATCGGCGGACACATCGGAGGCGAACACAACCTTCTGCGCGCGGCCCGCCCGCGCCACGAGTCCCGCGCCGTCGAGGTCGTGGGCGAGGCCTTCCACCGACCATCGCGCCGCGCCCTTGCCGATGCCGGCGCGGAACACCAGCCGCCGATCATCCTGCAAAAGAAAGATGTGCGCCCGCTTGTATCCAAAGTTTTCTTCGACGCGGTCGAGCACTTCGTCGAGCAGTTCTTCGAATTCGAGCGTCGAAACGATCGCGCGCGACACTTGGGCGATGGTCGCCAGTTGTTCGGCGCGGCGCTGGGCCTGTTCGTACACTCGCGCTTTTTCGAGCGCGGCGGCGGCGTGATTGGCGATGATGGACAACAGCCGCAAATGTTCTTCGGAGAACGCGGCCGGGCGCCGACTCTGAATGGCGATGGCGCCCAACACCGAGTGGGCGCCCCGCAAGGGGACGAAGACGGCGGAGCGCGGCGGGTCGGGCGAGATGTAGCGAGGCCGGGCGGGGAGCGAGTCGCGTTCGGCGTCGAAATCGCGCACGAGCAAACTACGCCGCGACTCGCGCATCCAGCCAACGATGCCGAGGGTATCGAGGGTGAGCCGGAATTCGGCGGTGGGTTGGCGGCTCCCATCCACAACCCAAATCAGCAATCGGTAGTGGTCGCCGTGAAAGAGTCCGAGTTGAAAAATGCTGGTGTCAACGATTTGGCTGGCCTGCTGATAGACCACGTCGGCGAGGCGGCTGAGGTCGAGCGGCGCGTCGGTGATGGCCCGCCCGATGTCGGCCAGTGTGGACAGATCGGCCACGCGATGTTCGAGGGCGCGCCGCGACTGCCAGCGGCGGTAGAGGATGGCTCCGGCGGCCAACAGCGCCGCCAGCAAAATTGCCAGATACGGCCACGCGGCTTCAATGGAGATCATCGCGCGAGGATTGTACTACGCTATTCCCTCGAGGCCTGAGATCAAAACACCCCAACGCAAAGTGCGCCGGGGTGTCGAGGTGCAGAACCGGGCGACGGACTCAGAATGCGCCCACCGCCGATTCGGTGTCGTCGTAAATGGGGAAGAGCGATTCGAGCGCGGCCAATTTGAGAACCTCGCGCACTTTGCTGGACGGATTCGACAACACGACCTTGCCGCCTTTGGGCTTTACCGCCTTCTGCGCCGCAATGAGCGCGCGCACCCCAGCGCTGCTGATGAAGTCCGTCTTGTCCATCTCCACGATGAATATGAACCCGATTGGCGTTGATGTATTCTTTGAGTTTCTGATCGAAGTTCGGGCTGGTGTTGGAATCCACCCGGCCAGTCACGCGGATGACGCTGGCTCGTTTGTGATCGCGAGTCGAAATTTCCATGAGTGTGCGCTCCTCCTCGAGGGATGTGATGGTTGGCTGGTGATTATTGTAGCACCGGAGTCAAATTCCGGTAGAATTGGGGCTATGCCATTCTCTCCTGCCCTCCGCGTTGCCGGCTTCGGCACATCCATCTTCACCGAAATCACACAACTGGCCGCTCTGCACAATGCCGTCGATCTTTCCACCGGCTTCCCCGACCACGACGGGCCGGAGTTGGTGAAAGACGCCGCCATTGACGCGATCCGCGCGGGCAAGAATCAATATGCGCTCTCGCACGGGACGATAGACCTGCGGCGCGCGATTGCCGATCACGCCCGCCGGTTCTATCGGCAAGAGGTGAACCTGGACACCGAAGTGACGGTGACCAACGGCGCGGCGGAGGCTCTTCATTCGGTGATGGATGGGCTGGTGAATCCGGGCGATGAGGTGATCGTCCTCGAGCCGTACTACGAGGTGTATGCGCCCAACGTGATCATGGCCGGGGGCGTGCCGCGTTTCGTCCCGCTGAGGCCGACGCGCCTTACGACTCAGGGCGCTTCAATCGAATGGACAATCGATCCCGATGAATTGACCGCCGCCTTCAACGACCGCACTCGCGCCATCATCGTCAACACCCCGCACAACCCCACGGGAAAAATCTTCACCGCCGGCGAGCTCGAAGCGATTGCCGCGCTGTGCCAAAAGTGGAACGTCATCGCCATCACCGACGAAGTGTACGAGCACATCACCTTCGACGGCGCGCGGCACACCCGGTTGGCCACTCTGCCCGGCATGACCGAGCGCGCCGTCACCATCAGCAGCATGAGCAAAACGTTCTCGTTCACCGGCTGGCGCATCGGTTGGATCATCGCCCCGCCCGACCTCACCGCCGCCGTGCGGCTGGCTCATCAATTCGTGCTCGATTGCTCGGCGACGCCGATGCAGCACGGCGCGGCCTCGGCGCTCTTTCTCGACGACGATTATTTTTCCGGGTTGGCCGCCGATTACCAATTGAAGCGCGATCATCTCGCCGCCTCACTGCGCGATGCCGGGTTCGCCGTCTCGCTTCCCTCAGCCGGGTTCTTCATCATGGCTGGCATCGAGCCGCTGGGCTGGAATGACGACGTGGCAATGTGCAAACACTTGGCCGCCGAGATCGGCGTGGCGGCCATCCCGCCCTCGGCGTTTTACTCGGAAGCGAACAAGAGATTGGGCAAAGCGTTCATCCGCTTCGCCTTCTGCAAAACGATGGAGACGTTGCAGGCAGCGCGGGCGAGGCTGGTGAAACTCCGCCGATGAGCGAGCTCACAGAGCGCTCGTATCATTTTGTCGAATTGTTGTAAAACCAGTTGTAACTGTAGTAGCCCACGTTGCTCTGCAACCGAATCGAGATTTGCGACGAGCCCTTGAGTGAGGCCGGGATGTTGTAGGTGGCAGTGAACGCGCCACTGCCCGAGTCGGTGACGGCGACGAATACGCCGTTCACTCCTTGGGTGTGCATCGCGCCCATGAGCACATCGAACTTCGTGTTGCGCGGAAAGTTGATGGCGCTGATCGTCACTGCTTGATCGCGCACCACGCCAGTAATGGTGAAGGTGAGAATGACGAATGACGCCGGGATGGGTGTCGAGGTTCGCGTTGGGGTGGCTGTCGGCGTCACGGCAGTGGTTGGCGGCTTAGTGGATGTGGCCGTGGCCGGAGTCGTTGTCGGCGTCGCCGACGTGGAGGGGGTGGAGGTCTTCGTCGGTGTTGCGGCGGTTGTCGCGGTGGCCGCCACCGGAATACACAGCACTTGCCCCGCGGCGATTCGGTTGGGATCGGAAATGTTGTTAGCGGCGGCAATGGCCGGCCAGCTCACTCCATACTTCAGCCCGATGCGATAGAGGTTTTCGCCCGTTTGCACGGTGTGCTTCACGGCGCAGGTGTCCCCGGCCAACGCGGTTAGAAAAGGGAAAGCCAATATGATGGTCAGCGCAACGATACAGGCGGCGAGTCGTTTCATTGGAGATTCTCCCTTCTTCAGACTCGCGCTTATCTTACCCCTTTTTGCCCGGCGTGCAACGAGGAATGGGCAAAGCGGCAACCGGCTTCAGCCCATAGGGTGAAGCCAAAGAGGCAGAGATCAGCCCACAGCATGGGGGCGATTTTATATCACAGCCCGCGTGCCGACGAAGTTTTGATTTGCGCAAAGACCGACTCACCTGTGACATTCCATAAAGAGGTTGCCCACAGATTGGTGCAGAAACGTCTCAGAGATGAAATGAAAGTTGCATTGGGTTACAAGATGCTCCCTATACTGATGAATTGCGAAGAAGATTTTCTCTGCCAAACAATGGCATCAAAGCATGCAAGTTTTGCGATATGATCATAGTGACTCTCTGGAGAGGGTGTGTCTGCAACCTCATACTTGACACATGTCGGCAAAGAGTATAAATTTACGATAGTTTGCTGTCCACCTGACTTCCATTCCCTTTCCATCCTTGTAAGGAGGTGATGCTATTCCTCGTCCACGCCACAATGCACGCGAGATACGTCCGCAATTTCATAAAATCGCTTAGTCAAGCAAGAAGGAGAAGGAGAGAAACCGATGAGTTCCAAATCCATCCGTATTCACCCTGCCGTGCTCAAAGCGCAGGAACAGCTTGCCGAAGGCCGCATCAGCCGCCGTGAGTTCTTGCGATTGGCGACCCTCCTCGGCGTGAGCGCTTCATCGGCTTATGTGTTGGCCGCCTGCGGCACCCAAACCACTCAAGCCCCCGCCGCCACTTCGGCCCCGGCAGCCACCTCCGCTCCCGCCGCCACCTCGGCCCCTGCCCCCACGGCCGCGCCCACCGGCGGCATCAAGCGCGGCGGCGTCCTCCGCGTCGCCATCCCCGTGCCCGCCGTCGATCACCCGGCTCGCTTCTCGTGGGTATTCGACTCCAACGAGTTCCGCATGGTGTACGAATACCTCACCGAGACCGGCCCCGACAACGTCACCACCCCACTCCTGCTCGAAAGCTGGGAAGCCAGCGATGACCTCACCGAGTGGCTGCTCCATCTGCGCAAGGGAATCAAGTGGAGCAACGGTGATGACTTTGTGGCCGAGGATGTGCTGTTCAACTTCGCCGAATGGCTCAATCCCGATACCGGTTCGTCCATCCTCGGTTTGTGGGAAGGCTTCCTCAAGATCGAGAACGCCACTGCGGTGGATGATTTCACCGTCAAACTGGCGCTCGACGGGGCGAAGCTCGACGTGCCCGAAAGCCTCTTCCATTACCCGGCGCAGATCATGCATCGCTCGTTCGACGGCGACATCACCAGCGGCAAGAACCCCGGTACCGGCCCGTACTCGTTGAAAGAATACAAAGTCGGCGAGCGCGTGATCGTGGAACGCCGCGAAGGCTACTGGCAGAATGGCCTCGACGGCCAACCGCTTCCGTACCTCGACCGCATCGAGTTCATCGACCTCGGCAACGACCAGACCGCCGCCGTCGCCGCCCTCCAAGCCGGTCAGGTGGATACGATCTACGATCTCACCGTCGATTCATTCCTCGCTCTGCGCGGTGACACGAAGTTTACGATGAACCCGGCCAACACTTCGCAGGTGCGGGTGATGCGCATGCGCGTTGACCTCGACCCGTGGACGGACAACCGAGTGCGCTCCGCCCTCAAGAAATGCCAAGACCGCCAGAAGATTCTGGACACCGCCTACTTCGGCGAAGGCTTGCTCGCTCACGACATGCACGTCTCCCCCGTGCACCCGGACTACTTCCCGATGGATGTGCCCGAATACGACCCCGAAGGCGCGAAGGCCCTCCTGGCCGAAGCCGGGTACCCCGACGGCGTGGACTTCAAGATTTCGGTGGGCACCGGCTGGACGGACGTGGTGGCCTACGCTGAAACATTGGCGCAGGATGCCAAAGCCGGCGGCTTCAACATCACCCTCGACACTATGCCCAACTCGGCTTATTGGGATCTGTGGACGGAAACGGCGGTCGGCGTCACCCCGTGGACTCACCGGCCATTGGCGGTGATGGTTCTGCCGCTGGCGTACATTGGCGACGCCGAAGGCAAACCGGTGCCGTGGAACGAGAGTCGCTGGATCGATGAAGAGTTCAGCACCTTGCTGAAACAAGCGCAGGGCGTCCTCGACATCGAAGCGCGGAAAGAGATCATGAAGGACGTGGAGCGCATCCAGATGGAGCGCGGCTCGATCTGCACCGCGTGGTGGCAGAACATTTGGCGGGTGGCCAACCCGGCCTTTCAGAACATCGGCTCGCACCCCACCGACTACTACCTTTGGCGCGAGGTGTGGTACGACGAGACACTGGATCCGTTCAAATAACCAATAGCGCAATTTGAGCTTTTGCCCTACACTATTCACCGCAGAGCGCGCCGGGGCGCGGCAAGATGGTTCGCCATCCTTCCGCCCTGCGCGTCCTCTGCGGTGAATCTTTTTCGGAGGCCGCACGATGTCAAAGTTCCTCGTCCGCCGCATCATCTTCCTCATCATCACTCTCTTCATCGTCTCCATCATCGTGTTCGCCATCTCCGAGATCGCGCCGGGCAACATCGCCATCAACACGCTCGGCAACACCATTACCCCTGAGCAAGAGGCCTCGTTCAATGCCCAAAACGGACTCGATCAGCCGCCAGTCGAGCGGTATCTCCGCTGGATGATTGGCAGTGATTGGCAAGCGGCCCGACTCATTGGGCGCCCAGTCGAGCGGGTGTACGACCCCGACAATCAGCGGTTGTCGTGGTGGATCGTGGGCGAAGACGGCGCGCGCTACCAAAACAGCACGCCCGACGGCGAGACGATGTACCGCCTCGTGCGTCAGCCCGATGGAACCACCAAAGAAGAGGTGATGGGCGGCGATGTGTGGAAGCCGAACGAAGACGGACTCATGGTGTATTGGGGGATCGATCCGGGCGGGCGCGCGGCCATGTGGGTGAGAGGTGATGATCTGATGGAATGGACTCTGACGAAGGCGACATGGACAAGCATCGCCGGAGCGCCGCGCAGTTACCTGCCCTTGCAGAAAGGACTCTTGCGCGGTGATCCCGGCGTGTCGTTCCAGAGTCGCCGCCCGGTGGCCGAAACACTCATTGTTCGTGTGAAGAACACGGCCTTTCTCGCCGGGCTGGCGTTCGTCATCGTCATGCCCATCTCGCTTGTGCTCGGACTCATCGCCGGATTGAATGAGGGCAAGTTCATCGATCGAGTGCTGTCGATCTCCAGTCTCATCTTCACCGCCACCCCCGAATTCACCAGCGGCGTGTTTCTTATCCTCATCTTCTCCACCTGGCTCGGCTGGTTCCCCGGCGCGGTCGTCGCCACCACCGACACGGCCATCTTCGAGGACCCGAAGATGCTCGTTCTGCCGGTGATGACCCTCACGCTGGTCGAACTCGGCTACGTGCTTCGCATCACTCGCGCCAGCATGGTGGAAGTGATGCGCACAAATTACATCCGCACCGCCGTGCTCAAGGGCCTGCCGCGCTTCCGCATCGTGTTCAAGCACGCGCTCCGCAACGCGCTCATGGCCCCCATCACCGTGATCATCCTGCACGTGAATTGGCTCGTCGGCGGCATTGTGATCGTCGAAGCGATCTTCGGCTTCCCCGGACTCGGGCGCTATGTAATGGAGGCCGCCCTCTTCAAGGACGTGTTCGCCGTCGAGGCGGCGGCCATGCTGCTCGTGCTCATCGCCGTCGGCACCCAAATGGCGGCAGACTTCATCTACACATTCATCAACCCGCGCATTCGTTACGCATAGCGAGGACTCGTTATGGCTGTTGCCACTCCCGCCGTTCGACCCGCACCCCGCCCTTCGCTCTGGACGCGACTTGCCGCCGGGTTGGCCATCCTCACCAAATCCAAAGTGGCGATGGTTGGACTCGTGCTGGTGCTATTCTGGGCGATCGTCGCCACCTTCGCCGACGACTGCATCATCAACACTGGCTGTTGGGCCGACACCGCCAAACAAGTCTCCAACGCCTTTCAATTCAAAGACATCACGGAAACCGAAGGAGCCGATAAGGTTTTCGAGGCCAATCCGTGGCTGGCTCGCTACTCGCCCTTCGAGCAGTTTCGCGGCGACAACCTCAAAGGCCCCTCGGCCAAGCACTGGCTGGGTACCGACCGATTCGGGCGCGACCTTTGGGCGCGGCTGGCTCACGGCGCGCGCATCATTCTCACCCTCGCGCCCATCGGCGTGATCATCGCCCTCATCGTCGGCGGCACGTTCGGACTCATCGCCGGGTATTACGGCGGCACGGTGGATGAGATCATCAGCCGCGTGCTCGATTCGATGATCGCTTTCCCGCAGATATTGTTGTACTTGGTGATCATCGCCGCGCTCGGCCCCTCGGCGGTGAACGTGGTGCTGGCCATCACCATTGCCGGAGCGCCGGGCATCGCCCGGCTCGTGCGCGGACTCACCCTCGACATCAAAACCCGCGATTACGTGGCCGCCGCTGAGACTCGCGGCGAAAGCCCGTGGTACATCATGTTCGTGGAAATCCTGCCCAACGCGCGCGGCCCGATCATCATCGACGCCATGCTCCGCGTGGGCTACGCCGTGTTCGCCATCGGCACGCTCGGCTTCCTCGGGCTCGGCCTCCCCCCGCCCTCGCCCGACTGGGGAAGCATTGTGAGCGTGGGGCGCAAATTCATTCAGGCCGGGCACATTTGGGATGCGATGTGGGGCTCGGCGGCAACGGCCATGCTCGTCGTCGGACTCAACTTAATGGCCGATGGATTGTCGGAGGAGATGCAGAGGTATCGATGAACAAACCCAACCCCAACTTCGCCGCCACGCACGAGAAACTGAGAGCCATCATGGAGAAGTACGACGGCAAGGGCAATCTCAAACTGAGCGAGGACAAAGCCGGCAACATCGTCCTCATCGGCCCGCCCACCAAAATGAGCCAAGGCAAAGAGGTGTGGTTTGGCGGCGTGCGCACCGGCAAAGCCTACGCTTCCTATCACCTCATGGCCGTGTATGCTTTCCCCGATCTACTCAATGACATTTCACCCGAACTCAAGAAGCGGATGCAGGGCAAGTCGTGCTTCAACTTCAGAGCAGTGGACGAGGCGTTATTCAAAGAACTGGCGCAGTTGACGAAGAAGGGATATGAGCGGTTCAAGAAGGAGAAGCTGATCGGATGAATCGCTCGCCCGCACCCCCAACCCCCTAGCCACCCAACCACCTAACCACCCACTCCCCCATGCCCCCACTCACTGCCAAGCCCTCCTCCCCCGTTGTCCGCGTCGAAAACCTGTCCATCGCCTACGAGACTCGTGGCGGCGATGTCAACGCTGTGCGCGACGTGTCGTTTGAAATCTATCGCGGCGAAACGCTCGGCGTCGTCGGCGAAAGCGGCTGCGGCAAAAGCACCCTCGCCTACGGCATGGTCAACTATCTCGGGCGCAACGGCAAGATTGCCAAAGGCGACATTTACTTTCAGGGCCAATCGCTCGTGGGTAAGGCAGAAGAAGAGCTGCGCCGACTGCGCGGCGATCAGATCAGCATGGTCTATCAAGACCCGATGACCTCGCTCAACCCCGTCCTGCGTATCGGCGAGCAGATGACCGAAGTGCTCACCGTGCATCGCGGCGTGAGCGAAGGCGAGGCGCGCAAGCGCTGTATCGACATGCTCAAGCGCGTGTACATGCCCGACCCCGAAAAAGTGATGGAACGTTACCCGCACCAGATCAGCGGCGGGCAACAACAGCGCGTGGTGATCGCCATGGCCCTGCTCAACGACCCGGCTTTGCTGGTGATGGACGAACCCACCACCGCCCTCGACGTGACGGTGGAAGCCGCCGCGCTCGACCTCGTCGCCGACCTGCGCCGCGACTTCGACACAGCCATCCTGTTCATCAGCCACAACCTCGGCGTCATCGCCCGCGTCGCCAATCGCGTCGCCGTCATGTATGCTGGCGAAGTCATCGAGCTCGCGCCCGTCGCCGAAATTTTCGCCAACCCGCGTCACCCCTACACACAGGGGCTCATCCGCTGCCTGCCCAAACTGGGCCGCAGCAAATCCTCCAGCGCCCTCTTTCCGATCCGCGGGCGCGTGCCGCCGCCGAATCATCTTCCGCCGGGGTGCGTGTTCGAGCCGCGATGCGATTACGCCCGCGAAGCCTGCCGCCGCGAGAGGCCCGGCCTCCGCAGCCTTGCCGACACTCATTTCACGCGCTGTCTCTTCTCCGAAGAGATCGACCCCGCCGTGTGGGCGCCGTCACCGGAACTGCAATCGGCGATCCGCTCTCAGCCGTCAACCGCCAGCGAAACATCCAACGACATCCTCAACGTCTCCGAATTGAAAACCTATTACCGCCATCCCGATTCGTCGCCGCTCAGCATGATCGGGTTGGGGAAGAAAGAGTTTGTCAAAGCCGTGGACGGAGTGGACTTCGTCGTGCCCAAAGGCAAAACGCTCGGCGTCGTCGGCGAAAGCGGCTGCGGCAAAAGCACGCTCATCAAAACCATCATCGGCCTCGAAGAGATGAGCGGCGGCAAAGCGCAGTTCATGGGCTTCGACATCAACCGCAAAGTCAACCAGCGCGATCTGTCGCTCATCCGCGAACTGCAAATGGTCTTTCAGAATCCCGATGCGACGATGAACCCCAGTTACACCGTGGGCCAGCAGCTCGAGCGCCCCCTGCGCCGCTTCCGCATCGTCCCCGCCGACAAAATACACGACGAGGCGGTGCGCATTCTGCAATCGGTGAAACTCGACGAGCACTATTACGATCGCTTCCCGCGCCAATTGAGCGGCGGCGAGAAACAGCGCGTGGGCATCGCCCGCGCCTTCGCCGGCCACCCCGACCTCGTGCTGTGCGATGAGCCGGTGTCGGCGCTCGACGTGTCGGTGCAGGCCGCCGTGCTCAATCTGCTGTTGGAGATTCAGCGCGAACACAACACGACGATGATTTTCATCTCGCACGATCTCAGCGTCGTGCGCTTCATCTCCGATTTTGTGGCCGTGATGTATTTGGGGCAAGTGGTGGAGATCGGCCCCGCCGAAGCGATCTACGCCCCGCCGTATCATCCATACACCGAATCGCTGTTGGCCGCCGTCCCCATTCCCGATCCCGACGCCGAGCAGAAACACATTCGCCTCGAAGGCTCGGTGCCCAGCCCCCTGCACCCGCCGAGCGGCTGCCGATTCCACACTCGTTGCCCGCGCCGGTCGCTGTTGCCCGATGGCGGCAAAGTGTGCGAGGCGGAGTCCCCCCCGTGGCAGGACGACGGCGGCGGCCACCGAATCTTTTGCCACATCCCATTGGCGCAGCTGCGCGCGCTCGAGCCGGTGGTCAACATCCCCGCTGCCAAAGGGTGAAGGATGAAGGCGGAAGGGTGAAAGTGCAGGCCATTCATCCTTCATAATTCATAATTCATCATTCGACGCCATGTTTGTCAAAGACTATATGACCCGCCATCCGATCATGACCGAAGCCACCATGCGAGTGATCGACGCGCAGAAGTTGATGGTGGAGAACAACATTCGCCACGTGCCAGTGGTGGGCAGCGGCAAACGGCTCATCGGGTTGGTCACACGCCAGCGCCTTGCCCTGCCGCCCGAAACGCTCGCCAGTTTGGATGTGTGGGAGATCGCCCGCCACCTCTCCGACATGACCGTGAGCAAAGTGATGATCACCGGCAAAGACCTGCACACCATCGGCCCCGAAGCCACGTTGGAAGAGGCCGCCGATGTGATGATCGAACACAAGATTGGCGGCCTGCCCGTCGTCGAAGAGGGCATCGTCGTCGGCATCATCACCGAAACCGATCTGCTGATTCAATTGCAGGAACTGCTGGGCGCGCAGGATCACGGATGGCGGGTGGTGATGCGCGTGCCCGACCGGCTGGGCGAATATCGCCGACTCATTCGCGCCATTTCGGATCGGGGCTGGGGCGTGATGGCCATGGGCAGTGTGCGAACACCCAAACGCACCGATGCGTGGGACATCATCCTCAAAGTGCGGCACTGCACTCAAGGCGAACTGCTGTTGGCCTTGAAAGAAATCGAAGAGCAGGAAGTGATCGATATTCGGGAGACGGGGCTACCGAAAGCGTAACGACACAGAGCGCATCAGAAAGATCATCCGCCCGTTGGGCGTCTCGCAGATCATCACACTCATCTGCCGCTCGATCACCGAGAGGTCGGTGAACGACTTTGCCAGCAGAACACAGCCGCCCTGGTCGCGCGCTTCTGTGCCGAGATTGAACCCGTTGGAATACCAATTGTAGATGCGGGGAAACTCGTCGCCAGAACGGTACGAGGTGTCGCGCCGCACCGAGAGGTGCGGGCTGAATTTGTAGATCGTGTGATCGGCCACCAGCATCGCTCCCGGATAATCGGCAGACTGGCGATACCACGAGACGAAAAGAACCAGCCCGAGCGCGGCAACGGTAACGACCCCCCACCCGATCAAGCCCAGAGCCAACCCCCACCGATTGCCCGTCATCCCTTTCACGCCAAAATTGTATCGCCCCGTTGTGCTTCAGGCATAAGCGCGGCAACGCGATCTTGTCCTCCAGCCTGTAGCCTTTGTTTGCGCACTTCGGGTATAGTTCGGTAATCCCTCATGCAGACTCATTACGACATCATCGTTCTCGGTTGCGGCGGCATCGGCAGCGCCGCGCTCTATTGGCTCTCGCGCCGGAGCCGGGGCGTGCTCGGCGTCGAGCAATTCGAGATCGGCCACAGCAAAGGCGGCTCGCAAGATCACTCGCGCATCATCCGCCTCACTTACGAAAGCGACGAGTACACGCGCCTCACCCCGCACTCATACACGGCTTGGGCAACCGTCGAGGCCGAGTCGGGACTCAAACTTGTGCACAAGACCGGCGGCCTCGCGATGGCTTTGCGCAACGGCCCACACCAACAGTACATTGAAGACTGCGCCGCCTCGATGACTCGTTGCCGAATCCCCTTCGAGCGCCTCACCGCCGACGAAACCATGAAACGCTATCCGCAGTGGCGCTTCGATGAAGAAGTGGACGTGTTGTATCAGGCCGACATGGGCTTGGTAGACGCGGCCAAAGGCAACGCCGCGCACATCGGGCTGGCCAGATCGCGCGGGGCGACGATTCTCGACCATTGCCCCGTCATCGCCATCCGTTCCTCCGGCTCCGGCGCGGAAGTCGTCACCGCGCAGGGAGCGTTTTCGTGCGGGCATCTCATTCTCACGGCGGGCGGGTGGACGGACAAAGTGCTCGCCAGCCTCGGCCTCAATCTTGGCATCGCTGTAACGCAAGAGCAAGTGACGTATTACGCTACGCCCAACCTCAAAGAGTTTTCAATGGAACGCTTCCCCACGTTCATGTGGGAGGGCGATCCGTACGCCTACGGCTTCCCGGTGTACGGCGAAGTGGCGACCAAGCTTGGCATGGACGCCGCCGGGCCAATCGTCGATCCCGATAGGCGCGACTATTTGCCCGATCCCAAACGCGAGTTGCGCTCCGGGCAATTTCTCCGCAGGTATTGCCCAGGCTTTCTCGGTCCAATCCTCTTCACCAAAACCTGCCAATACGACATGCCGCGTGACCGAAACTTCATCCTCGATGCCTTGCCGGGTCATCCACAAATTTCGGTCTTCGTCGGCGCGGGGCACGCCTACAAGTTTGCCTCGCTGGCCGGAAAGATTCTGAGCGAACTCGCGCTCGATGGCCGCGCGACTCACGACCTCTCCGCCTTCCGCATCAATCGCCCGGCCGTCACCGACCCGAACTATCCGCTCGCCTTCGCGAACACCATAACGAAGTGAGAAACGCCATGAGCAAAACATATCGCGTCGTCGTCATCGGTTCCGGAATTGTCGGGGCCGCCGCCGTGTACCACTTCGCCAAACTCGGCTGGAAAGATATTTTGCTGATCGACAAAGGCGAACTCTGGGAAAACGACGGCTCGACCTCGCACGCGCCCGGCGGCGTCGTCGCTCTCAGCCATTCCAAGCTGCTCACCCAAATGGCCGTGTACGGGGCCGATCTCATGGCCGGACTCAAGCCGTGGTCACCCGACCGCAGGCTGTACAATGGCGTGGGCGGCCTCGACGTGGCCACCAGCGAGCGACGGTGGAACGACCTCAAACGCCTGCACGGTGAATCAAAATCGTACGGCGTGGAGTCGCATTTGCTTTCGCCCAATGAAGTGAAAGCCAAGTCGCCGCTGATCAACCCCAAAGAAATCTTCGGCGGCATCTTCATCCCCAAAGGAGCCATCGTGGCCGGCTGGCATGTGTCGGCGGCGCTGGTGCGCGAGGCGCAAGCCATGAGCAGTGTCGAGGCGGTCGGCCACACCGCCGTCACCGATTTCGAGGTGAAAGAGGGCCGCATCGCCGCCCTCCTCACCAACAACTCTGCCCTGCCGCGCATCGAATGTGAAGCCGCCCTCGTGTGCGCCAACATTTGGTCGCCCGCGCTCTGCGAAAAACTCGGCATCCAAATTCCGCTGGTCGCCTTCGAGCATCAATACGCCATCACCGCCCCTCTGCCCGAACTCGCGCAGTACAGCGATCACCGCGTCGAAGACGAAGTGCATCACGTCGGTTTCCGCGACGTTGACCACACGATGTACTGCCGCTTCCATTGGGACAGTTTGGGCGTGGGCAGTTATTGGCATCGGCCTCACATGGTGTATTCGCGCGACGTGAAGAAGAGCGCCATGCGCCCGTTCACGCCCGAAGACTTCGCCGGGCCGTGGGAGCATTTCGGCAAACTCGCCCCCGCCGCCAAAGATGTGAGCACGTTCGCCAAATCGTTCAACGGCATGTTTGCCTTTTCGGTGGATGGGATGCCGATCATCGGCGAGTCGCACATCAAAGGATTGTGGGTGGCAACGGCCTCGTGGCTCACGCACGCGCCCGGCGTAGCCAAGACCGCCGTCGAGTGGATGACGCACGGCGAAACCGAGTGGGACGTGCGGCAAGCGCATCTGCATCGCTTCCAGACTCATGTGACCACAAAGAGTTTCATGGATCGCATCAGCCTGAAAAACTACCGCGAGATTTACGAGATCGTTCATCCACGCCAGCCGCTCAGCGAGCCGCGCAACATTCGCTTCACGCCGTTTCACCCGCGCCACAAAGACCTCAAGGCTAACTTCACCGCCTTCGCCGGAATCGAAGTGCCGAACTGGAATGAAGAGAACGCGCGGCTGTTGGAAAAATACGACGACCGCATCCCGGCGCGATCCGGCTGGGCCGCCGAATACTGGTCGGCCATTGCCGGGGCCGAACACCTCGCCACGCGCGAGAGCGCCGGGCTGTTCGATCTCACCGGCCTCTCGCTCATCGAAGTGAGCGGGCGCGGCGCACTCAAGTTCGTCAACTATCTCTGCACCAACGAAATAGATAAACCCGTCGGCTCGGTGGTGTACACGCTGTGGCTCGACAAAAAGGGCGGCGTGCGCCGCGACTTGGCCGTTGCCCGTCTGGCCGACGACAGATTCTGGCTCATGATCGGTGACGGCACCCGCCCGCAGGATTTGGTTTGGGTGCGGAGCCACGCCCCCACTGATGGATCGGTCGCCATCACTGACGTGTCCGAGTCGTGGTCGGCGCTCGGGTTGTGGGGCCCCAACGCGCGCAAGATTCTCGGCAAAGTCATCGAGACTGATCTCAGCAATGAAGCCTTTCCGTTTTACTCTTGCCAATGGATCGAAATCGGCGCGGCCCGAGTGTTGGCGGTTCGCATTTCGTACGCGGGCGAACTCGGCTGGGAACTGCACATGCCGTTCGATCAGGGTTTGCAAGTGTGGGATGCGATCTGGGAAGCGGGCAAAGAGTTCGATCTGATCTCGGCAGGCATGGCCGCCTTCGACACCTTGCGGCTCGAAAAGGGCTACCGCCTGTGGGGCGGCGACATGCACACCGAGCACAACGCCTACGAAGCCGGACTCGGTTGGGTGGTGAGGCTCGACAAGCCCCATGACTTCATTGGCAAAGAGGCGTCGAAGAAGATCAAAGAGAAAGGCGTCAAGAAAAAACTCTGCTGTCTCACGCTCGACAACCCGTGCGGCGCGGCTTTTGGTTACGAGCCGATCTTTTCCAACGGCTCATGCATCGGTTACGTGACCAGCGCCAATTACGGTTACAGCGTGGGCAAGTACATTCTCTACAGCTACCTTCCGCTCGAATACGCTAAAGTGGGAACGGCTCTTGAGATCGAATACTTTGGCGAACGCCGCGCCGCCACCGTTCAGCCCGAGCCGCTCTTCGATCCGAAGAGCGAGCGAATGAAGGCGTGAGAGTCGGTGCGCGGACACTTGCACCAGCACGCAAGCGCGGTGTACGCGGATTGAGCAGATTGACGCTGATCGATTTTGAAAAAGAATCAGCGTTCATCCGCATCATCAGCGTCACCCGCGTGCCCCCTTTCACCTTTCCTCACATGTCCCGCCGACGAAGAAACGAAACCTCCGACGCAACGACCGCGCCGTTCCGCCAACTGCGCTCGCCGTGGCCGCCGCTCGACGTGCTCACGCCCGACGACCTCGCCCGCATCCACAACGCCTCGATGCAGATTTTGGAGAACACGGGGATCGAATTGTTGGACGGCGAGGCGCTGGAAATCTTTCGCAAAGCCGGAGCGAAAGTGGATGTCGGGGCGCGTCGGGTTTGGCCCGACCGTGACTTTCTGATGGGCGCCGTCTCCAAGGCCCCCTCCTCGTTCACCCTTCACGCGCGGAACCCGGCCAAGTCCGTCGTCATCGGCGGCGATCACATCGTCTTCGGCCCGGTGGGCGGGCAGGCCTACAGCACCAACTACGAGCGCGGCCGCCGACCCGGAACGCTGGCCGATCTCGAAGAACTGCTCAAACTCGTTCACTGCTTCAACATTCTGCATCACGGATCGGACACACTGGTGGAGCCGACCGATCTTCCGGCCCACACCCGCCATCTCGATTCCACCTTCGCCGCCTTTCGCCTCACCGACAAAACGATCATGGGCCACTCGCGCGGACGGACGGTGGCAAACGATTGCATTGAGTTGGTTGCCACAGCCTTCGGTGGGTTGGAGGCGGCGCAGAACAAGCCCGTGCTGATCGGCATCATCAACGTCAATTCGCCTCTGCGATACGACGATTGGATGCTGGGCGGGCTCATCACTTATGCGCGAGCGGGCCAGCCGTGCGCCATCACGCCATTCATTGCCGCCGGAGCGATGGGGCCGATCACCATTGCCGGAGCGATTGCCCAGCAGAACGCCGAAGCGTTGGTGGGAATCGCGCTCACCCAATTGATCAATCCCGGCGCGCCAGTGCTGTACGGCAACTTCACGGTGGATGCGCACATGCGGAGCGGCAGCCCGAGTTTCGGCACGCCGGAGGGCGCGTGGGCAACATTGGCCGCCGGGCAGTTGGCCCGCCACTACAAACTACCCTTTCGCGGCAACGGCTCGTTATCATCATCGAACGTGCCCGACGCGCAGGCCGCCTACGAAACGATGATGTCGCTGTGGCCGGCGATTCTGGCGCGCACGAATTTTGTGTATCAGGGCGCGGGCTGGGCCGAGGGCGGGCTGACGACGAGTTACGAAAAGTTCATCATTGACGTGGAGTGTTTGGCGATGATGGAGGCGCTGCTGCACGGCTGTGAAGTGAGCGACGAATCGCTGGCTCTGCCTTTCATCAATCAAGTTGGGCCGGGCGGCCACCACTTCGATACCGAGCACACCCTCTCGCGCTACAGCACGGCGTTTTACAATCCAATCGTCAGCACTCGGTTACAATATGCCAACTGGGTCGAGGCCGGAAGTTTGGATGCGGCGAAGAGAGCGCACGCGAAATGGATAGAAGCCTTGCGAAATTATGAGGAACCGAAGTTGGATGAAGGAGTGTGCGAAGCGATGCGAGAGTTCGCGGCGAAGCGGAAGGCGGAGATTGGGGAGCGTGCATTGACGCCGTAAGCGCGGAGCGCAGATGACGCTGAAAAAGAAGATGAACGCTGATCATTTTCATCCAACTGATGGTTTTTAGACCGACGCGGTTTCGGAAACCGCGTCGGTCTTGCCCATCGCCCCAACTGCAATTCGCTATAATTCGAGAAATTCGCGCAATTCGTGGCTTACAATGATGTCTATCGAGATCACTTCCCCATGCTGTCTTCCTCTCGGCCTTGTGATGGCCGAGGGCAAACCGGCTCTGCTGGGCATCACGCTTCAGTATCCGCCCATTCAAATGAGTGTGAGGCCGCGCGACGAGTTGAGCGTGACCGGCGGGCGAGCCAACATTGCCCGCGAGCAGGCGCTCCGATGGTTCGAGCATCATGGCTTGGCGCCGCAGGGCGAGATCGAGATCGAGTTGGCGATCCCGGCGCACATGGGGTTGGGCGGTGAGGCGATGATGGGGTTGAGCGTGGCGAAGGGTTTGCGAGGCCTTGCGGGTCTTGAAGACCCGCACGGTCTCGGCGAGGAGATCGGGTTGGGATCGGAGTGGGCGCTCGAAGCGTGGAGTCACGGCAGAGGCGGCGTGCTTGTGGCTGGAACGGACGGGAGTTTGATCCGGCGTCACGAATTGAAGCACGATGACAAACATACATGGGTGTTCGTCATCCACACGCCGCACGCCCCAAAGGATACGCCGCAATTTTTAGAAAAGGATCGGCGGCTGGCTCTGGTGAACGCCGAAGCAACGCGCGACATCGAGCCGTTGTGGGCGGCGATAGTGAGCGACGATATTGGCGCGTTTGCGAATGAGCTAATGCAGTTGCAGGCTTCGGCTCGCGTATCGGATGAGGCGCAGGCGATGATGGCAGTGATGCGCGAGGCGGGCGCGTTGGCCTGCGGGCAGAGTATGGGCGGGCTGGCCGTGTGGGCGCTGGTGAAAGGCGGAAAGCCAAGTTATGACCTGCGCACGAAGATGCGCGCGCGAATGGGGCACGGCGCGGGCGCGGTGACGGCGGCGATCACCGACAACGAGGGCTCAAAGGTAAAGCGGGCATGACCCCATCGGCCGCCGTTGCGCCGACAACCTCCTCTCGCGTTCGCGTCGGCTGGATTGTTGCCTTTGTCTCCACGCTGTGCTTCAGTTTTGCCACGCCGCTGGTTCGCGCGGCGGTGCTCATCGGCCTCAACCCCAGCACGGTGTTGGTGCTGAGACTGTCGATCACGGCGGTCATGTTGTTCGTCACGCTGTTGATCGGCGAACCGGCGCAGCTGCGCATGGATCGCAAAGGCCTGCTGTGGTGTGCGCTGGCCGGGCTGGCAAACGGCGTGGGCATGTTGTCCTACTTCTGGTCGCTCACGTTCATCAACAGCTCCATCGCTTCGATGATCTGGTCGCTCAGCCCGTTGTTCACATTAGCGATGCTGGCTCTGCGCGGCGAGAGGTTCACGTATCGCCACGCGGCGCGGCTGGCGCTGGGGCTGGGCGGCGTGTATTTGCTCATCGGCCCCGGCGGGCAGGTGAATCTTATCGGCGCGGCGCTGGTGGCCGTGTCGCTCCTCGCCGTGCCCTTGCAGATTGTGATCACACAATGGCATTTGAATCACTACGACTCGCGCGCGGCCACGCTGTACATGGTGGTCACAATGGCTGTGGTGACGGCGGGCTATTGGTTTGCGACGGGGGCCGAGTGGCACGATCCCGGATTGAACGGCTGGGCGCTGATCATCGCGCTGGTTGTCGTCACCACGTATCTGGCCCGCCTGCTTTTGTTCACCGCCATTGCTCGCATCGGCGGGGCGCAGGTGAGTCTGCTTGCGCCGCTGGAAACATTGCTCACCGTGATCTGGTCAATGCTGTTTTTGAGCGAGCGGCTGACGCTCACACAGTGGGCGGGCGGTGCGCTCATCTTAATCAGCGCCGTGTTGGCCGTGAACCGGCTGGGGCGCGTGGGCTGGAGGAGGTTGATCACGAAGACTCAAAGGCGCGAAGACACAAAGTAAAGTAAACCTCTTTGTGTCCTTGTGTCTTGGCGTCTTGGTGTTGAATCATGGGAACGACACCCGATAGAACGAGCCGACACGCCGCGCGGCGCGAGCGGCGAGCGGAGATTCCGCTGGCTAAAATTCCGTTCAAGGAATTACGCAACCCATTCCCGCCGCTCGAAATCATCCCGCCGGAGGGGATCGAAAAGATACACGAGTCGTCTCTGCGATTGCTGGAGGAAGTGGGCCTGTGCGTGATGGATGCGGAGGCTCTGAGTCTGTACGAAAAGGCCGGAGCGAAAGTTGATCACGCCTCGCAGATGGTGTGGATTGATCGCGGTCTGCTGATGGAAACCGTCGCCCAAGCCCCCGCCGAATTCACCTGGCGGGCGCGCAACCCGGAGCGCAACGTGCGCATCGGAAGCAACCGCATCGCGCTGGCCCCCAACGTCGGCATGGCTTACGCTTCGGATCTGGATCGCGGGCGGCGGCGCGGCACAACACAAGATTACGAGAACTTCTGCAAGTTGGGGCAGATGTGCAACGTGATTCACATCAATGGCGGCGAGATGGTGGCGTTGCAAGACACGCCGTCATCCATCCGCCACTTGCGCCGACTGCGCGCCAATTTCCTCTACACCGACAAGCCGATCATGGAAGCCCTGCATGGCCGCATCATCCCGCAGGATTGCTTCGAGATGGCGAAGATGGTCTTCGGCGACATCGGCGGCGACCCCGTGCTGGGCGGCGTCATTAATTGCAGCAGCCCGCTCCGGTACGATGATCGCATGGCCGGCGGCCTCATCAGTTACGCCCGCGCCGGTCAAATCGTCATCGTCACGCCGTTCATCTCCGCCGGAGCGATGGGGCCGATCACCATTGCCGGAGCGCTAACCCAGCAAAACGCCGAAGCGCTGGCGGGCATCGCCCTCACCCAAATCGTCCGGCCCGGCGCTCCGGTGATGTACGGTAACTTCACCACCTCCACCGATATGAAGAGCGGCGCTCCGGCCTTCGGCACGCCCGAAGCGGCGTGGGCCACGCTCGTCGGCGCGCAGCTCGCCCGCCGCTACCGCATTCCGTTTCGCGGGAGCGGCAGTCTCAACACGGCCAAAGTTCCCGACGCGCAAGCGGCCTATGAATCTCTGTGGTCGGCGTGGCCGGTGATGCTGGCCGGCGCGCACATTGTTTTGCATTCGGTCGGCTGGCTCGAGGGCGGCCTCACCGCCTCGTTCGAGAAATGGATCATCGACGCCGAGAACATGGCCATGTTCATTCGCTTCTTCGGCGGCTTCGAGATCAACGACGACACGCTGGCCCTCGACATGATCAACGAAGTCGGCCCCGGCGGCCATCACTTCGGCACGCCGCACACGCAGGCCCGCTTCGCCACCGAATTCCATCAATCCGCGCTGGCCGACCGACTCGGATACGAAACGTGGGCCGCCGCCGGTGGGTGGGACGCGGCCAAACGCGCCAACCAAATTTGGAAGGACATGCTCGCCCATTACGAGCCGCCGCCGCTCGATGCGGCACTCCAACAAGCCCTCGCCGGCTTCGTCCAAAAGCGCGAGAAGGAATTGGAGGGGAAGAATCTTTACGATTGATCCGAACCATGCCCTACGACTTCGATCAACTCATCGACCGCCGCCCGAGCAACAGCTACAAATGGAATAAATACCCCCTCGACGCTCTGCCGATGTGGCTCGCCGACATGGACTTCGCCTCGCCCCGCGCGGTCCTCGAAGCCCTGCGCGCCAAAGTGGAGCACGGCATCTTCGGCTACGAACAGCCCTCCGCCGAACACCTCGAAGTGGTGTGCGAACGAATGTGGCGGCTGTATCGCTGGCGCGTCACGCCCGATCAGATCACCCCCCTGCCCGGCCTCGTCCGCGCCATGAACGCCGTGTGCCGCGCTATCGGCCAGCCCGGCGATGGCGTGCTCACCCACACGCCCATCTATCCGCCCTTCCTTTCCGCGCCCGTTCGCAACCAGCGGGCGCTACAAACCACCCCGCTCACCCTCGTCTCCGACGGCCCCACCTTTCACTACGAAATTGATTTCGACGCTTTCGAGAAGGCCATCGCGCCGAGCGCCAAACTCTATTTCCTCTGCAACCCGCACAACCCCGGCGGCTTCGTCTTCTCCCGCGATCAACTGACTCGCCTGGCCGAGATTTGCCTGCGGCGCAACGTCATCATCTGCGCCGACGAGATTCACTCCGAGTTGATCCTCGACGGATCGGCGCACATCCCGCTGGCCGCCATCGCGCCCGAAATCGCCAGCCAAACCATCACCCTCGTCGCGCCAAGCAAAACATTCAACACCGCCGGGCTGGCTTGCGGATTCGTCATCGCCCCCAATCCCAAAACGCGGGCGACGATCCTCGCCGCCACCGAAGACGACATCCCGTGGATCAACAGCCTGGGCCTCGCCGCCGCCCTCGCCGCCTTCCGCGATGATCCCGACACCGATGAATGGCTCGCATCGCTCCGTCAATACCTCAAAGAGAATCGCGACACCCTCGTTGAATGCTTAACCACCCAACTACCGGACATCCAAACCACCGTCCCCGAAGCCACCTTCCTCGCTTGGCTCGATTGCCGCCACGCCGGGATCGACGGCGACCCCCACACATTCTTTTTGGAGAAAGCAAAAGTCGCGTTCAACGATGGCAAAACTTTCGGGCCCGGCGGCGACGGTTTTGTGCGTCTCAACTTCGGCTGTCCGCGTTCGCGACTGCTGGAAGCATTGGAGCGCATGAAAGAGGCGCTGGCCTGATTCTCACACCAACGCCAGCGCTATCGTGAGCGTGACAATGCTGGCGACAGTGGAGAACAGCACGGCAGCGGTGACAAATTCGGGAATGAGATCATTCTCGAAAGCGATGATGGAGGTGAGCACCGCCGCGGGCATACTGGCCTGAATGATGCCGATGCTTCGCTCGACTCCGCCGAGGCCGAACGGGCCAGCAAGCGCCACCGCCAGCAACGGCCCGCCGAGGAGCCGGATGCCCGCCGAGAGAATCATGTCCGAGTTGAGTCGCGGCAGTCCGGCGCTGGCCAGCTGCACGCCGAGCGCCACGATCATCGTGGGGATCATCGCCGCCGCCAACAGAGAAACGGCGCGGCCCACCATCGGCGGGATGGACAAATCGAGAGCGTTGACGACGATGGCCGGAGGCAGGACGAGCAGGGCCGGGGTTTTGATCACCGCCAGCGCCGCCTTCACGCTCCCGCCCCGATGCCAATTGGCCGCCGCCACTCCTACCACAAACGACACAACCATGATGGCGAGGAAATACACGGTGGAGATTTCGAGCGCGCGCGGCTCGTCGGGGAATCGAAATTGCACGATGGGCAGGCCGAAGTTGCCCACATTGCCGAAGATGGCAATGAGCATGTAGGCCGCCGTCATCTGCGCCGTGCGCCTCAGCGCGCGCGCCGCGGCGAACCCCAGCGCCGCACAGCCGAGATGCACGGCTATTGTCGAGAGGGCCATGCGCGCCGTCAGCGCGAGATCGATCTGCGCCGCGCTCATCACGTCGAAGACGAAGGCCGGGATGAGAATGAAATAGGCAAAGCGCGAAAGGGTGCGCGCGTCGAGCTGCAATTTGGGCCCGGCGAAGTAGCCGAGCGCCGCCAGCGAAAACACGGGGGTGATGACGTTGAGAAAGATAGCGAAGAGTTGACTCATAGGCGGCAATGCTACCATAACGCGCGGGCGAGGGTGTGTCGTTTGACATTGCCCCTCTTTGGGCTAAACTACGTGCATGACCAAATACTTCGTCGCCATTGCCGGGAACATCGGCGTGGGCAAATCCACCTTCGCCGAATTGGCGGCGCGAAGACTGGGTTGGGATCCGTTCTTCGAGGCGTTCGAGGAGAATCCCTATCTCGCCGATTTTTATCATGACATGCCCCGCTGGAGTTTCCACTCACAGGCCTTCTTCCTCTCGCGGCGTCTGCGACAGCACCATGCCATGCTCGAACACGAAAAGTCGGTGATACAAGATCGCAGTGTGTACGAAGACGCCGAGATATTCGCCTGCAACCTCTTCAATCAGGGGCACATGACCGATCGCGATTGGCAAACCTATTGCGATCTGTATCGAACGCTGCGCATGTTGCTCACCCCGCCCAATCTCGTGGTGTATCTCAGGGCCTCAGTGCCGACTCTGTTGCGGCGCATTGCCCAGCGCGGCAGAGATTACGAACGATCCATCACCGCTGAATATCTCGACCGGCTCAACGCGCTGTATGATCGCTGGGCGGGCAACTTCACCCTCTGCCCGGTGCTCACGGTGGAAACCGACAGCATCGACTACGTGCTGTATGATGAGCACCTCGATCAGATCGTTCGGCGAATCGAAGACCGGCTGTACGGAAAAGAAACCATTGCGTTGAAAACTCCAAATCACAAACTCCAAACTCCCAATCTCTAATCTTTCATCTCGTTCTCTCCTCACGACCCCATGACACAGATTATCGAATGCGTCCCAAACTTTTCTGAGGCCCGCCGCCCCGAAGTGGTGCAGGCCATTGTCGAAGCCATCAGGTCGGCGCAGGGCGTGCGCGTGCTCAACGTCAGTTCCGATCACGATCACAACCGCACGGTGGTGACGTTTGTGGGCGACGCCGCCGCCATCGAGGCGGGCGCGTACGCGGGCATCGCCAAAGCCGCCGAGTTGATCGATCTGGATCAGCACACGGGCGAACACCCGCGCATCGGCGCGACCGATGTGGCGCCTTTCATTCCGATCCGCAACGCCTCGATGGACGACTGCGTGGCTATTGCGCGAAGGCTGGGCGAGCGAGTCGGGAGTGGGTTGGGGATTCCGGTGTACTTGTATGAGTCGGCGGCGACCCGACCCGATCGGGAAAATCTGGAAAACATTCGGCGGGGCCAGTACGAAGATCTGAAAACGGAGATTGCAAATAATCCAGATCGCAAACCCGACTTCGGCCCATCGAAGTTGGGCAAGGCCGGGGCGACCGTGATTGGCGCGAGGCCGTTTCTCATTGCTTACAACGTTTATCTCAACACGAGCGATGTGGGCATCGCCAAAAAGATCGCGCGCGCCATTCGCCAATCGTCGGGCGGGCTGAGGTATGTGAAGGCGCTGGGCCTGCTCGTGGATGGGCAGGCGCAAGTGAGCATGAACCTGACGAATTTCAGAATGACGCCGGTGCATCGCGTGGCGGAAATGATCCGCCGCGAGGCCGCGCGCTACGGCGCGAGCATCACACGCTCGGAGCTGGTGGGGATGATTCCGCAGGCGGCGCTGGTAGACTCGGCGCAGTGGTATTGGCAGCTCGACGGATTGCAGGATGATCAAATTTTCGAGAACAAACTGGCCGCCGCCGATTTGCCGGTGGGCGCGGGGGAGGCCGCCAACCAGTTTCTCGACTCGATTGCCGCCGGGACGGCGACTCCGGGCGGCGGCGCGGCGGGCGCATACGCGGGAGCCATGGCCGCCGCGCTCGTGGCCATGGTGGCGCGGGTGACGGTGGGCAAAAAGAAATATGCCGACGTGGAGCCGGAGATGCAGGAGTTGATCGTCGCCGCCGAAAAGTTGCGCGCCGATCTCACCGCGTCGGTCGCCGCCGACATCGCCGCTTTCGACGAAGTGATGAAGGCCTACAAACTGCCGAAGGATTCGGATGCGGAAGTTGAAGCGCGCGATGAGGCCATTGAGAAAGCAATGCACGCGGCGGCGGCGGCGCCCCTGCGGGTGGCGCGCGACGCCACCACCGTGCTGGGCCTCACGGCCATCGCCGCCGAAAAAGGGAATGTGAACGCGATCAGCGACGCCGGTTCGGCAGCGAGCCTTGCGTTGGCGGCGGCGCGAGCGGCGGTGCTCAACGTGCGCATCAATGCCGCCGAAGTGAAAGACCGTGAGGCGGCCAGATTGTGGTTGAATGAGATCGCTTCGCTCGAACACAGCGCGGCGGCCACGTTCGAGGCGGTGAGCAAAACCACTCGCGGCCGCATGAGGCCGGGGTAAAGGTGGTACGCGGAAATACGGAGCCGAACTATGGAAGTCCACGAAGCCATTCGCACCAAACGAGCCGTCCGAAAGTTTTCTGAGCAAGCCATTTCTGATGAGATCGTGCATCGCATTGTCAACGCCGGGCGCAGAGCGCAGAGCGCGAAGAACATGCAGCCGTGGCACTTCATCGCCCTCCGCGACAAAGCGCGATTGAAGGCGCTCTCCGAGTGCGGCACGTTTGCCGGGCATTTGGCCGGAGCGGCGCTGGGCATCGCCATCGTCACCGTGCACCCCGACGTGCGCTGGTCGATCATGTTCGACGCCGGGCAGGCCGCCGCTTACATGCAACTCGAAGCGTGGGAGATGGGCATCGGCTCGTGCATGGCAACCATTTACGAACCGGACAAAGCCCGCGAGTTGTTGGGCTTCCCCGATGATCTGCACATCCGCGCCGCGATCTCGTTCGGCTACCCGGCGGACTCTGCCGCGCTGGCCGCCGCGCAGAAGAAAGGCGGGAGGAGCGCGATGGATGAGATGTTGCATTGGGAGAGATGGAAGGGGGAAGGCGAGTAAGATAACTGCAATACGTGCAGGTGATATGGACTCGCATCTCAACTGGCGCGCATCATCATGGCTTTGGGTCAATTGGGCCTTGAGCCTGATCCTGGCCTCCATTGTGGCCGTCTCCATTCAAGCCGTGATGGGCTTCAGTTCTGGGATTTGGGATCCTGATGAGGTTGAGATGTATTTGAACACGCCGCCGCTGGCGCGGTTGTCGACATCGCTTATCGGCGGAACCATCGCGGGCTTTATTATTGCCGCCTTCGTTGGCCTGGTTCAGTGGAGCACACTCAAGCAAAAAGCGCGCACGGTGATTCTGTCCATGTTGGGCGTGACCGCCGGCGCTGCCCTCTGTTGCGCCGCCTCTGCGGCTGGCCCTTCACAAGTTGAAGGCGAGCTTTCCATCAACCTTCGGCTGGGCATTGTCAGCGGCGGAATTGCTGGAGCGCTCGCCGGCTTGTATCAATGGGCGCTGTTGCGTAAAAGATTGAACGGCGTGGGCGCTTGGATTCCGATCACTGTGGCTTGCTGGGCGGCGGGCAACGCGATCACGTACGGCCTGACCAGAACGCAAAACAGCGAAACGTTGGCAGAGTGGCTGCAATTTCTATTGGCTGCCACAGCGAGCGGCGCAGTTTTGGGCGCGGGTCAATGGCTCCTCCTGCGCCGAAACTTGAAGCGGGCGCTGTGGTGGATTCCGGGCTCGGCGCTGGCGTGGGCGCTGGCCGTGCCGTTGAGCAACCTCATGCCTCTCCTCAGTTTTCCGCCCGGCGCGATCGGCGGAGTGGTGATGGGAGGGGTGTTGGTGTGGATACTCAAAGATTGAAGTGAGATAACCGCCATGTCCCACCCAATCGAAATCCCGCAATCCTTCATAGCCTACCTCCAGCGCCGAACCGAGATCGTCGCTGCGTATCTGTTCGGCTCGGTGGCGGCGGGCAAGGCGCACAAGTTCAGCGATGTGGACGTGGCATTGCTGTTGGCCGAGAGGGTGGATTCAAATACGGCGTGGGATATTCGGCTGGAAGCGATGGGGGAGGCCGAGGCGGCGTTTGGGCGGCGAGCGGATGTTGTCACAATCAATGAGGTCGGCTTAGTCTTCGGTTTCCAGATACTCAAGACCGGCAGCGTAATCTACGCGCGGGACCAAGGGGCGCGGTGCCGTTTCGAGATGCGCCTGCGGAGCGAGTATTATGACTATCAGCCATACTTTGAATATCAGCAGTCGGAGTTTCTCCGGCGGCTCAAATCAGAAGGATTACTCTATGGATACCACCGGCGTCGTCGAGCGTCTGCGAAAACTGAAAGAGTATATTGAGGAACTTCAGCCCTACGTCAGTCTCACACTGGAAGAGTATTTGGGGGATAAAGAACGCCAGCGCGCGATTGAGCGGACTCTTCAGTTGGCGGCGCAGGTCTGCATTGACATCGGCAACTATCTCGTAGCGTACTACGGCTTGCAGACCCCCGATAAACCCGAAAACATCTTCTCTATCCTCGGGCGCGAGAATCTGATCTCCGAGCCATTGGCTCAAAGGCTGGTCGGCCTGGTGCGATTTCGCAATATTCTCGTTCACGGGTATCTCGTGATTGACCCCCTCAAGGTTCAGGCTGCATTGGCCAATGACTCCGACCTATTCTTTTCGTTCGCCACCGCCATAGAAGAATTGATAGAACGGGATCAGAGGGAGAACGGAGAAAACGCACAATGACGACTGCTCGCACCATCCGCGCCCCGCGCGGCGCAACCCTCACCTGCAAAGGCTGGCTGCAAGAAGCGGCCTATCGCATGATCCAAAACAACCTCGACCCCGACGTGGCCGAACGCCCGCAAGACCTCGTGGTGTACGGCGGGCGCGGGCAGGCGGCGAGGGATTGGGAGAGTTTTGAAACTATATTGAGAGAACTAAGAGAATTGGAGAATGACGAAACCCTGCTCGTGCAGTCGGGCAAGCCGGTCGCCGTCTTCAAATCGCATCCTGATGCGCCGCGCGTGCTCATCGCCAATTCGAATCTTGTGCCGCACTGGGCCACTCAACAACATTTCGACGAACTGGCGGCCAAAGGGTTGATCATGTTTGGGCAGATGACGGCCGGCTCGTGGATTTATATCGGCACTCAAGGAATTTTGCAGGGCACATACGAAACGTTCGGATCGCTGGCAACGCAAAAAGGCTGGAGCGATCTGCGCGGCAAGTTCGCGCTCACTGCCGGGCTGGGCGGCATGGGCGGCGCGCAGCCGCTGGCGGTGACGATGAACAACGGAGTCGCGCTGGTGGTCGAGATCGATCCGTGGCGGGCGCAGAGGCGGCTGGAGACGGGCTACGTGGATGTCGTCGTGGACACGCTCGAAGAGGCGATGACGATGGTCGAGGAGGCGAAAGCGGCCGGGGAGCCGAAGTCGGTTGCCCTGATCGCCAACGCCGCCGATGTGTTCCCCGAACTCGCCCTGCGCGGCATCCTGCCCGACGTGGTCACCGATCAGACTCCGGCGCACGAGGTGATGATGTACGTTCCGCACGGCATGTCGCTCGACGAAGCGAACATACTGCGAACCGAGAACCCGAACGAATACGAGCGGCGAAGCATGGTCTCAATGGCGCGGCACGTCGAGGCGATGCTCGAATTTCAGAAGCGCGGCGCGGAGGTGTTCGACTACGGCAACAACTTGCGCCAACGCGCGTTCGATGCGGGCGTGAAGGATGCTTTCAACTATCCCGGCTTCGTCCCGGCCTACATTCGCCCGTTATTCTGCGAAGGCAAAGGCCCGTTCCGCTGGGTGGCGCTCTCCGGCGATCCCGAAGACATCTATCGCACCGACGAAGCGGTGATGGAACTCTTCCCCGACGATGCGCATCTGCATCGTTGGCTGAAGATGGCGAAAGAGAAGATTCATTTTCAGGGTTTGCCCTCGCGCATTTGCTGGCTGGGTTACGGCGAGCGAGCGAAGGCCGGGCTGAAGTTCAACGAGATGGCAGCGAAGGGAATTGTGAAAGCGCCGATTGTGATCGGGCGCGATCATCTCGACTCGGGCTCGGTAGCCTCGCCCAATCGGGAGACCGAAGGCATGAGGGATGGCACCGACGCCGTGAGCGATTGGCCGATTCTCAACGCGCTGATCAACGCGGTGGGCGGCGCGACTTGGGTTTCGTTTCATCACGGCGGAGGCGTGGGCATCGGCTATTCACAACACGCCGGGCAAGTGATCGTGGCCGACGGCACGCCCGAAGCGGCGCGGCGAGTCGAGCGCGTGCTCACCACCGATCCGGGCATGGGCGTCGTCCGCCACGCCGACGCCGGTTACCCCGAAGCCATCGCCGCGGCGAAGCGGCACGGCATCAAGATTCCGATGCTAAAGTAGAAGATTCACCACGAAGACTCAAAGGCTCGAAGGAACACACCGTTTCTTTGTGGCGCTTTGTGTCTTCGCGCCTTTGTGGTGAAAATGATCATCGATCTCCTCATCCACTCCGCCGCGCAACTCCTCACCATCCCCAACGGCCCCCAACGGGGCGGCGCCCTCGGCGAACTCGGCCTCGTCGAAGATGGCGCAGTGGCGATACTCGATGGCAAGATCGTCGCCGTCGGCCCAACTTCCGATTTGCGGGCTCAGTTCACTCCACGCTCCACCCTCGACGCTTCTCGCTCTGTCGTCATGCCCGGCTTCGTCGATCCGCACACGCATTTGGTGTGGGTCGGAGATCGCGCCAACGAGTTCGAGATGCGCCTCGCCGGAGCGACGTACATGCAAATCATGAACGCCGGCGGCGGCATCATGTCCACCGTGCGCAAGACTCGCGCCGCCAGCGTCGATCAACTCGCGGAGGAAACTCGCCCGCGCTTGCGGCGAATGTTGGCGCACGGGGCGACGACGGTGGAAATCAAAACCGGATACGGGCTGGACACCGCCGCCGAACTCCGGCTATGGGAAGCCATTGCCCGATTGCAGGCCGAAGGCCCGTGGGACATCGTGCCCACCTTTCTCGGAGCGCACGCCGTGCCCGAAGAATACAAAGACCGCGAGGAGGCGTACGTTGATCTCGTCGTGAACGAAATGTTGCCAGCGGTCAGCAATCAGCAATCAGCAATCAGCAATACTGCGTATGCCGATGTGTTCTGCGAGGAAGGCGCGTTCACGGTTGAGCAATCGCGGCGGATTCTGGAACGGGCGCGGGTGTTGGGATTCGGAGTCAAGATTCACGCCGATGAATTCGTGGGGCTGGGCGGCACGAGGATGGGAGTCGAACTCGGCGCGGCGTCGGCGGATCACGTTGTGTTCACGCCGGATGAAGACATTGCCGCGCTGGGCAAGAGCAACACAGTGGCGGTGTCCCTGCCGCCCACACCGTTCGGGCTGGCGCAAAAGGAATACACACCGGCAAAGAAGTTTCTCGATGCGGGCGCGATCCTCGCCATCGCCACCGACTGCAACCCCGGCACGGGCTGGTGCGAATCGATGCAGTTTGTCGTCGCGCTGGCCTGCCGCTATCTCAAACTCACGCCCGCGCAGGCTCTGGCGGCGGCGACCGTCAATGCCGCCTTTGCGATTGGGCTGGCCGACCGAGTCGGGAGTCTCGAAGTCGGCAAGCAGGCCGATGTGTTGATCATAGATGCGCCCGACTACCGGCACATCGGCTATCGCTTCGGAACAAATCTAGTGAAGACCGTGATCAAACGCGGGCAGGTTGTGGCGGAGAGGGAGTAAGAGCGCAGGCTCGCGGAGGGCGCACCAGAATCCGTTTTGATAGTCGAAATACTTCGTGCGCCGGAATCTGAAATTGCGCCCGCGCAATCTGCCCACAACCGCGCCGCTGTGCAAACGCACCGAAGCGTAATACGAGGGAGCCAGTTCGGCCACTGCATATTGATGGCGCGCGCTTTCTCGCCAATGTTCGCGCGCACCATCGTGCGCCAGCAACACGAGATTGCCGTAGTTTCCATTCTCCAATTCGAGGGAGCAGTAACTCAATATTTCGGGATACGCCGCGAACTCGGCAACCAATGTTCGATCCACCTCGTCAATGGGCGCCGGATCGGCGTTGGCCCGTCGCTGGCCGAAGAAGCCGACGAACACCAAATCGCGATCCGTCGCCAGCATTTCGGGCCGGGACACGATGACGCGCAAACAGCGTCCGTTGGGGTCATGAGTTTCCACATGCAGGGGCTGCGGATCAGATCCACTCAGCATGTCGGCCAGCCGCGCCGCTATGCTTTGCAACGCTCGCAAGTCATCAGCGCTGTGGCTGGCATCGGCGAAGGGCCGCCCTCGCACATCTTCCCGCTCAGCCAACCTGACAAAATCATACGTGGTTGCCATCGCGCCTCCTCAAACGGAAAAGCCCTGCGGGGGCAGGGCTTTCAGAAGTTGAGATCGAACGACTCTATTTCTCGAACGTCGTCACCGCCGTCATGCCCCAACGCATCTTGGGGTCGGTGTCCAAAAGGGAAATCGTCACCGTGTAAGTGATGTCGCCGCGTTTCTCCTCGAACACGGGGCTGATCATTTTCACCGCGCCCTTCAGAGTCACATCCGGCAAAGCATCCAACACCACCGAAACGTTCTGCCCTTCGGAAACTTTCACCACTTCGATTTCGGTGAGATTGTCGGTCTCCACGATCCAGCTGGAGAAATCAGCCAGCACCAACGCCACCTGCCCTGCCGCGATCTGCTCGCCAACTTTGATCTTGAGATCGGACACCACACCGGCAATCGGCGCTTTCAGTTCGCTGTTCGCCAGCGCATCTTTGGCTGCCGCCAGCGCGGCCTCGGCCGAGGCCAATCGCGCTTCGGCGGCCGCCAGAGCATCGGGGTCGGGGCCGTTTTGCAGATCGGCCAGCCGCTTCTCGGCGTCGTTCAACTTGGCTTCGGCCAGCGCCACATTGGCTTCGGCAATCGCCACATCAATGGGCTTCGGCTCGGCTTGAGCCGAGTCCAAATCATCGAGCGCATCTTGCAGATCATCCTCCGCATCGCGAATGGCGGTGGTGTTGCCGCGCTCGGCCTGCGCCACTTTGATCTCAAGTTCACGGACGGTGTTGGCAATATCGTTGTACGAGTCTTGGGCATCGTCCAATGTCTGGGGAAAGCCGTCAATCGTCACCGATCGTTTCGGGTCGCACTCCGGGCACCCGGCGATGGCAACTTTGATCTTGCCCAGCCGCTCATCCGCCGTCTTCAGCGCATCGCGCGCCGCCTGCAATGACGCATCCAACGAGCCAATGTCGGTCACAACGACATTTTCTTGGGCCGTGGTCAATGCATTGCGGGCGTCGTCCACCCGATCCTGATACCATTCCAAATCCGGAAAGTTGAGATTCCGCAAGCGCCGTTGCGCATCGTCCAGTTGATCGCGGGCATTGGCGACATCCGACTGCGCCTGCGCTCGCAACAGATCAGCATTGTCATTGAGGTCGTCAATGGCTTGCTGGGCGTTCAGCTGTTCCGCTTCGGCGCGGGCGACTTCGGCCTGCAGCTGCTCACTGTTCTCAAGCCGGGCAATGACTTGATCCGCCGTCACCGCATCGCCTTCGGCTACCAAAATCTCGGCCACCTTGCCGCTGGCAGCAAATGATATGTTGGCATACTCAACCGGAAGCAACCGGCCTTCGGCCACCACCGAGAAATCGTCGGCCACCACCGGCACGTTGGATGTATCGGCGGTGGGCGTCGCGCCGCCGCCACAGGCAGCAATCACCATACTGCCAACAACAACGATAAACAACAGTTTGCTGATTTTCATTTTATGCTCCCTAGATATTGAAACGCCCCAAAGGACAACCATCATCAACTTTGCAAAGGCGCGAAGTGTTATTCGTATGCCAGACTCTCGCGCACGCTGATCTGAGTGGCGCGGCGCGCGGGCAACCAACTGGCTAACAGCGACAGCGCCACCACAATTGCCAGCCACACCCACACGCCCGTCGTCGAGTAGTGATAGACCGCCGGGAAGTCGATGACTTCGCCGAGCGTCTCGACAAAGTAACGGCTGGCCAACAAACTGATGGGCAGGGCTTGCACCCAGCTAAGCACGCCCAACAGTAGGCCTTCACCCATGAAGATCATCGCCACGTCAAATGATGAAGCGCCCACCGCCCGCATCACGCCAATTTCGCGGCGGCGCTCCAACACATTGATAGAGAGCGTGCCGGAGAGTCCCATGCTGCCAACGATGGCGATCAAAAAGGTCATCACCAACAACAGCGTGGTGAGAATGCTGAATTGGGCGTTGGCCTGTTCCGTGTTTCGGATCGCCGTGTCCGTCCAGCTCACGGTGACTCCCCGCGACTTGAAATAGTCGCGCATGTCTTTTTCAACGGCTTCCTGCGCGGCAAGAGTGGGCACCGACACTTTGATCTCGGCCACCGAGGCCCGCCCCACCTGATTCAACTCTTCGGCCAATGTGTCCCGGTGAAGATAGGCCGTGTTCTGATCTCGGCCTCCCAGATCGAAGATGAGGCCGACAATCGTCCAGTCCGTCTCGCCTGCATCGCCGAGATCGATCTCGATCCGATCGCCCACGCCGAGTCCCATCTTGCGAGCCAATTTCTGATTCAACAGCAGTGCATGTCCATCGTTGGCGACCAAGTTGCGGCCCCCGGTAAGTTCGGGGCTGAAGAGTTCGGAGTCTCGCGGGATGGCGCGGAGGAAAATTTCGTGATCGGCGCCGGGGCCTTCGGCGCCCGGAACTTTGGCTTTGGCAGTGCGCCACATCCACATCTCGGCATGTTCCACGCCCGGTCGTGATTCCATCAGCGGCGCCACTTCATCCACCCGCTGAGGCTGTTCGAATCCCACGAGGACATCAAAACCGAACCCGGCAAACAACTGCTCGATGGTTTTGTTGAACGAGTAGTGAGTGCTGACCACCATCATGAAGATCGCTCCAGCCACAATCAATGTGATCTCGGTGAGAGCCACACGGCCAATGCGGCGGAAGGTGTTGCGCAGAGCGAGCGCGGTCATGCGGGGCAAACCCTGAACCTGGCTCAGTATCCTGTCGATGCGCCCGCCTCCATAACGCCCCGTGCCCACGCCATAGGCGCTGATGGCCTGCCGCACCGAAACGGCAACGCCCTGCATCACCGGCCACAGCGCGGCCAGCAGAGGGATGAGCAGGCCGGTGGCGATTTGGGCGATGAGCGCAATCTGCAAAACCTCGAAAGGGGATGTGGGCACATTCAGCAATGCCAGCATCCAACGAGCCAGCGCATCGCCGCCGAGCGCCCCCACCGGCACGGCAAGAGCAAGGCTGAGAAAGCAATACACGCTCACCCCGGCGAGGTAGAGTTGGGCAATCTGCCGCGAGAGGCCGCCCACCGTTTTCATGATGCCGATCTGCGGGATCTGCTGGGCGACGAGCGCGTTCATCGTATTGATGACGAGGATGGCGCTGAGCAACAGCGAGAGAAAGGCCATCACGCCCAGCACCATCCCCACGCCGTCCATCATGTCTTGCAGGAAATGGCGGTTGGGGTCTTGCGTTTGGATGAAGCCCACCGAGACGCCTAATTTGTTCAGCCGCTTCTCGACCACATCCGCGGCGGTGTCGGCGTTCTGTTTGGTGTATTCGGGGATGGTGAATTTCAACTGCGAGTAGTCACGGTAACCACCGAGCAACACCATCATATCGCGTGTAGCATAGAACGCCGGTTGCTGGGCGAAGGGCGGAGGGAACTGTTGAGGGTCGCGCACCGTGCCGCCCAGGGTGACGGCTTTGGGCCGGTTGTTGACTTCGAAATAGATCGTGCCGCCGACGGCGGGCGCGTTGTACGGAGTCACGTGATTGAATTCAATCGCCACCGAGTCGGAGCCGGGCCATGCGCCCGACCGAAGTTCGACGAGGTCGAACTGCTGGTGCGTGTAATCGTCGAGGGCGATCAGGGTAGATTGTTTCCATTCGGCGTCGAGAGTCGGCTTCCAGCGAATGTCGTAGCTCACGACTCCCTGCGCGTCCACCACTTCGGGCAGGCGGGCAATCGAGGCCACCGTGTCATCGTCGATCAACCCGGCCAAATACATGATCACGTTCGACGGGCGGCTCGCCTTTTGCGATAGAGTCATCTGCCGGGAGATCAGGGCATTGCTGGCGATGATCATGCCCACCGCCAACACGCCGACTCCGATACTCAACACCACGAGGACAGTGCGGCCTTTGTTCTTCCACAGATCGCGCCACACCTTGCGGAATGCGACACCCACTACTGCAACACTTCCCCGCCTTCGTAAAGAATGCCATCGTACACCTCGATGACACGCGGGATGCGCTTGGCCAGCTCAACATCGTGAGTGACCATGATGAACGTCTTGCCCTGCTTGATCAAATCTTCGAACAGCGTGAATACTTTGTCGGCGGTCTTGCTGTCGAGGTTGCCTGTGGGTTCGTCGGCCATGAGCAGGGGCGGGTCGTTGGCCAGCGCGCGAGCAATGGCCGCGCGCTGCTGCTGCCCGCCGGAGAGAGTATTGGGCAGTTTGTGCGCCTGATCGGCCAGCCCCACCTGATCCAACAGCATCATCGCCCGTTCCGGGCGTTCCTTCGGCTTCCACACCCGGCAAAAGTCCATCGGGAGGATCACGTTTTCCAACACGGTGAGGGTGGGCAGAAGTTGAAAGAATTGAAAGATCACGCCGATGTGCTTGCCGCGAAAGCGCGCGAGTTGGTTCTCGCTCATCTTCTCAATGTGCTCTCCGGCCACGCGCACCGCGCCGCTGGTGGGGCGGTCGATGCCGGTGATCATGTTGATGAGGGTAGATTTGCCGGAGCCGCTTGGCCCGCGCACGCCCACGAACTCTCCTCCGTGCACCTTCAGGTTGACGCTTTTGAGCACGTGAATGGTGCCCGCCGGGCCCTGAAAATTCTTGATGACGTTGTGAACGTCCACCAGATAGTGGTTTTGAGAAACTTCACTCATTGCGATATTGCCTCATGCTATCAAACAGCCGAATTATATCCCTAAAGCGTTTTCGTAATCATGTGCCAATTGACAGTTCCGCCGTCATATGGCCGAGAAATGCTCCTCTATATTGGCGTCAATGTTCTCTGCGTGCTCGGCGGTGAAAACCATTTATCTCGAATCACGTTAGATTAGAAATCTCTGTAGAGATACGCCCCAAGCGAGGAAAGGTTGCGGAGAAGGGTCAAGGGGCTTCGAGGCCGTGCGCCTCGAGCAAAGCGGTGTCCGCCAGAATCTGGGGCGTGGGGCCGTCGGCCACCACCCGGCCCAAATCCATGATCACTGTGCGGGGGAAGAGTTCGGCTACCATGCGCATGTCGTGCGTGGAGACGAGCATCGTCTGCGGCAGACGGCGGAGGAGGTTGATCAGCCCGCGCCGGGCGCGGGGGTCGAGGCCGGCCGATGGCTCGTCGAGCACGAGGATTTCGGGCGACATCGAAAGCACGGTGGCAATGGCGATGCGTTTCTTCTGCCCCATGCTCAAGTGGTGCGACACCCGGTCAATGGCTTCAGCCATATCCACTGCGGCCAACGCTTCACGAACCCTCTGCCGCACATCGCTTTCGGGCATGCCCATGTGCAGTGGGCCGAAGGCCACGTCGTCGAACACGGTGGGCGAGAACAGTTGATCGTCCGGGTCTTGAAACACCAGCCCTACCGCCGCGCGCACCTTCCCCAGCGTCTCTTGTTTCACCAGCTGCCCGCACGAGCACACCTCGCCATGCTGTGTTTCCAGAATCCCGTTGAGATGCAGCATCAGCGTTGATTTGCCCGCGCCGTTCGGCCCCACCAGCGCCACCTTTTCGCCGGGGGCAATACTCAACGTCACGCCGCGCAGGGCTTCGTGCCCGTCGGGATATTTGAATCGCAAGTCGTTAACTTCAATCGTGTGATGCATCTCAAAACACAAAAGCGATCAACAGAGTCATGGCGATGAACGTGACCCAGCCGACGAGCGCGTTGCGATCCCGATCGATGATGATCGGGGGTGAAATTGAAAGGAGGTCGCCGCTGAATCCACGCGAGGCCATGGCGTCGTAGATGCGCTCGCTTCGCTCGAAGGCTCTCAGCATCAAATTGCCCACCATCCCCCCGGCTACGCGCCCGCGCCACAGCACACTGCCGCCGCTTTTGCCCGCGCCCTGCCCTGCCCGCGCGGCGCGCGCTCGCATCAGCCGAGTCGATTCGTCGGCCAGCACGAAGAGGTAGCGATACATGAAGCCGACAATGCTCACCAGCGGGCGCGGCACTCGCAGTTCACGCATCGCCCACAGCAAATCGTGAAAGGGAGTGACGGCGGTGAGCAGGATCGCCATTTGCACCGAGACCCACGATTTGACGATGATGCTGATGAACCGGATCGCGCCCTCGGCGCTGAGGGTGAGGCCGCCCCACTGCGCAATGGGCTGGCCGGGCACGGTGAAAGGCAAAGTGATGGCCGCCAGCGCAAACGGCAGAGCCACGAAGGATCGTTTGAATGCAAACAGTGTCCCCAATTGCGCGTAGCGTGCGACGGCAAGGGTGGCGATGAACAAGAGGGCGTACGACGGCCACGACCCGGAGGGCAAGATCGTCGAGGCGGCGATGAACAACACCGCCCCGATGATCTTGATTCGCGGATCGAGATTGTGGATGAGGCTGTGGCCGCGCCCCTGCTCGGCGAAATGGAAATGAAGCACTTACATTACGATACGGCCTTGCGCTGCGTCCGGGCAACGGCGAACGCCACTGCAAACACAACCAGCGTGCCAACGACGACAGCAATCGTGCCCGACAGTATTTCGTTGCCGATGAATGGAGTGGTGTAATCCGGCAACACGCGGAAGATCGGATCGAGCGCGGCAGTGATGAAGCCGTTGTCGGCGGCCACACGCTCCAATCCGTCGGGGTCGGGCGAGGCGGCAAACGAAAACACGGCGACGACTAGCGCAATGCCCAGCCCGGCGGCCACCCAACCTGCTCCGGCCTGCGCGGGCGCCGTCTCGCCAATGCTCAATAGATCGCGGCGAGCGGCCCACACGAACGCCAATGCGCCCACTGTAATCGCCGCTTCGCCGATTCCGATCAACGCATGAACTCCCATCATCGCCGGCAGGGCAATGCCGAGAGGCGTTGTCCCCGACGCCGCCAGTTCAACGGCGGTAGCCGCCGCTCCCACCATCACCGAGAGCCACGCGCCTACTGCGCCAGCAATCAACAAACTGTTACGACCTTCGCCCATCAGACGCTTGACGAATTTGTAAACGAGGTGTCCGGTGAACGCGGTGACAATGCCCATGTTCACAATGTTGAAGCCCAACGCCACGAGACCGCCGTCTTGAAACACCAACGCTTGAACGCCGATCACACTGGTCATGATGAGCGCCGCCGCCCATGGCCCCATGATAACGGCCGCCAGCGTGCCGCCGAGCAAATGCCCCGACGTGCCGCCGGCCACCGGGAAGTTGATGGCTTGCGCGGCGAAGATGAATGCGGCCAGCACGCCCATCAACGGGATTTGCCTGTCGCCCAATTGGCCGCGTGTTTGCCGTAGTGCATAGCCCACCACTGCGATAGCCAACGCCCATCCCACCAGCGCGACGCCGATGGAAAGAAAGCCATCGGGAATGTGCAAGTGCGGTGGAGAGAGAGGAAGGATGGGTTTCATAACGTCATCCAAAGAAAGAGTCACCCGCCCCGCTTGCGCCGGGTTCTGAGTTTGGGTTTGCTGACCGTATGGCGGCATTCGGCGCACAAACCAAACAACGCCAAGTGATCCATATCTACGACAAAGGACTGCTCGCGTTCGATCTTATCAAAGAGGGCTTTCACTGTCCGATGGCTGATCTCGCCAACCGAATCGCAGTGGCGGCACACGAGGTGATGATGCGGCTCCTCTCCGGCGATCTCGTAATACATTTTGCCGCCGATCTGCGCTGCCACCACCAGCCGCATCTCGCACAGAAAATCCAAATTGCGATACACCGTCGTCCGGTTGACGCTGGAAGCGGCCGCCGATACGTGGGTGAAAATTTCATTGGTCGTCACATGGCCGCCCGCCGCCCGAATGGCATCGAGGACGAGTTGGCGTTGGGGCGTCACCCGCTTGCCGTGCGCGCGAACGCGCGAACGCAGTTCATTGGCTCCCGACATGTTTGTCCATCTCGACCGGAAAACGTTTCACTGTTGAGCGCGGCGCTTTCTTGCCATGCGGCATTATTGCAACTATTTGCAACTGCCTAAAGCATACAACAAACCGCCTCTGGCCGTCAATGGCCGGAGGCGGTTTGTCTAACGTGCAGGCCATGCAACAGACACTTCGTGTCTGAGGTGTGAAGGATTACACCTCTTTGGTGATCGGGCGGCGGAGAGACCCACAGTTGCGCGGCGCGTCGATGCGGTTACAATAGCCGCGCTCCAACGTTGCGAACGGAGGATACCCATGAACAAACGAGATCGACTCCAAGCGGCAATCAACGGCGAGGCCGGTGACCGCGCCCCGGTGGCCCTGTGGCGGCACTTCCCCGTCGATGATCAGCGCCCGGCCGATCTGGCGGCGGCCACAATCGAGTTCCAATCCCTTTACGATTTCGACTTCGTCAAAGTCACTCCGGCCAGCTCATTCTGCATTCGCGGTTGGGGCGTGGAGGACGAATGGCGCGGCAACCCGGAAGGCACACGCGATTACACGCGCCGCGTCATCCGCCGCGCAGATGATTGGCTGGCTCTCAAACCGCTCGACCCGCGGCAGGGCGGACTCGGCGAACAACTGTGCGCGCTCGAACTCATCCGCGACGGCCTGCCCGACGGCACGCCGTTCATCCAAACGATCTTCAGCCCGATCTCGCAAGCCAAAAATTTGGTGGGCGGCGATCATTTGCTCACGCACCTTCGTCTGCACCCGGGCGAGCTCAAAGTCGCGCTGGCCGTCATCACCGAAACAACCCTCCGCTTCGTGGAAGCCGCCGCGCGCGCCGGCATCGCCGGAATCTTTTACGCCGTGCAGTTCGCCAGCACGCGCTTCCTCTCCGAAGTGGAATACCGCGAGTTCGGCGAACCTCACGACCGGCAGATCCTCGAAGCCGCGCGCGGCCTGTGGCTCAACGCGCTTCACCTGCACGGCGAGTCGGTGATGTTCGATCTCGTCGCCAAGTATCCGGCGCAAGTGATCAACTGGCACGACCGCGAAACGCCGCCGACGTTGGCCGAAGGGAAAAAGAAATTTGGCGGCGCAGTGTGCGGCGGTTGGCGTCAGTGGGAGACGATGGTTCGCGGAACTCCGGACTCGGTGGAAGCCGAAGCGCGCGAGGCGATGAATGCCACCGGGGGGCGCGGACTCATTTTGGGCACCGGCTGTGTCACCCCCACCACTGCCCCGCGGGCCAACCTGCGGGCGGCGAGAAACGTAGTCGGCTGATGCCCGGCATCCGCGTCATTGGCGGCGCGGCCAAAGGCCGCCGACTCAAAATGGTGCCCGGCGACTCCACCCGCCCAGTGATGGATCGGGTGAAAGAGTCTGCTTTCAACATCATCGGCGTGGGGATCCTGAACGCCGCGTTGTTGGATCTCTTCGGCGGCACGGGCAGTGTGGGCATCGAGGCCCTCAGTCGGGGCGCGGCGCGAGTCGTGTTCATCGACTCGGATCGATTGGCGATCAAAACGATTCAAACCAATCTTGAAATCACCGGTCTCGGCCAGCGGGCGCAGGTCGTTCGCGGCGACGCGCTGGCATATCTCAAAGCCAAGCCCGAGTCCGGCTTCGATTACATTTACATCGCCCCGCCGCAATATCAATCGTTGTGGGCGAAAAGCCTGACGTTGATCGACTCTCAGCCCGAATGGCTGAACCCCGATGGCTGGGCCATCGTCCAAATCGATCCGCGAGAACACGCCGAACTGCCGTTAACCCGCCTCACGCTGATCGATCAGCGCAAATACGGCAACACGCTTCTCTGTTTTTACGAGCGCCCCGGCGAATAGATCAGCATCGCATCGCCAAAAGAATAGAAGCGATACTTCTCCGCCTTCGCCGTTTCGTAGGCGGCGCGGATCGTTTCGCGCCCGGCGAAGGCCGACACGAGCATGAGCAGTGTCGAGCGCGGCAAATGAAAGTTGGTGATGAGCGCATCCACGATTCGGAATTGAAAGCCGGGCATGATGAAAAGATCGGTGTTGCAGATCATCGGTTGGATCGCGCCGCCGCCGGAGTCCCGCGCCGCCGTTTCCAGCACGCGCACCGATGTTGTGCCCACCGCGATCACCCTGCCGCCATCCGCTCGCGTTTCGTTGATCGCCTCCGCCGCCGCGCGCGGCAGTTGGCAATACTCGGTGTGTATTTTGTGCCGCTCGGCTTCCGTTTCGGTTACGGGCGCAAAGGTATCGAGGCCGACGTGCAGTGTGACGGTGGCCCAACGGATGCCTTTGGCAGTGAGCGATTGAATGAGTTCAGGCGTGAAGTGCAAACCTGCAGTGGGCGCCGCCGCCGAGCCGGGTGGTTGGGCGAACACGGTTTGATAGCGTTCGTGGTCGGCCAACGGCTCGTGGATGTACGGCGGCAGTGGCATTTCGCCGAGCATGTTCAACAACGGCGTGATCGGTTCGGAGAATTGCAGAACGCGGCGCGGCCCGTCGAGCTCGTCCATCACCACCGCCGACACATCGGCCCTGCCGTCGATGAGCAGTTTCGTGCCGAGAAAGATTCCTTTGCCGCCCACCATCACTTCCCACGTCAGCGGCCTCAACCGACGGAGCAATAGAATTTCGACTGCGCCGCCAGTGGACTTGCGCGCCTTCAACCGCGCCGGGAGCACGCGCGTATCGTTCGTCACCAGCAGATCGCCGGGGCGAAGGAATGAGCCAATGCCGTGAAAGCGGCTGTGAGTGATGTTGCCGGTGCCGCGATCCAACACGAGCAGTCGCGAGGCGTCACGCGGCTCGATGGGAGTCTGGGCGATGAACTCCGGCGGAAGGTCGTAATCAAAGTCGGACGTTTTCACTTCTTGAGCAGTCGTAAAACGAGATTGACGGCCAGCGTCAGCGCAATGCTGATCAAGATCGAAGTGGTGATCGGGAGGTAGAAAGAGAAGCCTTCGCGCTCGATGCGGATGTCGCCGGGCAAGCGCCCCAACGGGACTCCGGCCCGGCCCAGCGCCCAAAGCGCCCCGCCCACGACGGCCAGCCCCAGCCCGATCACGATCAACCACTTGCCGATGGTTTGCAGATCCATCAAATCAACTTTGGCTGTTCGTCGCCGGGATAGGCCAGGCCCAAATGCTCGTAAGCCAACTTTGTGGCCGCGCGCCCGCGCGGCGTGCGGTCGAGGAATCCGAGTTGAAGGAGGTACGGCTCATACACGTCCATGATCGTGTCGGCCTCTTCGCTGATCGAAGCGGCGATCGTTTCTAATCCCACCGGCCCGCCGCTAAACTTTTCGATGATGGCTTTCAACACGCGGCGATCGATGTCGTCCAATCCGAGATCGTCGATGTCCATCAGCTTGAGCGCATCGCGGGCGATGGCTTGGGTGATCGCGCCGTCGGCGCGGACTTGAGCGAAGTCGCGCACGCGGCGGAGGAGGCGCAGGGCCACGCGCGGGGTGCCGCGCGCGCGGCGGGCGATCTCGGCCACCCCGTCGGGGTCGATGGGCGCTTTCAGTTTTTCGGAGGCGCGGCGGACGATCATTTCCATCGCGGCTTGTTCGTAGAAATCGAGCCGGAACACTGCGCCGAAGCGGGCGCGCATGGGGGCGCTGATGAGGGCGAGGCGGGTCGTTGCGCCGACGAGGGTGAACTTGGGCAGTTTGAGGCGGATGCTCCGCGCGCTGGGGCCTTTGCCGATGACGATGTCCAACGCGTAATCTTCCATCGCCGGGTAGAGCACTTCTTCCACCGCCTTGCCGAGCCGGTGCACTTCGTCGATGAACAGGATATCGCCCGCGCGCAAGTTGGTGAGAATCGAGGCGAGGTCGCCGGGGCGCTCGATGGCCGGACCTGCGGTCACTTTGATGTTCACGCTCATCTCGTTCGCCAGAACGTGCGAGAGCGTTGTTTTGCCGAGTCCGGGCGGGCCGTAAAAGAGGCAGTGGTCGAGCGGCTCGCCGCGCTTCTTCGCCGCCATAATGAGGATGGCGAGATTCTCTTTCACTTTATCCTGCCCGATCAATTCGTCGAGTTTCTGCGGGCGGAGGGCGTAATCCACCCGATCGTCGGGGCGGCGTTTGGGGGAAACGACGCGGTCGGAGGACTCCTCGGGCATGGAGGGGATTATAGCAGGAAGGCGCTGGGCGCTGCGCGCATCTCTGTCTTGCATCTCCCCTCCGTTCAGACTAGAATTCAACAGCCCACTGAAACGGAGATGCCATGTCCAACGTTTTCCCCTCCCCTCACCCACTCGTCGCTCACAAACTCGCCAAACTTCGCAGTGTCAATACCGAACCCAAAAAATTCCGTGAACTGATTCGAGAAATCTCGACCCTGCTGGCGTACGAAGCCACCGCCGATCTGGCCGTCAACCCCATTACGGTGACGACGCCGATGGGCGAAGCCGCCGGGAAAGAGCTGGTCGAAAAGATCGGGCTGGTGCCCATTCTGCGCGCCGGGCTGGGAATGGTGGAAGGCATTTGGGAGATGATGCCCTCCGCCGAAGTGTGGCACATCGGCATTTACCGGGATGAGAAGACTCTCAAGCCGGTGCAGTATTACAACAAACTGCCCCTCTCGCCGCGCGTCGGCGCAGTGCTCATTCTCGACCCGATGCTGGCCACCGGCGGCTCGGCCACTGCCACCGCGCACATTCTCAAAAACTGGGGCGTGAAGCGGATCAAATACGTGGGGCTCATCGCCGCGCCCGAAGGCATTCAGCGAATGCAAACCGATCATCCCGACGTGCCGATTTACGTGGGCGCAGTGGACAGCCACCTCAACGAGATCGGCTACATCGTTCCCGGCCTCGGTGACGCGGGCGACAGACAGTTCGGCACCGGGTAACCGCACATTCCACTCTAACTCACCGCAGAGACGCCGAGCGCGGAGCATTTCATAAAGACTCTCAGCGATCTTCGCGTTCTCTGCGTCTCTGCGGTGCAATGAACTCCGATTGACCTCACTGCTCGTCCTTCTCACCTCCGCCCTCCTCTCCGCCCTCGGCACACTCATCGCCCTTCGACTCGGGCGGCGGCTCGGACTCGTGGACACGCCCGGCGGACGCCGCCAGCACACCGGCCCCGTTCCGCGCATCGGCGGACTCGGACTGTTCGCCGGATTCTTCGGCGTCGCCGTGTGGCTCTATCTTTTCGGCCCGCTCAAACCCGAACACCGTCTGCCCATCGCCGGACTGCTCATCGGCACGGTCTTCGTTTTCCTCTTCGGCCTCGCCGACGACAGATACGAATTCAAAGCCGCGCCGCAGTTCGCCGCACAGATCATCGCCGCCCTCATCGCCATCACCGCCACCGTATGGATCGAAGAAGTCACACTGCCCGTGTTCGGCTTCCAAAAATTTCCGTGGTTCGTCACCTATCCGCTCACCACACTTTGGATCGTGGGCATGATGAACACGGTGAACTTCCTCGACGGGCTGGACGGATTGGCGGCGGGCGTGGGCGGGATCGCCGCGCTCCTCTTCGGCGCGCACATGATGTTCAAAGTGGATCAACCGCAGATCGCGCTGTACGCGCTGGCCTTCGCCGGAGCATGTCTCGGCTTTCTGCCGTTCAACTTCAGCCCGGCGCGAATCTTTCTCGGCAGCGCCGGAGCGATGGTGGTGGGCTTCGGGCTGGCCGCGCTATCCATCCTCGCGCCCGCGCGCGTGGCCACCGCGCTCCTCGTTATGGCCGTGCCCATCGCCGACACCGCCTGGCAGATCGTCGATCGCTGGCGGCGCGGGCAGTCGCCGTTTCGCGGCGACCGCGGGCATCTGCATTTCCGCCTCGTCGATCTCGGCTGGCCGCCGGGCCGCACCGTGCTGATGTATTGGGCGTTCTGCGCGGCCTTCGGCGCCCTCTCACTGCTCACCGACTCACGGTTGTGGAAACTGATCTCCTTTCTCATTTTGATCGCCGCTGTCGGCGGATTGCTGGCCGCGCTCTCGGCGAAAAACACGACCCCCCCCAACGAACCGGATTCAAAATGACTCCAACGGCTCGCCTCAAACAACTCATTCCGATGTGCGCGCCGATTCTCGCGCTGGCTTTCGTCGCCGCGCTGTGGCTGAGTACCCTGCAAACGAGCATAGGCGCCTCGAACGATCCCATCCCCGACCCAACCGGAGTGACAGTGATGATGGACAACACAGGCGAGTTCATCGTGGCCTGGCACACATGGGGGATGGCGCACCCGCCGGGCTATCCACTGCTCAACTTCCTCGCTAACGTGTTCACCCATGTGCTCGTCGCCATCGGGGTCAAACACATCACGGCGGCCAGCCTCGTCTCCTTCATTTTCGGAATCGCCGCGCTGACGGTGCTTGCTTCTTCAATTTCACCGGACAGCTTTCGGCTCGGCCTCGGCGATATTGCTCGCGCCGTTCGGATTGCTCACGTGGCTATCCGCCAACATCGCTGAAGTGTACACGCTTGGCTTATTGCTTGGGTTTGGCTCGGTTTGGCTCGCGCTCGAAGTGGGGGCGCGCCCACAGAGGCGCACTGCCTCGCACTCGGCGTCATGCTGGGGTTGGCGTTGTGGCATCACCGCACGCTGGCTCTGCTTCTGCCCTCCCTTACATTCGCCGCGTGGCCGGCGCGTACGCTGGGCTGGAAAGTTTGGCTGGGGTCTGCCGCGCTGACGATCCTTTCGGTGATCGTGTACCTCTATCTTCCGTTCGCCGCGCTCATCGGCTCGCCGTGGGTGTATGGCCGCTCGCCGCTCACGCTCGAAGGCCTCACCGATGCGATCATCGCCCGCGAGTATTCGGGGCAGATTGTTCCGCCCACTGCTCCGGCCGAGATCGCCGCCGCGCTCATCGGTCGAGTGCAATTTTTGGCGGACGAGATGACGGCATGGGGATTGGGCGCGGCTGTGATCGGTTTGGGGATCGCTTTCACGCATCGGGGCACGCGCCGCCTCGCCGCTGTGTTCGGCCTCGCGGCGCTGGCTTATCTCCTCGCGCCCGTCGGCCAATATCTGCTCATTGGCACGCACATGCCGATCATGGTTGCCACGCTGGCAATGGCCGGGGGATACGGAGTCGGGGTCGCGGCGATGTCGAGTCGGCGACCCGTGAGTGGATGGGCCGGGCTGGGGATCGCCGCAGTGGTCGCGGTCGGCGCGATCGCCAATCATCGTGAAACGATTCTGCTTTTCACGCGCGATCCTCTCGGCGAACGCCTGATCACCGAAATCAAAAACTTGGATGACGAGCGCCCGACTGTGGTGGAATTGTGGGGGCCGCGTTTTTTTGCGCTGGCCTACGGCAAGTGGGTGACGGGTGAGATCGCCCGAATCAATTTGGTGGACGGGCGCGGCAACCTGAGCAATTTGCCGATTGCGCCGACCGTGCTGTACACGACGAAAGACCTTTTTTCGTTGTTCGGGCCGGAGATGTGGAGTGAGCGACTCGGCGGCGCGGTGGCGTTGGAGTCGACGGGCGATGGGATTGTGGCCGTGCGCCCTGCGCCGCGGCTCGCCGACTCACCCGCAAGCGACTCGCCAGCGGACATCACGCTCGACACGGCACAGGCATGGCTCACTGCCGAGGGCGATGTTCGGCTCACAGTGGAGTGGCGCGCACTGCGCCCGCCGTCGGTGGATTATCACATCGCCGTTTTGCTCACCGATCAATCGCAGATCGATTCGCAGGACGACATCATCGCGCAGGGCGACCGCCCCGCTCTGGTGTATGGGTTGTATCCCACGTCGGGTTGGCGAGAGAATGAATTGGTGCGCGACGATTACCGCGTGCCCCTCCCCGATGACCGCGCGCCGACTCGGATCGTCGTCGGGCTGTACACCATCGCCGCCGATGGGTCGTTCACCACTCACGCAAATTGAGATGTTCTCATCGGCGGGGCGCAAGCGCCGTAAATGGTTGGGGGATGAGGGTGCGGAAGGTGAGTTATTTCTCTGCGTACTCCGCGACTCTGCGTTGAAATCGCTCTTCAATAATTCACTTTCAAGCCGGTGGCGCGGGCGATAAGTTTTTCGGCCAACCAGATGAAGGGGATGATGAGCAAATTGACTCCGATGGTGATAGTGAAGGCCGAAGCGATCACTCGCACCCCGGCGGCCAGCGGCTCGCCCAAGCTATTCACCAACAACGGCGCCGCGCCGAAGTAATACAGCGCCACTCCGATCAGCGTGAGCATGATCGCCACCGGCAGCCACGCCCGGCGGTCGGAGGCCGAAGGCATCATCGAATTGCTGATGGTGAACAGCGCATAGAGTCCGATCAGCGAATCGGCGGAGTAAAGGCTGGCGATGAATCCTTTGGCCATCGCCGACAGATCACCGGCGGCAATGGCCGCGCCCAACGGGCCCACCGCCAACCACCGATACCCGATCAGCACCACCGCCGCGGAACCGGCGGCCAGCGGCGCAATTCCGATCAACGCTTCGCGGATGAAATCCACTTTGGCCGTTTCGACGTAGCCCAAACGCAGTGTGCCATCGGGCTGGCGGCTGGGCCACACCGAAAAGCGTGCGGTCTCCACGCCGAGCGCCTTTGCCATGATCAAGTGGCTCAGTTCGTGCAGAAGCACGCCGGGAATGAACAACGCCGAGTATAGAATTGTCGCCAGACTGGGATCACGGGTAAGCAGCAGGCCGATGCCCTGCATGTGGCGGTGTATCCATCGCTCCAGCGCCAACAACGGAGCCAGAGTGACGAACAGCCACAGCCAAGCGATGAGGAAGGTCATCCATTATGCTTTGGCTTGCGCCGCCGCTTTCACTATCGCTTCGAAGTCGGGGGCTTTGAGGCTGGCCCCGCCCACAAGGCCGCCGTCAATGTCGGGCTGAGCCATGAACTCGACGATGTTGGCGGGAGTGACACTGCCGCCGTACAGCACACGCAAACCGTCGGCTGTCGCCGAGCCAAAAAGGTCGGCGATGATGCCGCGAATGTTCAGGCCGATGACGGCGTTTGCTCCCACGCCGGTGGCGGCTTTGCCCGTGCCGATGGCCCACACCGGCTCGTAGGCAATGAGGGTGCGCTCCGCCTCATCACGATTGAGATCGGCGTAGGCCTGCCACACTTGCCGCGTCACCACTTCGCTCGTCTCGCCCGCCTCGTATTCGGAAAGGGTTTCACCGACGCAAATGATCGGAGTGAGTTTGTGAGCCAGCGCGGCTTTTGCTTTTTTGTTCACCGTTTGATCAGTTTCGCCAAAGTATTGCCGACGCTCGGAGTGCCCCACGATCACATGCGCGCACCACCCGGCCAGCATGGGCGCCGACACTTCGCCGGTGAACGCGCCCGATTTTTCCCAATGGAGGTTTTGCGCGCCGAGTCCGATGCGCGTGCCTTTGACGATTTCGCCGACAACGTGCAGTGAGACGAACGGCGGGCAGAGCACCACTTCCACTCCGAGCAGGCCGCCAACGGCAGAGACCAATGCCCGGGCCAACTCAGCGGCCTCCGCCGGAGTCTTATTCATCTTCCAGTTTCCAGCGACGACGGGGATTCGATTCAAGGTTGAGGCGTTCCTTTCAATTCGTTGATCCGGCTCTGGACAAGTTTGCGCATCGAGTCTGGCACGCGAGGATCCGCGACGACGATTTCCATTTCGTGAATCGCGCCAGCGATGTCGCCCGTGGCGGCGAGATAATCGCCGTACACGAAATGAGTGAGCGGGTTGTCGGGGAAGCGGGCGCGGAGATCATCCACGTAGGGCTTGGCTTGTTCGGGGTGGCCGGTGATGAGGTAATGACGGGCCAGCGCCGCAATGGCAATGGCGCGGTCGGGAAAGTCGGCGGCGTACATTTGCAGAACCGGCTCGGCGCCCGGCATCCCGGCGGCTCGCTCCAGCGGCGGCGAGGCCAGTTCCCACATTTCGTTGGTGTTGTTGTGCCGAATGCCGTCGGCTATCACGATCAGCGCGGTGAGTGGATCGTCGCGGAGCGGCAGGGCAACGCGCCGCCGATAGAACTCGATGGTGTATCCGTCGAGCTGCGCGGCAAGCATCCACTCTTGCGCCGCCTCAGCGTGCATTCCTGCGTCTTGATAAGCCTTCGCCAATTCGAGGTGCGCGTCGGTGCTGTCCGGGTTGGCGGCAACAGCGGCCTGTGCGCGAGCAATGGCATCGGTAGCGCCGGGGGGAGATGAGGGTTGTTGCGGCGGGGGCGTGGGTGGCAACGGCTTTGTGGGAAGGGACGTGGGTTGAACAGCAACGGCGGTGGCCGTTTGAGTGGCGCGAGCGGCGCGCGCGAGTCGGTTGACGACGAACAGCCCGCCCACTGCCAACAGCGCAAGCACGACCATGATCCCACCGATGATCAGCCAATTCACGCCGCCCGGTTTTTTCGGCTCGGCGGCGGGCGCGGTCGTTTTTTTGACTTGCACGGTGGGAGCGGCAGGTGGGGCCTTCACAGTGGGAGCGGCGGCGAGGCGCGGGGCGATCTGAGTCGGTTCGGGAACGGGCGCGGGCATGGAAGCGGTGTCCGCTGTGGAAGAGCCCATCTGCGCGTGATGGGTTGCCGCGCCGGGCAGTTGCTCGCCGACGGCTTGATGGAAGGCGGCCACCATGGCCGAGGCGTCGGCGAATCGATCGTCGCGCTCCTTGGCCATCGCCTTCAACAAAAACTTTTCCAACGATTCGGGCACGTTGGGATTGAGCGCGGTGGGCGGCGGCATGGGCGTGTAGATGTGATCGTGGATGACGGAGAAGGGTGTGTCGCCGCTGAAGGGCACGCGGCCAACGATCATTTCATACAGCACCACGCCGAAGGAATAGATGTCGGTGCGCCCGTCGAGGTCTTTCACGCCTTTGGCCTGCTCCGGCGAAATGTAGTTGGGCGTGCCGAGCATCGTGTCTTGCGAAAGGGTGCTTTCTCCGGCGGAAGCGATGCGGGCCAGGCCGAAGTCGGAGAGGTAGTAGTGGCCGTCGGCGGTGATGATGACATTGGAGGGTTTGACGTCGCGGTGGAGGATGCCCTGCTTATGGGCGTAGGCCAGCGCGGAACCGACGGCATCCACCACTTTGAGTGTTTCGGCCAGCGAGGCCGGCCCTTGCCCGAGGCGGCCTTTGAGTGTTTCGCCCTCCACGTATTTCATCACCAGATAGGGCTGGCCGTTGTGATCGGAAAAATCGTAAATGGGCACGATGTTGGGATGCTCAAGTTTGGCCAGCACTCGCGCCTCGCGCTGGAAACGGACCAGGAACGATTTGTCTTCCTTGAAAGCCGGGTGCATCACTTTGATCGCCACGTAGCGATCCAAGTTGGCGTGATAGGCTTTGTACACCGTAGCCATTCCGCCCTGCCCCAATTGAGCGATGATGCGGTATGCGCCGACGTTTTCACCGATTGGAAGAGTCATAGGGTTAGCGATTGGCGATTAGCGATTAGTGGCGGGCAGAATTATAGCCCAAAGTTTTTTGGCCGCCGCCGATGAACGAAAAGGCCGACACGGTTGGCTTGCGCGAAACCACGTCGGCCTCAGCCCAACAACTTGTGCGCGCCCTTTCTACGGAATTACTTCGATTCCCAGTTGCGGCAGTTGGCCTATTTCGATGTTCACGGAGGGGATGGTGAAAAGGATGGCGTAATTTCCGGCCTGCGGAATGGTGAGGCGAAACTCATAGACTCCGCCGCCGACCGACTCTGCCAACACACGCTGGCTCCAATTCCCACCCACTTGCGAGGCGACGACCACCACATCGGCGAGATCGGCCTTTGGCTCCTTCGTATCCGACTCGCTCAATGAGAACTGGAAACGAATCTCCTTCCTCTCCGGCTTGGAACTGCCGCGCTTCGGTGATGAATTGCAGTTCAGGCACGGCGGCGGTTGGTTTGGCCTCCGGCTCTGCGCCCGGCTTGGCGGTGAAATGGAAGCAATGCACGATGCGCGGCTCATCGAGCAACATCGCCACCACAAACTCGCCGCCATCGGGCACACGGAAGCGGGCGCTGTAAATGCCGTCGGCCTCTTCCCGAAATCCGCGATCCACAGCCTGCACGGCGCGGGGGATGCGGCCATATCCTTGAAAACTGCCCGCCGGACTCGTCGCCCCTTCGGTGTAGTAATAAATCTGGCCGTCGCCGGGACTGGTGATCAGCATGGCTCTTTCGGCTCATTGGGAATTGGCGTGGTAGCCCCCATATCTGGGGGTGTAAACTGGCAGGAAAAACGGAATAAAACCAACCATGAGCAAAGCCCAAGTAAGCATTCCATTGGAAATACCCGATGTTCGCATCCTGAAGACCGAGATCAACCAACGCGGCGACTTGATAATCACAGTAGAAAGCACAAGAACGGAAACTCATTGTCGGAAGTGCGGACAGCCAATCAGCAAGTTTCATGGTCACGATAGTTGGGTCACAGCGCGCTATTTGCCTGTGTTTGGACGAGCGACTTATTTGCGCTATCGTCCCAGACGGT